>JAWOCT010000010.1:0-4842 GCA_046483675.1 Cyclonatronaceae bacterium
GCAATTACAGCATCCTTGCCATTGCACTGGATTCCGGATTCAACTCCAAATCATCCTTCAACCAGGTGTTCAAAAAGATCACGGGCAAAACTCCGACCCAGTATGTGTCGGATGCTTAGGACGTGCACCGGAAACACATGCAGGTGCCGGAAATACACGCATGTCTCGGATATCAGGCATGGTGCGGAAGCATAAGCCCTGATCGTGCCATTCATTCCCTGCCCTCCCGCGCAGGGCAGCGTCCAATCCTGCAGGATTGGACCGGTCCGGTAGTACACGCCTGCAGGTCCGGACGACCAGAAGAGCCCAACTGGCCATATTGGTCGCAGTTGCCACGCCATCCGTGGAACACGAACCGGAGACCTGCACCATGAACCAGAAAAACACCCTCGAAAAAATCATCCGTTACCTGCTGTTCGCAGGCATCTGCCTGATCAGCTTGGCTATCATGGCCTTCATCTTCTGGATTCACATCAAAAACTGGTTCCACTGACTGTCAACTCCATCACATTTTACCACCTGATCAGCACCCTTATCCATCAATAAAATATTATGACAAGGTACATCATGAACAGAATTATCCTCTTCAACTTCATACTCGCGGCCATTTTTATATTGCTTGCTGTCCCGAAAGCTCAATCGCAACCGATCACCCAAACCATCAAGGGCACCGTCTATGACATCCAGACCAGGGAGCCCCTCATCGGTGCCACCGTGGTCATACGCGACAGCGAGCCCTTGATGGGCGCATCGACCGATGCCGGGGGCCATTTCCTCATTTCCAGAGTTCCGCTGGGCAGGCACTCGCTCCAGGTAAATTACATCGGCTACGAGCCGGTGATCATTCCCGAGGTGATGGCCACTTCCGGAAGAGAGGTCGTAGTGGACATCGGGCTCCGGCAGTCCATCTCCGAAATGGGCGAGGTGGTCATCACCCCGGAAATAAGGAAAAACAAGCCATTGAACGCCATGGCAACGGTAAGCTCGCGATCGTTCAGCGTCGAAGAGACGCGGCGGTATGCGGGCGGCATGGACGATCCGGCCCGTCTGGTATCCGCCTACGCCGGCGTTGCGGTTGGCAATGTCCAGGACAACGCGATCATCGTGAGGGGCAACAGTCCGAAAGGCATTTCCTGGCGGGTGGAAGGGGTGGAAATCCCGACGCCGCACCACCTTCCGGGAGGCAATGTGACCGGCGGCGGTGCTGTTACCATTTTCAGCAGCCAGATGCTGGCCAACTCCGATTTCCACACCAGCGCCTTCCCCGCCGAGTTCGGCAATGCGCTGGCCGGGGTCTTCGACATGAACCTGCGCACCGGAAACAGCACCGTCCACCAGCACACCTTCCAGGCCGGGACTTTGGGACTGGATATCGCATCCGAGGGACCCGTTGTGTCCGGATCCAACGCATCCTACCTGTTCAACTACCGGTATTCGACGCTGGGACTGCTCACCGATCTCAATGTCATCCCGACCGATCAGCAGTTCCGGTACCAGGATCTCTCCTTCAAGTTCAACCTGCCCACACGAAAAGCCGGCACCTTCTCCTTGTGGGGGCTCGGGGGGATCGACAAGGCCCTCCAGCCGCTTGAAACCAACCCGCTGGTGTGGGAGAACGACTGGGACCGGGTCTCCTTTGACTGGGGATTCGAAATGGGCGCGATCGGACTCTCGCACCGGCTGCTGACCGGCAAAAGGACGTACATCAACACCACACTGGCCGCAACAGGTATCCGGAACCAGATGGAGACCATTCGGCAGGATGATGACCTGGTGGCCCACGATGACCTGACTGCGATCGACAACTCGGGCAAGCTGAGCATCGGTTCGTACATCAGCCATACGTTCAGCCCGAGGGTAACCACGCAGACCGGGATGACCGTCAAACGCCTGCAGTACAATCTCGCCATCAGCAGCACCATAGACAGCGATCCGTCGAGCTACCGGGATGTGGTCGATGAACGCGGCAACAGCCACGAGGTGGAATTTTACACGCAATGGCGCTGGGACCTGGCGCACAACCTGGTGCTGAACACCGGGGTGAACAGCGGATACTTTGCCCTGAACAATGCCTTCTGGGTGGATCCGAGGATTGCGCTGCGGCTGGACCTCACCGGCAGCCATTCCGTAAGCCTGGGTTACGGCAAACACAGCCAACGGGAAGAGCTCAAGGTCTACCTGGTCAGAGCCGAAGCGAACAGAGCCGCTGCGCTCGCGAACCCCGATATCCACTCGAACTTCGATGCGCTCGCGAACCCCGATATCCACCCGAAGCCCTCTGCACTTTCGAACGCCGACATCCACCCGAGCCCCTCTGCCCTTGCGAACGCCGATATCCACCCGAACTCCAGCACGCTCCCGAACACGGACCTCCGGCTCTCCGGGGCGCATCATTTCGTGCTGGCTTATGACTGGCAGATCAGCGACAACATGCGCCTCAAGATCGAGCCCTATGCCCAGTTCCTTTTTGATGCGCCCGGCATTGCGGACAGCTCCTTCTCCATGATCAATTACAAGCAGGACTGGGCCTTCAGCGACGTCCTGGTAAACAACAGCATCGGCAGGAATGTGGGGCTGGATGTGACCTTCGAGCGGTTTCTGCACAAGGGCTACTACTTCCTGGTCACCGGATCGGTGTTCTCCTCGCGCTACAAGGGCGGCGACGGGGAATGGCGCAACACCCGTTTCAACAAAAGTTACGTGGCCAATGCCCTGGTTGGAAGGGAATTTGCACTTAAGGACAGCCGCACGATCCTGGGCGTGAACACCCGCATTAATGTGGTAGGCGGTGAGCGGGTCAGCCCGGTGTTAACGGAGAAGTCCAGGGAACATGAACTGGTGTTCTTTGATGAGAGCCGGGCGTTCAGCAATCAGCTGCCCTCGACCGTGTATGCCGACCTGTCGGTGACCTGGCGCATGAACCGGCCGGGCTACTCGAGCATCTGGGCCGTGCAGGTGAAAAATCTGCTTGGCAGGGCCATGCCGGAGGGGTACAACTACAGCTACAAAACCGAAAACGTGGAGCTGGACAAGAGTGTGGTTGTGGTCCCGAGCATCAGCTACACGATCGAGTTTTAGGTCCCGGTTCTGTTTTTATCATGACTGCCGGGAAAAATCACACGTGCAACGGCTGACCGATGAAAAAACCAACCATGGTCATTGATGATGAGGTGATTCCCGCGCCGATACGGGTGCCATTGAGGTCGTTCCACCGGAAATGCTGCGGATGTGGCCGACTGGCCAGGCGGGAAAAGCTTTGCTTCCCTGTGCCACAACGATTACCTGTTCTCCTGTTTCCTCGCAATGACGGTTGCAAAGCCGTGCTTGTGCGGTTTTCCGTGGATGTGGTCCTCTTCCATCCGCTCTTCATACCGGAGGATCCTGAGATCGTGCTGGCGGACCAGATCCAGCAGTTCGTTATGCCGGAAATAGTGTCGGATCATGTTGTTCAGCTCGCTTTTTTGAGTCGAAAAAGCGGCAAATCCCGGGTCGTCGACCGTGTGCACCATGAGATAGAGCACCCCGCCGGGTTTGAGCCATGAGACAATGGAAGGAAAGCGCTCTCGTATCTGCCCGATGTCGACGTGATCCAGTCCGGTCGCCGAAGTGATCAGATCGAACTGGTGTGCCCCGGCTTTGTATGCCGTGAAATCCATGCACAGCGTGGTGAGCCTGTCGGACAGCTTCCGGTCTCGCGCGTATTTTTCAAGCTTGTCCAGGGCCACCTGAGAGACATCCACGGCAGTGACATCATATCCCGCATCCAGCAAGAACAACGTATCCCTCCCCTCCCCGCAGGCCAGGTCAAGAGCCGAACCGGTCATCCCCGATTGCCCGATGAATTCCTTGAGCTCGACTGACGGTGCGAGTCCGAAATTGGGATCGTCGCTGGTGGAGTAGAATTCGTCAAAATCTTTGTATTTAGCCATGTTCGTTCCATGAATTAGTTGTCATTTCTCCCGGACAAGTTCCGCAAAACCCGTTCTCCCGGTCCAGCACTCCCGGACCCGTTACCCGGAACCAGTTCCACCGAAAACAGCACCCGTTCGCTCTGCGCAAGGGCCCGGTCGAGCTCCTGCTGATCGGCGCACCGTTTTTCCAGGCGAATGGCATCGCAGCGCAGCTCCACGCGATCGTTTACAAACGGCCAGGGTGAAACGGCATACCTGTTTGGATGGGCATGGCTCCCCGCATCCTCCCCAATTTTGGATACGCGAATTGTTGTTGAACTGTTTGCATCCGGACCAATCTCCTCCGGACTTTTTTCATACGGGGTGTGCTCAGCCGGACTTTTTTCAGCCGGACTGCTTTGATGCGGACTGTTTTCATCAGGACCGTTTTCAGACGACGGGACATCGCTCAGCCCGGTCTCCTGCGATGCACCGATGATCAGGAACAGGGAAAGGTAGTCGAAAGCGGACAGCAGCCGGCGATGCCAATCCAGGATTCGGTACTCGATGAAGTCCCTGTAAAAATCGTCTTTCTTCAGAGCGGCGGTCAGCCTCTCCTGCAGAGCGAACTGCCTCTTTTCGAACTGCCCGGCTTTCTGCCTGACATCCTCCGGCTCCCTGGTGAAATCGTGCATGGAGAACAGACCCTTTATGTGCCGCGATACCAGCAGCGCGGCAAAACGGCTGGACTGCCCGGCCAGCGCCACTGACCGGTCCCAAATGATCATGTGGTCGGATATGGGGATGTTTTTAAAGTCATAAGGTGCGCCGGTATCGGGATTCAGCCCGGGATGTCTGTCACGGCTTGCCCATCCGTCATCATGGCGGGCGGCCGCGAAGCACAGCTCCTTCCAGGGCCCGGGCCTGGGAAAGCCGTATCCACCCCAGTTTT
>JAWOCT010000133.1:0-11311 GCA_046483675.1 Cyclonatronaceae bacterium
CGGCGGCGCTGGTCCAGAGCCTGGTAAAAGCGGAGAAGCTAAGCGCAGAGGACCGCAGGGAAATCGAGCGGGTGCTCGGGAAAATGAAATAAAGGCAATAACAGGTTATATGGCTTATCGATAGCCATGCAAGATTATACACGATAACGCATATGGGTTATGGAAATCCTCGAAAAAGCAGTCCTTGAAATCACCCGGCTCGGGTCCCAGTCCTGGGCAATTCCGATGCTGCTTGTATTGGGAGCATGGACCGTCGTTGCCGTTGTGACGCAGATGGCGCTTATGGCGCTGCCGGACCGGCACCCCATGCCGCACTACCACCTGCGCATGGCCATATTGTTCGCCCTGCCGCTGATGCTCGGGGTGGCTTGGCTGGCGAATGTCGCGTTGCAGCCGATCGCCCTTTCCGGTCCGGTGCCGTTGGGGTGGTTAAATACGATGGTGGTCACGGTATCCGGCCCCGCTGCGGCAGAAACTGCACCACATGCTACAGAAACCCTGTATGCGATGGCGTTCACGTTGCGGTTCCTGGCGGGGATGCTGATGGTACTGACGCTATTGATGGCATTGATCGGGGTGATACGAATGGGATATCAGCTCCACTCTCTG
Source organism: Cyclonatronaceae bacterium (assembly GCA_046483675.1). Taxonomy (GTDB): domain Bacteria; phylum Bacteroidota; class Rhodothermia; order Balneolales; family Natronogracilivirgulaceae; genus SKNL01. The sequence goes on from JAWOCT010000133.1 coordinate 610, forward strand.
CGGCAGATTCGCCAGCATTCCGCGCGGGTGGATTATCCGGAAGAGCTGGTCCGCAAAATCTCCCGAAAACTCGGAGTCACAAAAAGGGTCGAAGTCCATCTTCATCCCGAAGTTGCGGTTCCCATGACCCTTGGCTGGCGTCGTCCACGGATCATCCTGCCGGAAAAAAACTACGACGACCGTGAACTCGAGCTCATCCTGCATCACGAACTGGTACACATCCGGCGCGGACACTTTTTGTTCCGAACCATGGAAGAAGGTGTTAGGAACCTGTTTTTCATCCACCCGCTGGTCCATTTTCTGGCCCGTGAAATCACGGCCTGGCGCGAAATGGCCTGCGACTCGGAGCTGCTTGCCACTTCGGAAACCACCCGTCGCGAGTATGCCACTCTGCTTTACCGGGCCCTGCCCGAATCCGGAAGTCTGGTACCGCCGGCACTTTCGGCCTCCATATCAGCCAACCCCGACATCAAAAAAAGGATCGAAACCATGGAACATTACCCGCGTGAGTCGAACAAATGGAACCGTCGCCGCAGCATAAGCCTGGCCATGGCGGTCATCATTATGATCCCGGTGCTGATGCTGGCATCGTGCGATTTCGGGACCACACCCGATACCGAACAGGAAGAGGTCTTTCGCGTCATCGAGTCGATGCCCGAGCCGGTTGGCGGAATGACGGCGATCTTTGAAAATCTCAGTTATCCCGAAACGGCGCGCCGGGCCGGAATCGAAGGGCGGGTTATTGTGCAGTTCACTGTGGATGAGGAGGGTAATATCCACGATCCGGAAGTGTTACGGGGAATCGGCGGCGGTTGTGACGAAGCGGCCATTGCGGCTATAAAAGCTGTGGAATGGCGTGTCGGGACACAACGCGGCGAAGCCGTTAGCACTCGATTTTCACTGCCCATCACCTTCCGTCTGGATACGGATGAAGGTGAATCGTCCGGGAGCGACCAGGAGGGCGCGGATGCCGGAGCGGCCCGGCTGGATGTCCACATACCGGCGGCCGATATTGCGGCCATCGAGCTGAACGGCGAGCGGATCCCCCTGGAGCTTTTTTCCAAGCGGATCCGCGCGGTCTCCGGTGCAGCAGTTTCATCATCCAACGGAAGGGATAACGAGCTGGTGGTCCATCTGTCAATAGATGGCTCTGCCAGCATGGGTACGGTTTCGGATGTCCAGAATGTACTCCGGGAGAACCGCATCCATCGCATCAATTACCGGACGCTGTAAACTTCACGTTCGCACTGGATTATATTCTCATCAGGTCATGGGATCCTACTTGATCAGGGTCATTTTTCGGGTCAGGATAGACCCGGAGGTATTCAATCGGTACAGGTAGATACCGCTGGATAGTCCGGATGCATCAAACCGTACCTGGTGGCTTCCCGGACTCATCTCTGAATCCAAAAGAACCGCTACTCGTCTGCCAAGGATATCGAACACATCCAGACGGACATGGTCTCGGGCCGGAAGATCAAAGCGGACCATGGTTAACGGATTGAACGGATTGGGATAATTCTGATCGAGGGATACCACTACCGGTAGCTGATCTGCATAGACATCATCATTATCGATATTTGTGGCAGAATCCGTTAGCAACAGACCCCATCCCGTATTGTTGTCTTTATGAATTTCCTGGATGGTGTTATCGGGATCAATGACCGCATAGACGCGGATAAATGACCCTGCATCCGTATCGGGAACAATCCAGGATGCACTTACTTTTGAACTGCCTCTCGCGCTCATCGGTTCGACCATGGGGTCCGGATTGAGTTCGGTGCCTGTTATCGGAACACCGCCATTCGCCGGATCACCGGCATAAAACCGCACCGGAACGGGATCGGAGGATGGAAGCAGGCTGTAGTTTTGCACGAGGGCGGAGATCTGCACTTCATCGCCCGGATTGGCATTGCGTGGATTGACCACGATGTTCTTCGACTCGGTACGTTTCAACTCACTGACGGTGGTTCCCGTCTTGGCCCCCTCGTTCCGCCATGGCAGGTTGAATGCAAGATCGGGCTGTTGGCCGTACCTTTCCTGCCACCAGGTCGAAACGCCGCCAATATCGGATACCGATGGTTGAACGGCATAGTCGAGCACCAGCGCCCCGCTGTGATCCCAGTATACATAGGGGGTAACCGAGTAGAAGGATTCGCTGCCTTCAACGGAGGTGTTGATGGCCCCGAACCGCACAATCAGTCCTTCCAGATCGGAAACTTCCGTTCTGTGGGTGTTGATGGTCTCGGTGGAATAATCCCCGTTCAGATTCAGGCTTACGGTGGGGATAGGCAGGTCAATATCCAAATTACCGGCCATGCTCAATTGCGTAAAATTGGTTGATTCGCTGAAGGTGTTCGTCTGTTTGGAGATCGACCATCTGGATGTCTGCGATCCGAGCGTAACCCGGTCGCCGGTATCCCAGCGCAAGCTCTCGACCAGACGCCGGTTGTCATCGGGCCCGGTAATGCGGGGATAGGAGAGGATGTTACCCACTTCATGATAGGGCCGGTGCGCGAGTCCTTCCGGACTTTTTGCCGGGAACCAGGCGTTTTGTTTGAGCGACGGAAGAACAATGATCATATTCCCGGCGAATCGGCCACGCACCCACAATGGGTACTCCCAGACGTCATAATCCATGATGGTAGCGTAAACCACATCGTCTTTCAGTGTCTCGATTTCCTGTTCAACCCGTACGATGCGGCTGCTTCCGGTCAGATCTGAGAAACCCTCCCCGTAGGATGCCTCAAGGCTGAAGTCGATGCCAAGTCCCAGTGCATCCAGAAGGTCGGCGACCAGTTCTCCGGCAACAGGTATTTCGTCGAGGATTTCATTCAGGCCTCCTTCGATGCCTGCCCCGATTTGCCAGTCGCCCCTGATTTCGGCCGACATTTCGAAGGTTTTCTGTACTTCCTTGAAATAGGTGGCACTGAAGCCGCAATCGGCAGAGTAACATCCGGAGACATCAAATACAGTATCCCCGAATACATCAAAATGGGTTGGGGGTGCGTTGATGATGACCAGCGGCTGCACGATGTCGGTTCTCCGGTTAAAGGTCGGTTTGTCGACCCGCACGCCCCGATCACCGAAATTTCCGGCTACCAACAGCGGGACACGGGTGGAGGAGTTGTCGACGCGGTCATACCGCTTTACGGCCACCTCCTGAAGATTAAATTGACCCGGTGTGAAGCGAAGTACATGGAGATCAAAAGCCCCATCCTGAGAGATGCCTCCATTATCGGATACCGTGATATTCCGGATATAGGCAATTTCCGGTCGTTGATTTGGATTCTGCCGCCACATGGCACTGCCCCCGTCAAGATCGGCCACGATGAGGGTATGACGGCTGTGATTGTCCGGTTGTGTACCGAGTGACCCACCAGAAATCTTTGTGTACCGCAAAAGGGTATCAGCTGAATAGATATCAAGCGTCCTTCCGGCGTATATCAACTCATCCACCCCGTTCAGGTCCATGTCAGCCGCGAGAAGGGTGAGAGGGAATCCCCGCTGCCCGGTGGTCTGATGTACCTGGCCGCCATCCGCTGTATTCAACTGCAGTGAGTTGTTCTCCAGCCACAAGCCTTGCAGATACCATCTGCTGGTGGATCCTTCATGCGGCACATGATAACCGACAAAGATCTGATCGGTACCTGTACCGGCAAAATCTCCGGCTGCAATGGCAATATTGCCCAGCCAGCGGTTCGAATTGTCAAGTTTACTGAAAAAAGAAGCCTGGTCAACCGATTGCAGGACGTTACCGTCGAGCCGGTAAACCCGGGCCATCACATCCCAGCAGCCGGAGTTAAAGTCACAATTGACTTCCTCCATCGACGCCAGTACGATCATGTCGGTATCGCCGCCATCGAACCGGCCAGTGGCTATGTCATAATAGGCGGAACGGGTCACGGTATTGTCTGCCGTAAGCGGGATCGGAATGGAGGTGTGCTCTGCAAGAATGGACGCTGGGCTACCGTCTGAGTTCAGGTTAAAAATTTCCATCTTCACGGTTCCATCTGCATCCCACCAGGTGAGCAATATTTCCTCACGCTCATCTTCCGTGAAGTGCCCGCTCACAATCCGCATCTGCCGCCTGCTATGCACATCGTCAGCCAGTGTGCCCTCGGGTTTGAGCTGGAATGCATTTTCGGAAGTCCAGCTCATATTATCCGCATCGATTCCGGGCACAGCCATCATGATGCTTCTGTTGGCGCCTTCCCAGATCATGACCACATCGTCGATGTCGCCGCCGGTGAAATTACCTGCCACAATATCGCGCGCATGGTCGCCGGATGACTGGAAGCTCCCGCCAATAGTGCTTCGACTTACAGAATTGAGCGAATCGTCAATTTCCGGATTACCAAACGAAATGAATTCAAACATTGATAAGTGAAGGTCGGCATTGTCGGCATGCCGGTCACTCCAGAAAAGCGCCAGTTTGGATTCGTCGATAATCTCGCGGTTTCCCTTGAGCGGATCGTTCGCATCATTATTCTGGGAGAATGCAACTATCGGTGATACGATTGAACCGATCGAGGCCAGAAGGAGGAGTATCAGTAAGTGGTTTTTCATAACATAAAGTATTGATAAAATTATGATTATGCTAATCATATTTGAGATTGGATATGGTCCCTGGCCATTACAACTTTGATATTATCAAGGCTATACGTATAAGGGCTTATACCTTATCGCGCAAAAACAATGTAAAAGTGGCGTTATTTTTTAAGTTGTATGGAGTGATTGCATTTTTGGGTGATGGTATCATAACAGGATGGAAAATAAAACCGGCTGGTCTCAACACGTACGGGTCAGAATTATCCCTTCGAATGAATTGAATAGTTTGCCGATAATGGGTAGTCGCTGGAAGTGCGGCTGGAACAATCCGAAGAGCCATACTGGTCATTCGGATAACACACAGGCGTGACAGTTGTGGTTGCTGTGTAGTTGTGTTGATGAATTGGTCCTGCTGTCCGGCCGGGGGGGCCGGACGCTTTCGGGTGATAGAAAAAAACGGAGTTACACCCCATCCACAAAGTCTTCCGGATGAATCGCTACTGCAGAAAAATCAGCCTGACTGATTCTCAGGTTTGCGAATCAGCACATCCAAGGGAATGCCAAGCCTGTTATTGTCACCGGTTTCTTTCAGTACTTGTTCTCGATGCTTTTAAGACAAAGAATCGTCATTTTGTGCGATTGATTGTTAAATTATACGGGCTGAAATAGTAAATCAGCTCAGTTTGCATCCACAAGGAAAATCCATCCGCATGAATTCAAAAAAAGTAACCTTCAAAGGAGCGCAGGGCGAGAACCTGGCCGGCCGGCTCGATCTGCCGGACGGGAAAATGAAAGCCTGCGCCCTGTTCGCCCACTGTTTCACCTGTTCCAAAAGCCTCAAAGTTGTGGGTAACATCGCCAAGGAACTGGTGGCCAGTGATATCGGGGTGCTCCGCTTCGATTTCACCGGGCTGGGCCAGAGCGAGGGCGAGTTCGCCAATACCAATTTTTCATCGAATGTGGATGACCTGCTGGCCGCGGTGGACTTCATGAAAGGGGAGACCGGCGGACCGCATCTGCTCATCGGGCATTCCCTTGGTGGCGCAGCGGTGATCCAGAGTGCGCACCGGATCCCGTCGGCAAAAGGGATAGTCACCATAGGTGCGCCATCGGATCCCGGACACGTGACCAAGCATTTTGAGACGCACCTGGATGAGATCGAGGAGAAGGGCGAGGCCGAAGTGGTGCTGGCCGGCCGGAAATTCACCATCAAAAAGCAGCTGGTCGACGATCTGAACGCTGCACGGATGGACAGTCGCATCCGCGATTTGGACAAGGCACTGCTGGTGATGCATTCACCGATGGATGACACGGTCGGCATTGAAAACGCCGGTCACATCTACAAACTGGCCCGTCATCCCAAAAGTTTCATCTCGCTGGACAAGGCCGACCATCTGCTCCGTGACGACAACCACAGCCGCTATGCCGGCGCCATGATCGCCACATGGACGCAGTTGTATCTCTGATGCGGATCCAATCGACCAGATCTGCAACCAGATAGCGATGTGTCATTCTTCGCCTGATAACCGGATATATCTTGTTTCGATGTGTTAGGAGAAAAATTTGTTTATTTTTTAGTATTCAGGATACATTATTTGCCGATTCATGGTGATAATAGTGTAAATGAATAATCGAGGATCTCAAGCCATGGCAAGCAACACACATGAGTTAAAAAGCCTTCTTCACGAAAGCATCGAGAATATCGATGATGATGAGTTGTTGCTCATGGCAAAAAGTTTGCTGGATCGCAAGTATAAACCTGACGAAGCCATTGAACTGAATGACTACCAGAAACAGCGTATTGAGAAAGCAAAAGCCAGTATTGCAAGGGGGGAGTACCTGAGCAATGAACAAGCCGACAAGCTGGTAGCTCAATGGCTAAACGAATAGTTTGGGCAAAAGAAGCTGTTGTCGCATGGAATGCATGGCGCATTGAATACAACAAGGATGTGCTATACATTCCTTACATTCCCCTTCATCAATTCATAAACCTCCCTGGTAGCCGGACGACGACAAGCCAATCATAACCTGCCCATGCATTCATCCACCTCTTTGCAACACCTCAAAAAGCTCCATGGTATTTTGAACTACAGTCATTCGGGAGTCGACTATTCGTTTGGCGTGCCCTACCTGTATCAGATCACTCTCGGGCTGGTGCTGATCGTAAGCATGGTCTTTTCACCCTACGTCCTGTACCTGCTCGCGCGGCTCGGAAAATGGGGCTGGCTGACTTTTTTCGGCATCCTGATGGCCATGGTTTTTGGCGTTGCATGGCTACTGGGGTCAGCCGGAGGTCCATGGGAAATAGTAACAGGCCTGTTTTTCTTTCTTTTTCTACTGCTGTTCATGTGGCTGCTGCGGCTTCGCGTCAACGAGTGGATTGCCGAAGCCCGGTATGAGAGGAACCTCCGCATGAAAAAAATGCAACAGAAGGCCCGACCCGGCTTCTGAAAAGGTCAGCCAGCCTGATTTTCGGGTTCACGAATCAGTACATCCAGAGGAATGCCAAGATTTTTGTTGATCAGTCTGATCTGGGTGAGGGAGAGGCTGCGCTTGCCGGAGAGAATCTCACTGGCCCTTGAGCGTGATCCAAGAATTTTTGCAAGATCATTCTGCGTGAGGCCAAGTTGTTCCATTCTGAATTTAATGGCTTCGATGGGATCCGGCTCATCAATCGGGAAGTGTTTTCTCTCGAACTCATTGACCAGCAAGCCGAGGATTTCCAGTTCGTCGGCCTCAGCGCTGCCGGGACGGGAATCTAGTAATATTTCAATGCGGCTCAGGGCTTCCTGGTAATCTTTATTGGTATGGATAGGTCGGATCTGCATGCATTAACCAGAACTTTTTCAATCTGTTGCGTGAAATGATGCGCATGAGCAATATACAGAGTTCCCAAAATGGGAACAAAAATTATTTTTATGATTAGGTTTCATTATCCAAGTATAAGACATGTTAAACAAGCAATCCTTACAGTTATATACTGTTGTTGGACCGGTTTGCTTCAGTACTTGCTCTAGATGGATTTAAGACAAGGAATCATCATTTTGTTCGATTGATTATTACATCAAACGGGTAGTTTCCCAATTTGTGTGTCCAAACGTCTCCTTGCAGTATTGACAAGTTAGGACATTTTTTTTGTTAAGTCACCAGTGATCCGGCCGGATCACTGGTGACCGGAAAAAGCTCCGTTTCATAGTTGAGTTTGGGTACTTTTCTGCTGTAGGCTTTCTTCTCCATGGCAACGTGGCCAAGCAGTGTTATTACCGAGTCTTCATTGGGCATACTCGAGCGCATGCGCAGCACACGACGAAAATCACGATTCAACCGCTCTATCCAGTTCGTGGTGTAGATCATCGAGCGTATCCGCCAATCGTAGTTCAAATAGGTGAAACAGGCCTGGAAGTCCGGATCATCGCTGAGTTTGGCAAAACGCCGGTACCGACTTTTCCATCGGTCGCAGCACCGTTGCCAGCACTGCCAGCCTTTTTCAAAGCTGTCGTCACTCCGATCGGTGGCAAACACCTGGCGCAGATCCTGAGCCAGCCGGGGCTTATCTTCGGTCCGTACGCGAGCCAGCAGTCCGCGTTTGGCGTGGGTCACGCACCTTTGGAATGCCGCTTGTGGATAGATTCGGCCCACCGCCGATGGCAGTCCGATCAGTCCGTCAGCGACTACCAATCCCACTTGTTGTAATCCACGCTTGTGCAATTGCTCAAGCATGATTTGCCAGCCCGTGGCACTTTCGACCGGCTGGTGCGTGATGGCAAGCACTTCCCGCCGGCGATCCGTAGTGACCCCTAAAACCACATAGAAAGCTTCATTTTCAACCGTGCGGCGGCGAACCTTGACATGGATCGCATCAATGAAGATCACCGGGTAATAGCTCTCCAGTCTCCGCGAGAGCCACTGCTCGACCTCCAGGCGCATCCAGTCGATCATACGCCCGATTTGCGAGGAGCTGTAATGTCGCCCGTACAGCCGTTCAAATACCTCTCCAACCTGGCTTTGCGTGAGTCCCTGGCCATACAAGGCGCTGACCAGCTGATCCACCTCATCCTGCTGTCGACGCAGCAGCGTCCAGATTTGCGGATGGAACTCTCCGTTGCGGTCCCGGGGTATGCGAAGCTCCAAAAGCTTGCCGTAGCCATAAACCTTGGATCAGTTATGATCTGTGGGGAGTAATTCATTTCAGGCATAGATTTTTGAAAGTCTGAACAGAAAGAAATCGGTGTCCGACACACCGCGTTGAATGGCACGGAATTGCTTTACTTTCGCATTGAATGCTTCAGCTGAGGCATTCGTTGACCTGTTCACAAAGTAGTTGGCAATATCTTCAAGATGATGCTCAATGGTATACGCCATTCTACGGAACCCTTTGACTTTGTGCTTTTTAGACTGGGCAATCCATTGTTTTAACTTCTCACGGCCTTGAATTCGATTCTGATCGCCATTGTATATCCGATTCAAATGAAGCACATGCTCATGAGCTTTTTTGAGCTGCGGGTATTGTTCAAACAAAATATCCATGCGCATATGCTGGTTCAATGTCCATTTTGATGGGTTTTTGAATAAGGCATACCGGCTTCTGGCCAGCAGTTGTTTGCGGGTATCACCATTATGGAACACTACCGGTTCATATCGCTTTCCACTTTTTTTAGCCTGTTTTATCGCCTTGTTTTCGACCTCTATGGCTTCCCAGCGCAGTTTTACGCGAAGGTGCTGAAGAACTTCGTGCCCGAGTTTTTCTACGTGAAAGCGGTCTATGACCAGCTTCGCATTTGGAAAGAGCTCGCGTACGGCCCCGGCCATATTCTCGGCCATATCCAGGGTCACCTCTTTAACCTGCAAACGTTTTTGTTGCGGTATGCGGCTGATATGAGCCACAATGTCATCGGTTTTGGTGCTGCCGATACTCCCCACCAGCGCTCCTTTTCGCCCTTTGGCAGCTTTATTTGTTAAAAATGTATACAGTTCTCCTTTACTCACACTCAACTCGTCCAGACTCAGCTTTGGGCCGATGTTATCGGGAAAAACCAGATACTCTGAGGCGTGTTTGCGGGCCGGCCACTCTTCATAGCCACTTACCCGTTTGTATTCGCGATACATTCTCGGATAGTCGATTCCGCTCAATTCAGCGATACTTTTTAAGGATTCGGTCCGCGTCTCCACGCGTTTCTTTTAAAAAAGCCGACAATTCGGCAGTGACTTGGCTATCCTCGGCAATATGAGAATAATCATTGGAAACAATACGCTTAGGATCTTTCTTGTGACGCCATCGCCTGCGCTTAATACTCAGATAAACGAATTTTTCGCGTATCGGAAAATCAACAATCTTCCGTGGTCTGAAAAACCCCTTGCTTTCGTAGTCGGCCGGATCACAATCCTTGGGAAGCTGATTCTTTTCGGTCAGGTGAATGTGAAGGTAGGGACGGTCTTTGTTTTCAATGCCCTGTTCGATCTTTTCGATATCGAAGTGATCAAGCAGCCCCTCGGGCAGAAAGAGTTTGAGTAGGTCTTTTTCCATGACCAAGTATACAAATTCTCATCCTTCTCCCCACAATATGTAATTGATCCTAAACCTTGCCCGGGCGATATCCATTGCCCTTATTGGGCGCAGATTCCTCCAGAAAGGCACTGCGTTCGGCTTTCATCATGCCGTTCAGGGTCATCTCCATGACCTCGTTCAGACCGTTTTCTCGTTGAAGGTGGTTGGCAATGAGCTGGCTGAGTTGTACTTTTGTTATATGCATTGTCTCCTTGTGTTTGGTTTTGGCTGGTTTGGTCGCTTGCCAAACCTACGCAAGGAGATTTTTTTATGCTACCTCAGAAACACAAGATGGGGAAGTACCGTGTGATGAGGATCATGTTGGTACAATACCATCGGTACCGTTACGAATAGAAATGTGGTAAGATGATGTGGTTTTCCGAAAGGTCCATTTTTTATTGATCAATGCTAGTGAAAAACGGTATCTAAAGGATCAAGCTTGCCGATAATCAAAACGGGATTGTCATCATCGTTTAGTGATGAATCCAACTCTCTGGCGTCATGCAAGCAGCAGTCTCCGTATTCTCTGACTAACTTTGCTTCGCTTATATTACGCCCCATAAGCAAAAGATTATTGTCATGAATTCCAAATACGGCTCTGTACAA
>JAWOCT010000066.1:0-19457 GCA_046483675.1 Cyclonatronaceae bacterium
GGCAGGATCGGCGCCATAGGGGTAGATTTCAAAAAGCAGCGGCGTAGCGGCCGGCACGTCCACGAACGGGGTGGCCGCGCGGAAGGCCAGGCTGTCAACGAACAGATCGCCATTCACGTAGATGTCAACCACTTCAGCGGCCGGGTCGGCCGAATTGTGGACGATCTGCGCGCGGGCAAGTGCCGGCTCTGGTGCGGGTGGATCGGTAGCAGGCAACATTTGTGTGGTACCGTCGGCCAGTACGGCCAGCAGTCCGAAAGCTTCTCCGTCGTTGTTAGTCGAAGGATCCAGAAACCCGCTGGCCAGTACGGCCAGGGCCTGCTCGCCTAAACCAGATAACGGCGCGGCATAAGAGGCTATAACTTCATCAGTACCTGCCGGTTCAATATCGATTATGTAGTCGTCTGCGGGCACATCAAGATATGTTGTATTCTCGAGATACCGCAAATCATCTGTTAACTGCGCCAGATCTCGTGCAAATATATCTACACCCGGTGCATCGGTAGCACCATGCCAAATAAAGAGACTTGCTTCGCTGGCATTGTCGTGCATCTCCTTGGAGGAGAGTACATATAAATTGAAATCCGTATTGATGCCGTTTGGATTGTCGGCAAAACCACCGGCCAGCAATCCGTTGGCGATCACCGTGTAGGTTTCGCCCTCGGCAAACTCCGCCCCTGCCAGTTCAAAGGCTGCGTCGGTCTCGGCAGGATCGGCGCCATAGGGGTATATTTCAAAAAGCAGCGGCGTGGCGGCCGGCACGTCCACGAACGGCGTGGCGGCGCGGAAGGCCAGGCTGTCGACGAACAGATCGCCGTTGACATAAATGTCAACCACTTCAGCGGCCGGGTCGGCCGAATTGTGGACGATCTGCGCGCGGGCAGTCGGGTCACCGTTTTGGGCTTGAGCCTTTTCAGCAAAGAGTAGTGGTATTGCCAATGCAAAAACCAGTAGCCCCTTCCATATTGACTTTGTATTACTTGTTTCCATGATTGCGGGATTTGATTATTGATCAGTGATTGTATCGATCAGTGTTTGTGTCTTTTTCATTGTTGTTTGTCCTGAAAGCGTTTACCGGCAACATACCAATCCAGCCGGTACAAGCTCCAGAAGTCATTTTTTTTAAAAAAAATTCCCCGTGATTTATGGGCAATCGGAAGAAGCAAAGCTATTCATGATGTAAATCATTGATGTGCAATAAAATAAATTTTTACAATATATTCCTTGACACAAGCGCTGATCAAAGTTGCCGAATTGCGGCAAATCTTTTCCCCAGCCTCTCAGGAAACCCGTATCCTATTTGTTATGTTTGATTGGAATGAACATTCAGACACAGTCTCGACATACTTGTAGACCCATCCCGGCTGATTTCCCGTCACGCCTGGCATCGGCCTTTTTCAAGAGGAGGAATTGGAAACCCTATGAGCATCAAATGGCCACCTGGCGGGCGTATGCTGAAGGACGATCCGGTCTGCTCAACGCGCCTACTGGAACGGGCAAGACCAGTGCCATCTGGCTCCCGGTCATTGAACACTTGCAGGAACTAAAACAGGAGCGGGAATGGGAACGGGGAAAAAAACTGAAAAAAGTACAGGAGCAAAATCAGAAGCCGGATCGTGATCCGGACCGTAATCCCGAGCTCGAACCATTTCGCAAACCTGATCTCAACTTTAATCACAAGCACGTTTACGAGGCTGATCAGAATCAAATTCAGATGTCCGATCGTAAATACGGCATACGGGTATTGTGGATCACCCCGCTGCGCGCCCTTGCCCGCGACACCGAGCAAGCACTCGGCGACATGTGCCGTGAGCTGGATGTGCCCCTGCGCATCCTCCGCCGGACCGGCGACACCAGCAGTTCGGTGCGCTCGGCCATCGACCGGAATCCGCCCGAGGCCCTGATCACCACCCCGGAAAGCCTGCATGTACTTCTGTCCCGGCCGGATCATGCCCGTCTGTTCCGGGATCTCGACACGGTCATCGTGGATGAATGGCACGAACTCATGGGCTCCAAGCGAGGCGTACTCACCGAGCTGGGGCTGGCTGCCCTTCGCGGGCTCAGGCCGCAGCTGCGAACCTGGGGAATGTCCGCCACCATCGGGAACCTGCATGAAGCGCTGCAGGTGCTCACCGGCTATCCGGAACCGATACATAACGGGCCAAAACACAAATCGGACACATCGTCAACGCCCGTGCTCATCCGTTCAAAAGCCAGCAAATCCATCCGAATGGAAACCGTGCTGCCAGACGATCCGGTCCGCTTTCCCTGGGCAGGCCATATGGGCCTCAGGTTGCTTCGGAAGGTAATCCCGATCATCCGGAAGAGCCGCACGACTCTGCTCTTCACCAACACCCGTTCACAGACAGAAATCTGGTACCAGGCCATCCTGGATGCATGCCCGGATCTTGCGGGACAGATGGCCATTCATCACGGCTCCATCAGCAAGGAAGCACGGGAATGGGTGGAAGAGGCGATTCGCAACGAGAAGCTTTCACTGGTGATCAGCACATCCAGCCTGGACCTGGGCGTTGATTTCAGCCCGGTGGAGACGGTGATCCAGGTCGGCAGTCCCAAAGGCGTGGCCCGCTACATGCAGCGTGCCGGACGCAGCGGACATCAGCCCGGTGCGGAAAGCCGGATCTGGTTCGTGCCCACCCACGGTATGGAGCTGATCGAGGCGGCAGCCCTGCATTCAGCGGTCAAACACCGCCAGATCGAATCCAGGCCCCTTTATCAAAAGCCGCTGGATGTGCTGCTCCAGTTTCTTTCGACTCTGGCTGCCGGCGGTGGTTTCGAACCGGATGCCGTGTTCCAAATGGTACGCAGCACGGTCAGCTACCGGGACCTGGACGAGAACGACTGGAAATGGTCGCTCGACTTTCTGAGCAGCGGCGGATCGGCCCTTCGAGCCTATCCCGACTACCGGAAACTGGTGCCGGTCGATGGACGTTTTGTGATGACCGACCGCAACCTGATCCGCAGACACCGCCTTTCGATCGGGGCGATCGTGGACGATCCGGTGCTGAAAGTCCGGTACCTGAAGGGCGGCTACATCGGTACGGTGGAAGAGTCATTCGTGTCACGGATGCGGCGTGGGGACACGTTTCTTTTTGCCGGCAAATGGCTGGTGTTCGTGCGTTTGAAAGACATGACGGTCTATGTCCGCAAGGCCGCCAAAAACAAGGGGGTGGTCAGCCGGTGGATGGGTGGACGTATGCAGCTGAGCTCGCAGCTGGCCCGGCAGATCCGCGAACAGATCGGGCGGCTCTCACGTGGAGACAGCACGGCGCCGGAAGCACGTGCCATTCAACCGATTCTGGATGTCCAGTCCGAACGTTCCCGTCTGCCCGGATGGGATGAATTGCTTGTAGAGCGGCTCAAAAGCCGCGAGGGATATCACCTTTTTTTCTATCCGGTGGAAGGGCGGGCAGTCCACGAGGGTCTTGCGTCGCTGGTGAGCTGGCGCATTTCACAGCAGTTTCCGGTGACCTTTTCCATGGCGATGAACGATTTCGGCTTCGAGCTGATCACCGACCGCCCCCTCTCCTTCGATGCGGCGGCGCTCCAGCGGCTTTTCGATCCGGGACGGCTGGAACCGGACCTGGCCCGGGCAATCAACGCCTCGGAGATGTCCAAACGGCATTTCCGTGAACTGGCCCGCATCGCCGGCCTGCTGTTCACCGGCTATCCCGGCAGTATCAAGGCCGGAAAGCATCTTCAGGCCAGTTCGGAGATGCTCTACGATGTCTTCCGCAAGTACGACCCGGACAACCGGCTGCTCAACCAGACCGCGAAAGAGGTGCTGTTCCGGCACATCAACCTGGAGCGTATCCGGCAAGCGGCAGAGCGGATCACGCAGATGCAGCTTGTCCTGCAGCCACTGGAGAAACCATCCCCGTTCTGTGTCCCGATTATGGTGGACCGGCTGCGCGGCCGGCTCACTTCGGAGCAGCTCGAGGATCGCATACGGAAGATGCAGGAGCAGCTCACCAGGAAATGAATCGAAACTGAAAAATTTATAGCCGGACCAAAAACATGTATAATGTACCTGTCCCTGGTCATATAGTAATAAGTAATGAGTAATCGGATGCTGCCACTTAACGGTCCGAAGACATGCCGACGTGATGGCCACTAAACCCGACAACCTGCCGAACGGCTGCTGGATCGAATTATCCGGAAGCCGTTTGTTGCTCACCAACGAACGCGCCGTCTTCTGGCCGGCCCCGGGAAAACCCACTCTCATCCTTTCCGACACCCACTTTGGCAAGGCCGAGACCTTTCAGGAGCATGGGGTTCCCATACCCGGCAAAGGCACTGATCACGACCTGGACCGCATTCGGCAACTGGCAAGACAGCTGGAGGTCGCGAGAATTATTTTTCTTGGCGATCTTTTTCACAGCCACCGCAACAGCAGCTGGGACCGGGTCCGTGAGCCCCTGGCAAGACTGCATCGCGAAACCGAGCTGGTGCTTGTGATGGGCAACCACGACATCATCCATCGGGATCATTACGAATCGCTCGGGTTGGCATGCCATGGCGTACTGTATGATAATCCGTTCCGCTTTCAGCATGATCCACCGGCTTGTCCAACGACCTCTCCTACAGCTTTTTCACCTGTTCCAAAATCGGCCGGATCAGTATCCGCTGAACCGTCCCGCCTGACCGGCAGCCTATCCGGGCAGGACAGAGCTTCAACACATCTGACATCAGGACCTCTGCCCGCGAAATCAAAACAAGAGACCAACGGCGAGGGGCACATTATCTGTGGACATGTTCACCCGTCTGTTCGGCTCAGGGGTCGGGCACATCAGCATCTTACCCTTCCCTGTTACTGGATGCGCCCGGATGCCTTCGTGCTGCCAGCCTTTGGAAGCTTCACCGGCTCACACACCGTTGAAGTCGGGGCCGATGACAAGCTGTGGCTGATCACACCGGAAAACGTAATCCCACACAGCCAGCCTTGAACAACCTTGATCACCTCTTGCCGGCCCTTCATCAAAGCTCGCATGGATTCCCCCGGACATCGTTTTCTCATACACAAAGGGATTTTATCCATTCGCACAAGGTTTTTTTTATATTATCACATCCTCCAACAGGAACCAGAACATTAATGTGTTTATCAAATGAGCACCTCATCCCCCTTTCCACAGGCCATTCTGAATCAGATCAAGGAAAAAGGTCTTCAGCCGCAAGACGTCCAAGCACAATTGGAGCGGTTCCGGAAGGGATTTCCCGATCTGGAGATCGACCGGCCGGCTACCATAGGCGACGGAATACTCCGCATACCGGATCCGGAAGAGAAGACCCATCGCGAGCGATTCGAACAGGCACAGAAAGAGGGGCGTATCATGAAATTTGTCCCTGCCTCCGGAGCGGCCAGCCGGATGTTCAAGTCGCTGCAGACGGTGCTCAATGACAGCGATCGCATTACACGCAAGGAGCTCGAGGCCAGGGCCGGCGCTGACGGCGAGGGCGACCAGGACGCCGCGTTCACCCTCACTTTTCTGGACAATCTGGAAACCTTCGCATTTTACGAGGATCTGGTGGACGTGCTGAAAAAAGACGGGCTGGATGCCGGCGAACTTCTGGAACGGCAGGATTATCACACGCTGCTTTCGTACATACTTGAAGAGAAGGGACTGGGACTGGCGTCTCTTCCCAAGGCCCTCATTCCGTTCCACCGGTATAAAGACCACAGGCGCGCACCCCTGGAGGAACACCTTGTGGAGGCCCTGGCTTATACCCGTGCCGAAAATGGGGCCGTACGCATCCATTTTACCATTTCGCCGGAACACAAGGAGGCCTTTGACCGGCGTCTGGAATCGGTTCGCTCCCGCTTTGAGACCGGGGGTGCATCCCTGCAAGTGGAGACATCCTTTCAGAAACCGGAAACCGACACCCTTGCCGCCGATCCGGATGACCAGCCGTTCCTGGACGATGACGGCAACGCTGTTTTCCGTCCGGGCGGACATGGCGCGCTGCTGGTCAACCTGGAGGAGCTCAAGGGTGATATCGTGTTTATCAAGAACATCGACAATGTGGTGCCGGACCGGATCAAGGATCTCACTTACCGCTACAAAAAACTGATCGGCGGTTATCTGCTCTCCCTGCGTGATAGCATCCATTTCTACCTAAAGGAGCTCGATCAGCAAGGGCCGGAAAGCCGGATTCTGGAGGAAATCGTGACCTTTGTGAAGGAGGAACTGTACGTGGGCCTTCCCGACGACATAGCCGCGCTCTGGGACAGCCACCATGATGCAATGCATGAGTATGCCGGCAATGAGCGCGCTCCACGGACATCCCGGATTTCACCGGAATCGTCTTCAGGAACCGGACCCGGCTCAGCCGATCAGTACAACCGGCACGTCAGCACGCGGAAAAAACTGGTCCAATGGCTGCACGACCGGCTCAACCGTCCGATCCGCGTCTGCGGCATGGTAAAAAACGAAGGCGAACCGGGGGGCGGACCGTTTATTGTCCGCCATGATGACGGAAGCTCCACCCTGCAGATTGTGGAAAGTGCCCAGATCGACATGGATGACCCGGAACAGGTGAGCATTTTCACCTCCTCGACGCATTTTAATCCGGTGGATCTGGCCTGTTCGCTTCGCGATTACCAGGGACGCCCCTTCAAGCTTGAGGACTACCGCGACCCCGAAACGGGCTTCATTTCCGAAAAGTCATTCCAGGGAAGAGACCTGAAAGCCCTGGAACTGCCGGGACTCTGGAACGGAAGCATGGCCCGCTGGAACACCGTGTTCATCGAAGTACCGGCCGACACGTTCCATCCTGTCAAGACCGTCAACGATCTGCTTCGCGAAGAACACCGGAATTAAATAACTGAGCTGCGGTGTTATAGGGAGCAACCAAGTTATTTAAACCTGTAATCTAACGGAGATAACACATGCCAAAACGCAAAGCACACGCCGAATGGAAAGGCACATTGCAAGAAGGAAACGGATCATTAGCATTGGGGAGCGGAGCCTTTGAAGGGGCGTATTCCTTTTCCTCCCGTTTTGAAGAGGGTGTTGGAACCAACCCGGAAGAACTGATCGGCGCAGCACATGCCGGTTGCTTCTCCATGGCCCTGTCAGGCGAACTGGGAAAAAATGGTTATAAACCACAAAACATCAAGACTGAAGCGGTTGTTCACCTGGTCAAAGGGGACGCCGGTTTCAGTATTACGGAAATCGATCTTGACTGCGATGCCCACGTTCCGGGCATTGACGAAGATGAATTCAGCAAATTTGCCGAAGGCGCCAAGAAAAACTGTCCGGTCTCAAGGTTGCTGACCGGCGCCAAAATCAACCTGACGGCAAGACTGAAAAACTGATTCCAACATCCGGCAGCTGTACATCCGGCTGCCGGCTTATATTGCATCATGATATTCCTGAAGTTCCTGTCTCCGGTTATTGCGCTTACTGTCCTGATTCATGGACCGCTTCGGAGCCAGGACATGCAACATTACATCCGGTTGCCGGCAACGTTCCATGACGCTCTCATCTTTCTGGAACCCGTCAGTGAGGAGGGTGACACCCTGAGCTTTTTCGTCGATACGGCCAGCGGCACTCGCCTTTACGAAAGCAGTGTAAATCGACTTGGGCTCACCACGACCAGTGCCATCATCCAGGGTCAGCAACAAACAGCCGCTTTCCTGCCTCCTTTCGATACCACAAATTACATACCTCTGCCATTGGTAACCGATGGCCTGTTGCCTGTGCGGGACGATGACCGGATGCCGTCTCACCACGAAGTTATTATGGGACGGGGTGACAGCCCTTTGCCTGGCAGGGACGGGGTTCTGGGCAGCACATGGTTCGCTTCCCGATGCTGGCGCATCAACTTTCGCGAAGAATCCATGTTCGTGATTTCCAGCGACCCGAAAGAGCCACCCGAGGAAATGGACAGTGAAACTGCCGTGCCGCTGGCTTTCTTTGAGGAAGGCGACCGGCGGCAATATCATTTTGCACATTTAAATGTGGTCATCGCCGGGGATACACTGCCCATGGTCCTCAAAACCGGGAGCAATATTATTCTCAGTGATGAGGCACAGGATGCATTGAACCATCCTGATCCGCTGCTGCCTGCCGGTCTCATTTCCGGATCCGTTGCCGAGAGATGGCTCGATGCGAATCCCCGCTGGACCGTAATTCATCAGGCCGACCGCTTATACGGTGGCGACCTGATTGAGGTCCCCGAAATCCGGATCGGACCACATACGGCCGGTCCAGTCCGGTTTGCGGTGCGCCGTGATGAGGACTTAACGGAATGGATCTCGCAATTTACTGACGAATCGATCGTTGGTGCCCTCGGGCCGGATGCGTTCCGGGACGCCCATATTACCATCAATTACCCCTGGTCAGTGCTTATATTCCATGACTGACGTCCCCCTGACCAAATCCCGCTGACCAACGGATCCCGCCTGCATCCCATCCAACCGAAAATGAGTACCCGTATCAATCTGTCTGCACTGAACAAAGCCGGCCTTTCCGCCTACTGCAATGATCTGAGCCTGCCACGCTACCGGTCCACCCAGCTGTTCCAGTGGATCCATCACAAGCATGCGGCTTCATTCGACGAGATGACCAACCTGCCGAAAGCATTGCGGGAGCGGTTGTCGGAGCAGGCCGATATCAGGGGTGTGCGACAGGCCAGCGTGAGCCGGTCCCGGGACCGCACTGTCAAATGCCTGTTCCGGCTGCATGACGACAAGCTGGTGGAATCGGTGCTCATCCCCGAATTTTTTGAGGACGGGGTGGCCGACCGGCTCACCGTGTGCGTATCTTCGCAGGTCGGATGCGTGTTCGGATGCAGTTTTTGTGCTACCGGGAGGATGGGGCTCTTCCGCAACCTGACGGCCGGCGAAATCACCGGTCAGGTGATGGCCATGAACGAAATCGCCGAAGAGGAATTCGGCAAACGAATCACCAATATCGTGTACATGGGCATGGGTGAGCCGTTCCACAATTACGAACCGGTCATCGATTCGGCGGAGATTCTGTGCGATCCGCTGGGGCTGGACCTGTCACCGCGTCGCATCACCGTCTCCACGGTCGGGCTCACACGCCAGATTCTCGCCTATGCCGACCAGAAGCGTCCATGGAACCTGGCCATCTCCCTGCATGCCGCCGACGACGAGAAACGCAACAAGATCATGCCCATCAACGAGAAGCTGAACCTTGCCGCACTTCGTCAGGCGCTCGAACACTACCACCGGATAATGCACCAGCCGGTTACCTACGAATACCTGCTGTTCGACCGGTTCAACGACGCACCCGAAGATGCCCGGAAGCTGGCAAAAATCGCGCGATGGATCCCTTCCAAAGTGAACATCATCATGTACAACCATGTGGATGGCGTGCCGCTGGAGCGGGCGCGGGAAGAACGGCTGGACCGTTTCCTGTCCGAACTGATACGGCACGGGGCCCGTGCGACCGTACGGCGCAGCCGCGGCGACGACATCGATGCGGGTTGCGGTCAGCTCGCCATCCGCGAGCAGGAGGCCCCGGGCAAGACGATCGCCCGAAACATGCCGGGTACCCGCTCATGATGCTTGGCTGTCAGTGAAGCCAGAAAACCATTCAGTTCTGAGCGCCAGCGGCTTTTGAAACAGCACCAGGTTTACAGCATCAGCGACGTATACAGCAGCACCAGATTTACAGTTCCGGCGAGGTATTCAGCAGCAGCAGATTTACAGCGCCAGCGAGGTATACAGCAGCAACAGATTTACAGCGCCAGCGACACCAGCAGTCCCACCACAATCGCAATCGTGAAACTGAGCAACGTGCCCACCAGCACATACTCGGTCACCTGACGTTTCTGCGAGATGCTCCCGAATCGAAGAATGGATTTGGCGGCAATGAGAAAACCTATTGCGGCATACTGGTTCAACAGAACGAAAACAAAGATCATGATCCGTTCCAGGATACCGATCCAGTGTCCCGCCCCCGGCAAGTCGTCGGTCCCCATGTTGTGACTCCACTTCCAGGTCAGTTTTTCGATCATGAAACCGGACGGGTTCATCAGGATCAGCACACCCAGTATCAAGATGGATATCTCCCTGACGGGCAGGGCCGCGACCATGCCGGTCACCACATCCCATCCAACAACCCAGACACACAGACCCGCCACGACCAGAAGATGAAGCGCCTGGTCGATGAAAAAAAGACTGGTGCGGTCCGGGTCAGGGCGGGCGTTTTTCCAGCCATCGATAAGCAGGTGGCTGAGGGCAGTGACCCAGAACAGATAATGCAGGCTCCACATCCCGCCCAGCAGATATGCCAGTGCTCCGGCAAGTCCGGCATGGATGTAGATCCAGATCGACCTGAAGTTTTTTGTGCTTTTTTCAGCAACCATCGTCCGTGTCTGCAACACAAAATCGGTGAGCAGGTGGGCGATGAGCAGCGGCACCAGTATCCTCCACAGTTCAGTCAAAATAGCGTTCCTCCGCTTCCCGGTAGGTGTCAAGAATACGCTCCAGTCCGCTCCAGCAGGCGGAATGGCTGCGCTGGTTAACGGCGGGCTGACTGATCCCGAGCTCGGCAGCGATCTCCCGCTCGGTCAGCCCCCATAGTTTGTAATAGACCAGTTCCGCTGAGGTCAACGACCACTGCTCCATGATCCACTGATACAGAAAAAACAGATCTTCGAAGTGGCGGTCGGCGGGAGCATTGCCCGTAAAGATGCCGACGGTCTGTCGATGCGCTTTCAACCGATCCAGTCCCCTGCCCGAGAGCACAAACGGCGGCTCGTTCTGTTCGGCCAGGGGTCGATCTTGCGTCACTTCGCCCAGTCCCAGTGAAACAGCGATATCGAACCGTATCTTCTGTCCCCTTGAGCGGCGTTTTTCATCTTTGACCGTTTTGTTTACGGCGGTCTTGAACAGCATGGCCGTCTGAAGCGCCATGCGCGTGTCGTGCACCAGCATCTGAAAACTGTCACCCCGGTGGAAAAAAAGCTCCGATATCAGTTCTTCCTTTTCCAGGTCAGCGGCCAGCTTGCGGATTACACCGATCAGCATGTCCAGCTCCCGGTAGGAGTGACGACTTGAACCTTCAATATCCGCTGTGAGGACCGCTTTTCTCATGAATCAGGGAATCATGGATCAGGGAATAATTATGTATCCTGTTTAAATGATAATATATAAAACTTATAATACAAAAAAATAAGTGATATAATTTATCATCATTACCTGCAAATCCGGTATTGCCCGGAGGGTGGTAAATGGTAAATGGTAAATTGTAAATGGTGGATAGAGGAGAAAGCGGAGGAGAGAGTGGAAAGTGGAGTATGGTGGATTGAGGATGGCGGATAGCAGGTGGCGGAGAGTAAGATGGGTGGATGGGTGAGCCTGGCTCAGAACGGGAAATCATCATCAGGCACATACTCCAGTTCTTCGATGGCAGGAGGTACTGCTTCGGCGTGCACTTCATTGCCATCCACATAGATGGCGCGATAGGGCCGGGTCGGGCAGATATACTCACAAGCACCGCAGCCGACGCAATGTTCAACGGCAATTTCCGGAATGGTGAGCCCATCCTGGTAGGGCACCATCCGCACTGCCTGGGTTGGGCAATGCTCGGCGCAGGCGCCGCACGCCGTTTCCTCCGTCTTGACCACGCAATTGTCCAATTCCAGCTTAACCACGCCGATCTGGTTGACATGTTTTTCCTCCATGGCCAGGGGCAGGATGGCGCCGGTCGGACACACCTCGGTGCATCTGATACAGTCGAAATTGCAGAAACTGGCATGATAATCGAGCCTTGGCTGCATCATTCCGGTAAAACCGTATTCCAGAAAGGAAGGCTGCAACACGCGTGTCGGGCAGGCACTAACACACAGCTGGCAGGCGGTGCAGGAATCCTTGAAGTGCTGCAGGGACTTTGACCCGGGCGGTGAGACCGGAAACTGTTTTTCTTCCGGGATGGTAGAGGGCCTGGTAATCTCCACATCCAGATCATCACGCCGGTCCGTATCCTGCGCTTTGGCTTTCAGGGCACGGGAGGCTGCTGAAAAACCGATGAAATAGGCACTCAGGCGAAACAGGAAGTCCCTCCTTTCGTCATCCATCGGGAATGACCGGGGCCACCGGCATGAAGCATTACCGGTTCCGTCAGTAACCCACTGAGCCTTCGGATCAGAAAATCCATCCGCATCCCCTTTCCCAGACGGTAGCGGTTCTGGTGGCATTTCACATTCTCCGGATACATCACATTTCCCGGATATAGCCAATGTGGACGTTTTTCGTCCGGATTTCCTTTCAGAGGGAAACCATTGATTCTGATAGTCGATGCCCTGTTGCGAGCAGACATTCAGGCAGTTAAAACAGCCGACGCACCGCGAAAAATCGATTTCATTGGATTTCAGGTCGATGCACTCGGCCTTGCAATTCAGCGAACATTCGGCACACCGGTTGCAAAGGGACTCGTCGATCTCAATGCGGTACATGGCGTAGCGGGATACAAGCCCGAGCAGCGTTCCGACCGGACACACCGCGTTGCAGTAAAGCCGTCCCCTCCGGAAAGCTAGCACCCCTACCAGTCCAAGCATGAAAACCGGAAAGACAAGCGGCCAGACAGTCATCTGCCGGGTCTCGACATGGTACAACCGGTAGCTTCCAAACGATTGCAACAGGTCGGCAAGCATGTTGTTGCCCGCATAGTAGACCGGGCGGACAAGGCCAGCGAAGATTTTACCGAACACGCTGAACGGATCCAGCAGATTCAGCAGGAATACACTGCCCGACAGGAAAGTGATCACCGTGACGCCGAGCAGAGTATAGCGCAGTAAGGAATGGGGTCGTGAAGGGCGATATCGAAGGCGCCGGCGCCGGATACGCGTGGTGTGAAAACGCGAAATACGCGATATTACATCCTGAAGGATACCCAGCGGGCACACCGTGGAACAGTAGACCCGTCCAAAAAGAAGCGTCACCGCCAGCACCACCAGAAAACCGGCCGTCAGGATTCCCATCAGGTTCAGGAACTTGAGCAACGAGGGCACAAACTGTATCCACGTAACCCCTCCGAACAACGACGCCGACAGCGTGCCGGCGAAATCGACGAAAATGAAGCAGGTCGCCACCAGGAACAGCAGGGAAACAACAACCCGGGTATACTTCAGGAGACGGTTCCGCATCATATTCGCAGCCGATTGATATTCAGGCTGTCCAGCTGCATGGTTCCCACGCCCATTTCTTCACCCATCCGAATGTGACCCACTTCCGCGGGCTTCAGCCCGAACATCAGACTGGATGCGGCATCGGCGGCCACGATATCGGTGGATATGACCTGTGCTTCCATCGTCACCACGTCTTCCTCCGACACACCGCGCGGACCGTTGCGCATCATCACGCGATAGGCATCCACGACATTCAGATCGGGCTGACGGTAAGTGGTATAATCGGTGATGCACTGGTGCAGGTTGTTCCTGTGATAGTACCGGCGGTCCCAGACATTGCCCATCAGATTTTTCATGGAAACGGTGATGGAGGCTCCGCCATGATGCTTCAGCACCGGGACGTTGATCAGCACATCCGACTCCAGGAACAATTCATGCTCTTTGGCGTCGGTGAGGCTTTTTCCTTGCGGGATGGATACTTCCTGGAAATAGCGTTCGGAATTCGCAGGCACGACCTGCGCGCCGGCATCCGAGGCGGCCTTTTCGATACCGCTGTTGCTATAACAGGCCCGCCACTCGTCACAGGTATGATCAAACACATAGACGCGCCGGGCACCGGCCTCCAGGCAATGTTCCACGATACGTCCAACCAATTGCGGATTGGTATTGGCCGCTATTTCGGGAGGACGGTCCCAGCCGATATTGGGCTTGATGACCACGGTCTGCCCCTGCGAGACAAACTGGCTCATTCCGCCCAAAGCCGCTATGCCCTTGTCGAACATGTGGGTCGCGTCGCCACCGCGAACGGCGACCAGATCGTAGGGTAGTCCGTCCCGCTTATTACCAAAAACGGAAGTCATGCCACCCAGGGCCGCCGATGATCCGAGAAACACCCCGGCGCCCAGGCTCTTCAGAATAAAATCCCTTCTTTTCATCTGTTCAAATCAATTATGGATTAATAAGGTCAGAATGAATTCACATGGCAGGATATGATCATGCTCCTGTGTGTCAACCGGAGGCTGCCATGTTCATTTCATGTGTTTAAATTCTAAGATTTATTAGGTCACATAGAATGTCCATGACGTTTTTAATCATGCTCATGTGTGACCGGGCTACGGTCATGGACATTTCATCTGTTTAAATGTTTCGATTTATAATGTCAGATGTAATGCCATGACCGTATTTAATCACGCGCCTGTGTATCCTGGCGCCAGCCCGGTCATGTTCATTTCATGGGTAAATGGTATTTATCACACTATTTTGTCGGGTAGAGCATCCAGTACGAGAAAAAACGCTATGTGCGTCCGACACAGGTAATTTCGTTTCGGAGCAAGCATCAGCAATTACGGTCGTGGATGAATCATAATACTGTCAATTCGTGCAGGATCGGCAGCAACTGACAATAAAATATCTTGCAAATCCTCATCTAATAGTATAAAAAACAGCGGTCAAACACAAAAAAAGCCTGCCCCATGTCAAATAATTACAGCAAAAAAAACATCTTTTTACATGCAATCATGCCGACAGGGGCCGCCACGGGGCCTTGCCGCAAGCCGATGCATTGCAGCAAAAAATCGTCTATATTTCGAGGGTGCCGGGGCATATCGCTTTATCTATAAGACCCTGAAGAAACAACAGACTGGCTGTTCAGGCCCGGTTGGCATACCGCATCAGGCACACAACGCCATCCCGCAGAAAATCCCGAATAACGTTGCAAAACGGTTGAAAATGAAGATTTTATACTATGATTGCTTTGCCGGCATTTCCGGTGACATGCACCTGGGTGCGATGATCGACGCCGGCGTGGATCCGGAGCACCTGTTTTCCGAGCTGGGAAAGCTTCCGGTCAGCGGATTCAAGCTGAATATCGCCCGGGATAAAAAGCAGGGCATTGAGGGAACCCGGGTGGATGTGGCCACGGACGAGCATGCCCATCCACCCCATCGCAACCTGGATGACATAGAGCAGATCATCGCCGGAAGCGGGCTGGCAGAAGGGACCAGGCAGCGGGCCCGCAGGATGTTCCACCTGATCGCCGAAGCCGAGTCAAAAATCCACGGAGTTCCTGTAAACAAGATCCATTTCCATGAAGTGGGCGCCCTTGATTCCATCGTGGATATCATCGGCGCGGCTATCTGCCTGGAATATCTGTCCCCGGATCGCATTCTCAGTTCGACCGTGGAGCTTGGCAGCGGCACGGTGCGATGCGCTCACGGAACCATGCCGGTACCCGCCCCCGCTACGGCCGAGATCCTCAAGGACATCCCGGTACGGATCGGCGGCACCGGGCATGAGGCTACGACTCCGACCGGAGCGGCCATCCTTGCAGCCAATGTCGACGAATTCACCGACCGGGCCGATTTCAGGCCCGAGCTCACGGCCTACGGCATTGGTCACCGGGATGCCGGGCTGCCGAACGTGCTGCGGGTCATTGTGGCAACCGCATCGGATACTGCGGCATCGAGTACGGCAGCGGCCGGGGTATGGGCGGCCGGGACAAATACATTCGCGGCAACCGCATCCGAAACAACCTTCCCGGACGGTAACAGGGTGATGATCGAGTGCCAGACCGATGACATGAATCCGGAGCACTATCCACACATTATGGACCTTCTTCTGTCCATGGGCGCCGATGACGTGTGCCTTACTCCTACCATCATGAAAAAAGGCCGGCCCGGCGTCCTGCTCAGTGTGCTTTGCGCGCCCGAACTACAGGATGCGCTCTCCGTTGCCATCCTCAAGGAAACCTCAACACTCGGGGTACGGCGGTTTCCGGTTTCGCGCATGATACTTGAACGGAAAACCGAGCTTTTTACAAGCACGCTCGGACCCGTGACCTTTAAAATTTCGTATCTTGAAGGACGTATCCTGAAGTGGAAACCCGAATATGAGGACTGTAAAAAACTCGCACTCAGGCATGGAATGCCCCTGCAGGACGTCACCCGGACCGTCCAGTCTGAGTTTTCAGCAGGCAGTTCCCGTTCAAAACCTTAACCATCCATCCGCAACGCATCTTTTATAAGCTCCATGGCATCTTCCATCCCATCCCCCCATTCGGAGGAAACCGACACCAGAACCCGGCACGAAAAGTATGAGGACCTGCTGGAGATCCTGCGCGGTTTAGGCAAAACGGCCGTTGCTTTTTCCGGCGGGGTCGACAGCACGTTCCTGCTTGCGGCTGCCAAAGAGGCGCCGGTGGCCGGACTTGTGGCGATGACCATGAAACGGCCCTATATCGCGCAATGGGAACTCGACGAAGCGGATGAATTCATCCGGAAACTCGGGATCGATCATGAAATCGTGGAGCTGCCGGTGGATGAGGAGGTGCGCAACAACGTGGCTAATCGCTGTTATTATTGCAAATCGAGCACATTTGGATATTTTCGTGAGCAGCTGGAAAAGATGGGATTCGACACCCTGGTTGACGGCACAAATGCGGATGATACGCAGGAGTATCGCCCGGGGCTGCGCGCCATCCGGGAGAACGGGGTCAGAAGTCCGCTTCAGGAAGCCGGGCTCACAAAAGATGAGATCCGGTCGCTGTCGCGCGAGATGGGCTTGGCCGGATGGGACAAGCCGGCCAACACCTGCCTGGTGACCCGCATCCCCTACAATACCCTGATCCGGGACGAAGATCTGCGGCTCATTGAGCAGGCCGAGTACTACATGATGAAGCAGGGCTTCCGCCAGGTGCGCGTGCGCAAGCATAACGATCTGGCACGCATCGAGGTCGAGCCCGGCATGGTCGCCCGTCTGCTGGAGCCGGAGACGGCCGCCAGGGTGACGGACCGGCTGAAAGAGCTGGGTTTCCGCTATGTCTCCCTGGACCTTGAAGGATACAAAACCGGGAAGATGGATCAGACGATATTGAAAAACAGCAAGTAAGCAACGATCTTTCCCGGAATTCAATGGCCATCACCATCCACCGGAACTTTTCGAAATATTCATGGACAAAGACAGACTGAAAATATTGCTGGAGCAGGTCAGCGAGGGCCACACCGGCGTCGATGAGGCGATCGATGCACTCTCTGATCTGCCCTACAAGGAACTTGGTTTTGCCAAAATCGACAACCACCGTGAATTGCGGACCGGCTACCCCGAGGTGATTTTCGGGCAGGGAAAAACGGCTGCACAGGTGCGTGACATCATCGGGTTTATGATGACCCGGCAGAGCAACATCCTGGCCACGCGCATCGTCCCTGAAACGGCGGAGGTGGTCATGGCGGCAATTCCAGAAGCGGAATACCATGAAACGGCCCGATGTCTGACCGTCAGGCGGAAACCGGCTGAACTTACGAAAACGCATATTGCCGTGGTCACCGCCGGCACCGCCGACCTGCCCGTAGCCGAGGAGGCCGCCGTGACGGCCGGGATCTTCGACAACCGCGTCGAGCTTTTTTCCGATGTAGGCGTGGCCGGCATCCACCGCTTGTACGACAATCTGGATGACATCCGCAAGGCCCGGGTGATCGTGGTGGTGGCCGGCATGGAGGGAGCGCTGCCGAGCATCGTCGGCGGCATGGTGGACAAGCCCGTGATCGCCGTGCCCACCAGTGTCGGCTATGGCGCCCATTTCGCCGGACTCTCCGCCCTGCTGGGCATGCTCACCAGCTGCGCCAGCGGGGTGAGCGTGGTAAATATCGACAACGGGTTCGGAGCCGGGTACCTGGCCGGCATGATCAACAAGCTGTAAAGTCGCCGGATCCCTTTCGGATCCGGATACATAGTAACTACAGATACCTGTACCATGAAGAGTAGCCGAACACCTTCCTTACTAATTGCCGTAGTCATTATGGCGGCCACTTTTGCCGGCTTGTCAGCCTGTGAAACGGAAACCGATGAAAGTGCGGATCCCATGCCCGAACCCATGGAGTATGCCATCGCCTTGCACGGCGGAGCGGGCGTAATCTCCCGTGACATCGATCCGGAGGTGCGCGACGGCTACCTTGCCTCATTGGAAGAGGCCCTCACCATCGGGCGCGATCTGCTGGATGCGGGCGGGAGAAGCCTGGATGCCGTAGAGCACGTTATCCGCTATCTGGAGGATGACGAACGGTTCAACGCCGGGCACGGCGCCGTGTTCACCAGTGAAAGCCGGCACGAACTGGATGCCTCCATCATGGACGGACGCGACCTGAACGCAGGTGCCGTAGCGGGCGTACGCACGGTCAAAAATCCCATTACGCTGGCCCGCATGGTCATGGAAGAGAGCCGGCACGTCATGTTCTCTGCGGAAGGGGCCGAAGGTTTTGCCGACATGATGGAGGTGGAACGTGTCGACAACAGCTATTTCAGCACCGATCGGCGCCGGGAGCAGCTCGAGCGCACCCGGGAGCAGCTCGAGCGCGCCCGGGAGCAGGCCGCATTGCATGATGAAACACAGGCACATCATGTTCCCCATCCTTTCGGGACCGTCGGGGTGGCCGCTCTGGACCGCGACGGCAACCTGGCGGCTGGTACATCCACCGGAGGAATGACCAACAAGATGCCCGGTCGCGTGGGCGATTCCCCCGTCATTGCCGCGGGCACCTATGCCGACAACAGTACCTGCGCAGTTTCGGCCACAGGACACGGCGAGAAGTTCATCCGCAATGCGGTGGCCTACCAGATTTGCGCCATCATGGAATTCCAGGGAGCTACGCTCGCAGAGGCGGCGCGCATCGTCATCCACGAGAAACTGGACGAAGGCGATGGCGGGATCATCGCTGTGGACCATCTCGGCAACATCGTCATGGAATTCAGCTCACCGGGCATGTTTCGCGGGGCGGCGGATTCCGACGGGCGATTTGAAGTGGCCATCTGGGACTGATCGGTCGGCACAGGACCCGCACTCAGACTTCCACACCCCAGGCCTTTGAGATCTGATCGCCGAAACCACGCTTCCACTCCGGTGGACAAAAGGCGTGGTCGATGGCTTCCCGATTGCATTTCAGAAGCTGCTGCGATCCCCAGCCAAATACGGTCTCCATGGAACGGTACTCATCCTCCAGGGTGACATTGGAGATGGTGCGATTGTCGGTGTTGATGCCCAGGGAAATGCCCGAACGATAAAGGTAATCGGCCGAATGATCCTCGAAGCGATCGAACACATTGGTCTGCACATTGCTGGTCGGGCACACCTCCAGATGGATGTTATGGTCGCGCAGCCAGTTGATGAGTTCGGGATCCTCAATGCTGCGAACTCCGTGTCCGATCCGTGCAGGTTCAAAATGACGCAGTGTCTCCCAGATGCTGTCGGCTCCCCGGGCCTCCCCGGCGTGTGCAGTGCTCGGGATGCCGTACTTCCTGGCGTACTGGAATGCACTGACGTGGTTCTCGATGGGGAATCCGGCCTC
>JAWOCT010000125.1:0-76164 GCA_046483675.1 Cyclonatronaceae bacterium
CGGCATTACATGACACCGGTTTTCGCGTATTTGTCCGCAATCCTGCTTCAGAACGGAATGGCGGAAGACACACTTCAGCCCATGATGGCTCCCCCTGACCAGATATCCTGGTTCCAAATGCTGGCTGAGGGCGGATTTGTGATGATCCCCATCACCCTGCTCTCACTGCTGGCCATATATGTCATTGCAGAGCGATGGCGCGTACTGTCCAATTCAGTGATGGATAATCAGCAATTCCTGGACAGTCTGGAGAGTATCCTAAAAAAAGGGGATACGAAAGCAGCGATTGCGTACTGTGATGATATGGACAAACCATTCACCCGTATCATGAAGCAGGGGATCAAGCGGCTCGGGCGTCCCATTCATGACATCGATGATGCCATCAAGAACGCCGGCAAGCGGGAAGTACACCTGCTTGAGAAAAAAATGGACTGGCTGGCCACCATCGCCGGAGTGGCTCCGCTGGTCGGCTTTCTTGGCACGGTTACCGGTATGATCCAGGCCTTCCAGCAGATCCAGACCCTGGAAGGTAACGTAAACCCGAGCGTACTTGCCGGAGGTATATGGGAAGCACTGATCACGACCGCCTCGGGACTTGCCGTGGGCATCATTGCTTACGGCTTCTACAACTATCTGCTCGGGCGCATGAACCGGATGATCTTTGATCTCGAAGACTCCTCCACGGAGTTCATAGAACTGCTGCAGAAACCTGCCGCCAAGAAACAAATACAGACCCCATCGCAATGAATTTCAGATCCGAAAGTGAAGTCAAAAAGCCGCTAACGCTTTTTGCGGCGGCGGGGTTGACCGATATCGTACTCCTGCTGCTGATCTTTTTCCTGCTGACATCTTCGTTTGTTACGAATTTCGGGATTCGGGTGGATATTCCCCGCGCTGAGACCGCTTCGGTCACCGAGCAGCATTTCATCAACGTATCGATCACACATGACGGCAGTTTTTACGTCATGGGCGATCCCGTGCCCAGGGCCAATGTATCCGGCTCCATCCGGGAGCAGCATCAGCGGCATCCTGGAGCCACGCTCGTGGTGCGGGCCGATAAAAATGCAATAATCGATGATGCCGTCCACGTTATGAATATTGGAAAGGCGTTGAACATGAATATGATGATGGCCACAGAGCGGGCCAGCCGCTAAACGCATGCGAAAAATTACCACGGAAGAGATATTCGGGCTGATCATCACCGCAGGCATCCATGTGGTCATTCTGGTGATTGCGCTCGTCATGGCCACCGAACCGCGGGCCATGGAACGTACCGCTTTTATCGAAATCACCCTGGGCGAATTCCAGGACGGCACCCTGGCTGAATTTTCACGTGAGGAAGAGGCCCGGCCGGAAACACGTCCCGATCCGGTTGAAACAGTTTCCGAAGAGCCGGAGCCCGAACCGCAGCCGGAGCCCGAACCGCAGCCGGTTCCGCAACCCGAAGAAACGGCCCGGGACGTGGATCTGCCGGACCAGGAACAGGAAATCGAGGAAGAAGCTGTCACCACGCCGGATACCGACCTCATCGACCCTCAACAGCAGATCGAAGAGACACAGGAAATCGAGGAAACGTCGGCGCCGGAGGAGGCCCAGCAAGACGAGATAGAGCAACGCGGGGAAGAAGAGACCGGGGACATCCGCGGGATACGGGGACGACCGGATGCCGACCAGGGCACCGAAACCGATCCAATCCGATCCGCGCCGTACCAGCTCGAATGGGAAGGGGATTTCAATCGCGAACCGCGGGTCCAGCCGATGCCTGATTTTGTTTCCCAGACCGAAGCGGTGATTTCCGTACGTTTCGAGGTGCGTCCGGATGGATCGGTGGGACGACTCCAGCCCATCATCAAAGCCAATCCGGAACTGGAGAGGGAAGTGCTGCGCACCCTGCGGACCTGGCGCTTTTCAAGACTGCCCCCCAATATGCCGCAAGAGTCTCAATACGGGATCATCACGTTCCGCTTTGTGCTGGAGTGAGCAGGCGCCGCCGGGAGGCACACGACAGGCGGAACGGCGGGACAGTTTTCGTGTATAACCTGACTTGTCCTGTGTATAACCTGACTTGCTCGTGGAACGAAGCAGCTTGACTTGCCGGGGGAAGATTATTTTTTGCGCTTGTTACCCTTGTCTTTGTTAATGCCGTTCTTCTTCTTCGGGAGCTGGTACTTTTTGCACCCCCAAATGTGCTCGCTATAGTCGCTGATCGTCCGGTCTGAAGAGAACTTACCCATACGGGCGACATTGTGGATCGCCTTTTTGATCCACTCCTTCTGGTTCCGGTACAATTTTTCCACTTCCTTCTGCTTGTCGGTATAAGATTCGAAATCGGCCAGGATCATGAAATAGTCACCATCATCAAGCAGTGAGCGGATGATGGGGTGGAAGAGATCGGGTTTTTCAGGTTCGAAGAATCCGTCGCGTATCTGGTTCAGAACCTGCTGCAGTTCAGGAATGGAATCGTAAAACTCACGCGGGTTGTACCCTTCCCTGCGCTTAAGCTCGACCTCCTCGTCAGTCAGGCCAAAGATGAAGATATTGTCTTCCCCGACTTCTTCACGTATTTCGATATTGGCTCCATCCAGGGTGCCGATGGTAAGGGCTCCGTTTAAGGCAAACTTCATGTTTCCGGTACCCGAAGCTTCCATGCCGGCAGTGGACGTCTGTTCGGAGAGATCTGCAGCAGGGACCAGTCGTTCGGCGAGGGATACCGTATAGTTTTCCAGGAAAAGGCAGGAAAGCTTGTCCCGCGTGTCCGGGTCATTGTTT
The DNA here is from genome assembly GCA_046483675.1 of Cyclonatronaceae bacterium. Classification (GTDB taxonomy): domain Bacteria; phylum Bacteroidota; class Rhodothermia; order Balneolales; family Natronogracilivirgulaceae; genus SKNL01. Next base: position 2,770 of record JAWOCT010000125.1, read on the forward strand.
ATTTTTTCGGCTATGGAATTGATCAGTTTGATATGAAGCTTGGCCATTGTGTAGCCGGGAGCGGCCTTGCCCGAGAACAGGACGGTGCGCGGTTGGAAATCGGCATCCGGATCGGCCTTGATGCGATTGTAGAGCATCGCGGTATGCAACGCCACGAGCAACTGACGTTTGTATTCGTGTATCCGCTTGATCTGGATATCAAAGATGGAGTCAGGATTCAAATTCACTCCATATTCAGCCTCAATGAAATCGATGAGTGCCAGCTTGTTCTGTCTCTTCACTTCGGTAAACTTCTTGCGGAAGGATTTGTCATCGGCTTTTTTGTCGATCTTTTGGAGCTGCTCCAGCTCGGTAATCCACCCGTCACCGATTTCATTCGAAACAAGTTCGGAAAGGCCGGGATTGCATTGCTTGAGCCAGCGACGAGGGGTAATGCCATTGGTCATGTTGATGAATTTGTCCTCGTACAGCTCATAAAAGTCCTTGAAGATAGTTTTCTTGATGAGTTCGGTGTGCAGGCGTGCAACACCGTTGACCTTGTTGGAGCCGACAATCCCGAGTGTAGCCATCTGAACAGCCGGTTTTTCACCTTCGCTGATGATGGACATCCGACGCACCCGGTTGACGTCACTGGCGAATTTGTCCCGCACGTGGTTCAGGAACCGTTTGTTGATCTCGTAGATGATCTGGAGGTGGCGTGGCAGCAGGCTGCGCATCAGCGGCACCGTCCAGGTCTCCAACGCTTCGGGAAGCACCGTGTGATTGGTATAATTGATGGTTCGGGTGGTGATGTCCCAGGAGGTTTCCCAATCCAGGCCCTCGTAGTCCATCAGGACCCTCATCAGTTCGGGAATGGCAAGGTTGGGATGCGTGTCGTTGCACTGGATGGCGACCTTGTCCGGAAACTTGCGCCAGTCATCATGCACTTTCTTGAATCGCCTCATGATATCCTGAAGGGTGGCCGAAACCAGGAAATACTCCTGCTTCAGTCGCAGCTCCTGACCCACAAAGACCTTGTCGTTGGGATAGAGGACGCGGGAGATATTTTCCTGCAGCTGAGCGTCCCGTACGGCGTCTATGTATTCTCCCTGACTAAAGGACTGCAGGTCAATTGCCTTGGATGATGAAGCACGCCATAGCCTTAAGTTGTTTACAATATCATTTTTATAACCGGGGATGGGCGTATCATAAGCAAGTGCGTTGACTTTTTGGGTGTTGACCCACTTGAAGCGCAACCGCCCGTCCGAATCGGTATACGGGGACGATTCCCCGTAAAAATCTACCGGATAAAGCGTTTTGGGACGTACCACATCCCATGGATTGCCGAACTGAAGCCACATATCCGGTTTTTCCACCTGGTAGCCGTTACGGATCTGCTGTTCGAAGATGCCGTAGTCGTAGCGGATGCCGTATCCGTACCCCGGGATACCCATGGTGGCCATGGAATCCAGGAAACAGGCGGCAAGACGGCCCAGCCCTCCGTTTCCCAGACCGGCGTCAAATTCGTTCTCCTTGACTTCATCGTAATCCAGTCCCAGTTCGTGGAGCGCTTCCTTGATTTCATCCAGTATGTCCAGGTTGACCAGCATGTTGTCAAGCAGCCTGCCGATCAGGAACTCCATGGAGATGTAATACACCCGTTTGGCATCCACATCGTAGTAATATTCCTGACTGTCGATCCAGCGGTCATGCAGCCGGTCGAGTGCGGTCAGGGCCACACTGCGGAATTTGTCCCATTTCGTTGTGGAATACTTTGACTTGGCAAGGGTGAAGCGGAGATGTCGCTGGATATCCAGTTTCAGGGATTCGACATCCATGGACTTGGTGATGTCGTCGTTGAGTTTGATCATACAGTGGGTAATTATGGATTAAAACGAAGAGCCATGGATGGCATGGCCGGATTAGGCATTCAGCGGTGGAAGTGGTTTAGCGGAATCCATGATAAATTCAGCCCGGGGCACAGCCTGACAATGCGTCAAAGTTAGCAAAAAATCACGAACTGCGGTATACACCGATATCCGGAATAAATGAAGGAGGTGTAATGTTGGCCTTGAGTTTCCAGTCGATAAACTGGTTGTAGGCGTCTATGGCAACAAACTCCTGCCGGAACAGGCCAAAAACCGAAGATCCGCTGCCGCTCATGGCAGTATACTCGGCGCCCAGTTCGTAGAGCTGATCCTTGATGTCACCGATCATGGGATTCTGATGGATGACCCAGGGCTCCAGATCGTTGCTCAGCAGGTAGCGCCACTCTTCCAGCGGTTCCTTCATGAGGATGTGTTCCAGTGAAAATTCGTGTTCGTCGTTGGGCACACAGTGCTGGTAGGCCTCGGCCGTGGAAACATGGATGTCCGGAAATATGGTCAGGATCCAGGCATCAGGCTGGATATCCAAAAACGATATTTCGGTGCCGATTCCGGATCCTATGCCGGGTTTGCCGTGAAGGAACACCGGAATATCGGCGCCCAGACCAGATACCAGTTGATGTATCTCCTGCAGTGAGAGTCCGGGGCAGGCAACCTTGTTGAGCATACGCAGGATGGTGGCGGCATTGCTGCTACCACCGCCCAGGCCGGCGCCGAAGGGAATCAACTTGTCCACAAATACGTCCCATGCATCATCAAAATCGACATATCTTTGCAATGAGCTCACGGCCCGGACGATCAGATTCTTCTGGTCGACGGGCAGCCGCTCGTCTGACATGGTAAGGGAGAAGGCCGGCGCTTTTTTCATCTCGAACCGGTCGCTCCAGTTAATGAAGCAGTAACCGGTCGAAATTTCGTGGTAGCCGTTGGGCAACCGGTGATGAACCTGAAGGCCAAGATTGATTTTGGCCCAGGAACGGGAAATCCATGTAGCTTTTTCGGTCTCGTTCAACTGGTTTTTTCCTTCTGTTTCGTGCCGGATCCGGATGATTCCGATTTCATGCGGTCCGGAAGTGTGTCTTTCAGGGAGTGGAGGTATTCAAGGGCCGCCTCCCTGGTGTTGGGTATCTTGCCGTCCAGGATCGCATCTTCGATAGCGGACTTGATGCGCCCTATTTCCGGCCCGGGGCCGATACCGCAGATATCCATTATTTCGTTGCCATCGACAGGGGGCTGCCAGTTGCGGATGCGATCCTTTTCCTCCACTTCAGCGATCCGCTGCTCCACAAAATCAAAGTTTTTGAGAAAACGACGGATTTTTTGATGGTTTTTGCTGGTGATATCGGCACGGCAGAGGATCATCAGGTCGTCGATGTCATCTCCGGCCTCGAATATCAACCTGCGAATGGCGCTGTCGGTGACAATCTCGTCGGCAAGGGCGATCGGACGCAGGTGCAGCCGGACCAGTTTTTTGACGTACCGCATGCGCTCGTCAAGAGGCAGTCCGAGCCGCCTGAATATCCGTGGAACCATCTGTGCCCCGCGGGCGTCGTGGCCGTGGAACGTCCAGCCCTGTTTCGGATCGAACCGCTTGGTTACGGGTTTGGCAATGTCGTGCATGATGGCTGCCCAGCGCAGCCAAAGGTTGTCAGATACCATGGACACATTGTCCAGCACCTTGAGCGTATGGTGGAAATTGTCTTTATGCCGCAGTCCGTGTACTTCCTCAACCCCCTGCAAGGCGCACATCTCGGGAAAGAACTGTTCCAGCAGGCCTGTTTCATTGAGAATGAGGAAACCCGATGATGGAAGGTCGCTCATGATGATCTTGTTCAGTTCATCAATGATCCGTTCCCTGGATATGATTTCAAGCCGGGATGCCATTTTACCGATGCCTTCTTTGGTCTCCGGAGCGATATTAAAATGCAGCTGTGACGCGAAACGCACCGCGCGAATCATCCTGAGCGGGTCGTCGCTGAAAGTGCTTTCAGGGTCGATCGGGGTGCGGATGGTTTTGTTCCTCAGGTCTTTAAGCCCGTTGAAAGGATCGTTGAGTACACCATAATCTTCCGGGTTCAGAGACCATGACAGGGCATTGATGGTAAAGTCCCGTCGCAACTGGTCATCTTCCAGCGTGCCGTCTTCCACGACCGGTTTTCGCGATTCAGGACGGTAGCTCTCTCTCCGTGCACCGACGAATTCCAGTGAGAAATGCTTCCACGTGACCTGTGCCGTACCGAAACGCCGATATGTCGTGATCTTGCGCGTCCCGAGTTTTTTTGCTGCAGCCCTTGCTGCGCGGATGCCCGAACCCAGGGTCACGAAGTCAATGTCGCAGGTGCCGGAAGGTGGCAGCCGGTTAAGGTAGTAATCCCTGACAAATCCGCCGATGACGTAGATTTTCTGTCCGGATTCCGCTACCGCTTGGGAAATATCACGAAAAAGCTGTTGGTATGTGATGTCCAGATCCTGCAAAAGAAAAAACTGGTAAATGAAGGGGGAAGATACGTATCATTTTGTGGTTATCATGAAAAGATAACAATCATTTTGCTTTTAGGTGGTGTGATACCGCAGATAGTGTTTTTCGGCTGATGACAGAACCAAAACGAGACCACGCAACCAGCAGGCCGTTACAAGCCGGTGCAGAGGAAGACCGGCTGAAGGCTGAAGCGCGCAGCAGGAGGGCGATCCGGATCAGTCTGATGGTATCCATCGGGGTATTTGCCATGAAACTCACCGCCTGGCTGTATACCGGGGCCAACAGTGTCCTGTCTGATGCCGCAGAGAGTTTTGTGCATGTGTTCGCAGTCGGTTTTTCCGCATTTGGGCTCTATGTGAGCCAGAAACCGCCGGATCGGGACCATTTGTACGGGCACGAGCGCATCGGATTTTTCGCGGTCGGGGCTGAAGGCATGCTCATCCTTATCGCTGCTCTCACCATTTTTTATCAATCGATCAAGAGCCTGGTCGTTGGCCTGGAGGTGTTTCACCTGGGTACGGGGGGCGGCATCATCCTTGCATCGGCCGCGGTCAACCTCGTCCTTGGCACCTGGCTGGTGCGCACCGGCAAGCAGGAAAAGAACATGATCCTCATCGGCAACGGCAAGCATACGCTCACCGATGTCTACACCAGCACCGGAGTGCTGGTGACTCTTTTCCTCATCGCACGTACCGGACTTATGTTCCTGGATGCAATCGTCGCCATGGCTATTGCCGTCTATATTTCCGTGGAGGGATACCGCCTTGTCCGGTATGCGACGACCGGCCTGATGGACCAGAGCGACTATGAAACTGATGCCCGGATCAGGAAGGTGCTTGACACGGAAAGGGGGCATGATATCATCGGGTGGCATGACCTTCGCCACCGGAGTACCGGAAATACACTCTGGGTCGAGCTGCATGTCTTGTTCCGCTCAGGCATCGATCTGGAGGAAGCTCACCGCGAGGCGACCATTCTTGAAAAAAAGATCATGGACGAACTGGACGGGGATACGGTGGTGACGATCCATCTCGAACCGGAGGAGGAGCATCTGCGCCATCATCGCGAACTGCGTGACAGAGGGTGGCCACCGAACGCATCTTCAGGGCGTTGAACCGATCACGGAATATTCCCCGACATGCATTTCCTGCTGGCAGGATCGAATGGTACACTCCGGCCCGATAGTCGAATTCTGTAGAGTGGAGTCCTCAATGAGACTTCTGTCCCGAATGATACTGTGCCGGATTTTGCTGCCGGAGATGGTGCATCCTTCACCGATGCAGGCATAAGGCCCGATCGTACTGTTCGAGATCTGGACGTTGGTGCCGATATGGCAGGGTGGGACGATCTGTGTTCCGGGAAATCGGTTTTTGTCGAAACTCTGGGGCTCCTGGCGGTCCAGTACCGAGGCCGTGGAGGAAAGCCAGGCAGATATGGTGCCGAAATCCAGCCATTGTTCGACATCGGCAGCGCGAAAGACTGCTTTTTTCTGGAGGAGGCGGTCGATGGCATCGGTCAGATCAAATTCGTTTTTGTGGCCGCGGATATCATGGTCCATGAGATATTGCAGCTCTTCCTGCAGGCGCTCGCCATCGCGGAAATAGTAGACACCGATAATGGCCATGTCCGAGACCGGTTCATCGGGTTTTTCCACGAAGCGGGTGATCCGGTCGTTTTCGATCACGGCCACCCCGAACCGGGTTGGATCGGAGACCCGTTTCAGCCAGATGACGCTGTCTGCCTCATCCAGGTTGACCGGTCCGCTTATGCGGAACAATGTGTCGGCAAAGGCGACCACTACCTCCCCCTTGAGGGATGGCGCCGCACAATTGACGGCATGCGCGGTGCCCAGCGCCTGCTCCTGCCGGTAAAAGGAGGGCTTGGCGCCGAAACGCCGGGTCATTTCGGCCAGCTGGTGTTCTACATTCTTTCCGAAGTCCCCGAGTACGAAGGCTATTTCGGTTATCTTCCGGTCGAGTGAGGTCACGAATGTGTAGACAATGCGCTCGATGAGCATGGGTCCGGCAACGGGAAGCAGCGGTTTGGGCGTACTTACGGAATGGGGACGCAGGCGGGTGCCCTGTCCGGCCATGGGTATGATCAGTTTCATGGTAAGCGGGTCATGATGGCGATTTCAGAAAGAAACGCCTGACAAGATAACAGAACTTGGTATATTACGCGCAAGTTTTTCCTGAATTGTTACCTGTCACATAACTTACGTTTTCCTTGAGCTGGTATTTCACATTTTTAGAGGCTCTCAGTTGGCTTGTCATTTTTATCATGCTGCGCCACTCCTTGCACCGCGGCAGGCATTTGCTCCATATATTCCAGCAGAAGGGGTACAAATGGAACGAGTTCTCGGCGTGGCTGGGCCGGCATTGGAGCACGGTGCTGTTCCCGGTACCCCATCTTGCCCTCATACTGCTGGTGCTGGTAGCCCACAATTACCTCGAGCGGTGGCTTACCACTTCGTCCATTACGGTTGTGCTGGTGATTTTTACGGCGTTCTGGTTTGGCAGCGTGTCCGGATACATGGATGCCAAGGTAAAAAAGCCCCTGGTGTATACACCCAGGGTGATCCGGCTGACGCTCGTTTTTGCACTGCTGGCCGTGTGGATACCGCTTCTGGGAACGGCCTATTCCTTCTACAGCGGGACCCTTTTTCCGAATATGTATGTCCTTGTCATTGCCTGGGCTATGACCGATCTGGTGCTCCCCTACCTGTTGCTGCTGGCCGCCGCCGTAATCTACCCCGTCGAGATGCTCATTCAGTACCGGTTCAAAAAGAAAGCCCGGAGGAAGATCGCGGCCATGGCCGATCTCACGGTGATAGCCATCACCGGAAGCTATGGCAAGACCAGTACCAAGTTTTTGCTGGATGCCGTGCTGAAGGAGCGGTTCCGTGTATGCACGTCCCCCGGGAGCTACAACACACCGATGGGCATCTGCAAGGTGATCAACAACGATCTTCAGGCGGGAGACCAGGTGCTGATTCTTGAGATGGGGGCCCGCTACGAAGGCAACATTGACGAGCTGTGCCGCATCGCCCGCCCCGACGTGTCCGTGGTCACCAATGTGGGGGTTGCCCATCTGGAGAGTTTCGGTTCGAAAGAAGCGATCGCAAGGACCAAGAGTGCCGTTGTGCGGCACTTGCTGCCCGGCGGTATTGCCCTGCTGAACGGGGATGACCCGCGCGTGCGGGCCATGGCGGACCGGAAGGATATAACCCACGTTATGGCAGGCATCTCCAGGGAACAAAACCGCATCTACGCTGAGAATATCACCTACGATGAAAAAGGCTGTTCGTTCGAGCTGAACGTGAAGCAGGGCGCGCATCCTGGTTCAGCGACATCCGCCGTATGGGAACAGGGAGCCACAGAGCAGGTCACCATGGCGTTGCTGGGCGAGCACAGTGTACAGAACGCCCTGCTTGCAGCCGGAACCGGACTGGTCATGGGATTGCGGTCAGCCACTGTAAAAGTGGGCCTGCAGAAAGCCCGGCCCGTGGAGCACCGCCTCGAACTAAAAAAGAGGAACGGTGTGCTGGTGATCGACGATGCCTTCAACTCCAACCCCATCGGGGCAAAAAATGCCGTTTCGATCCTCTCCGGCTTCTCAACGGGCAAAAAGTACGTGGTTACGCCCGGCATGATCGAACTGGGCGACCTTCAGGAAGCCGAAAACCGGGATTTCGGCCGGCACATGGCCCAGCATCCACCCGACCATGTCTACCTTGTGGGACCGGTCCAGACGCACCCGGTTTATGAGGGTCTTGTGGAAGGGGGGTATCCTGAAGATGGCATCACAGTGGTGAACAGCCTCTTCGAGGCCAATGACCTGCTCCGGGACCGTTTGCGCGAAGGAGATGTCGTGCTTTATGAAAACGATCTGCCCGACAGTTATTCGGAAGGATGACAGGGCCGGATGGGGATGTCCATTCCCGGGCCACCTGTGACTTCAAGACTTCAGCCGGCCTTTGGTGTGCTCATCGGCTATCCCGCCATCAGTCCATCCGGTCACTCGTTCCTGACGGCATCGGCCGGCTGGATGGATGCCGCCCGTGCGGCGGGGTACCAGCTGGCAAGCACGCATAAAATCAGACTTCCACCCATTACGAGGCCCACATCCAGCCACTGGATCTGCACCGGATAGGCCGATATGATGAATGACTCGGCGCCAGCCAGTTTCACCAGCTCGTATGTGTCCTGAAGGTAGCAAAGGGTCAGGCCGGTCGCACCGCCCAGGGTGCATCCGATCAGGCCGACATACCATCCCTGGCGCAGGAAAACAGCCATGATGTCCTTTCGGCGGAAGCCGATGGAACGGAGCAGCCCAACGTCGCGCTGTTTCTGGATCACGACCATGGTGAGAGAGCCCACGATGTTGAGTACGGCGACCAGGACGATGATCATCAGTATGAAATAGGCGCCCCATTTTTCCAGGTTCATCACATCGTAGAGCGGCCGTTGCAGATCGTACCAGCTTTGCACCCGGTATTCTCCGCCGAGCTCCTGCTGCAAGCGGGCCCCGACCGCTTCGGCCCGGCCGTGGTTGTGCAATCGTATGTCGATGCCGGAAATCTCGTTCCTCAGGTCGAAAAGCCTCTGTGCGGCAGCAATATCGATATAGATGACCGGCTCATTGATAACCTGCCGCATGTTGTAGATGCCGCGGACCTCGAACCGGCTGATCCTTGGTCCGGTGAACTGGGTGAGTGCCCGGCGCATGCCCGAGGCACTGAGCAGCGAGATGTCGTCGCCGATATTGAGGCGCAGGCTGCGGCTCAGCGGGTCCGACAGCAGGATGCCCGGCAGGCGGTCGCGGACGGCCAGGTCCAGTCCACCCTCATAGATAAGCGCATCCAGGTCGGCGTAGCCGGCAAAACGTTCCTGATCCACCCCTTTTACCATCACGACCTGGTCCCGTCTCCCCCGGTGCGCCACCAGGGTTTTACCCTGGATGAACGGGGATCTCACAGCGATTTCCGGGATCTGGTCGAGTATCTGCTCCGTCTGTTCCGTCATGGCAAACGAACGCCCTTCCACGGTTTCGATGCGCAAGTCGGGATCGTTTGCCAGCAGCATGTTCTTTATGATGTCAAAAAAACCGTTGAAGACCGAAAGCACGACTATGAGCAGCGCCGTGCCGACGGTTACCCCCGTCACACTGATAATCGTCAGGGTGTTGATCAGCGATACATTTTTCCTTGAAAAAAGGTATCTTCCGGCTATGAGTCTGCTTGCTTTCAAGGGGTTTAGGGAGATTGTGGGCCAGACAGAACATTCAATGCGCAGTAAGATAGCCTAACGCACATACACGTGTTCTGATGTGGTTAATTTTTGTTAATTCTTTGTATTTTACCCGACAATCCAAAATATGCTCCAAACATTATGCCTGCAATACAGAAGTACTTAGACCGAGCTCAGATCACTGCCTTGGAACGGGCCGACCATTCAGATCCATATTCCGTGTTGGGTCCGCACAAATTCAAAAAAGGGAAAAAAGAGGGGATCGTTGTCCGTGCCCTTCAGCCCAACGCACAGTCCATAAAGATATGGCTAGACAACGGGACATCCTACGAAGAGATGACCAAAATCAGTGAAGGTGGGGTCTTCGAGTGTTTTCTGGAAGGCATGAAAGAGATTCCGGCCTACTACTATGAGGTCATCCTCTACGAAGGCCACACCTATACCGTTGTCGATCCCTATTCGTTCGGTCCTACGCTGAGCGACTACGATCTTCAGCTCTGGGGTGAAGGTACACACCGGCGAGCCTATGAGTGGATGGGGGCTCATTTGATGAAGATAGGCGATGTCAGCGGTACCCGGTTCGTTGTGGTGGCCCCGGCAGCCAAGCGGGTAAGCGTTGTGGGATCTTTCAACGAGTGGGACGGCCGCCGCCATCCCATGAGAAAGTACCACGATCAGGGCATCTGGGAGATTTTCATACCCGGTATCACGGAAGGCGATCTTTACAAATACGAGATCGGGGTTGAAGGGCAGGACCTGCCCCTGCTCAAGGCCGACCCCTACGGATTCTATTCCGAACTCCGCCCCCGGAATGCCTCCATCGTCAAGAAGATCGACACCTATGAATGGAAGGATCAAGGGTGGATGGAATCCCGCACCAAAGGTTTTGATGCGCCGATGTCCGTTTACGAAATGCATCTCGGTTCCTGGAAAAAAAAGGAGCTGGATCCGAACGGCTTCCTGTCTTACCGCGAACTGGCTGACGATCTGGTGCCCTATGTCAAGGAGATGGGATATACGCACATCGAGTTGCTTCCTATAGCCGAACATCCCTACGACCCCTCCTGGGGCTATCAGATTACCGGTTATTATGCACCCACCTCGCGTTTCGGTCCGCCGGAAGACATGATGTACTTCGTGGAACGCTGCCACCAGGCCGGCATCGGCGTCATTGTAGACTGGGTCCCCGCCCACTTTGGCAAGGACGATCACGGCCTTCGGCTTTTTGACGGCACCGCCCTGTACGAACACTCCGACCCGCGCCAGGGCGAACACCGTGACTGGGGGACGCTCATCTTCAACTTCGGCCGAACCGAGGTGCAGAATTTCCTGATTTCCAATGCCATTTTCTGGTGTGACAAATACCACATCGACGGACTTCGGGTGGATGCGGTGGCGTCCATGCTCTATCTCGACTACTCAAGGGAAGATGGTGAATGGATCCCCAACAAGTTTGGCGGCAGGGAAAACATTGAGGCCATTGATTTCCTGAAACGCTTCAACATTGTGATTAACGAGGAGTTCGAAGGCATCGTGACCATGGCCGAGGAATCCACATCCTGGCCGATGGTTTCACGTCCGACGTACGTAGGCGGACTTGGATTCGACTACAAGTGGAATATGGGTTGGATGAACGATACGCTCAAATACATGGCCATAGACCCGATTTTCCGCAAGTACCATCACAATCAGCTCACGTTCTCGATGATATACGCTTTCACCGAGAATTTCCTGCTGCCGCTTTCGCACGACGAGGTCGTGCACATGAAGCGTTCCCTGATATCCAAGATGCCCGGTGACGACTGGCAGAAGTTTGCCAATCTGCGGCTGCTGTACACCTACATGTTCTGTCATCCAGGCAAGAAACTGCTTTTCATGGGGGCGGAACTGGCCCAATGGAGTGAATGGGACAGCGAAAAACCCATTGACTGGGGCCTGCTCCATTACGACGGGCACAAAGGCATCCACACCCTGGTGAAGGATCTTAACCGTGTGTACAAGGAACAGAAACCACTCCATCAGGTGGATTTTGACTGGAGCGGATTCCAGTGGATCGATTTCTCCGATGCAGACAGCGGAATCATCGCCTTTATTCGAAGGGGGAAAAAGGAATACGACGCCCTGGTATGCATCTTCAATTTTACCCCGCAGGTGCATTACGACTACACCATCGGTGTACCGAAAGCGGGAAGTTACCGCACGGTTTTCAACAGTGACTCCGAGTTTTATGGCGGAAGCAATTTCGGCAATCTCGATCTTGTTGCCGAAGAGGGGGAATTTCATAATCAACCGGCGCATGTCCGCGTCAACATCCCGCCTCTGGCCGGCATCATCATAAAATCCACATAATCCAATCAGCTGTTTAAATGGACTTTATCAGATCCAGTGGAACCCTGGTCCACCCGACGTCCTTTCCATCCGACTATGCGATCGGGGACCTTGGCAAAAAAGCGTATGAATTCATCGATTACCTTGAAGAGACGCATCAGGGGGTCTGGCAAATCCTTCCCCTTGGTCCGACCGGATTCGGCAATTCCCCCTATGCCAGCTACTCTGCATTCGCGGGCAACCCCTACCTTCTAAGTCCGGATATACTGAAAGACAAAGGGCTGCTGAAAGAGAAAGAACTGGCTGACCGTCGCGTCCAGCAAAGTACCAGTGTCGATTACGACCGGGCCTATGCCATAAAAGACGAGCTGTTCTCCCTGGCATGCCGGCGCTTCTACGACCGGAAGGACGCCGAAGAACAGAAACGCTTTAAAGCGTTCAAAAAGGACAATGCCGTGTGGCTGGATGACTACGTCCTTTTCATGTCATGCCTCATCGAAAACGACAAGCGGCCCTGGAACCAGTGGGACGAAGGACTGGCGCGGCGTGACAAAAAGGCCCTGGATTCCGCCCGGAAAAAGCTGAAAAAACGGATCGATTCCCAGTACTGGGTACAGTTTGAATTTTTTGAGCAGTGGATGGCACTCAGGAAATACGCCAACAACAAGCAGATTAAGATCATCGGTGACATTCCCATATTTGTGGACCACAACAGCTCGGATGTCTGGGCCAACAAGAAATATTTTGATGTGGATGAAACGGGGAACAGGCTGCTGGTTTCCGGTGTGCCGCCCGACTACTTCAGTGAAACGGGCCAGCTTTGGGGGAATCCCCTTTATCGCTGGAAAGAGTTGGAGAAGGATGGTTACAAGTGGTGGATTGAACGTTTCCGTCAGATGTTTACGATGTTCGATGCCATCCGGGTGGATCATTTCAGGGGATTTGATGCCTACTGGGAGATCAAGGCTGATGCGAAGACCGCCATGAACGGACGCTGGGTCAAGGGGCCGGGTGAGAAGTTGTTCGTGGCCATTGAGAAAAAACTGGGCAAGCTCCCGATCATCGCCGAGGATCTCGGGGTCATTACCCCGAACGTGGTGAAACTCAGGGACCGGTTCGATTTCCCGGGAATGAAAGTCCTGCAATTTGCATTTGACGATCCCGGCAACGGGTTTCTGCCCCACAACTACAAGAATGCCAACTGCATTGTCTACTCCGGAACACACGACAACGATACCACGCTGGGTTGGTACCAGCAGGCACCGGAAGGGGAACAGAACTATCTTCGCGAATACACGCAATCCGACGGCTCGGATGTCAGCTGGCAGCTGATCAGGCTGGGCATGCTTTCGGTGGCCAATCAGGCCATCTTTCCGTTGCAGGACTTCATGGAGCTGGACGGGGAGCACCGCATGAATTTCCCCGGCACCACCGAAGACAACTGGATGTGGCGTTATACCGACGCGATGCTCGATGCGCTGGACAGTGATCGTATCCGTCATGTCATTGGCATCAGCAACCGCAATCCCAGGGATGCCCGGTCAGACTCCAATATGTCAGATATCGATGCCGAAAACCCCTGATCATTTTAGGTTGCGGCCAATATTGCGTATATTAACGGATTAACCGCCATGGCCGATCTCCTGATACTATGAACGATGATGTGGAGGCGGGTCACCACTTGAATTTTTTTGACAAGGCCACTCCTATCCGAAGCTTTACAGCTGAGGCAGCCTGTGAAGATCAAAGCGGACCTGTCGAAACCGAATAACCGTCTGGAAACGTGATTGAACGATTATGAAAATCCTATATGCAGCAGCTGAAATCTCTCCCTTTGCGCGGATGACCCATACCGCGGATCTCCTTCGCTTTTTGCCCGCATCCCTGCAGGACAAAGGCTTTGAAATCCGACTGCTCCTCCCCAAATACGGTTCCATCAATGACCGGAGGAACAGGTTGCATGAAGTGATCCGGCTTGCCGGGATCAAGGTCCGTGTAGGTGACAAGGACGAGAGCATGCGCATCAAGGTGGCCAGCATCCCTAATGCCAAATTGCAGGTATACTTCCTGGACAACGATACCTATTTCAAAAGGAAAGGACTGTTTACGGATCCCCAAAAGGAAACCTTCTTTCCCGATAATGACGAGCGCCTGGTATTCTATAATAAGGGGGTTCTGGAAACCGTTAGGAAGCTTGGCTGGAAGCCGGATGTCATCCATTGTCACGACTGGGCGTCCGGTTTCATACCGGTCTTCCTGAAGTCGATTTACAAGGAAGATGACAATTTTTCGAAGACGAAAGTAGTTTTCAACGTCCACAGTGCTGTCAATCACGGCATCTTCGACGAAAGTATCCTCGATTTGATGTCCCTTCCCGATGATTTTGACCGCAGTTCGGTACTGTTCGACGGAAAAGTTGATTTTTTAAGGGCCGGACTGGCTTACGCCGATCACGTCGTGACCGGCAACGAGCTGGGATCCGAGCTGGACGAAACGTTTGACACCCTTGGAATTACTCCTGACAAGATTCAGGGGTCGCCGCAGGATGTTTCCAGCAAGTTCGCCGACTATTACAAAAAAATTACGGAATAACATCTGGTTTTACGCTTTATGAACACGTTCGACGGCATCCTGATCCGTCTGACACTTCCCTTGACGCTTTTTCTGGCGATCGCGTTTGTTTCATCCTGTGATGATACCCCGGTTGTTGGCGGGAACCTCTCTCCGGACGATGTCACGGTCAACGCAGATACGGTACTTCTCTCAAATATCTCAACGGTGAGCGCACCTTCCTTCAGTGGCAACCTGCCGTACGTCACGGCCGGCAAGATCACGGATCCGGTGTTTGGCGAGATCGAGGCGATGGCATTGCTTCGCCCCGAGATTACGCGGGAAGTTCAGGCCGATACCATCGGCGAACAGGCCGTGGCCCGCCTCAGCCTCAATGTCAGCAGCCGGTATGGCTCTGAAACCTCCACCAAAGCCTTCCAGATTGTGGAGATCGCGCGACCGTGGAGAAGTTCATCATGGCGCTATGACTCCATCCCGGATCTTGCCCGGAACCCTGATATGAGCAAAAAAGTGGTGGGCGAGTTCACCCTGACGGAGGCGGATTCGATAACCGTTCGATTGAGTGACGAGTGGACCCGCACATACCGCGACATTTTCCTTCATCCGTCGGCATCGGAACGCGATTCCCTGTACCGGGCCGATATGCCGGGACTGGCCATCATACCCGCCGGTGATACACAGCAAATGTTTTCCATTCAGATGTCCCGGGCCCGCCTTCTGATCCAGTCGGGAGAAGGAATGAGGGACCTGGACAAGGAAATGGCCGGCTGGGCTGTGAGCCTTGACGAGGAGCTGCCGGGTGAAGAGGTCATCGGCGCAAGCAAACCGGTTTTCAACATCATGGGCCGCATGCTTGAGCTGGACTTTGATTTTTCGGAGGATTTCCTGGGTACAACCAATTTTTCCAGGGTCGAACTCGTTCTTTACGAAGATACCCTTCGCATGAAGAGCGGGATCCCGGCGAATTTCGAGCGGCCACAATCCGAGACCATGCGCATCTATTTCCTGCAGCCCGATCAGCTCAATTACGCCATTACCACGGACCCGCAATTCCAGTCGAATCTTCGCAGTGAAGATGCAACATACCGAATGAACCTGACCAATCTTGCAAATGATCAGTTGCGTGCGGGAGGGGACGATCGGATCCTGTATGCCGTTATTGGAAGCAATGACGGAAGATTTCAGCCCAAGCTGTTGAACGGAACAGAAGACCGGGACCGCCAGCCCAAGCTGCTGATCACCAGTATTTCAAATGAGTAGGAAACCCCGAAAAGGAACCCACTTGCCATGCCGCGATATCTGAGCCGAATAATTAACACACTTCCTGTCATTGTCCTTCTGACCGGCCTGACCTGGTCTGCGGCCGAAGCACAACAGGATGTATGGCGGGGCGGATCTGCCTATTCCCATTTCGGAATGGGCATACCGCATGATTTCCGCGCGTCCTATGCCGACGGTATGGGCGTATATGGTGTCGCTCTGCATGACAACCGCATACCCGGAATGGCGAATCCCGCTACCTGGTCGCGAGCCATCTTTACAAATGCCAGTGGCACGTTCGAGATATCGAGTTATGATGCCTCATCCAGTAACACCGATTACCGCTCTACCCAGTTTCACACCGGCCCTTTCCAGGTCGTGATGCCCGTAACCCGTGACCGGCTGGGAATCGCTTTCTCCATCACCCCGCTCACATCCTCCCGTTATACCCTCCAGAATCAGTATGCCCTGGGAGCGGATGAGAACCATACCGGTGAGGAACTTCAGTATGTTGTGGAGAACAAAGGCAACGGCGGGATCAACAAAATTGAACTTGGCATTGGTTACCGTTTAACTTCATCCCTGTCGGTAGGTTATGCCCCGTCCCTGTTGCTGGGGTCGATCAATCGGACACAGACGGTATTTTTTGACCATGCGGATTATCGTCCTGCCAATATAAAAGAATCCACTTCGCACTATGGATTTGGAAACCGTTTTGGCCTATATTTGGTAGAAAGGAACTTATTTCGGCAGAATGACCGGTTCATTTTAGGGGCGATGGTATCTCTTCCGGTCAATTTTGTATCTGAACGTAAACTTGAGTCCCGGGTTGACTTAACCAACGTAGTCCTGAAACCGGCATCGGAGTTCGGTGACGGTCAGGCGACCTATCCACTGGAAGCCAGTGCCGGGTTATCCTATAATCCCAATCCTGCTCTGCAATTGAGCACGGATGTTCTGTACCAGAACTGGAGTGAATACACCAATTTTGAGGGCAATCCAGAAACCTTCCTGAAAGATCGATTTCGCGCAGGTTTGGGAGCGCAATTCCTCGCACCCCGCAGGGAGGCCACCGGATTCCTGTCGAACTTTATATACAGGTTGGGCGTATCATATGATACAGGCAGCCTGGAATTCAACGACAACAACATAGAAACCTTTACCATACACACGGGCATCGGCATTCCCTCATTCCGTTCCAATTCGACGATAGACATCAACGCCGAGTACGGGTTCCGGGGGACTGAGACTTCCGGACTCATATCGGAAAGGGTATTTGCACTGAAGGTATCATTCAATTTGTCGGAACTCATGTTCATACAGCGTCGTCTGCAATAAGCAAACAGCAACAGCAGCTTAACTCCCAACATTATGGCAAAATCCATCCTCATACTTATCACAGCCCTGGTCATTACCAGTTCTGCAGGTGCACAGCCGTTCGGTTATACACCGCTCCAGATCCAGTCCCTGTTTGCCGAGGACTACCGGAACGAGCAGTATCAGCAAGCCCTGATCTACGGTCGCTGGCTGGTCGATGCACATCCGAAAGAGATGGAGGAATACCCGGGCAATTACCCGGCGGAACGTAATTTCCGGAGGATGATCGACATCTACGAGTATATGTCCACACAACAGGAGGATCCCACCCTGCGGGAGGCCTATCTGGATTCGGCCTTGCAAATGTTTGACCGGGTATTTGCGCTTTTCACGGAAGAGGAAATAGATGTGTACCGCTGGCATTTCAACCGGGGGCGTTTCTTCCAGAGCCATTCTGATTATATCGAAGATGCTTTCCTTCAGGCACTTGAGGATTATGAAATTATGTTCAACATGGATCCGAAAAGGGCTACAGAGTCGGGAGGCGGATATTACGTCCAGATGATCGTACAGCATTATGCGCGTCAGAGCGATCGTGACAAAGCCTTTGCGATCATCAATGAAGCGGAACCGTTTGCCGATGAGGAAACAAGCGATTTCTTCGACCAGACCCGGAATGAGATGATCACCGATCCGCAGGAACGGATCGAACTGCTCACCGGAGAACTGGAAGAGGAACCGGAAAATATGGAATTGATGAAGGAATTGCATGAGCTGTATGTCGCCACCGGGGCGCGCGACAAGGCCCGTGAAATTGCAGAGAAGATGTATGAAATTGAACCCAGTGTGGCCAATGTCACCCGGCTTGCAGATAAGGCCGAGAATGAGGGAGAATATCGCCAGGCCATCCGGTATCTCGCTGAGGCGCACGAAATCCAGCAAGGAACGGCGAGAGCACGCACCTCACTTCGTATAGCTGACAATTACCTGAGCCTGCGCGACTTGCAGGAGGCCAGACGCTATGCCCGGCGCGCAGCCAACGAGGATCCCAACTGGGGCGAACCTCAGATTATGATAGCAGAGATCTACGGTGAGGCTGTTTCACGCTGTGCGGGATCCGATATGACCCGGATAGACAAGGCTGTGTACTGGCTGGTGCTTGACTATCTCGACAGGGCCAAGCAACGAAACTCCAATGTGACCAGTACGGTAAACAGGCTTTATCGCACCTATGAGCCTGTCACGCCGACAGCCGAAGAGAAATTCTACCAGAACTGGAATACGGGAGATAAAATCCGTATCGACGGTTCCCTGAAAGAATGCTATTCCTGGATTGGCGAAGAGACGACGGTCCGTTGACCCACCGGTCGTTGACCGCTGATTGCTGACCGCCGGTCGCTGACCGCTGGTCGTAACAGAACGTCTGAATGTCCCGGGACAGCTCCTTTCCGATTCGAAAAAATGGTCCTTGAATCTGATGCAGAGGACAATGGGGAAAGTGTGCATGAGCTTCCGCTTTTCAAGGCTGGATTAAAAGCACGTAATCCCGCATTCCCATATCTAAAAACAATAAAATGAGTAATTCCCAGGACAAGAAAGCACGCCAAAGGCAAAAAAAGAAGGGTAAGAAGAACCGGCCCAAGGGCAAGAAAGGGAACAACCAGAGCCGTGGCGGAGGGTTGCCGAATTTTCTTGACAACCAGCACGTAAAACCTGCAGGAACCTATTCCGGTATCATGGAAGTGACAGAGAAAGGGGTCGGTTTCTTGCGAAAGCTGGACCATGAATTCACGGCTACCCCGCAGGATCCTTTTGTGGTACCCGATATGGTCCGTTTTTTTAACCTTAAACCCGGGCTGCTGGTCGAGGGCGAGTTAGAGCAGGATCAGAGGGGGAACAAGCGTCTTGTGAGCGTGAAAACAGTAAACGGTGAACCCTATGAAGTTTGGGCCAAGGCGGGCCGCTTTGATTTGCAGACCCCGATCATGCCTATCGAACAGATCAAACTCGCCCGGGAGCCGGACGAAATCGAGCAGCGGGTCATCGACTTGATTGCTCCGATCGGCAAGGGACAGCGGGCCTTGATTGTCGCTCCACCGCGAACCGGAAAAACCGTTCTGCTGAAAAATATTGCGAAGTCCATTGATGACTATCATCCAGATATCGAACTGGCCGTCCTGCTGGTGGACGAGCGCCCCGAAGAGGTCACGGATTTCATCCGCACAACACAGGGACGGGTCTTTGCATCCTCCAATGACAAATCCACCAAAAGCCATACCCGCATATCCGAGCTTGCGCTGGGCTATGTGAAACGCCGGGCGGAAATGGGAAAAGATGCTGTGCTGCTGATCGACTCCATTACCCGTCTGAGCCGTGCCTATAATGCGGCGCAGAGCGGAGGCGGACGCACCATGTCGGGTGGACTCGATATCCGTGCGCTTGACATCCCCAAGAAAATTTTCGGTTCCGCTCGCAAAATCGAGAACGGTGGATCGCTGAGCATCATCGCTACATGCCTGGTGGAAACCAATTCCCGCATGGATGACCTGATTTTTGAGGAATTCAAGGGAACCGGCAACATGGAACTTGTTTTGGACCGCGAAATTGCCAACGACCGGATCTTCCCGGCCATTAATATCGGAGCTTCGGGAACCCGCAATGAAGACAAGTTCATCGAGGATTCGCTGGAGGAGCGTAATATGGTGCGCCGCTACCTGCTCAAGAAGTCACCCAAAGAGTCCATGGCGAGCCTGCTGCAGGTGCTGAAACGGACCAGCAGCAATGAAGAGCTGCTTAATCAGATTGCCGCTTACGTTTGACGAAACTGCAAGCGTGAACAGGTGGTGCATCCTGCTCAAGAGTGCGTGTTGCTGCTAATCGGCGGCAGGTTCCTCCCGCATGGACAAATGATAAATGGTCAACGGCAACACACTGCTGCAGGGCAGGTTTGGGGTGCTGTGCATGTGTGCGATCCGGCTTCAGTATTTCGGCAGGCTGGGGTCGATGTCATCCGCCCATTTAAGGATCCCGCCCCTGAGGTTGCGGACGTTGCTGAATCCATGTGACTGCAAGATGCGGCAGGCTTCGGCGCTTCGCGCGCCGCTCCGGCAATAGATGACCACCGGATTCTCTTTTTCCGATTCAATTTCTCCGATGCGATCGTTCAGCTGTCCCAGTGGAATGAGGGTGCCGCCGATGTCGACCAGTTCTTTCTCAAACTTTTCACGCACATCGATCAACAACAAGGGCGCATTTTCGTCCTGCAATTTCTTCAGTTCCTGCACAGTAATTTCTTTAACCGTCATTATCGGGTATCTTTTTCCGTTTCATGGTTATAGCGATCCAACCTGAATTGCTCACCAAGATACAGTTTTCTGGCTTCCTTGTCTTCTGCTAAAAAGTCAGAGGAACCTTCTTTGAGGATGCGTCCTTCGAACATCAGGTACGCCCGGTCCGTGATGGCCAGGGTTTCGTGGACATTGTGGTCGGTAATCAGGATGCCGATATTTTTTTGCCGGAGTCCGGATATGATCTGCTGAATATCTTCGACAGCAATGGGATCGACCCCGGCAAAGGGCTCATCCAGCAGAAGGAATTTGGGTTTTGTGACCATGGCACGCGCTATCTCCGTGCGGCGCCGCTCTCCACCGGAAAGATTGAACCCCTTGCTGTTCACAACCGTGCCAAGATTGAACTCCTCGATGAGCTCATCGGCACGCTCTCTGCGCGCCTTCTTTTCCATGTTGTAAAATTCAAGCACCGATTCCAGGTTCTGGCGGACGGTCAGATTGCGGAACACACTGGCTTCCTGTGACAGGTAGCCGATGCCGATGCGGGCCCTGCGGTACATGGGCAGTGAAGTAATATCTTTATCATTCAGATAGATGCGCCCGTTTTCCGCACGAATAAGCCCGACTACCATGTAGAAGGTCGTGGTTTTGCCGGCACCATTCGGTCCAAGCAGGCCAACGATTTCTGACTGGTTCACCGATATCGAGACATGGTCGACGACGGTCCGTTTTTTGTACCGTTTGACCAGGTCTTTGCAATGCAGTTTTTGACGTTCCTGCGTATTCATGCCGGCGGTAAATTCATGTGCACCCGGGTTTCAGGTTTTCTGTTTGCGCTTAAGAGGCGGAGACGACGCGGGAAAGGGCGGATTCAAAGAGGTAACGTCCGTGGTCGGATCCGATTTCATTTTCTACGGCCCGCTCGGGGTGCGGCATCATGCCCACGACATTGCCCCGATCGTTGCAGATACCTGCAATATTGGCTGTGGAACCGTTGGGGTTGGACTCGGGGGTGATCTGTCCGTGGGCGTCACAATAACGGAAGACGATCTGATGGCGATCTTCGAGGAGCTTCAGAAGTTCCGGGTCCGCATAGTAGTTGCCCTCGCCATGGGCGACCGGGATGGAGAGGATCAGGTTTTCCGGAATCGATGCGGTGAAGGGGGTCTTGTGGTTCTGGCACGTCAGGTGGACGAATTTACAGGTAAAACGAAGATGTTCATTGGCCATCATGGTTCCGGGAAGAAGACGGGCTTCCAGCAGGATCTGGAAACCGTTGCAGATGCCCAGCACCGGACCGCCTTTACCGGCAAAACGTGCCACGGCATCCATGACCGGTGAAAAACGGGCAATGGCCCCGCTGCGGAGATAGTCCCCGTACGAAAACCCGCCCGGCACGATGATGCCGTCCACCTTGCCGATATCCGGTTCCTTGTGCCATATGAAGGTGGTGTCTATGCCGTGAATATGCTTCAAGGCGTGGTAGGCATCGTGATCGCAATTGGATCCCGGAAAAACGAGTACTCCGAATTTCATTAGTCTTGGAATTTCATTGGTCTTGGTTTTTTTGTGATGTACAAGGATGCGTGAAGCATCAATGAGAGGAAACGGCTTGTAAAGGGCCTGCAGCCTGCTGCGGAAGGGCACCGTGTCTGAAAAAAAACCGGATCAGGAGACGGACTTTTCGGGAATCCGGATCTCGAAGTCTTCCATGACCGTATTGGCCAACAGCTTTTCACAGGCTTCCGTGGCGATGTTCCGGGCCCTGGCCGCATCGTCGGTGTCTATATCCAGCTGGATGAACTTTCCGATCCGGACACCGGAAATATCACGGAACCCAAGGTTTTCCAGAGCGTGATGGGAAGCTTTGCCCTTGGGGTCAAGAATGGATTCGCGGAGAGTTATAACAATATCTACCTGCATGGTTTTGTGTATTTGAAAAGGTTATGGAATGTTCAGAAGGTACAGCATTCAATCCTCAGCTGCCAGCTGTGCTGTCATCTTAAGTACTTTTCCAGCAATAATTTTTTCCGTTTGCCCGGTTTGCAACAACCAGTTGACCCTGTTCCAGCGCCGGAACCAGGTCAGCTGCCGGCGGGCATAGCGCCGGGTATGGGTCTTGATTTTCTCCCTCAGCTCCTCCATCGTGAGTTCACCGCGAAAATGGGCGATGGTCTCGCGGTAGCCGACCGTTTGCAGGGACTGCAGTCCGGGATCGTATCCCATATCCAGTATTCCCTGCACTTCGTGCACGAGCCCCTCATCCATCATTCGGTCCACACGCCTGTTGATGCGTCTGTGCAGCTCGTTGCGATCGCGGTACAAGCACACCAGCAGCATGTCTTCCGGAACGGTAACAGGACGGTTGGAGTGAAAGCTGCTGAATGGTCTTCCTGTCTGCATCCACACATCCAGGGCCCGGAACATGCGGTGGGTGTTGAGCCCGTCAATGCGCCGGGCGTAAACAGGATCCACCTCTTCCAGCTGTTCACGGATGGCTTGCAATCCTTTTTGTTCAGCAATCCGTTGCAGTGTTTCCAGATTGTCCTGATTTCTGGACGGGAGAGGGTCCAGCGGCCGGATCAGCGACTCGATGTACAGTGTACTTCCGCCGACGACCAGAATCGGTTTGCCTTCGGCTTGGAGGGGAGCGATCCATTCACGGTATTTTTCGTAAAAGTCGGACGTGGTGAAAGGCTCATCAGGGTAGAGGGCCGAAATATGGTGATGGGGAATCTCCTGAAGGACCTCGTCAGACACCTTGCCGGTGCCGATGTCCATGTATTTGTAGCACTGCCGTGCATCGGCGGAAATGACAGGCGTCTCAAGGTGACGGGCCAGGACAAGGGACAACTCCGTTTTGCCGGTGGCCGTGGGGCCGGTAATCACTATGGTGGGTGAAGTGCTCACGAAGATGTGCTCACGAAATGGTCAGAAGGTCAGGAGTTCACCGGTAACAAACAGGGCGGATCGGTCAGATAATAAAAATGCTCGCGCACGCATGGAAAATCGGGATGCCGCGAACTGATTCCCTGAAGGGTGCATACGGTATTACAGGTTGAGCTGAAGGGAGACGCGATGCGTGAAACCGAGGTCGGATGCGATGCCCGCAAAACTGTTGAAGCCGTAATCTATCAGGAAGGCGCCCACTTTGAGGCCAGTACCCAGGGTCGGGGATACAAACAGGGTGTTGCGGTCATCCAGGTGCACATCCGTGATGCCGGTACGGATAAAGACAAGGTCCTTGTATCCCAGTTCAGCGCCGAGGTGCGGTTCGAAACTGACATCTCCCATATTCAGGTAATAGGTGCGCCGGCCCTCGAAGCGCATGTGGGTGTCAACGGCCGTGAGCAGTGAAAAATCACCGAAATCAAAAAACCGTCCTGCTCCGATCCGGACCGACGGTTTGACGTATTCGTTGGTTCCTTCGGGCAGGGTCTCCGGCTTGCCGGTTTCCGGGTTGATAAAATCCTGCAAGGGCTGAAGCTCCTCCTGATCGACGGTCCAGAATTTCATAAGGGTGGTGATATCCACCAGGTTGATACCGAACTGGTAGCGTTCACCTCTATGCTGCAGTCCGGTGTCGAGGCTGTAACCCCAGGCATTGGCGAAGGGACCGAGCCTGGAGTGGATCACTTTGGCGGACAGACCCCAATGCCAATTGCCACCCAGTACGTTGGCATAGGAAAGGAAAACGGCCATGTCGGCGGCGCTGAACTCGCGCATGTAACTGGTGGGGTCGGAGCGGGGCCGGTTCTGCTCGGGATCCCAGGCATGCAGGGTGTTCTTGATTCCGTCCACTCCCTGGCGGATGAAGCTGACTGCGATGACACCCCCTGTGCCCTCTACAGGGGTGGCCATGGCACCGAAATCGTACCCAACCACACCGGCAAAGCGCTCGGAATGCATATAGGCGAACTGCCAGTTTTCCATGTCCGAAAGTCCGGCCGGATTCCAGTAGCCCGACAGCACATCACGGGTCACGGCCGTGTAGGCGCTTCCCATGCCGAGCGGTCGCGCTCCGCCCCCGACCGTGAGGAAGTCATTGCCGTATCTGGCTTCCTCGAATCCCTGGCTCACAGAGGGCGAGATCAGCAGGAACAGCAAGAGAATGGAAAAGATGCTGCGCATTGTCAGCGTTTGTTTATGGTAAGGAGATTACCGGGCACGGCCGGTTCAGGTGCATGCAGTTTACATATTCTTTTTCTGAAAACGGTCAGCAAGGCTTCATTAGTCTGATTAAGATAAAAAAACACAGCCATTGAATCATGGCTTACTATTTCTTAGAATAAAATCCGGATTTTTGTACTTTACCCATTCCCTAAAGAGTATCCACCAATCATTTCCAACGATCAGGTAACCCTATGAAATTCAATGTCACAAGCGGTGAACTTGTACATAGTCTGTCGGCGGTGGCCGGCGCCGTCCCCACCAAGGCTACCCTTCCCATTCTTGAGACGGTACTTTTTGAAACGGAAGACAGCCGGATAAAGTTGAGCGCATCGGATCTTGAGGTCAGCATTATTGAATATGTAAAAGCCGATGTGGAGACCCAGGGAGCGGTTGCCGTACCTGCCCGGAGGCTTCTGGAGACATTGCGGCAGCTTCCGGACATTCCGGTGACGTTTGAAGTGGATGAGCGGGCGCAGGTACGTTTCCGGACTGACAAGGGAACCTACAAGCTGGCGGGTGAGAAAGCCGAGGATTTTCCCGATATGCCTGTCCTGAAGGATGGAAAGCAGATTAATACCGATACAGAAGCCCTCAAGAACGCTATCAAGAAGACCAGCTTTGCCGTTTCGAGCGATGATCTGCGTCCGGCCATGATGGGCGTCTATTTCGATATCGGGGAGGATGAAAGCCGCGTCGTTGCAACGGACGGGCACCGTCTGGTGCGCCTGGTGCGAAAGGATATATCCGCAACCGGTCCTGTTTCCTTTATCGTGCCGGAAAAGGCGCTTACGCTGGTTGCTAAGACACTGGACGATGAGGCGTGTGAAATGCTCGTGACGCAGGACCATGTAAGTTTCCAGTCGGGTAACACCCAGGTGATCACCAGGCTGATCAATGAGCAGTACCCACGGTATGAATCGGTGATCCCACGTGAAAACGACAAAACACTCAAGATCAGTCGTGACCAGATGCTGGCTACGGTGAAGCGCGTATCCGTGTTCTCCAGCACCACCACCCGTCAGATCCGCCTGGAGATGAAATCCGATGAAATTGCAATCTCGGCAGAAGACCTGGACATGAGCAGTGAAGCCCGCGAGAGCATCGCGTCCGAATATTCGGATGAGCCCATGGAAATCGGTTTCAATGCACGGTACTTGATGGATGTGCTGAACAACATCGACGACCCCGAAGTGGTCTTTGAGTTTTCCACACCAAACCGCGCCGGTATCGTGCGACCATCGGTTCAGGATGACGATGAGGACATGCTGATGCTGGTGATGCCGGTGATGCTGAACACGTACAGTTGATGCTGCCATGCCTTCACCATCCCGCATCATAACACTGACGACCGACTTCGGGAGTCAGGATTACTATGTCAGCGCGATGAAGGCCGTCATACTGGGTATCTCACCCGAAGTCCGACTGGTGGATATTTCCCATGACCTGCCGCCGCAGGACATTATGGCCGGAGCCTGGGTGCTCAAAAATACCGCGTTCCTCTATCCACCTGGTACCATCCACCTTGCCGTGATCGATCCGGGGGTCGGAAGCACGCGGCGACCGGTGCTGGTAGAGGTGCAAGACCAGTTTTTTGTCGGGCCGGACAATGGACTGTTCTCACTTGTCGTGGAAGGCAAGGAGCACCGCGTGTTCGAACTGTCGAACAAAAAATACTGGAGAGAGACGGTTTCCCCTACTTTTCATGGCCGTGATATCTTTGCTCCGGTGGCAGCCTCGCTCAGCAGGCAGAGCCGTCCGGAAGTGTTCGGCGCCGAGTTGAAAGAATTGACCACCTATCGGTGGGCCAGACCGATATCCGATGATGAGGGGATTCAGGGGTGGGTCGTGCACATCGACCGGTACGGGAACCTTATCACCAATATACCCCGCTCTTTCATCCAAAGCTTCCACAGGAATACGGTGTTCAAGATCTATGTCGGCAATACCATTCTCAAGGAAATGTGCCACTCTTTTTCCGATGTGGCTGAGGGCGAGGCCGTTGCGTTGATAGGGAGTTCGGGTATGCTTGAAATTGCGATCAATAAAGGCAATGCGGAGCAGATGCTTGGGGTGGAAAAAGGTGCTCCGGTTTCGTTGGTAATCCAAAAAAGTGTATCTTGATAATAATTGCAATCAAAACAACAAAGCTGCGTTAAATAGGGCCGGGTTGAACCAATGCCCGTTGATTATTAGGTTACTTCTAAACAAATTATCATTGTAGGTGATGGATGGTGCTTGTCCTGACTAATTGCTGCAACAACAGGATTACCTGATTTTTTAATCCGACACAACCATCCGCAAACATTAATAGGTACGACCAATAAGGACTGGAGTGGTCTCTGTTTATGGCACGTATTGACATAGATGAAAATCGCTGGCCGATTGTAATCATCACACTGTCCGGGAAGGAATCCCAAAAAGATCTGGAGGAGCTTATCGACAAGCTGGATGGGTACCAGTCCAGGGATGAGGATTTCTGTTTTGTCATGGACCTGCGTGAGATGAAAAAACTGCCTCAGGATGCCCGTAATCTGCTTATTTCATGGCTCAAGGAGACCGACATGCATCAGCTTGCCGGTCGGGCCGTGGTCGTTTCTTCCTCGCTGATGAGGCTGTACCTCTCATCCGTACTCTTTATGGCCTGGTCCCTCGATCCCCGTAAAAGAAGCTTCAAGCACAAGACGGTCTGTTCACTCAACCAGGCTTATGAATGGTCGCGGGATCGGCTTCACCATCCACGCGATGGAAAAAGCCGTGCCGGACAATAGATGTGGAGTCCGGAGGAGCTGCTGCAGAAGCCTGGCATCACCACATGCCGGCATTCGGGAAACCGCTCCCTGCAGAACAGGGAGGGTGGAAAAGCGGTCCATGAAGACAGGAGGGAACACTTTGTCGCAAAAAGTATGGCGGAACGCAGTAATCTGTGGCGCCTTACGGCAGCGGTATATGAACCTCTTTGGCGCCGTTATTCCACAGGGATACTGACAAGGGGCGCCTGGACCCTGTCGGATGAGTGTAGCATCATCGGCAAGATGCTGTCGCCGCAAAGCGAAGGGGTCTACCTGGACGCCGGATGTTCAACAGGAGTCTATGCCAGGGCCCTTTTTTCGGAGGAGCCGAACTGTGGTGTAGTACTCCTTGATTATTCGCGTCCCATGCTGTTGCAGGCCGCAAGAAAAACAGGAAAAAGCTATCGCGCTGCCTTTCTACAATGCGATGCAGCGGACCTGCCTTTTGCTGACGGATGTTTTGATGGAATTGTGATGGGGGGGACCCTGAATGAACTGACCGAACCGAAGCGCGTTCTGAGGGAACTATTGCGGGTGTTGAAAAGAGACGGTCGTTTCGTGATGATGTACCTTGTCAGGAATAAAAAGAAGATGACGGTTGTCCAGAAACTGGCAGAAACGGGCGGAGTGTGGCTTCCGGATGAACAGGAGTCCGAAGATCTTTACCGGGATGCCGGATTCAAGGTGGATCTGACGCGGGCGGCAGGCAGCATGCGCATTTCCCTTCTTCGCAGAGTGCAATAGACGGGCCGGCGAGATCAATCAGACTCCTGCACGGCAAGCATGACCGGCCATGCGCACGCAGCCGTTACATCCTGTCCGGGGCGGTAATACCCAGGATGCCCAGGCCATTGGCCAGCACATTTGCGGTTACGGTGAGCAGTTCGGTGCGTGCCCGGGCCAGCGGTTCTTCTTCACCAAGGATCCGGCAGTCATGATAGAACTTGTGGAAGGCGGTGGCGAGGTCGTTCAGGTAGGTAATCAGTTTGTGCGGCTCCCGCTGCATGGCCGTTTGCGTGACCATTTCGGGAAACTCCAGCAGTCGCTTGATCAGGGTTACCTCGGCTTCGTGAGTCAGCAAAGCAAAATCAGGTGTTGCTCCAGTGAAATCATAGTGGTTGCGCACCTTCCGCATGATGCTCTGGATGCGTGCATGTGCATACTGAAGATAAAAGACCGGATTTTTTTCCCCCGCCTGTTTGGCTTCATTGATGTCGAACTCCAGATGCGTGCCGGGTGCGCGCATAAGGAAAAAGAACCGGGTGACGTCGGCACCCACTTCATCCATAAGTTCATCCAGCGTCACGAAATTGGCCTTGCGGGTACTCATTTTAAAGGGTTTCCCGTCCTTTACGATCGTCACGAACTGGTATACGATCACATCGATCCGGCTGCTGTCAAGACCGCATGCCTGTACGCCGGCGACCACATCGGGATAGGTGGCGATATGGTCGGCTCCAAAAATGTCGATGGCAAGGTCAAACCCCCGTTCCAGCTTGTTTATGTGATAGGCGATATCAGGAAGCCGGTAGGTCGGCTCACCGGAGCTCTTGATCAGTACGGTGTCTTTTTCCTTCCCGAAGGTTGTGGTTTTGAACCAGGTGGCTCCGTCCTGTTCGTAGATCAGCCCCTTTTCCCGGAGCAGTTCGATGATCTTGTCAATGGATCCGTCTTCGTAAAGCGTGTTTTCATTGAAGAAGGTGTCCATGGTGATGTTCATGCGGGCCAGGGTGCGCTTTATGTCCTCGAAAATGCCCTCTTCAGCCGCTTTGCGGAATACATGGAGATGCTCTTCACCGAGAAGCTGATCGCCGTGTTGTTCCCTGACCTTTTTAGCGATTTCGGTGATATAGAGCCCCTCGTAGCCACCTTCGGGAAAATCGGTGTCATGTCCGATGGACTGCAGGTATCGGGCCCGTACACTTTCAGCGAGTACCCGCATCTGCCGGCCGGCGTTGTTGAAGTAATACTCCCGTTGCACATCTGCGCCGGTCCATTCCAGTAGTCGGGCTATGGTGTCTCCCAGCACCGCATTGCGTCCGTGCCCGACGGTGAGCGGACCAGTGGGATTGGCACTGACAAATTCGACCTGGACTTTTTTTCCTTCCAGATGGCGGCCTTTTCCGTAGTCTCTGCCGGCATGAAAAGCCGATTCCAGCCGGTCCTTAAGCCAGGTACCGGAAAAACGGAAATTGATGAAACCGGGACCGGCAACTTCCACCGAGCTGATATAGCCGGATGACACATCAATGTGACCGGCAATCTTCCCGGCAATAGAACGGGGATTGTCCTTCAGGATTTTGGCAAGTGTCAGGGCCACATTTGTTGCCGCATCCCCGTGTTCCGGCGAGCGCGGTTTTTCAATGGTAATTTCCGGGATTTCGATATCCGGCGCCATGGATTTGAGCGCCTGTTCGATTTGTTGCTTCAGGTAGTCGTGCATAGCAGAAAGATCGTTATTTGGAAGGTCCAAATATACAAGCTTTCCGGGAAGGAAGCCGAATTTATCCCATCAAACCTTCGGCCCGCATGCTCAGGTAGTCGTGACCGGCAATGATGATATGATCATCCACAGTGATATCGAGCATTTCACCGGCCTCTTGCAACTTTTTGGTAATGGACATATCCGCCCGGGAGGCGCGCCGGTTGGCCGATGGATGGTTGTGCACGATGATAATGCTGTTGGCTTCGTTCATGATCGCCTGACGCATTACCTCGGATGGATCCACCACAGTTGCAGTCTTTCCACCCTTGCTGATGACCTGATGACCGGTCATGGCCTTGGCCGCATTCAGGAACATCACCAGGAACTGCTCTGTCTGCAGGTCACGCAGTCGCGGGCCGAAATAGGAAGCGACATCCTCCGGTGTCTTGAAGAACAGCGGCTTGCCGTTGCCACTTCCCGATTGAAGACGCCGGGAGAGTTCGAACGCCGCTTCGAGGGTGATGGCCTTGACATCGGCAACCCCTTCGATGATACGGATTTCGCGCCAGCTCCGACGAACGAGTTTGTGCAGGCCGCCAAAATGCTGGAGCATGAAACGGCAGGTGTCAATGACGTTCATTTTCCTGCTGCCGGTGCGCATCAGGATTGCCAGCAGCTCGGCGTCGGTCAGGCTTTCCGTACCGAAGCGCATCAGACGCTCACGTGGTTGCTCATCTTCGGATAGGTCCCGCACCATGCGTCCGGGCCCTGATCTCAGACTGTGCTCGCATGCTTTTGGTTCTTTCGGTTTCACTTGGAAGTCTCACTTGGAAGTTGATTTCGTACTGCTGATTGACAGCAGGGTGGCCGGTTTGCCATCACTCCGGTCACGGATTGAATCGGCCATGCAATGACGGGATCAGCCATGCGGCCATGCAATGATCGAGCCGGCAATGGATGAAGCACTCAATGCTATCCACCCCTTAGACCATCAGTCCCCAAAATCCTTACATCAGAATTTTCTCCATTTTGTAGTGCGGCCCGATCCGTTCGATCATGAATTCATCCGAGAGTACCCGATATCCCATTCGTTTGTAGAAAGAGACCGCTTCGGTGCGGGCATTGCACCAGATCCGTACGCGGTCCTCCTTTACACGCGCCCGGCCCTTTATTTTCAGATGGTGTTCAGCATATGCCAGCAGGTTCCGGCCGAGCCCTCTTTTTCGCCATGGCCTGACGGTGGCCATGCCCCGCAGCTGCCAGACGGGTCCCTCATCTCCGGACTGCTCGATAAGGGTCAGGCAGCCGACTACGGTCTCGTTGACCCAGGCGGCAAAATGAAGTGTCGTGGAATCATCGTCTTCCGGGAACCGGGCGGAATCGACCGGCTTTCCAGCACGCAATTCACGCGCTCTGAGTGCGAGTATCTGCTCAATCTGTGCCGGTCCGTATCGCACAACGGAACCGGAGGCCTCCTCCGGCCCGGAAGGGGTATGACTCCCCGCAACGAATCGATTGTTTCCGGATGCCATGGCTCAGGTTCCCATATGATCAGCTTCCGCCTCCCATCAGCGGTTCATCAACAGCCCTGATACTGGTATTGGGCAAACCGCCCGGGAAATGATTTTTGGAAAGGGAGATGGCTCTTATCACCATGTCGAGGTGCCGCTCCTTCGAATTCTGGTAAAATGATTGGGCGGCCTGCCCCAGCTTTGGCATGCCGTGCAACGGTTTGTCACTGATGCACAGAAGTGTCGCATTGGGGATGCGGTACCGGAATCCGTTCGTGGCGACGGTGGCGGATTCCATATCGATGGCAATACTCCGGCTAATGTGAATTTCCCGGACAACCCTGCGCTTCATGAACTCCCAGTTGCGGTTGTCGATGGTGTAGACGGTGCCCATGCGGTATTTCATCTTCTCCTCATCCAGAACCGACAAGAGATGATAGTTGAGCATATTGTTCGGGATGATGGGCACGTTCTTGGGCAGGCTGGCATCAAGGACACCATCGGCCCTCATATAGCCAGAAGCCAGCACGAAATCACCGATTTCCTGGTGGTTGCGCAGACCGCCGCAGTGACCGACCATGATCATTGCATCAGGCCGCAGCACGGCGATATGATCGGTGATGGTCTTGGCGTTGGAGGGACCGACACCGATGTTGATGAGCGTGAGTCCCAGGTTATCCTCCAGCTTGTGATGATAGGCGGGCATCTGGACACTGTGCTCCGGTTTTACACAATCGGGATACCGCTGCTTGAAGACCTCGACATGCATGTCATAGTTGGTGAACATGATGTATCGCTGGAAATCACGGGCGGAGGTGCCGGTGTAGTGGTGCAGCCGGTCAAGGGAAAGGTCGATGCGCTCGGCACGGAACAGGAACAGTTTCTTCTTGGTAAAATCCCAGTGGTCTTCATCAATCGCGTCCAGCAGCTTCGGGTCATTCAGCGAGAGGCACTCCCTGGAAGGGGAGACCTTCACTTCCGCTCCGGCTTTTACCAGTTTCTCCAACTCCCTTTTGAGGTACCAGCGATACACCTCGGGCTTTGCAAATTCCCCTTCAATGACCGGATTGTGCTCAGACCAGGAGCGGGTGATTTTCAGTTTGGGATACTTGCCGCTGTGATAGATCTGCTCCATGAAGCTGCATGCCTCCTCTATCTGATCGTGAAGTGCTTCCGTGGAAATATTCTTTTTGTTGAGTATCAAGTGCGGTTCCTGCGGCATATGGGGCCTGTATTGGTCCTGCGGGATGGATGTGGACAAGTATGGACAATCGGCGGATGAACCGGGACGGGGCCGGCAGCTTCGTCCAGCTGTTCCCCCGCCAATCTTATAATTCCTAAGATAGGCCGTTTTACCCTATGGATTCAAACAGGGATGCAGAGTCAGGAAAATTTCCAGCCTGTGAACCTGTATAGCAGAATTGGCGTTTGCACCTGTAAGGACATGGGCCTATACTTGTCCGTTTAAAAAAACCTGCTCACGAAAAGATTTGGAGACCTGCCATGATCAAACCCGGAGAAAAAATGGACACATCATTCCCGTTGGATATTGTGGATGGGGATGGCGAAATGCGTATGCAATTTGCCGATCTGCTGGATCGTCCGGTCATCGTCTCGGTATACATGAAGAACAATACCGGCGGGTGTGATCGTCAGAACAAAAGCCTTGCCGAAAAGGCGGATGACATCATTGCAAAAGGCTATAAGTTGATCGCCATCAGTAAGGATTCCTGCGGATCGCATAAAAAATACGCTGAAAAACTGGGAATTGGCTATATTCTTGCCTCTGATCCGGAACACCACTTCGCCAGGGCGACGGATTCTCTGGTCGAAAAAAAAATGTACGGCAAGACCTTTACCGGGCCGTCCCGTTCTGCCTATTTTGTTGATACGGATGGAACTGTGAAAGCCGTTATCGAGAAGGTCGACACGGCCAACCACGCAGATGAACTGTTGGAAAAAATCAAAGAACTCAACTCCTGACCGGGAGTTACAAACCGTTTCTGAATGAAATCGCTCATTATCGTAGAGTCGCCGACGAAGGCAAAAACCATCAAAAAGTTTTTGCCCAAATCCATGACCGTGGATTCCTGCAACGGGCACATCCGCGATTTGCCGGCATCGGCAAAGGAGATACCGGCGAAAATGAAGAAAAACAAATGGGCGAACCTCGGCATTGACATCGACAATGAGTATGAACCACTCTACGTAATCTCTCCACAGAAAAAAAAGACGGTCAGCCGTCTGAAAAAGCAGATCAAGGAAGCCGATGAGCTGATCCTTGCTACGGATGAGGACCGGGAAGGGGAAGGCATCTCATGGCATATTGTCGATGAGCTGAAACCCAAGATACCCGTCAAGCGTATGGTGTTCCACGAGATAACCGATGAGGCCATAGAACATGCACTGAAAGATTTCCGCGATATCAACATGAACCTGGTCGACGCCCAGGAAGCACGCCGGATCGTGGACCGGCTGGCCGGATACACCATTTCGCCGCTTCTGTGGAAAAAGATCGGTCCGGGGTTGTCGGCGGGACGCGTTCAGTCGGTTGCCGTTCAGCTGCTGGTCAACCGGGAGCGGGAACGGATGCGGTTCCGCAGCGGAAGCTATTGGGATCTCAAGGCCAAACTGTCAACAAATGCCGGCCAGGACGGGAGCGGCCCGGACAAGGCCTCATTTGAAGCGGAAATGACCCATCTTGAAGACAAGCGGCTTGCGGCCGGCAAGGATTTCGATGAAGCGACGGGCAAGCTCAAAAAACCGGGCCAGCTGGTGCTCCTTGACAAGGAACAGGCCAACTCCCTGAAAGATGAGCTGGAATCGGCCCGCTGGAGTGTGACCAGTGTCGAAGTTAAGTCACAGAAACGGTCACCGGCGCCTCCTTTCATCACATCCACCCTGCAACAGGAGGCCAACCGCAAATTCGGTTTTTCGGCCCGGGACACCATGCGTATCGCCCAGAGGCTGTATGAGGAGGGCTATATCACCTATATGCGTACCGATTCGACCAACCTTTCGAATCAGGCGATCCAGGCAGCCCGTTCCGGAGTTGAAAGCATGTATGGAGAGGAATACCTGAGCCCCAAAGTCCGGGCCTACTCCGGAAAGTCGAAGGGTGCTCAGGAAGCCCACGAAGCCATCCGACCGGCCGGAAGCCATTTCCGTACCCCGTCCGATACCAAACTGGCCGGACGCGAGGCACGGCTTTACGACCTTATCTGGAAACGGACCATGGCTACCCAGATGGCGGATGCCCGTATTCAGTTTACCAATGCCGTAATTGAGGCAGCGACGGAAAAAACGACGGCTCAATTCAAGGCTACCGGAAAAAAAGTGCTTTTCCCCGGTTTCTTCCGGGCCTATGTCGAGGGAAGTGACGATCCAGAAGCGGTATTGGAAGACCGTGACACTCCGCTTCCGGAGTTGAAAAAAGAACAGGAATTGGCATGCAGGGAGCTTGTGCCGGTCGAACATGAAACCAAGCCCCCGGCGCGATTTACCGAAGCTACTCTGGTCAAACAGTTGGAAAAAGACGGCGTAGGCCGGCCAAGCACTTATGCCACCATTATCGGGACCATCATGGAACGGGATTATGTCCGCAAGGAAGGACATGCACTCGTGCCGACCTTTACCGCCTTTGCCGTAACGGAACTTCTCGAGAAGCATTTCCCCGATCTGGTCGATGAGGATTTTACCTCACACATGGAACAGCGCCTGGACGACATTGCTACCGGCAAGGAAGACCGACTTCGCTATCTGAAATCGTTTTATGAAGGTGAAAAAGGTCTTAAAAGCATGGTGGAAAAACAGGAATCACGTATCGATCCCCAGGATGCCCGGCATATATCGCTTCCCGTGGATGGATTGAACGGAATGCGGGTCTACCTTGGCCGCTTCGGTCCGTATGTGCAGGCGAAAAAAGGGGATGGCGGAGAAGTAATGGGCTCCATTCCAGAGAATATGGCACCGAGCGACATCACGGTGGAAAAACTGCAGGAACTGGTCAGGAAAAGTGAAGAAGGGCCTGAATCGCTGGGTCGGGATCCGGAGAGCGGACAGGAAATCTACCTGCTGACAGGCCGTTACGGACCATACATACAGTTGGGTGAGGTGAAGGATAAGAATAAAAAGCCCAAACGGGTTTCGTTGCCCAAGGAAATGCCCCAATCGGAAGTGACTCTGGAGAAGGCGCTGAAGCTGTTGTCGCTGCCCCGCCGACTGGGTGAGCATCCTGACACGGGAAAGGAAGTCAAGGCCGGACTGGGCCGTTACGGGCCCTATGTAGTGCATGACGGGGTGTTCCAGTCGCTCGAAAAGTCTGATGACGTGCTGGAAGTGGATCTGGACCGGGCGGTGGAACTGTTGAAGAAAAAGTCAAAAAAACAGAAAGCACGGACATCGTCGGTCATTCGGGATATGGGTGAACATCCGGAGAACGGAGAGAAGATCCAGATCATGACTGGCCGATATGGACCCTACATCAAGTACGGGAAAAAGAACATCAGCATTCCCAGGAACAGGGATCCGGAATCACTGGACATGGGAGCTGTACTTGACCTGATCAAGCAAAAAACCGGATAGGGAGGAATTATGCAAAAAAAGTCGACGGACTTTTTTGTTTATCCGCCTAACCTTCATGTGCTCGACCTCGCATCGATTGTTGGCATGTACCGATCACGCGGGGAGCCGCGCAGGGCGCCAACGGGAGAATACTTTGCATGTACCCGGTCGAAAAAGCTGGTAAAGGAAGCCAAGTTCTGGTTTGGTCTCTATTACAGTCAGCCGGCCTGGGATCAGATGCTCACGAAGGATTCGGCAGGCTATCCGCTCACGGAGGTTGAGTTCTCAGTGCTGGGTATGACCATATATCCACCCGAGGACAACAGCCACCGAAGCAATATTGAAGCCCACTCCGGCATCATTCCGCAGCTTTCATTCCTGATCGTCAACGATCTCCGGCAGTTCGGCTTCCTGCAGGAATACGATAACGGGATGCTGGGCATTACCGGCAACGGTCAACGGGCGCTGGAGGGCTTCGCAAAAAAAGCCTATGACCGGAAGTTTGCTCCGGAAATGCTGACGGTGTACCGCGGGGAGCATGCCCGTCCGAAAATCGAAGATGCCGAGAAGAAAGACACCGTGCAGACCCGGCTATTCTGACGGCGGCAGCATGCCGATATACACTATGGCCGGTATTCACATAGTATTCAGATAACTTCGGTATGTTTATGCCGCTGCTTTCATTGACAGGGCGGCCATAACGCTATAAAAATCATTATTGAATCAATCACTATTGAATCGAAAAAGTATGAACAGCACAAAGATTTTTTTGTTTTTGGCAGGATGCATGTTACTCCCATTAACCGGAATCCACCAGACAACCGAAGCTGCACCGGGCAAAGAGGATGGATCAGGTTGGGTAAGGACCGTAAGTGAGGATGTGAAAATCAGAATGGGTGGGACATTTCAGTCCAGGGCCACCTATGCTTCGGATCTGGATGCTTCCGGAGAACGGCACGCGCGGGTCGGATTTGGCATACGCAGGATGCGTTTGCGTATTTCGGCAGATTTTGGGGAGCGGTTTAAGGTTTTCTTCCAGATGGAAGGCTCGGGAGCCAGTGCGACCTGGCTTGATCTGCGCGGGGAATTTCAGATGAATGAAAAACTGACCTTGCGGGCAGGCCGATTTGTGGGTGCGCAGCCACGCGCCTATGCCCGGACCCTTCACTCCAGCATCGATGCGATTGACCGGCCGGCCATCTCCGAGATGTGGGCCCGGATGACCATCGGCGGAGACGGCCGGGACTACGGAGTAGAGGCACTGTTGAATACACCGGAATGGGAGCTCAGGGGCTTTCTGCATAATGGGTACAATCGCTGGAACTACAAAACCGGCATCAGCAGCGACCCGGCCACCGGTGGTATCGAAACGGACGGCTTTGCATTCAGTGCAGCGGCAACCCATTGGCCGGACGGCCGTGACCGGCTGGAGATCGGAGCCTATGCAAGCGTGAGTACGGCCAAAAACGAATTTACAGAGGTTGGGCGTATTGGACGCAATTATGTCTCCTATTCAGCTCATGCCTACTGGGGTCCCGTAGCCGGAGATCAGCCGTTCCGGGTCAAAACGGATGTGATAGGCATCAGCTACCAGGAGGTGGAACCCCTGGATATTGAGAATTATATCGGGGCTTCGCTGTTCAGCGGAATCCTTGTGGCGCCTCACGTGGAGCTGTTTGCCATGGGTGAATACTGGCACGGTGACGGCGGAGGACAGGATGGCACCAGCCAGGTGTTCGCGACGGTCGGTGGCAGCTACAGCCTGAGTGCGCTTATGGGTCGCCCTTTCACTCACAACCGCATTGCACTGTCATACAGCCTGCGCTCCATGGAAGCCGAAACGGTTGATTTTGAGGAGCCGGCTCATGTCTTCATGATGCAGATGCAGTTTTATTTTTGAATCAGCAGGGTTCCTGTCCGGCTTTCCTCCGGGACGGGCACCTGCTTGAAATGGTCTGCGTATACCGCTTCCGGCGGCTTTGAGGCTTTGGCTTTGAGGCTTTGACCTCATCAGGTTTTCAAAAGTTCTGCCGCCCGGCAAAGGCCCGTGTGAGCGTAGCGTCGTCGATAAACTCCAGCTCGGTTCCCATGGGAATACCGTGAGCGATGCGGGTTACATCCACCCCCATGGGATGGACCAGCTTGTTGATGTAGTAGCCGGTCGCCTCTCCTTCCGCATCGGGATTGAGCGCCAGTATCAACTCGCGTATCTCCTCTCCGTCCCGTATCCGCTGGATCAGTTCCTTGATGCGCAGTTCGTTAGGCCCGACATTCTGGAGGGGGGATATGACGCCTCCCAGTACGTGATAGCGGCCGTTGAACTCCCTCGTGCGCTCGATCACATATACATCTTTTGGTTCTTCTACTACGCATACGATACCCGTTTTCCGTTTTTCGGAACGGCAGATGGGACAGGGGTCACGGTCGGTGATGTTGAAGCAGGTAGAGCAGTAACGGATGCTTTTTTTGAGGTCCGCCAGGGCGCGGGAGAGGCGCATGACCTGCTCGTCATCCTGTTTTAGCAGGAACATGGCGATGCGCTGCGCGGATTTCCTGCCCATTCCGGGCAGCCGGGCGAGTTGCTCTACGGCCTGTTCAAGGGTTTCTGAGATGAGTTGCATTATTGCTTTGCAGTATAAGTAGATAGAGTCCTCGGGAGGCGGGACTCTTCATCCGGGTCGTTTCATTGGGTAGCTTAATCAAAGTCACTTCATCAAAGTCACTTCATCAGAGTCACTTCATTCCCAGGTTGCCCAGATCAAAGCCGCCGGGGAGCATGCCTTTGGTGACTTCGGACATTTTATCCTGGGCGGCATCGTCCGCCTTCTTGATGGCCTGATTGATGCCGGCGGTGATAAGGTCTTCCAGCATTTCGGTGTCATTGGGATCTACAATGTCCCTGTCCAGCTTGATGGAGATTATTTCCCGGTTACCGTTTGCGGTCACTTTGACCATGCCGCCGCCGGCTTCGGCTTCCACTTCAAGGTGTTTCAGTTGCTCTTTGGCCTCATCCATTTTCTGCTGGAATTCGGTCAGTTTACCAAACATATCTGCCATGTTCATAAAAGATATCCTGTTGTTTCGGGGTCAATAGTCAAGTTCCGCGCCGAAAAGGCTGACGATTTTCTGCAATTTGGGATCCTTTTTCTGCATCTTTGCGAATTTTTCATAAGGATCCTCAATGGTATCAGTCCGTTGATCCTGTTCGACAAGCTGTGATTTAAAACGCAGTGAATACCCGAAATGTTCTTTGACAACGTCGCACAACTTGCGCTGCTGCTCGCGGATGATGTCCGATGTGAAACTGTCGTTGCATTCCAGGGTTACGGTATCCTTTTTCAGGCGGACCGGTCGCGCTTTCTGGATGGAGAAGTAGAGCATCGAGCTTGTCGTCGCCTGCAACCTGGCAAGATACGCGGGCCACATTTTGTTCAGGTCATCCAGGCAGTCCGGTTTTTGAGCAACTTTACCGGTTTTCGGTGCAGCAGGTTTTTTTAGCTGGCTGGATCCGTCCTGTGAGTCGGAAGACCGCCAGGCGTGATGTTGCAGCAAAGCATCGTTTTGCGTCGGAGCATCGGACTGATGGGGGACATCGGGTTGATATAAGGCATTGGGTTGCAGTGGAGCATCAGGCTTCTGCGACAGCGCCAGGTTACCCCGGACCTCCCGGGATCCTGTATCATTTCCGGAACGTCCCGGAAGGGTCACCGGGGATAGATAGTTGCGTGGCCGTTTGAGCGTGGGCGTACCGAAAATATCGGGTTCCTCCCGGACCTGCGGCCTGATCCCGGACTCCCCGCTGCCATCAGAGGAGGCAGGACGAGCGGATTCCTTGCGCGCCGGAGCTCCTT
Source organism: Cyclonatronaceae bacterium (assembly GCA_046483675.1). Taxonomy (GTDB): domain Bacteria; phylum Bacteroidota; class Rhodothermia; order Balneolales; family Natronogracilivirgulaceae; genus SKNL01. The sequence goes on from JAWOCT010000125.1 coordinate 42,441, forward strand.
CCTTTTGCGGGGATGTTCTGCGGTTGTCCTGTTTTTCCCGGCTTTCCCGGTTGCTTTGGCTGTCCAGGTTATTCTGGGTGTCCCGGTTGACCTGGCTGCTTTGGCTGGACCGGTTGCCCTGCGGGCCCGAACGATTTCGTGAAGCCGTCTGATTCTGCATGTTCGTCTGATCTTGAGCCCTCGGTTGGCCCTTTGCACCCGGTCCATCCGCTGTGTTTTTGTCTGGCCTGAATCCGGACGACGGAGAGTCAGGCTGCCGGGCTACCTTCTGTTCCAGCGCCTCCAGTTTCAGCAGCAGTTCCGCGAGGCCCTCACTGCGGGTCATATGGAACAGCTTGAGCAGGGTAATTTCGAGGTGGATGCGGGGTTGCTGGGCGTGCCGTATGGAATATTCAGCTTCATGGACGATGTGCATCATCCGCATCAGGTCGTCTTCGGAAAACGCGGCGGACATTTTCTGAAAGCGTTCCATGACTTCCGGAGTTGCCTCGATCAGATAGAAATTCTGCGTGTCCTTGGACAGGTACAGATTGCGGAAGTGTTCGGTGAGCGCTGCCAGGAATTCCTGGATATCGTTGCCGATATGCAACAGGTTGTGAAGAAGCGCCATGCCGGCGCGTGCATCTCTGCGGATCAGCGCGTCCGTAAGCTCGAACATCCGCTCCGAACTCACAATATTCAGCGCGCGATGAAGGTCGTCATAGGCGATGGCGGTACCACAAAATGCAATCGCCTGGTCCAGGATTCCCAGGGCATCGCGCAGGGCGCCATCCGCTTTCCGTGCGATCACGTGCAGCGATTCCCGGTCGATCTCTATGTCCTCCTTCTGTGCGATCATCTCCAGGCGGTCGACAATCTCATCCACGGCGATACGCCGAAAATCGAATCGCTGGCAGCGTGATAGGATAGTGGGCAGGATCCGGTGCGGTTCGGTCGTGGCAAAGATGAAAATAACGTGATCGGGCGGTTCCTCCAGAGTCTTCAGCAGGGCGTTGAAGGCCGCCTTGGATAGCATGTGGATCTCGTCAATGATATAGATTTTGTAACGCCCGCTTTGCGGCGGGATGCGCACGCGTTCCCGCAGACTTCTCACATCATCCACGCTGTTATTGGAAGCTGCATCGATCTCGACGATGTTCAGGGTGTTGTTGAGCTGCTCACCATCCACCTCCATTTCCACCTTATTGACGGTGCGCGCCAGTACGCGCGCCATCGTGGTCTTGCCCACACCCCGTGGCCCGCAAAAAAGATAGGCGTGGCTCAGCCGGTTCTTTTCAATGGCATTTTTCAGCGTATTGCTTACATGTTCCTGCGAGACGATGTCGTCGAACGTCTGCGGACGGTATGCGCGGGTAAGGGCTTTGTAGTTCGGGGACATTTCGGATCGAAGTGGTGGGATTCGGGTATCCTGTAAAGGTAACAAATCGAACGGTCCCTATCCAGAAAAGTCGTACCCGGAAAGGCGCCGAAAATCAGCTCATGACCATTTCGATTTCCTGTCGGTTTTTGGGTACGGTCGTCAGGTTGTCGTACCCGTCCTCCCGGACAATGATGTTGTCCTCAATGCGGATGCCTCCGAAATCGAGCAGTTTGCGCAGCTGTTTGGCGTGCAGGTATCCCGACTGTTTTTTGTCGGACAGCGCCGGTTCCAGCAGGGCCGGAATGAAATAGAGACCGGGCTCGATCGTGAGCACCATGCCCGGCTCTAAGATCCTTCGGGCACGGAGAAACCGGAGGCCCGGACGGTCGATTTTTTCGGTGCCCCTGGGATAGCCGCCCACATCGTGTGTGTCGAGGCCGAGAAAATGGCCCAGGCCGTGCGGGAAAAAGAGTGCAAAGATATGGTGTTCCATCAGTTCATCCGGATTTCCGCGCACAAGATCCAGGTCACGCAACCCGTCGGTGATCGTTCGCGCCGCGGCGAGGTGGACATCCTCCATCTTGTTGCCCGGCCGGATGAGGTTGAGAGCGGTGGTCTGGGCTTCCAGCACGATGTCGTACAGATCCGCCTGCAAGGGGGAAAATTGTCCGTTGACGGGGTACGTGCGCGTGATATCGGAGGCGTAGCCGTGATATTCGGTGCCGGCATCCACCAGGAAAAGTTCACCGTCACCCAGCTGTCGGTGCTTGCCGGTATGGTGGAGGATGGCAGAGCCCGGACCGGAAGCGAAAATGCCTGAATAGGGAGGATGCAACTGGCCCCGGCGCATGGCATGGTAGTCAAACACCGCCTTCATCTCATATTCATACGCTCCGGGATATACGGACTGCATCACTTCCAGATGCGCCCGGTTGGCGGCTGCAGCGGACTCTTTCAGGCAATCGATTTCACCTTCGGTCTTGATGACACGGCACCACGCCAGGGCATCCTGAAGGTGACCGGTATCCGGCGTGAGTCCGAACTGATGGATGTCCTCCTCGGCGCCTGGCAGACAGTGTACCTTTGTGGGAGCCTGCTTCTTGAGCCAGTCGGGCAGCTCGTCGTCATAAAGCACCTTGTCGGGACCGTACAACGCCTTGTATTCATCCGCGGCGCGCACAAAACCCATCCAGACGGCGTATTGGGCGCTTCGCCGCGGGATCATCAGAATGAACTCGCCCGTTCCGGTATGGATGAGGGCTGACATATCCGGCTCTTCGATCCCGGTCAGGTACAGGAAGTTGGATTCCTGCCGGAACGGGTACTCAAAGTCGGTGTTGTAGCGGTGGGATACGGCTCCGCCCTTGAGATAGATCAGGCTCTCCTCTTCGTCCCGGAACAGGGTGAGCAGTCTGCTGCGGTGTTTGTGGTACATGGATCGTACAATTTTACAGGTGATGGTTATCGCTGGTAGTGGATTTAATAAGGGGGCGAAAAAGGATGTCTTCCAGGATGCCGGCCAACTGGTATGCAGCGCGGTTGCCCGCTGCGGAGTAATCGATATCCCGATCGGCCGGCCGGCCGGAATGGTCCGAAAAACAGAACGCGTTCAGATCATCCAGCCCGTAATGCGTGATTTCGACGGGATACGGGTGATCTTGTTGGCCCTTGCAGGGTCCCGCTATCTCCATATCATCCTTCTTATCGTGTATTATGTCGACCGGATCCCGCTTTTCACCGGAAGTTTTGTCCCGATCCGGGACGGCAAGGCAGAGTGGATCACGGAACGGTCCATCGGAATGCAGGGCACAACGAAACCAGGCGATGTTCCGCTTTTTCCGGTTTGCGACGGCCAGCAACATGGCTTCTCTGCGGTTAAGAGCAAGCAGGGTAAAGGCTATGAGTACATCGGGACGATCCGGAGCCGGCAACAGCAGAAAATAGTGGGAAATTTCCTTGCCTGCACCGGGAAAGGGGATGCTGAGCCAGCTTTGTGCCTCCCCGGATTTATGGAACAGCAACGCGAGGCATTGGGCCATCGGTCCGGCCGCGTCACCGGAAAGCTCTTCGGGCAGGAATCCACGGCCGGCCCAATAGGAGGGATCTGTGGAAAACCAGGGACGCGCCGGACGCAGTGCATTGGGGTAATCCGATGCACCGACGGCTTTCAGCCCGGCCTCGACATGGTACAGGATGTCTTCCAAACCGTTGGTAAGCAGCAGATACGGCGCCTTTACGAACCGGTTGTACACAGCCGACTGTTTGGCGGCTCTCGGACCGAGCCGCACGCTTTCCGCTTTGCATTCGATGAGCAGCCACGGGCGGAAAGCATCATCGTAGCACAACAGGTCGGTGCGTCCGCGGGAAAAACGGGAAGGTATCGGACTCTCCACAGCAATACGGGACGGAGACATGCTACCCTGCAAAAGGAGGAAGTCGATGATCTGCAGACGCACCCGTTCTTCGGGCCGCATGCGCAGTGGCTGGCGTTTTAGGGGATTCCAGAGCATGCGTTCCCCTTTCCGAAAAACCATTCGGGGGAAGTGCCGGGTTGCTATGGATCGGTTACTGTTCACGGTCTTGCCGGGCTGTCCGGCAAGATAGAAAATGCCCCGTGGTATTCCAATGTGCCTGGCTGGTATGCCAATGCGTCTGGGTGGTATTCCAATATGCCTGAGTGGTATTCCAATGTGTCTGGATGGTATGCCAATACGCCAGGGTGATATTCCAATGTGTCTGGATGGTATGCCAATGTTATTGGCGCGGCGGCATAGCGGGACGTTGCACCGGGGTCCCGGCCGGCCGTCAGTCCTTGTCGATATTCTCGACCAGTTCGCCGGTCACCAGGAAGATAATGCGTTCGCAGATATTGGTCACGCGGTCGGCGATGCGTTCCAGGTTGTGCGCGACCCACATCAGGTAGGTGCAGCGCGTGATGGTACGCGGATCCTCGATCATGATAGAAATGAGTTCACGCATGATCTGATTATACAGGTCGTCCACATCATCGTCCGTGGCCGTGATCTCCCGGGCACGTTCGACATCCCTGGTGGCATAGGCATCGAGGGAATGGGTGATCATATCGGTGGCGATATCCGCCATCCGGGGGATGTCTATCAGCGGTTTGACAGGTTCCGAACCGTCCAGTTTGATGACGATTTTTGCGATGCCCTCGGCGTAATCCCCCATCCGCTCCAGATCGGTGATGATGTTCAGGACGGCGATGATCTCACGCAGTTGCGTGGCGACTGGCTGCTGAGTCGCGATCAAGTGGATGCACAGTTCCTCGATCTCAAAGCGCTTGGTGTTGATATGGACATCATCTTTCTTGATCTTTTTTGCTTCTTCGACATCACGCTCTTTGAGGGCGATTATGGAACGATCGATGGCCTGGTTGACCAGGTCGGCCATGCCGTGCAGCTCCTTCTCCAGATTTTTTAGATGTTCCTGAAATGCGTGTCGCATTGTTGAACTTTCCTTACCTGTGTGTAAAGGGAATGTATCCATAATATAATGAAAAAAAGGAATGGTTTATGCTGACGGGCTGAAACCGGACCGTGCATAACGGCGGAACGGTATCAGCCCGGGATATCCCATCAGCCGAATCGTCCTGTAATGTATTCCTCCGTCCGGGTCTCTTTGGGTTTCGTGAACAGGGTGTTGGTGGGACCGGATTCCACCAGATCCCCCACATAGAAAAAGGCGGTCTGGTCGGAGACGCGTGCCGCCTGCTGCATGTTGTGCGTAATGATGACGATGGTCACCTGCTTCTTGAGTTCATGGATCAGGTCTTCGATGCGGTTGGTGGACTGCGGGTCCAGCGAGCTGGTAGGTTCATCCATGAGCAGTACTCCCGGATCCACGGCCAGTGCGCGGGCGATTGAAAGCCGCTGCTGCTGCCCCCCCGACAGACTGGATCCCGGACTCTTAAGGCGGTCCTTGACCTCATCGAAAAGGGCTGCCTGCTTCAGGGCCCGCTCACACACTTCATCCAGTATGCTTGACTTTCGGATGCCGACCAGTTTGAGTCCGGCCACGACATTGTCATAGATCGACATGGTCGGAAAAGGTGTCGGTTTCTGAAAAACCATGCCAACACGCCGGCGGATGTTAACGGGATTGACTTCGCTGTCATAGATGTTTTTTCCATCGAGTAGCACGCTTCCGGTGACAGTGGCTCCGCGGGTAAGGTCGTGCATGCGATTAAGGGCGCGCAGGTACGTGGTTTTACCGCATCCTGAAGGACCGATCAGGGCCAGCACCTGTTTGTCGTAAATCGGCAGGGAAACATTCCGGATGCCAACCGTGGATCCGTATCGGACGGTGAGGTCGTGCGTTTCCATCCGGACTTTTTTTTCGGACTTTTCGTTAACGGTACCGGAGGTGGCACCGGAAGCCTCTGCTGCACCACTGGCTTGACGGCTCTCTTCGGTGGAAAACAGCGGGAGGGGCGGGGTTTTGGAAGTGATCGATTGGATCAGGTTCATCATGGGACAGTATTCCTGTTGATTTAATTTTTCTGCCGCGTGAGGTAGCGCGCCGTTCCGAAGGTGATGATGACAAATAGAAGGAGGATGATAGCCGCGGCCCAACCCATGGAATGCCAGTGGGTGTAGGGACTGATAGCAAGACTGTAGAGGCGCTGCGGAAGGGTGTCGACCGGGCCGAGCAGCATGCCGAGCCAGTGATTGGGAAGATAATTGTTCCCGAAAGAGGTGAACAGCAGCGGTGCCGCTTCCCCGGCGGCCCGGGCGAATGCGATCAGCGTACCGGTTACCAGTCCGAACCGCGCGGCCGGCATGACCGTGGAGAGTACCACACGCCAGCGCGGCAGACCAATGGCCAGACCGGCTTCCCGGATGGACCACGGAATGGACATAAGGGCACTCTCGGTCGTCCGGGCGATGATGGGTATCATGACGAACGCAAGGGCCACGGAACCGGCCAGGCCGGAAAAGGAGCCCATGGGCTTTACGATGAGTACAAATGCCAGAAGACCCTTGAGAATGGCCGGCATCCCGTTCAAGGTGTCGTTCGTCACCCGGATGGTGGGATTGAGTTTGTGGTCGGGATACTCCGAGAGCATGATGCCGGCACCCATCCCTACCGGCAGGGCGAGTAAAAGGGCAAGAAGGTCGACCACAAGGGTGCCAAGTATGGTATGGACCAGTCCGGTCGGACGTCCCTGCATTGCACGTGAAGGAGAACCCAGCTCCTGGGTGAAGAAATCCCAGTTCAGGGCGCTGATGCCATTGACGATCACATGAACAATTATGATGACAAGCGGCAGGAGCACTACGATGGTACTGATTACCAGCAGGGATTCCATGATGCGGTCACGGATGTTACGCTGAAGCATCGTCTTCATAGGACCTGTCCTCCCTTTACAGAGAATTTCCGGGTCAAGTATGCGGCGGCCAGGTTGACAATCAGTGCGATGATGAAAAGTGTGAAGCCGATGGCCATGAGGCTGGACAGGTGAAGGGACTCGACGGCTTCCCTAAACTCATTGACAATGACAGAGGGCATGGTGGCGCCGGCCCCGAAAATGGTAAACGGGAGGGTGTTCTTGTTGCCGATGAGCATTGCCACAGCCATCGTTTCACCGATGGCGCGTCCGAGTGACAATATGGACCCGGCAAGGATGCCACCCCGTGCATAAGGCAGCACGGCCATGCGGATCACTTCCCATTTGGTTGCTCCCAGTGCGCGGCTTGCTTCCCGCTGTTCCACCGGGACGGATTTGATGGCGTCTTTGGTGAGTGCGGTGGTGTAGGGCACGATCATAAGGGCCAGCACGATGGTCGCCGTGGCCATACCGTAGCCCATGGGGTTGCCAAGGATCGGCAGCAGTGCGGGATAGCTGGTCTCCGCCCAGGTGAATATGGGCAGGTAAACGGTGTCGCGCAACCAGGGTGCCAGGACGAAGATGCCCCAGATGCCGATGACTACGCTGGGCACCGCGGCAATCAGCTGGATCAGGTTATCTATGATACCGGCAAGCCAGCGGGGGGCGTATTCGGCCGTAAAAATGGCAACAGCTATAGCGGGAAAGAAGGAAATCAGCAGTGCGGCCACACTGGTAACCACCGTGCCGATAAGGAAAGGCAAGGCGCCAAAGCTCAGTTTCACCGCCGGATCCCAGGTGGTGCCGCTGACAAACCCGAAGAACCCGAATTGGCGAAACGAAAGACTGCCTTCGCCGTAGAGCACAATGGCCATGGCTGCACCCAGGGCTATGATACTGAAGCCCAGCAGTACCACGACAATCGCGAAGATCCGGTCGCCCAGCCAGCGGTAAATAGCCGAAGGTGGACGCCGGAGAAGTTCCCGTACTTCCTTGCTGCCGTTGTTTGGGGTTTCGCTATCTGAATTCATGCACGTTCATTGCTTTCTCGGTAGCAAACCTACTGCCGGTCAGCACTGAGGAGGTCCTGCTCATCAAGGATTTCCTGTCCGATCAGTTCCCCCTCCCATTTCAGTTGCCGGATCATCTGCACGTTTTTTTCGATAGCGGCATCCGGGAGCCTGGCAAAACCGAGCAAATTAGAGAGCTCCTGGCCCTCGGTAATGCTCCAGATCAGGAAGTTGATGAGTTCTCCTGCCTCCCTTCGATTACTGATGGCGTTGTTGGCATCCAGGTTCTCGTAAATGAGCATCCAGGCAAATCCGGCAATCGGATAACCGTATTCAGCCGGAGTATTGGTGAAGAGAATGCGCGTATCATCAGGGAGCTCGATGTTGGCTGCTTCGGAAGTTGCCTCGAAACTGGGTTCGATGACGTTGCCCGACGCATTGATCACGGATCCGTAACTCATGTCATTGAGCAATGCGTAGGCGAAACTGTTGTAACCAATGGCACCGGTCGTGTTCTGGACGGCACCGGCCACGCCCTCGTTGCCGTTGCCGCCGATACCAGTCGGCCAGTTCACACTGGTGGCAAAGCCCACTTGTTCGCGCCAGCGGTCTGATACACGGCTCAGAAAGCTGGTCCAGACATTTGTGGTTCCGGAACCATCCGAGCGGTGCACGACAGTGATCGGCAGGTTGGGAAGGTCAATATCCGGGTTCAGTTCCCTGATATGCTCATGGTTCCAGCGCGTGATGTCGCCCATGAAGATCTCTACCAGCAATTCGCCGCTAAAGGCCAGTCCGGCCCCGATACCCGGCACATTATAGGTGGGTACAACATCGGCCAGGGTGATCGGCATATTGAATGCCCGTCCGCCTGTGGCCTGTTCTACGTTTCCCATAACTTCATCGGAAAGGAACGCCTCGCTCATGCCAAACATTACGGTCTGCTCGATGAACTGGCGAATGCCACCACCCGATCCGATCGACTGATAGTTTACCGTCACCCGGTTTCGGGTGAGATCACGGTATTCATCGGCCATGGCCGTGATAAGGGGAGCGGGAAAGGTAGCTCCGGCACCGAGAATATCCACCTGTTCGCGTCGGTCCTGGCGCATTTCACCGGGCGTATCACCATTTCTGCCACAGGACATCACCGTAAATGCCGAAAGGCAAACAGCGCAAAGCAGGAGAACCCTCACGTTGGTTATAGTCATAGTTTCTGTTTTTTTGATTGCTTGCGTGAAATTACCAGTTAAAAACCGTGTACCGTACGGCTGTTTTAAAAAATATATTGGAGCAGTAAACCGTACTTTCACACCGGACATATCAAGTTTATGGATAATCTGTTATCTGCATATTACCGACGTGTTACGGAATTGTTAAGTTTTTTGACCGGGACAGGCGGCCAACGAGGTTTTCAGAACCTCATGACGGGTTTTGGAGCGTTTCTTCATAATTTGGTAAAGGTTTCGTCATACTGCGGTAGAATTTGCGGACTATAGTTTGGATGTTGTAAAGCCATCTCCTTATCTTTTGCAACGTTTGATGCACCAGCCCGGTCGTCCGAGCGGCGACATCAGTTATTGATCTGACATGACGTATACATTATTTGATTTACTGCAGCTGATAGGCGCATTGGGGATTTTCATTTATGGGATGAAAATTTTCAGTGAGGGGTTGCAGAAAGTGGCCGGCAACAAGATGCGGAGGATTGTCAAGGGGATGACGACCAACCGGGTTACCGGCATAGTCACCGGTTTCACTGCCACTGCCATCACCCAGTCGTCCTCCACCACGACGGTTATGGTTGTCAGTTTTGTGAATGCCGGTTTGCTGACGTTTATGGAGTCGACCGGTGTCATCATGGGGGCCAATATCGGGACTACCGTTACTGCATGGATGGTGTCGATTTTCGGTTTCCGCTTCCAGATTACGCCGATTGCCGTGAGTCTCATCGGAATTTTTTTCCCGTTCCTGTTTGTCCGGAACAACAAGCTCAAGCATGTCGCCGAAGCGATGATCGGTTTCGGCATCCTGTTTATCGGACTGGAGTTCATCAAGGATTCGGTGCCGGACATCCAGGATAATCCTCAGATATTCGCATTTCTTGACCGTTTCACCGATTTTGGTTTTGCCTCCACCCTCATATTTGTAATTGTGGGAACCGTGCTGACCCTGGTTACTCAGTCTTCGAGTGCCTCAACGACCATCACCCTGGTCATGCTGGCCCAGGGATGGATCAACTTTCCTATTGCCGCCGCCATGATTCTCGGGGAGAATATCGGGACCACTGTCACGGCCAATATCGCCGCACTCATCGGCAATGTACACGCCAAGCGGGCTGCCCGCTTCCACTTCTTCTTTAATGTGATCGGTGTGCTCTGGATGCTTGCCCTTATGCCGGTTTTCCTGAAATTCGTGGACTACATGATCATCCATTTCACGCCGGCCCAGCTTTCGGTGCTGGATGATTCGCCTGAAGCACGAATCAACGCCACACTGGGCCTCTCCCTGTTCCACACAACGTTCAATGTGCTGAATGTGATGCTCCTCTTCGGGTTTGTCCCCTTGCTCATGCGGCTGGTAACCTGGTTGCAGCCCTCCAGGGGCACGGAGGACGAACAGAAACGCCTGACGTATATCAGCGGCGGACTGATGCCGACCGCGGAACTCTCCATAGCCGAGGCCTACAAGGAGGTCGAGCAGCTGGCAAGGATCACGGAGAAAATCAGTTACAGCACCTACGGCCTGTTTTTCAAGGAAAAGAACAAGCGCCAGAGATTCCTGGACAAGATCAAGACCAGGGAGGAGATCACCGACAAAATCGAACTGGAAATTGCTCAGTACCTGACCAATGTGTCGGAATTCAACATGTCCAGGACTTCCTCCCGCCGGGTGCGCAGCATGCTCAGGATGACCAATGACCTGGAGCGTATCGCCGATCTCTATTATCAGATATCAAGGACGTTTGACCGGATGGATTCCGAGGAAATCCGCCTGCCCGAAAGCGCCATGGAAGAGATCAGAGACATGATGCAACTCGTACAGGATGCCCTGCGGCTCATGCGCGACAACATGGTTGGCGAGTACGGAGATGTGGACATGAAAGAGGCCCAGCTGATGGAAATGAAGATCGACTCACTGCGTGACGAGCTCAGAGAGACCCATTACGCGCGTCTGGAGCGTGGTGACTATCCTCCCAAAACAGGAATTTACTATCTCGACTTCATCAACCGCCTTGAGAAGATCGGTGACCACATCCTGAACGTGAACGAAGCCTCGGCCGGACTCAAATAAGCAGCCTCAACGGACAGGGGACAGACCCCCCACACAACCTCAACGGACCCTCCACACAATCCCAACGGACCGTCCACAAAAAAGGCGGCGCAGCGAGGATCTGTACAAGGGGGCCTCACAGTCAGAAGCGGAACAAAGCGGCCACTTCCGATTGATTGGGCATCTCTTCCGGGGGAAGGATGTACACGTTGCTACCCCTTTCCAGCCCTTTTATAGAAAGCCAGTTCATGAGGTCCACGTCATCGTTGCCCGGTTCGTTGCGGTAAAAGACCTTGTGATTCTGGTCATCGTACTTGCCCCAACGGACATGGTCTTTACGGATGAAGATGGAGGCGGATTTGCCCATTACCGTCGAAGTGATGATCTCCGAAGGGTCGCTGGAAATGCGTTCGGAAGGACTTTCGCGGTACAGGTCGATGGATCCATACATGTCGCTCAGGAAAAAGTCGCGGATTACGTCCCAGCCATGGTCGCGCAGCCGGGCATCGGTCAGATCGTCGGGATTCCTTTCGATGGCGTCATCAAGCACTCGTTTGTAGCTGTTGATTTTCTTGTAAAGCGCAATATTGACCTTGAGTCCGGCCAGGACCAGCGGATCGTTGATCTGATTCATGGTTTTGGTAATGCTTTTTTCGACTTCGCGAAGATATTGCTCAATGATCTCCTTGCGGTCTTCTTCTGTAGATCCGTGGCCATAAAAAATGGCCCGTTCGCCTTCGGTCCGGGTATGGAACTGAACACGGGGCTCAGGCGGTATTTCAAGCCAGTCATCAATAGTTAAAGGTATATCTTCCGGTGTAATATCGGTGACGCTGGTCCGGGTACACCGCAACAGTCGCACCTTTTCCTGGCTGACAGTAAAGATGCAGAAACTGCCGTTGGTGCTGGTCATCGGCAACAGCGGGGTGATGCGAAAGTCATTGTTGACATACACCATCTCCCGGATTTCGTAGGGCAGCTTGAATACCTCGAAATAGTCCGGAGCGAGGTATGCCGCCATGCCATGCTCCAGGTTGGACCAGAATAATGGTTGACCTAGCAGCTCTTTGGCCGGCTTAAGAATTTCATCCGCTTCACTTTCTTTCATGCCCCGGTTCACGAGTTGTTCCACAGCGCTTGAAAGGAGATTTTTGAAACGGATGGGATTCTGTTGGCGCTCCTCTCCAACTTTCTCGGTTGGCAGGGTGAGCGTAACCTTTGGCTGACCGTTTTGCTGGATGAGCATTTTGATCTTTTTTTCGGTAACCATTAAGCACCTCGTTTTTTTATTCCTGTTGGTAGAATGGTTGGGAAATAGTTTGGATACGTCAGATATCGTCACATAACCTCAGATAGCGTGTGTTGCGTATTGCGGGTCGTATGATGATAACGGCCGAATGGCAAGGTAGATTTTGAAGGCTCCGGATTAAACAGATGTGTGATGGCGTTGCTGTACCCACTTTAACAATTTTCCCGGAGGAGTCATTCGGTCTGCAGGGGTGTGTCAGGTAAAGTCGCCGATAAATGTTTTACCCCAGCGGTTCACTGCTTCAACACGAACCTGACCGGCCTTTTCGGCCAGCGGGGCATAAAACATGTGGACGGTAGGCACCGGGTTGACCCAGGTGCGCCGCGCGGGTTTGTCCGGCCCCTCAAACAGCTCTTTAGCAAGCGGGTCATGGCCCATCCTTCGGGTCATTTCACCACGTCGTTCGCCGTTTTCGTACCAGTAGACTTTCCATTCCGGATCCCAATCCCACACATTGGCCAGAAACATACCGGGCGCTTCCGGATCCGCCCCGCGTGGGTACACCCGCAACTGATGACCGGTCCCGTAACCGGTCGCCTTGTACTGCCAACGCAGTTCGCTGCCTCTGGCCTCGTAGATGCCGTACCCGTTAGGCGTGCCGTCAATGCAGATGGGACCGGTCCACCAGGCCCCGCATGCCGTGCCATGGATATGTTCGTGGGTACCGCCTTCGAACAAGTGATCGTGTTCATGCATGTGAGCCGACAGGATATGAACATTATAGGGTTCCAGGATGCGGTACAGCGCTTCCCGGTTGGCGACCGAAAGCCGTGGTGAGGGCGTGTTCTCACCCTGACGAAGATGCTGGGAGCTGAATGCCGGAATGTGCATGGCTACCACAACGGTTTTTCCTGGTTCCACGCGAGCCAGATCGGCTTCGAGCCAGTCCAGCTGGTCCCGGTCCAGATAGCCCACATAACCCGCCCCAAACCAGAAAATGTTGTTCAGGACCACATAGTGGATTTCACCGACCTCAAAAGAGTAGTGTGTGGGACCGAAATATTCCTGGAAAACCCGGTAGGCGTCTTCGGTTGATCGTACCTGGAATTCAATGTCGTGATTGCCGATAAGCTGGAAAAACGGGATGCCCATCCTCTTGACCCCCACCTCGTACTCGGGAAAGAGCTCCAGATTGTCGAACATCAGGTCGCCTCCTCCCATCCCGAAAAGTGGCTGGTCATTCTCCCCGGACTCACGGATCAGCTCGCGCACATCAGGCACCGTTTCGGTGTGGAAGCGCTCGACCTCGTAAGCGTTTTCGGTCTGTGGATCGGCCACAAAAAGAAAACGGTGGCGGGTGCGGTCCTGCGGGTCTCGTTCCAGCTCGAATGTAGCATACATTTCCCCATTCTCATCGGTCTCTATTTTTTGATAGAACCGGGCTGTTCCGGTGGGATTGACGGGGATCCGGTAACCGGCAGGCAGGGAGAGGTAGACAAAAAGCCGGCGATCGTCCGAAATCAGCTCAAAGGCGCCGTCCTCAGCGGTCTTCACGATCCGGAGACCGTCCGTGACCACAACACCGCCGATACCGTGTTCCCCGGCAGTGACCCGACCCCGGATGCGGATGATGCGGCCGGTTCCCCGATGGTACCCGGCTGTGTCGAAGGTCCCGGTTGAAGGTTCCACAAGACCGGACCCGTTCTCCCGGGCTTTAAGGGCCGACGGGAAGATAAGCCCGGCCCCGGACAACAATCCGGCTTTCTTTAGAAATGCACGTCGGGAGGCAAGGAATTGCGGCAGGGATGGTTTTTTGATCATGATTCAACGTAATAAAAGGATGTTTAAAAAAAGCAGACTGATTTGATATCATATGATATTGAAAAGTAATTCTCCACGGGGTGGAACTCAAGCGACAGAGAAAGGAACTTAAACGGCAGAGCAGGAAGCACGAGCGGGAGAACGGAAGATGAACAAAGGAACGGTGCAGGAGGTGGATCTGGTCCTTTCAGCTTGCCTCGGCGAAGACTATATTCCGGAAAGAGTTGAAATTCGGGTGAAGTAACGGCAAATTCGGGTAAAGTCAATGCCCGCCTGATAATCAGGGAGAATAACAATGGGAAAGCATATCACACCTCAGACCCCGGGCAAGAATCCTTACGAAGGGCCGGTCAGGGCTCCCCACGGAACCCGGCTTTCGTGCAAGGGCTGGCACCAGGAGGCGGCCATGCGCATGCTCATGAACAACCTGGATCCGGCCGTTGCTGAAAAACCGGAGGAGCTCATCGTGTACGGCGGTACGGGTAAAGCCGCAAGGAACCGGGAGTGTTACCACCGGATCATCTCCACCCTGCAGCGCCTTGAGAACGATGAGACGCTGCTGGTCCAGAGCGGAAAGCCGGTGGGGGTGTTCCGTACGCATGATGAAGCCCCGAGAGTGCTTATCTCCAATGCGCAGCTGGTGCCCCGCTGGGCGACCTGGAAGGAGTTCCGGCGACTGGAAGAGCTCGGGCTTACCATGTACGGACAGATGACGGCCGGTTCATGGATCTACATCGGGAGCCAGGGCATACTGCAGGGCACCTATGAGACATTCGCCGCCTGCGGGGTGAAATATTTTGGCGGATCGCTGGCAGGGCGTGTGGTGCTCACGGCCGGACTGGGCGGCATGGGCGGGGCGCAGCCGCTCGCCGCGACGATGAACGGCGGGGTCTGTCTGGCGGTGGAGGTGGATGAGACGCGGATCCGCAAGAGGGTGGATACGGGATATTGCGACCGGATCGTGCATGAACTGGACGAGGCGCTTGAGCTGGTTGCACAGGCGCGCCAGAGAGAGGAACCGCTCTCGGTCGGACTCGTCGGCAACATCGCCGAAGTGATGCCGGAGCTGGTGAAACGCGCTTCGGATGATGCCTCGCTGCTTCCCGATATCGTCACCGACCAGACCTCGGCGCATGACCTGCGCGAGGGGTACATCCCCGCTGGATATTCCCTTGAGGAAGCGGCCGAGCTGCGCAAGAACGATCCGGAAGGCTACGATGAACGGGTACTGGACTCCATGGTAAGCCATGTGAACGCAATGCTTGCACTGAAACGGCACGGTGCCGTGGTGTTCGACTACGGAAACAACCTGCGCGGGCAGGTGGCTGACCACCGGGAGACGAAAGAAGCCTTCGACATCCCCGGGTTCGTGCCCGAATTCATTCGTCCTTTGTTTTGCAAAGGGTCAGGTCCGTTCCGCTGGGCGGCCCTTTCGGGCGATCCGCAGGATATCTACCGCACGGACCGTGCCGTGCTGGAGACGTTCCCCGAAAAAGAACACCTGGCCCGCTGGATCCGCAAAGCGGGTGAAAAAGTCCGGTTCCAGGGGTTGCCGGCGCGGATTTGCTGGCTTGAATATGGCGAGCGCGCCGAGTTGGGCGCCCGGTTCAATGAACTCGTGAAAAAGGGCGAGGTGACCGCACCGGTCGTGATCGGACGGGATCATCTTGATACCGGCTCGGTCGCATCCCCCAACAGGGAAACCGAGGGCATGCGCGACGGATCGGATGCGATCGCGGACTGGCCGCTTCTGAATGCCCTGCTCAATACAGCCTGCGGGGCCAGCTGGGTGTCGCTGCATCATGGCGGCGGGGTCGGCATCGGGTATTCCATCCACGCCGGCATGGTCTGCGTGGCGGACGGGACCGATTCGGGTGGACGGCGGTTGCAGCGCGTGCTTACAGCCGATCCCGGCAGCGGGGTCATGCGTCATGCCGATGCCGGATACGAGGAGGCGATCCATACGGCGAAGGAGCGTGGCGTGGACCTGCCCATGGTGAAAAAAAATTTAAACACATGAAATGAACATGGCAGCCTCCGGTTGACACACAGGAGCATGATCATATCCTGCCATGTGAATTCATTCTGACCTTATTAATCCATAATTGATTTGAACAGATGAAAAGAACAAGCACATCGGTCATAACCGTAGATCGCCTGTACGAGGACATCGACAGGCGGTTGCGGGAACTAGATAAAAGCAGAAACGCCTTGCGGGTCTCGCGCAGGATCGTAGACCGGGCACTGACCGATGGAAATGCTTACTATGGCATCAATACGGGCTTTGGTGCACTCGCGCAGAACCGGATAGACAGTGCTGACCTTTCCCGGCTGCAAGCCAACCTGCTCCTGAGCCACGCGGTGGGTGTGGGGGAGCCTGTACCGTTCGAAATATCCCGGTTGATGCTGCAATTGAAGTTGTGCACTCTTGGCCTTGGCTATTCCGGAGTGTCCATGCCTGTCTTCGAACGCTTGCTTTATTTTTCAAAGAACAATATGGTACCGGTGATTCCCTCCCGGGGCAGTCTTGGTGCTTCGGGGGATCTTGCACCGCTGGCCCATATGTCGCTTCCGCTCATCGGAGAGGGGTTTTTCTGGGACGTCGGAAACAGCGACGGGAGCGGGAGCAGTGATGGGGACGGGAACAGCGATGGGGACGGGAACAGTGACGGGAACGGGAACAGAAACAGGAACAGGAACAGGAACAGGGCCCAGATTCCTGCGGCCGAGCTGCTGAAAGCGCACAACCTCGAACCGATACAATTACAGCCTAAGGATGGCCTGGCACTGATCAACGGAACACAGTTAATGTCCGCCTACGGTGCCTGGGTGCTGAACCGGAGCAATCACCTGCTCCGGATGGCGGATCTGATCGCCGCCATGAGCCTGGAGGCGCTGCAGGGCAGTATTGTGCCATTTGATGAGCGCATCCACCAGTTGCGTCCCCATCCCGGCCAGCTGGAAGTGGCGAAGAATGTCCGGAATCTGCTGGTCGACAGCGAGATCATGGAAAACCACCGTCACTGCGGGAAGGTGCAGGATCCCTACTGCCTGCGATGCGTCCCCCAGGTGCACGGGGCCAGTCGTGATGCACTGTGCTACGGGAAACAGGTGGTTTCGACGGAGCTGAACTCGGTGAATGACAATCCGCTGGTCCTTAAAAACGGCGATATCGTGAGCGGGGGCAACTTCCATGGTCAGCCTCTTGCACTGGCACTGGACCATGCCGCGGTGGCGCTGTCTGAGCTGGGCAGTATATCCGAGCGGCGCACCTACCTGCTGCTGGAAGGGCACGATGGTCTTCCCAAGCTCCTGATGCAGGAGACCGGCATCAATTCGGGGTTCATGATCCCGCAGTACACGGCGGCGTCGCTGGTATCCGAAAACAAGATCCTGTCGCATCCCGCCTCGGTCGACTCCATCCCGACCAGCCTGGGCCAGGAGGACCATGTGAGCATGGGCAGCATATCCGCCCTGAAACTTCTGCAGGTATTTGAGAATGTGGAGATGATCCTGGCCATAGAGCTGCTGACCGCGGCGCAGGCCCTTGATTTCCGAAAGCCGTTGAAGCCCGGCCGCGGCGTGTTGTCGGCGCATGATTACCTGCGCTCCGTCATTCCGCACATGGATGTGGACCGGTACATGCGCAACGAGATAGACCAGGGGATTGCCATGCTGAGGAATCATGAAATGATAAACAGAGTGGAGGCGCTATGCCGGAAACTGAACTGAGCAAGCCCGGGGTGCAGGCAGGATCCGGCATCAGATCGGGACCGGAGGTGGATGTGGAAGCAGGGACTGCTGTGAAAAAGGAAAAGCGACGTTGGGCTGTCGAGCCGGATCCGGATGCAGAACCCCGGACACAGCCAAAACAGAACGGGGAGCGCTACCGGCTGCTGAGGAATATTGGCGCCCTTGCCGTGTGCCCGATGCAGGGGGGGCAGGCGCACATTCACCTGATCCGGAATGCGGTCATTTTGTGGAAGGGCGGCATCATCCAGTATGCCGGCCCTGAAGACGGGCTGGCTGAATGGTTCCGGTCAAGGGACATGATCGGTGATGGACAGAATGGCGATTCGGAAAACGGCGATATGAGCAATAGTGGACAAGTCTCCGGTCAGATGCCGTTGCCCCATCACATGGAAATATTTGATGCCGGTGGACGCCTTGTTGTTCCCGGCCTGGTCGATTGCCATACGCACCTGGCATTCGGGGGATGGCGGCCGGATGAATTCGAAATGAGGGCCCTTGGAAGGACGTACGAAGAGATTGCGGCGGCTGGCGGAGGTATACTGAGCACGATGAAAGCAACGCGTGAAGCATCCGAAGAAGAGCTTCTGGAGAAAAGCGCCGGACTGCTGCATCGCATGGTGTCGCTGGGTGTGACGACCATCGAATGCAAGAGCGGCTACGGTTTGCGCCTCGAGGATGAGCTTAAGCAACTTCGCGTCTATCACCGGCTCCAGATGCAGTCGCCGGTTCGGATCATGAGCACTTTCCTGGGTGCACACGCCATCCCGCCCGAATACAACAATAACCGGGACGGGTACATCTCTTTGATCATCGACGAGATGATCCCGGCGGTCGCGGAACAAGAGCTGGCCACATTTTGCGATGTGTTTGCCGATGCACCGGCGTTTACGCAGGAGGAGGCCCGAAAGATACTGGCAGCCGCCGTTGATGCCGGGCTTATCCCCAAAATCCATGCCGATCAGCTCACGGAGGCCGGCGGGGCGGAACTTGCGGCTGAACTGGGCGCCATTTCAGCCGACCATCTGGAGTGCATTTCGGACAAAGGAATTGCAGCGATGAAAGAGGCCGGGACCATCGCCGTCAGTCTGCCTCTGGCAACCTGGTATCTGCGCAAGCAGCCGCTGCCGGCACGGGACCTCATTGGTGCCGGGGTCCCGCTGGCTGTATCCACCGATTTCAATCCGGGATCGGCACCCAGCTACCATCTGCCCCTGGCCATGCACCTGGCGTGCACGATCCAGTACATGTCGCCGGCGGAAGTGCTCAAGGGCGCGACCATCTATGCGGCGGCAGCGATCGGACTGGATGGCGTCACCGGTTCGGTTGAGCCCGGCAAAAAGGCCGATTTCGTGGAAATCGACGTGAAGGATTTTCAGGATGGACTATCGCATGGGACATTACCCGGGATTTCGCACGGCGTTTCACCAGGGATTCCGGAGGGTGTTTCGCACGGTATTTCATCCGGCGTTTCGTTCGACCCTGTAAATCAGTGGATGTACCATTTCCAGCCCAACAATGCCGTGCGCGTCTGGGCGGGTGGCGAGTGTGTAGCGGCAATGGAGCACAATAACAACACCTGACACGGATTTTATGAGTGAAAATGATTTGAGGATAGCGGATTTGCTGCAATTGGGGGCCGCGGGGATCGATTTGAGGAAAGACGGAGAGGAGCTCTCCTTCGTCATGATCGGGTGTCCCGTCGATGAGGGAGTAATCCGCAACGGCGGCCGCCCCGGCGCATCGCAGGCGCCGCCGCTGATCCGCAAGTATTTGTCCAAAATGACACCGCCCGCGGATATGTGGGATGCATTTGCCGACGTGCTGCACCATGGCAGGGACCTGGGGGATGTACCGCAGGCCGGCATGGAGGAGATGCAGGAGGAACTGGCCTCGCGTGTAGCGCCGTGGATTGCCAGGAAAGTGCCGGTCATTGTCCTCGGAGGCGGACACGAAACCACGTACGGGCATTCCCTGGCGTATCGCAAGGCTAATCAGCCGCACCACATCCTCAATATCGACGCCCACTGCGATGTGCGTCCGCTGAAAAACGGACAGGGTCATTCCGGCAGTCCGTTTCGCCAGATCCTGGAGGATGTAAAAAGCATGTGCCGGTCCTATCATGTGATGGGACTGCAGCCCCATGCCACAGCCCGGGGACACGTGGATTACATCCGTTCAAACGGTGGTGACTGTGCGTATGCAGGCCAAACGGATAGTCGTGCCGTACTGGAAAAACTGCATAAACTGACCAGCGGAAAAAACGACGGCTCAGGCGTGCTGCTGACACTGGATATGGATGCCCTGGATCATTCCGATGCCCCGGGCGTCAGTGCACCCTGTGCATCAGGACTGCCCAAATCACTGTTTCTGGAGACAGCCCGGGCATCCGGCGAAAACAAAACGGTTTTGTCCCTGGATGTGGTAGAGGTCAATCCATCCTTTGACCGGGACGATCAGACCAGCCGCCTGGCAGCGCTCGTGGTATGGCATTTTCTGCTGGGTCTTTGCCTCAGAGGGGGCGGGTGAAGTCTGAAAATGAAATCTGCGGTTTTTAGAAAGGGAGAGCCGGGTGGCCGCAGGAACTTCATGAAAAATTCATAATTTTTTTTGTCTGTTTGAATTTTTTGTTTATTCTTTGAAAAATGTAATGAGTTGATGGGCATTATATAGAGTCTATCAATGGGGAGTTTTCTTTATCGGGTTTTAAACAACGGAAAAATGGGTGACCGTTATCGATTTATCTCTACTACACAACATCAATAGAGTTCCCCCGGTACTGCTTTTGATTTTGTTTGCTGCCATGTTTGTGGGAGAAGCGCATGGTCAGACAGGACCGGACCGTCGCGTAGGGGAGACCGATATACGTGTGCTGACGGTAAGCGGGAGCATCTCGACAGAGACCCACGGTTATACGACCACTCGCGATGTGAGCCGCCGTGCCCCCCTGGGCAATGTGACCACGGCGAACACGAATTTTTCGGTTTTGGGGTTCCGGTCGGGTCTGAGCCTTCGCTACAGCACCGACGACTCGCGCTTGCGCCAGTCGATGAACCAGATTGCCTTCAGCGGCAGCTGGCGCTGGCTCAGTCTGGCGGCCGGAGACGTGAGCCCGTCATGGTCGCGCTACAGCCTGTCAGGCACGCGGATCCGCGGGGGTCAGCTGCAGCTGACCCCGGGTCGGCTGATCCTGGAATTGACCGGCGGACGTGCCGAGCGGGCGATCGGCCCGCGTGAGGATGAACCGGTGCGCCGATTGAGTTACGAACGGATGCTGTACGGGGGCCGGATCGGTTTGGGCCAAACCGGCGGGTCGTTCTTTATGTTATCGGGATTCTATGCGCGTGACGACAAGGAATCAATCACCCTGCCAGACGGTTTCGAGGGGACCGGGGAGGATAGCGGTGAGCCCCGGGATCCATCGGCAGGTGGCCGGGTTGGCCAGACCCCGCGCAACTTCACCCCGCCGGCGGAGAACCTGCTGGTGTCACCGGCGTTCCAGGTTAGCCTGTTCGGGAGGGCTTTTGAGTTGGGGGGGCAGGGGTCCGTATCGGCCCTCACGCGGGACCTTCGCAGCGATGCAATCGATGCCGGTGAGGCGGGGATACCGGAATTTGTGACCGACCTGATGGAGGTGCGCACCAGCACGCGCTTGGGCTATGCCGGTTCGGCGCATGCGGGTTTGAACGTGGACCCGGTGGCCCTGCGTCTGGAATACGAGCGGATCCAGCCGGGTTTCCAGAGCCTGGGTGTGCGGAGCCTTCGCGACGACCGCCAGCGCTATTCGGCAAACCTGGGCCTGCAGTTGTTCGGGCGGCGATTGCAGGTGGACAACAGTGTCGGTCTGGACCAGGACAATCTGCTGGGCCAACGTGTGCAGACCCAGCAGGGACTGGACTATGCGGTAAACGTGACGGGCCGGGTGAGCGAGCGGTTCAGCGTGTCGGGAGGCTACGGACTGAACACCAGCGAGACCTCGCCCACCGATGCCGAGGTGGTCACCGGCAGCTCGGAGTACACCTCCCAGACGGTGAGATTTCAGCCGATGATGACCCTGTCGGGTGCCAACCGGACCCACAGTCTCACCCTGGCGACATTCTACCAGACCTTTGAATCGGTGAGCCGTTTTGAAGATCAGCAGCGCCGGACGGCAGGCCACACGCTTAACGGCATGATGAGCTACAGTGTGACGATGTTCGGGGGTTTTCGGGTCAATGCGAGTCTTAATGCCCTCACAGGCGAAGCCGGCGGCAGCGAGATACGCAACTACGGGTTGAACGCGGGCACGGGCTACACCTTCCTTGAGGGCCGATTGAGCACAAACCTGACCCTTGGGGCCTCGCGCAACGAAGTGAACCGGCCGGGTGCCGGCGGGCCGGACGACGCAAACGGGGGGGTGTTGATACAGAACGTTTCGTGGCAAATGAACGGCAACGCCCGGGCCTCCTATCGCCTGTTCGATGCGGCAAGTTTGCAGCTCACCATGCGGGCCAACAACAACATGATCGGCCAGGGGACGGGCACAGGCTTCTCGGAGTTCGAGTCGCGGCTGAGCTTCTCATACCGGTTCTGAGAAGCAGTGTTCACAATCAGTAATTAACGAAACAAAAAGGAATGATGACAAGTCGGAGACGGGCACCGATCAAAAAAGCGATACTCACAGCAATGCTGGCGCTGATGCTGGGACTTGGAATAGGGCTGCCCTCCGGTCAGGTACAGGCCCAGGAAACGGTGCAGATCAGCATCGTGGGTGTCCCCGGTGTCCTTCCCTCACCGTTCATCAGCGACCTTGAAGACGATGTGGTCAGCGGACGTTACCAGTTGCAGGTAAGTTATATTCCTTCAGGGGCAAACCTGAATCCGGTGGATGTGATCTTCCGGGTGGAGCTCTACCGCAATCGCGAGCTTCTGGTGGACGAACAATCGCTTCCGGTACGATTTGAGCCAGGTACACACATCCTGTCGCCTGTTTTTGACCGGATCCGGATCGAACGGAGCCTGGAGGAGGTAATTTCAGGGGTGCGATCCTCACTCCAACGACAGTTGATCCAGACCGGAGCGCTTCCGGAGGGCGATTACCGTCTGGAGTTGGGCGCAGAAGTGCTGGGTGACGGCCGTTTTAATGTGATCCCGGGACAGGCGTTCTTTACCGTGAGCTATCCGCAGCCGCCTCAGTTGATGACCCCGGGCAACCGGACCGACCTGACTATGAGCACCCCGGTATTCAGCTGGTCACCGGTACTTACGCGTACGGCGGCAGACCTGGAGTATGAATTCCTGCTGGTGGAAGTGTTCGATGGCCAAAATCCCGAGGACGCCATTGACGCAAACCGTCCGCACCATGACCAGACGCTGCTGAATGTGACTTCTTTTGTCTATACCCCTGATCTTTTCCCACTGGAATCGGGCCGGCGGTATGCCTGGCAGGTGCGGGCTTTTGAGGCAGGGGATGGGCTGCCGATCCGCAACGAGGGCCAGAGCGAGATATTCACCTTCACCTACGACGGTTCTGAGGTCAAGCCGGAGGACCTGGCCAACCTGGAGCGCATCCCGCTGGTGCCGGAAATGGCATGGATAGCAAATCCGCAAGAGCTGGATGCCGAGGATATCGGTCCGTTTTTCGAACTCAACGGTACCGCCGAAGTCGAGTTCTACATGGAGGAAATCCTTCCGGAACCCATTCGGCTGAGGGCTGATGTGAACGGACTCACCATCCAGAAGACGGGCATGGAAAACCCGGTGGTTGCCGGCGGCCGTGTCTCGATGGATACATCACCCCTGAACGAGCACCTTGCACGGCAGGGGCAGTTCCTCATGCTGGATCGCATGCAATACCGCTTTGGTGAGGGTATTCAGGCGAGCGCTTCCCTCCGGACCGAACTGTTCGGCGAGCTGGCGGCCGAAGGCGAACTGTCCGTCACTCCGTCCGGGTTCTGGGGCACGGTTACAGCCTCGCTGAGGGATGCTCCCGTGTTTAGTGAAGGACCCGTTTCGCTACGTATAGACGAAGTGACGGCCACATTCCCTGACAGGGAGCTCAATGCCCGTGCATCGGTGGCCATGGAAGGGGTTACATCCCCCTGCACCATTGAGCAGCTTGACATCCGCCACAGCGTACTGGAGACCTCGTTTTCCTGCAGTAACCTCGAAGCGCTGCAGCTGGTGGAAGGTCATTCGCTGATCGAACTGCGCCCGGCGTTCCTGTTCGGGGAGGTGATTATCGATCCGGAAGAGGATTTGTTTGAATTTGACATCCGCAAGGATGCCCGCCTGACAGTCAGCCGTCCCGATGAAGAAGAACTGTGCCACGTGCACTTCCAGGCCACCTACAGGAGCGGTGAACAGGTATCGGTGCGACCGATACGCCAAAGTTGCAATGTACAGGACGGCGGTCTGGATCTCGGTTTTGCAGAACTTATGTTCCGTAATATACAGCTGGATCACCTGGAACTGAATCCCTCGGATGGTCAATGGGACTTTGGCGTTTCATTTGACTCGAGGTTGAAAGTGGAACTGTTCGGCGGCTGGGAATCGCCCTGGATGGAAAACACGATGATATCCAGCAACGGGATTTCGTTCGAACAGCATGAATTTGCACGTAACTCACAAACCCTGACCGATTTTGACGTATCGGATCTCGCCATCCATCTGCAGCGTCTTACGGTGGAAGAGTTTACGTTTCCCGTCTTTGACTGGGATGGGACCGGTCCGGGACCGTGGGAAGTCCGGTTCTCCGGGGATGTCCAGTTGCCGCCGGAAGCGGGCATTCCGGGCTGTCTGTCCGGAATCGGCCTGCAATTCGATGACGGGACGATTGCTGACGATCGTGTGCACATGCCTTTTGAACTCGATCTGGCGGAACCTTGCCGGTGGGAGTTCGGTGCCGGATATGCCATCAGCGTGAACGGACTGTCCGGAGTTGCCGGCGCGGAATGGGAACCCATGGGTGACGATCAGCAAATCCGGCCTTTCGCAGACCTTGACGTGCAGGGCGGGTTTTCAACGGGAATCCCGTTCCATTGCGAAGATGAAAGGAGCACTAACCAGCAGCAAGTTGAAGTGAATTTCTCAGGCGGACTCCAGGCTGAGCTCCAGAACATCCACCCAGACTGCCCCATGCAGATCGGACCCTTTTTCGGGCAGGTCAACGAATCATTCTTATCACTGTCGTGGACGGAAACGGATGGACAGCAGGGCGAGCTGGGTGGCGACATAACCCTTCAGTTTTCAGACAATGTCCAGGCCCGGGGAAGCTTTCTTATCGATATCATCCAGGGCCGGTTCGTCGACGGCGATATCACCATCGACGGTCCGTTCGACTGGTCCATTCCTTCCGATGAGGAAGGCGTCCTGACTTTCCGCATCAGCCAGGCATCCATCACGGGGGAAGGCCTTTTCATTGACGGACGGCAGTCGCTCCGTCTTGGGGATGATCCCATCGGTGTGACATTTGACGAACTGCTGCTGGATCTCCATGACCTTACGATCAGGAGCGGTCAGATTATTTTTGATGAAGCTTTTGCCTTTGAGGCGGGTATCGGTACCGACCGGAGCCTGCAGTTTGCCGCACTCCCGCCGGACAGCAACACCACGCTGGATCCGGGACTCTACATGGAGCTGGGCAGTACGGTCATCATTGACTCCACCGGTATCGGCACCACGGGACAGGGTCAAGCTGCGCTGTATTATGGAGACAAGGCATTTGACAGCGATGTCACCGTGGACTATACCGATGACTTCCGCATGTCGCTCTATCCCTTCGGCGTGAGGAGCGGCCGCGCCGATATTTACTGGAACGACTCCAAGGTGGCGTACATCGACCGGGACGGACTCAATCCCGTTTTTACGTTCTTCGCCGAGCTGCTAATCCCCGACATCCTCCCGCTCCCCACAGAATCCGTGGCCTACCTGCGCCTGCGTGATGACGAAGGTGACTTGCTGGTGGAAGGTACAGAAACGCCGGACGGCGATTATGCCCTGAGCACCCTGCCCGGGGCGTCACTGACGCTGGTTGTTCCGGCCTGGGATCCGGCCGACCCGCCCGAGGTAGCCGGTGCGCAACTGCATAATGTGGTCCTCTCAGGCGACCCGTCGATGCCGGTACTGAAAGGTGGCGGGGTAACCGTCGACATCGGCACCGACGACGCACTCCATGACCTTACAGAACGCCACATCCCGTTGCGGCTTACACGCATCCACTATGGTGAAACCGTGCCGGACGAGCAGATGATGACGATGTCGGCGCTGTACCTGGAGGGGAACCTGCATCTGTTTGACAACGAATTCGATGAAACCGGCTCGGCGGGATTTCTTCTGGGGGATGGCGGGCTTGTACTCGCCAATCTCGATCTGAGCGAGATGAACCAGCCGGTGCCCATGGTGCCCGGCAGCGACCGTGTGGTCTATACCCTGAACAGCCTTCAGGGTTCATTTGAGGGAAGCCTGGATGGATCGGTGCCTCCCTCTTTCGGATTCGATATAGGCGGATTTTTCGAGATAAACGACGATCAGGAAACGGTCGCTTCCACAGCGTTGGACGTGCATCTGACGCAGTCCACCTTTGAAGTGACGGCTTACGACGGCGAAACGGCCGACCTGCCGCATCTCGATCTGGGCTTTTTCGGTCTTGAGATATCGGAAATCGTTTCCTTCCCGCATCTTTCCTGGTCAGGGGAAGAAGGATTCTCCTTTGAAGTGGCGGTCGATCTGAGTCTGCACTTTAACCTGTCCGACGGAACAGCATTTTCCTTCCCGTTTGCAGGTGTGGAAATCCGCGACAGCGGTATTGTGATCCCACGGCAGGATGTAAGCATCAGTTCCAGACCCGGGTTGTCCCTGCCCCCGTTCGAGCTGCTCGGCCTGCAGTTCAAGCCGCTGGCACTGCGGACTACGGCGGCCCTGGAAGCAGACTGGTACCGGAATGACTGGAATCTGGACCTGGATCCGCGCATCGACTTTGAACTCCGTCTTCCCGCTTTTGAGGATACGGATCTGCATCCTGTCGACGGCCTGACCTTCTCCGATGTCGGTTTTGAGGAGGGGCACCTGGTCGGCACGGTGCAGACGCACATCCCGCTGGGCAGTGCGCTTGTGCCGCTGGGACCGCCATCCGTCAGTCCGCCGGAAATCCAGGTGGACAGTCTGGGCGGTTCGCTTTCACGTGAGATGACCGACCAGGGTCCGCAGCAGAATGTCTCGCTCTATGCCTACAGCCGTCTGGAAAATGTCCCGTCATTCTCGCAACCTGATGATGACGGCGATCCGTGTCCGCAAAACCCTGATGTGACACTGGAGATTATCGATGGCAGCGGATTTGCCGGATCGGTTCAAGGATATACCTCTTGCGGAGAAGTCGATTTCGGGCCGGTTGCACTGGGTATCGAAAATGCCTCCCTTGACTTCGCATTTGCAGATGGGAGACAGTCATTAGAGGCATCAGGCACTATGGAAGCCACCCTGCCGGCCCCCGGCGGTACCGAGATATCGGTTACCGGCTCCGGAAATATCGACCTGTTCACAGGTGCCATAACGGATGGAAGCATTTCCATCACAGATGAGTTTCTGCTGGCTTATGGTCCGGCCGGACAACCGGTATTTGATTTTACAGTTCAGCAGGCCCTCCTGGATTCTGACGGCCTGCAGCTCTCGGGACAGGGAAGTGTCGGCAATGACGATATATCGGTGGGTGTGAATTTCAATAATCTGCAGTTTGGTTTCCCGGAATTTGGTATTACCGGGGGGTCGGCCGTGATCTCTCCGGACCTGGCATTCCAGGTAGGCACCGATCTGGCGTCGATTACGGTATCGGCATCCGATGCTCCGCTTGAAGGAGAAAATGTCTTCCGGTACACCATGCAGGAGGATATTGTCATCTCATCCGACGGAATCACCTTCAGCGGCAGTGGTACGGCGAGCCTTATCTACCAGGGGGAAAATTTTATTGACCTGAACGTACAGTTTCATGATGATTTCAGTGTGGAGGTAAGGCAGTACCGGGTTGGCGTGACCCAGGGCCGTGCCGAATTTTATCTGACCGACCCCACGGACGAATACTATGAAGAAGGAGAACCGTTTGTCATCTGGAACGCTTCCGGACTGAGCATAGCAGGCGGGGCGCTGGCGTTGCTGCCTGACCGTATCGGACTGCCGAACGAAGAGATTGCCTATATCATCCTGAAGGATGCGGACGGCCAGCCGCTTATCGATTATAATGCCATGCAGGACGGCGGCTATGAGCTGACCACCGGGGACGGCCATCTTCCCGTCGTGATTCCGGCATTGACCATGGCAGCCGGACAGGCTCCCTCCTTCATGGTTGGGTTCACCCTGCAGACCGACAGTGAATTCAACCTCACCGGCGGCAGCATTTCCCTGGCTGATGGCGAGCTCGGCGATCTGTCACCCAATTTGAACCTGCCGATAACCCTGAATGCCCTTGAACTGGGGAATACCGGTGACGGCCTCCGTCTTGAGGCCATGTTGCTGGCCGATCTGCCCTCCATCTTTGACGGTCATGAAGCCACGG
This sequence comes from Cyclonatronaceae bacterium, assembly GCA_046483675.1. Taxonomy (GTDB): domain Bacteria; phylum Bacteroidota; class Rhodothermia; order Balneolales; family Natronogracilivirgulaceae; genus SKNL01. The sequence goes on from JAWOCT010000125.1 coordinate 70,776, forward strand.
CGACACTTGTACTCGATGAGGCCGACGGTATCTCCGCCACGATAGAAGCCGGAACCTTCATGGACACCTGGGATCCGTCACAGAGCGTCACCCCGCTGTATGAATACATCCACTACCAGGATCTGGGCGGTGGAGCCGATGATCATTTCGCTGTAAATCTGTATGGCATCCGGATGGAGATCGGTCAAAATCCCGCTTTGCATTTCTCGGCCGGCATCACATCCACCTTGCTTGAAGCGGAGTCCGGCAGTCCCCATTCACTGTTCCTGGCCGCTTCGTATGATGCCGGCGCATGGGATGCCGCTGTTTCCTACGACTTCCCCGCGGGCGGCCTGGATCTCGGTCTGGCCCGTTTCCTGCCGGAAGAGCATGAAGCCATGACCCTGGATATATCCGGCGACCGTTTTGTCGCCGCCTTTAGTGGACTGGTATCCTTCGAGGACCTTCTGGATGATGATTTTGAAGTCCACGTGGAAGAACTGCAACTTGGGGTGGAGGGGATTCAGGGCTCTCCGTCCCTTGTGTTCGGACTTGGGCAGGCCACGGCCCAGCTACCCGAACAGGAGTTTGATTTGATGGAAGGTACCCTTGCCGGTGAATTTTCCAGTTCGGCGCTGTCCATAAGCGGAAGGGTGTTGACCCTGACATCGGGAAATGGCAGTGTGACGTTTCTTGAGCAGGACCTGAGTTACCAGGATTTTATGGTATCAACCGCCGGTGAGTTTTCCATTGACAACATCGGTACCGACGGTTTCGGACTTTTTGAGGAGTATGTGGTGCTGGACGGCCTCGGGGTAGCTTTCGCCTCCGATCAAGGGCTGAGCATATCCTCCAATTTTACCGTAAGCCTTCCGGATCCCGTGAGCAATACCGCCAGTGCCAGCATCATCTTCAAACGCACCCAGGACGGTCAGATCAATATCGAGAGCGAGGGGCCGGATTTCGGGTTTGAAGACGAATCGTACCCCATCGGAGACCTGGCGGAGTTCCATCTGCATGATGCCGAAGTGAACATCAACATCCAGCAGCCAATGATGTCCCGGCTGGTTGCCAACGGAGGTATTTTCTACGACGGAGATGAAGTGATCAGCTTCGGCAAGAAAGGCAATATGGGGAACAACGCAGGAATCAGTTTCCGTCCGTCCCGTTCGCCGGATCCCCTGCAGTACAACATCACCGGCAATATCGACTTTTCTATCGAGTACAGCTTTTTCGAGATCCATCTGGAGGCGGAAGCCGGTGCCAGCAATGCACAGTCTGATGCGTTCTATGTGATTCTGGGAGGAAGTGCCGGACTGGCCCTGGATGCGATATCGGGCACGGTAAATTACGAAGGGTTCACCATCACCCCGCAAGGTGTGGAGGACATTGGCAATTTCGATCTTTCGAGCGGTGTGTCCTTCTCGGTCATGGGCTTTGCCAACCTGGAACTGGGACAGTTCTTTTATGGAGATTACCGGAATACCCCCTCAGGAAGCATGAGCCTGACCATGGAAACATCCGCTAGTGCCGATGCCGACGACGGGGATGTGAGCCAGGCTGCCGCCAGCCAGACCGTAACCGAAGAAGTGACCCAGTTCCTGTGTTTTGGAAGTTATCCGGGCATCCAGACAGAAGAAGGGGACGGATGCGGGTCGAACAACGATGCCCTGCAGCTTTCCCTGGGCGGGGAAGGAAGTTCGGGTGGATTTGATATTGGTATTGAAGGGCTGCTGTTTTACGAGACGACAGATGGAGCCAAGCTTTTCTACATGGAAGGCATCAACATGGCCGTCCATGACATGTTCTCCATCAACGGAACCATTCAGTATGAAAGCGATGATGATGGCTTTATGCTGAGACTGGCGGCCACAGGTGAATTTGAAATGCCGGGTGAGCAGGGCGTCAGCGGTATGGTGGCAGGAAAATTCGAGAACCGCGACGGATTGAGCTTTGGTCTTTTTGCCGCCTTTGAAATGTCCGGACCGGATATTCCGATCGTGCCGCCCATTGTCAACCTGGCCGGACTCGGCGGAGGGTTCTTCTACAACCCGAACCCCGATGACATCTATTTCGTGCATGCTGCACTGGATGATTTCGGCTACACACTCTACAAACCCGATAAAGCGACACAGCCTGATCATGATCTCAAATTTGCCGCCATGCTGTATGCCAAACTCAACATCGGTGGTGCCGGTGGACTCAGTATCGTTACGGGGCAGACCTATCTCGAAGTCACAAATCAGGCTATCTATTTTGATGCGGCCGGCGCTGTACTGGGTCTGGATGGTGACGGTACCCCCGCCGGACTTGATCTCAGTGCCAACATGTACCTGGCCGTTCAGTTCGGACAGGCGGGCAGCGGCTTCGATGAATTCCTGATCCAGGGTGGTTTCAGACTTTCCATTTCCATTCCTGTATACATGGACGGCGTTGGCACACTGGACTTTTTTGCCGGCCGGCTGGATGGAGATCCCGTTGTATGGGGAGTCCAGGGTGGACTGGAGATCGATATCCTTAATCTGCTCGATGGAAACATCACCTTCCTTGCCAGTGATATCGGCTTCTATTTCGAAGGGGGGCTCGGAATCGATTTCACAGTGTTTGTATTCAGCTTCGAATCCAAGCTGGAAGCTTCGGTCTGGTATGTCCGGGATCCGGTTGCCATGGGAAGTACGGCGGCCCAGCAGTACCCCGCGGGAGGCTATGCAACAGCCCGCGTGGAATTCTGTGCGCTCGGTGACAAGGGTTGTATGGGAGCCAATGCGACCGGCGCCTTTATCAAACGCAACCAGGGCTTTATGGTACTGGCAGGAGCCAGCGTGTGGAAATTCGCCGGACATGTCAAGGTCCGCAGCAACGGCAATGTGAGTGCGCATCTCGGCAATGTCGAAAACGACCCGGCCATTGTTGCCGCCAAATCGCTGAAGGGTGATTTCGAGAGTTATATGGATGACCTTATGGCGTCACTCGAAGCCGCTGAACAGGCTGTGCAGGAATCCCTGAGGGATATCACCTATGACTACGAGCCCCCGGGGGATGAGCTCATCGCCAATGCCGGCTTCAATCTCATGGGTGGTTCCACCTGGTATCGAAATCAGTGGGCCGGCCATATCCGAGATAACGAGCGAAACTCTTCGGGCTTCTTCCCCCCGGCATTGGAGGCCATTCTCTCCTGGGTCGAGGGCAACAACCGGACGGCCCAGATTCGCAACGGTACATTCAAGGTCACAACCAAACAGAATATCACGGACCTCACCAATTCGATCAGTGATGCCTCCGGCAGTGTTATGACCAAGCTGGATATGCTTATTCTCGAAGCCATCGATATAGAAGAAGAGATACAGCAGTTGTACGCTGATTTTCTTGATGAAATGAAGGAATCACCGGTTGAAGGTTGGTCGCAGGTCTCCCCTGGCAACTACCAGTCAGAATCACCCTCCTTCCAGATCAACATGGAACAGGCCGAGAAACAGGCCCAGCAGGCTGAAAGCCTGGAACAGGCCCTGAACGATCTGGGTCTGGCAATGGTTGAGCCGCTGCAGCAGGTGGAAGCACTGCTTGAAGATGTAGACAGTGCCATGTTCGAGCAGGATGAGAGCCTTGCCGTTGATATTGCCGATATCTATTATCATCCCGATCCATCCGTCCTCGGATTCGCACGCATGTATCAGTCCGCCATTCAGCTTATCAACGGATACAAGATCAACAAGGCCAACAGTCTGTGGGTGCAGGCCGACTGGGCCATGAACCTGAGGGAGTGGTTCGACCAGAATCAGGGAAACCGGAACATGGCCATCGCACAAATTACCGAACGTCTGACACTTATGGATCCGGACTCGGACGATTTCTACGACGAGCGTGTCGTGACGGGTAACCGGCTCCAGATGATTTACCAGCTTGATAACAAGGACACCTACTTCCGCCCCGTCAATTCCTGGGGTGAAGTCAACCAGAACGCAAGGAATTATTTCCTTTCCACCAGCGACCCGGATCCACAGGACGTTGCCGATCGCAATTTCGATTTCTGGGACAAAATGTTCGATTTTGGTATCGATGAATATGTGGAATCACTTGAAGATGGACTGGAGGAGGTATTTGAAAGCTATGAAGACCTGCATAATCCCATGGCCAATGCCCATCGTAATCTGACGGTGGCTATCGAGGATTTCTATGACTTGCAGGCCAGCTCCTATTTCATCTTCTATGCCATGATGGATAATTTCTTGAACACATTTGAGGGCGCTGAAGAGGAACTGGATGCCGGCCTGGAGCAACATATCACATACTATACCGGGCTAAAGCAAACCGTATCCGAAATGCTGCAACCTCCCGATTTTCAGGCCATCACCGTGACGCCGAACCGTCCGCAGAACAATTTCTTTAATGAGACACACATAAGCTGGAGTGCCACCCATCCCCAGGGTGTCATTGAATCCGCCATTCAAATTGAAACCGGTGGCAGTGCTTCGGGTGACCTTTCGGTGTACCACGGACTGGATGCCTACCGTTCGACCGGTCTGAAGCCGTCCACGGAAATCTACCTCACCCGGACCACCGGGTGGGATATCACACCCGACAACATCAGGAGTGCATCCCACAACACGGTTGATCTTGATATCGGCGTGCGGGTAAGGGGTCCGGCCGGAACAACGGCTACCCGGAGAGCCGGTTTTCAGGTGGATGTGGGTCCGGAAGGCTCCGGAGTGCCGCCAGGACACAATGCTCTGCCTGACCAGTATGAAGACACTCCGCCACAGGCACCTGTGGCCGAAATGGATCAGGTCCTGGGATACAATATCGCAGAAGTTGCCGGTAATATCGGACTGCCGGGTACACAGAATGAGGAAGACGATGAAACCGGACCGCTTCTGCGCTACTGGACGAACAACAGCCAGGTGATACCGATCCAGGCACGGGCAAGTGATGACATCACCGGCATTAGCCGGTTTGAGTATGCCGTGGGAAGCAGTCAGGGGGCACAGGATATTGTAGAATGGAGCATGCTCCCGGGCGTAATTACGCAGACAGCGGATGGATATCACCGGATTCGGGGGGACAGCCGGGTTATCGGGCTTGTAGAGGGTGAAGATTACTTTGTCAGCCTGCGCGCCGTCAACGGAGCAGGTCAGACAAGCCCGGCAACGTCGGTAGCGCTCCCGGTTCGTTATGAAGCCGCTCCCCCGGAAAACATACAACAGGACTCTTTTTCCACACCTGTTACTTCGGTATTGGGGTATTCACCGTATTTCGTAGCGGTATGGGGCGGACCGCAGGTCTTTGATCCGGTGTATGAAGCTCCCTCGGATTTCTACGAAGGCTATGATGCCGGATCCGTCAACCGGGAACAGCGGGCCAATCCCAAAATTGCGGTAACATGGACGGAGTCGTCCGATGACGAGTCCGGTCT
>JAWOCT010000104.1:0-16722 GCA_046483675.1 Cyclonatronaceae bacterium
AATTCGGCCCTGGGTTTTTATCCTGACGGAACCATCGACTTTTACTTGAAAGCCAAGCTGGTCCCCATGGTTGAGCGCGTACCCTTTGTTCATGCCCTGAGCCGGATGGACCTGTTCGACTGGGTGGACTGGAACGAGTTTGCCATGTTCGGGAGGGGCCGCCGGACCGACATGTTCGACCTGGACGGTCATTCCGTACCGGCGCTCATCTGCTACGATTCGGTCTATCCTGACTGGGTGCGCCGCTTTGTCGATCAGGGAGCTGCTTTCCTGGTCGTGATCACCAACGATGGCTGGTGGGGTCATACCAGCGGACACATCCAGCATTATGAATATGCCCGGCTTCGAGCCGTGGAGACCGGGCGCACTGTCCTTCGGAGCGCCAACAACGGTTTATCCGGGGTCATCCGCGCCAATGGCGATATCGCCGTAAAAACGGAATACTGGACCCGTGACCGGTTCACCTATTCCGTACCTGTGTATGAAGGGAAAACATTTTATGTTCGTTACGGAGACTGGATCGGGTGGATATGTCTGCTGCTGAGTGCTTTTTCCCTGGTTTTAATCCGGCTGCATCCAGGCCGTCCAGGGTCAGTTCGACCGGATTGATACCTGGATGTTGAAGCGGATGTCCTGATCGGTGCGGGGAAACACACCGGTCGAACGGGGCATCGTCTTGGAAAAGCTGTATTCGAATCCGGCATTGATACTTCTGGAGAACTGATATTTTACCGAGGGTCGTATCTGCAAGGTTGCACTTCCCTGTTCGTCGGGTGCCGCACGTACGAAATCGGCCCTTTCTTCGGGTGGAAGACGCACCGCATCGGCCACATCTTCGTTCAGCCGGAAAGTATACGTGATATCACCGCTGTAGCTCATCGAAAGGCTGAAATCGATCTGATTGTTGAGTTGCCTGAAGAACGGTATGCGGAAACCGCGTTTGGAATAGCTCATAGAGGAAGTAAAACCCTGGGATTGCCGATCACGGATGGTGTTGTTGGTGAGGGTGATGCTGATGGCCCTGGTCCGGTTATACTGGATCTGGGTCCTGAGGTTGTTCACCCAATTCAGCTGCAAGCCCACTACGGGCGAGAAAGAGCGCTCCAGATTGATTGACTGGCTTTGGAATTCCGGCCTTTCAAAGATAAAGGTGTATGATCCAAGTGACTGGGAAATCTCATTGCCCCGATCGTGGTTGAGCTGCCACCCCATGCGATAGGTTCCGCTGTAGCTGTGGTTAATGGTAGCCGATTGCAGGAAACGGTCCAGAAATCCGAATTTTTTCTCCCAGCCCGACCATGAAATCTGCCAGTTGGGCAGCGGTAAGGGCATATAGCCTCGATCACCGATGGTTCCGGATGCAAATCCGAGATAGGCCTGCCTTACATCCTTCTCCAGACTGGTACGGGTAAGCGGAATTTCACCGGGATCGAGGTTGGGTATTTCGGAATCCTCTCCGATCCGGGCAAGTGCACGGTCCAGCTGCAGCTCAAAAAGCTCATCGTATCCTCCGCCGAATGCCCAGGCCGAAGTGGACAGATCCCCGGAATTATTGAGTTGTGTCGAAACGGAATCCGGGAAAACAAGAGTCCTTGAACGGGTTTTGGTATCGCTCCAGTTTGTCTGCCAATTCAGGGTTACCCTGATATCCGGGAAGGGACGCAATCCGGAACGCAGATTGAACTGGTTCTGAGAGCGATCCGTGCCTCTCAGGTTCAACGCCCGGGTCGGATCCTGGTTGCGGATCAAGCGTTCATCCGGAATCCGGTCGAATATCCCGATACGGTAGCCGAATGGGGGGGAGAAATGCTCATCATCACCTTCGTTGAACATGTAGAATATTTGGGATTCACCGGCATACCCGCTTTGTGTGGAACTACCGCCGATATTGTAGGTGACGTTGATATTCTGGATGCTGAGCACGCCCAACAGCATTGACCGGGCATAGTGCTTCAGGCCGTCTGACAGATTCCGCTCGGAGGGGTCTCCATTGTTATTGCTGCGGGCGCGGTCCTGGGTTCGCCGGCGCTGTTCCTGTTCATGCGCTTCCACGGCATTGTCATAAAATGGGATTTTTCGGAGCAATGACTGGGTCTGCAGCTCCGGGTTGTGATTAAAGCTGAACGAATTCGCCAGGTTCGAGCCAAGGCCGGACCCCTCCGGGCTGTTCTGCCAATTGAAGCTGCCCTGGAATGAAGTGGAATAGCTAAACCAGTCAAGACCCTCGATTTGGTTCAGCCGGGGACGCCACGAAGCCGACCAGCTTTCCTGGTAGCTGTCGCGGCGCGGCGAAACGGCTGGATCCATAATCCAATCCTCAAGGACTCGGAAGGTGGGAACAAGATCGAACGCCGGACTATCCTCACCCGGATCGAACGGGAAACCATCGTCGGATTCCGGTCCTCCCCTGATCTCGCCAATTGGTTCCAGATTGAGCTGCAGTTGGTTGGAAAACCCAAGGGATATGGATTGAGTGAAATTGTAGTCCAGATTGAAGTTGGTCGTGGTGTTGAACGTATGCGTCTGACGAAGGTCAAATGGCTCTCTGTTGAAGCTGCGCTGGCGTTCTTCCGAGTAACGTCGGGTGAGACCGGTCCGCAGGGATATCCTGGACGGCACATATGTGAATCCGGTTCCCGCAAACCAGCCCAGCACCGGAACAGGTTCCAGAAACCACAGCGGCCGGACCACATCCACATTGCGTATATTGAGCTGGTAGTTGAAATTGAGTCGGTAATCCCAGGCGTCCCGGAACTCGGTCCGGGGATCGCTCTCTTCGCTCATATTATAGACATAACCCAGCGTAATGTTGTCGACGGTATATCTGAGCAGGGCCGATTCTGAGTTCTGTTTTGATATGTTTGACATATTCAGGGAGTAGCGCTGCGTCTGGGTGCGTATTTCATCCAGCATGGCCTGAATCTGTCGCTCCTGTTCTTCCTCGGGCAGGTCACTGGCTTCCACGGCCTCCTTGAAATCGGAGAAACGGATGTCACCTTCCCGGGACAGAAAGCGTGGTGTTTGCCGGCTGCGCCGGGCCGAAAGTGATACCGGCAGACTCCATCCGTAGCGTTCGGGTATAAAGCGGTGCATGTTCACCGTGGTCGACAGATCATAGGAATACTCATCGCGCATCTGTCTGTTGCCAAGGCTGGCATCGAGCGGACCGAAACCGTCGGTCTGCCGGCGGAAATTGCCCTGGATCGTGGCAAAATCCGCCATCCGGATTGTGGAGCGGACATTGGCAGCCCACCCTTTCTCGTCGTCAAAGCCCGATACCCGAAGCTCATTGACCCACAGTTCCGCATCCAGTGATGGTTTGCCCGCACTGGAGGCAACCCTTGAAGAAACACTGCTTCCGTTGCTGCCAGAGCCACCGTTGGTGCCGTTATTGATCTGATGCGGATTCCTGACGCCGATGCCGATTTCACGGACACGTTCCAGGGAGGGGTTGCCGCGGATGGCAATGACCGTTCCCGGAGGGGCATCCTGGACCAGATCCTTGCGTTCATAGAGCTCATTATCGTCTACACCGGCCAAATTCCGGGCCTGCTTGAGCGCGTTCATCGATGCAAGTACAAGGTTAACACTGTTGGAGTCAGGCAGCCAGATGCGGTCGGTCTCGCTGCTCAACACCGAGGCATCCGGATCCTGGCTGAGCGGTGTGAATTCAAAAGCCGGATCGGTTGGCGTGACAGGCTGGCGGTATTCGTAGTAGTTGTTGGTCAGATCGTTACCCAGCCGGATCACCACTTCGACATCTGATCGCCGTTCGTACCCCTCGCCATGGACGAACATGCGCAGATTCGAGTAGTTTAAAAGGTTGAGCCCAGAGGGATACAGTCGCTGGATCATCCGATATTCTCCGGAACGAAGGTCTTCAACGCCCAGGGCGAGCGATTGCTCATTGGCCAGGATGTTCTCCTGCTGACCGCGTTCCACCGAACGGATCGCACCATTAGGGATACGGTACGGAATCGGCTGTCGGTTGGAGTTTTCCTCAATATTGATGGTGGAGATATCGAATACCGTATTGGGATGCCCTTCAATTGCAAGCTCTTCGAAATCCCGCCACTGATTCCCGACCAACTCAAACGTGGCAAAGCGCATGGTAAACGGCTCACGGTAACCCGACATCCAGAAACGGATATGCTGTACACGCTCCAGGTCCTCAATGGCCCCCACCTGCCGCGCCACATCGCGCAGCGGAATGCGTACCAGATACCAGCGTTCGGTGGGCAGATCGCCCTCCACCATGTCCACGATGTAATTGTTGCCAATCTGCAGTGAAGACTCATCGGCCGGATTCAGCGGGACCTCGAACTGGAAATAGGAGTTGGAGGTCTGCACCGTGGCCGGGTTGATCAAGCCCTCGGTGTCGGGTCGGTTCGTAATGGCACGCGATTCCCCCCTGGTCAGTGAGTTGCCCTCCAGGAAACCGTACATCCGGTGGAAGCGCTCATGCAACGGCTTGTCACTCACCAGCGGGTCATTGAAATAGAAATAGCGGTCGTTCGACGGGTCGGAAAGGATCTGTTGGAGTAATTCCGGCTGATTGCCGTACTGAATTTCCATCAGTTCAAGCCAGTCGGCAAACAGCTGCTGTTCCGTAAAGTCACCGTCCGTGCTGTGGATACCATCCAGACCCACGTCCTCACGGTCCTGGGTCTCCACGGAAAACTGACCGGTGAGGTTGCTGACGGTTTCTATGACGCGTGACCGGTTGTTTGCATCCACGCCGACATTGGCACGGTCCACGGCACGGACCAACCCGTCCTCGGTATTGAGTCTGTTATTCGGGATCACATCCTCGGAAACCAGCCCCAGATCAATATAGATCTTGCCGGCGTAATCGGCGGGGTTCTTGCTGCCCGGCGGGGCTCCGTCCGGTAAAATCGGCTGTACCCAGAATTCCAGGAATTCGATGTTGTTCTGACGAAGGTTGTCCAACCCGCTCGGCAGCACGGCCGTCATGCCACCCCAAGTGTCTTCCGGCCGGTTTTCCAGCAGATCACGTAGATTCGTATTGTAGTTGTAAGGGCCGCGTTTCCGGGGATGATAGTGGATATCCAGGGTTTGCAGACGATCTTCCTGGCGCAGCACTTCGCGATTCGGGAACACATCCGAAACGGACAAGGGCAGGCTTTCCGGGGTACGGGCAGCGTCGGTTATGCGGCTAATGTTGACCGGGATCATGTACCATGAGAACTCTCCCCGCAGGTCGGCCCGTGCAAGCCGCGATGATATGCTGTTTTCTTCCATATCCATATCCTGGTCGAACCCGGGAACGGCATGGGGTGAGGCAGCCATTTGCCAGCGGCCCGGACTCAGGAAGTTGATGCTGGTCTTTGACCCTTCAAAATCATCGATAAACGAGAGCCCGTGTTCTTCATCCGGATTCAGGTCTCCCCGGTCAATAGCCCTGGAAACGGCGCGTGTCTGTGCCACATTGGGACGCAACTGGGCAAATTCTCCACTGACACTGATATCGGAATCGGCTCGGGTCTGAAGCAAGGGCAACCAGTTGATAGCCCGGGTCATCCAGGGGGTGTCGAATTCAGCAGTACCGTCAAATCCAATGATCGAGTTGTTGATGGGTTCGTCGCCGATGGGGATCTTGTCCTGCAGTGGACGCTCCCGAAGAGTGAACCAGGTGCTTCCAAAGCGGATGTTGTCATTTACCCGGTACTCCGCCCGCATTCCGGCAAAGGTGGTCTGCTGTATCTGCAACATCTGGTTGCTTTCATAATCGATGACAATCTCCTGGCCGGACTGCAGATAGCGGTCATTGGTGATGATGATGTTGCCGATGTTGTAATCGACCTCGTAGTCCACTCCTTCCGACAGCTCCACGCCGTTGGCCCTCACCCGGACCGATCCCTCCACCAGGGCAAAGCCCAGACTGTAGCTGTCCTGGGTCAAGCCCTGACTCTTGCCCGAGATAAGGAAGAGGTTGTTGCCAGGCTCCTGGCGGGCATTCTGCTGCGTATTGTTATAGAGTTCCGGGAAAGCATACCGGTCTATGTTTTCAGTGATCTGGTCCTGGGGCAGGTTGCTCGCCTCGTAAATATCGATGATGCGCTGGCCGAATGGCTCCAGATAGGGAAAAATAATGCGGCCCTGTACGGCATCCAGGGTCCCGGTGCCGAAGTCGATCTGGTTGTTCGGTGACGGCTGCCCCTGGGAGTTGACCCGGTCCAGCCCCAGATCCTGCATCAGTACGTTTCCAAGACCAGGCAGGTTGGTCTGGGCCGTATTGGCCCCGTCAAATACGATCTCGGCGTCAAAATTTTCCGGATTCAGATTGGTCGCGTTGAGGTTGTAGATGTTGCGCATCATCAGGACCCAGGCGGAACTGCTGGTCGTAAGGTAAGAAGGCCGGAGCAGCTTCAGGAACATCCGCTGGCCGTCCCCTGCATTGATGTCTCCCACCTGAACCACATTACCGGAAGGATCGATGTAGGAAAACGAAACAGCCAGTGCCTGATTGGCACCCAGACGCGAATCCAGCGAGATATACCCGAAGGTCTGATTAACCTCGTAGTCGACACCCCGTTCCAGCGGCTCAAAGTTCCCTTCGTCAAATGCGTCTGCCGAGACACCGAAATCATCTTCCGAAGGTGTCACGCCCGGATCGCGGAATTCATCGATCAAATCCGGATCGAATGGATCTCCTGCATCGTTGGGGTACAGATAACGGTCGCCCTGCCTTGTCACACCCAAATCCACCAGGGCGGCAGCACGTACCTGCCCCGGGCGCTCCTGGGAAGAGGTGTTGAGTACGTAGACCTCGATGTCCTGGATCTGGAACATCTGCGTGGGATTGTTCGGGTCGGACATGGCCGCTTCGTATTCCTGTCTGGCAAAGAAATCCAGAAAAAAGTGACGGTCGTTGTCGTAGGCGGCCGGACGGATCTCAAAACCACTGGCCTGCGATCCGCCGGTGATGGTCTGTGTATTGCCTTGGCCTTCCTGCTGAGACACGACCGAAGTGATACTGAGCGGGCCGAATTTTGCCTCGGATTTGATTCCGAACAGTGCACTCCCGCCGCGTATGAGCGAGTTCCCGGTCTGCATGGAGACGTTGCCCATTTCGATGCTGCGAATGATCTCGTCTTCGTAGCCATCATAGCGGATGCTCATGCGGTTTTCAAAATCAAAAGTACGTTCGGTGTCCCAATCGGTCTGGATGGTGAGCTTGTCCCCGATGGTACCCTGGATATTAAGTCGCAAGTTCTGCTCAAAGGTCGGATTGATCGTGCGCTGCTGATCGGGTGGCAACGACGGATTTTCGGTTTCCTGGATGGAAGCCCCTACGTTCATGTTGGCCGTGCCGGTGACGCGCAGGTTCACTTCCGGCCGACCGAAAATGGTGGTAAAAGCGGAACGTTCTCCGACAGGCAGATCGATGGTAAAGTCCAGCAATCCCCGGCGGGCTCCACGCTGGCGGCGTTTTTCCTCCACCAGCCGCTTCCAGTTGGAATGCATTGTATGCCGGAAGCTGAGTTCGGAGAAGGTTTCGAAATCCATGGTGCGTGTGAAACCGGCCGGCACGTCATGGATCATGCGGCGCGCCGAATAGTGTCCTAATGAATCAAGTGTAATACGGATCTCGTCGCGCGGCGAGTGGATCTCGATGAGCGGGGAGCGTCTGCGCGGAAAGGGATCTGTAATGTAACCGGTGCGCGGCCGGGAAAAACGCAGGGTATCGATTCGTGGCGCACCCGATTCTGCGTCCACACCCATTGCAGCGACTGCTTCGGGATTAACCGCAGCACCACTCAGGGTATCGGCTTCAAGGGCATGGGCCGTCGCGGGCATGCACCATACAGCCAGAAAAAGCCCGAGGCCTTTCAATCCATTTCGAACCGTCAAATATCGCAAGGAATAAAACTCAGTTTGACCCGGTTACTAATAAACATTGCAGTGTTTAAGCGAACGGTAAGGTATGGACTATAGGCCTGCCGGATATGGTGTATGGTTTGGATGATACAAAGGTTCGCAAATTATCGCCCCGGAGACAAGGAATCAATGCCTCGGTGTGATTTTCTTGGGAAATAAGCGACAGAATTGTCATATTTTTTCGTTATCTGTCCAAGCCATCACAGAACCGTAACGCTTATCCGGTTTTTTTATTCACACATGATATTGGAATTCCTTAAAAATCTGGTTCCCGGAAGCATTGAGCGCGACCTCCTGAAAAGACATGCCGGTCCGTTCGTGTTCTGTTTTGCCACGATCATGTTCCTGCTGCTCATGCAGTTCCTGATTCAGTTCATGGACCACCTCATCGGCAAGGGTATCCCGGCCATGGTGATCCTGGAGCTGATCATGGTCAATCTGGCCTACATGGTCGTGCTGGCCGTCCCCATGACGATCCTGGCCGCCTCGCTGATGGCCTACGGAAAATTCTCCGAACAGAACGAATACACGGCTGTACGTGCCGCAGGGGTGCACCCAATGCGTATCATACGGCCATCGCTGCTCATGGCGCTGCTGTTCACCCTGTTTCTTGGATGGTTCTCGAATGAGGTGCTGCCGGAAGCCAATTACAAGGCCCGGGCGCTTTTCCTTGATATCCGGATGAAAAAGCCGGGTTTCGACCTGCAGGAAAATATTTTCTACGAAGGAATTTCCGGCTACACCTTTTTGGTCAAGGAGATCCCGACCGATTCCGACTCGCTCTACGATGTCACCCTGTTCCAGAATCCCGAACAGGGCCGCGACCGTGCCGTGATCAAGGCCAACCGCGGGTATCTGGAAAGTGACGAACGCCATATGAGTCTAACGCTCTATCTGTACGACGGCACCATCATGCGCTATCTGCAGCGAGGTCGAAGCTCGGCCCGCACCATACACGAGGAAACCGCCTTCGACCGGTACCGGATCACCTTTGACCTGTCGGACCTGACCTTTTCCCGGACCAATCCCAAAGAGCGCCGGCGTGACGGTCGCTCCATGCGGGCACAGGCCATGCTGGCGGTGGTCGACTCCCTTAAAAGCGACATCGACAGGGAGATCCGCCATTTCATGCACTCGCTCCACCAGGCTGACATCACCCTGCTCAGGGAGGATGAAGTGGTCCCGCCCTCCACTCCGCCCGACCGTGACAGCGACTATCTGGCCCAGCGTGATGACTACACCGAAACCATCGAAACCAGTCTGGGCGGACGGGACCGCGAAGATCTCATCCCGCCGGCGACGGACCTGCCCTATCGTGCACTTGAACTGCTGCCATCACTCCAGAGCCAGAGGGAAGTTGCCCTCAGGGCCACCACCAAAATGCGCAATACCCAGGCCATGGCCGACAACCTGATCAACAACCTTAGCTGGAGAGAAGAACGCATCGCCCGCTTCATGGTCGAAGTCAACAAGAAGGCCTCCATCCCGGTCGGATGCATCCTGTTTGCCATGATCGGCGCCCCGCTGGGCCTGCTGGTCCGGAAAGGGCACATGGGCATCCATGCCATCATAAGCACCATACTGTTCACCTACTACTGGATCAGTATCATTCAAGGTGAAAAACTGGCAGACCGCATGTTCATCTCTCCTTTCGTTGGAATGTGGTTTGGCAATATCACCATCGCGCTGGCCGGCATGGTGCTGATGTACCTTGTCGTATTCCGAAAATGAAACAGACAACGCCGCAATAAAAATGGACACCATGATCCTCCCGGACCAATCCGGCAGATCCGATCGTGTGCTGCCGGACCGGAATCTTTTATGCTGAAAACCTTTGACCGTTTTATATTCTCCAGGATGCTGGTGCTCACCGGTTTTGTGACCGGCCTGCTGATCTTCATCTTCATCGTCATCGATTTTTCCGAGAACAGTGGTGATTTCACCGACCGGGGCGCCACATTCGCCGAGATATGGTACGACTACTATCTGAACTACATCCCCGAAATGATCCGGCTCGTCTCACCGGTCGCGGTTTTTGCCTCCTGCTTGTGGCTCACCGGACAGATGGCCAACCGCCTCGAGATCGTGGCCCTGCGCGCGGCGGGGGTAAGCCTCTATCGTATGCTTGCTCCGTACCTGGTCTTTGCCATACTCGTGGCTGCCTGCATCAGTTATCTGGATGGCTACGTCGTCCCGCGCTCCAATACCGCGAGGGCGGAATTCGAGCAGAAATACATCATGAAGAGGACCGAGCGGCTTGACCGGAACCGTATCTTCCGGCAGGAATCGCCCGACCGGCTGATGCTGGTCAACTACTTTGACATCCGGCAGGATGTCGGCTACCGGGTAACCTTTTACAGTTTTGACGACAACAAACTGGTAGAGACCATGGAACTGGGCCGCATGGCCTGGAATGAAGAGGAACATAAGTGGGAATTGATCAACGGCACGATCAAACGCTACCATGAGCACGGATATGAAGAAATCACTTTTGACCGGCGCGATACCACGCTGAATCTATATCCAAGGGATTTTGGACGAACTTCATCCGATGTCTACCAGCTCACCTATCCCGAAATCCGGGATTACCTGGCATCGATCGAGCGCAGCGGCGCCGGCGGGGTTGCCATGCCCAGGGTACAGTACTATGGCAAGCTGAGCTATCCCTTTGCGATTATAACCGTAACCATCATCGGGGTGGCGATTGCATCGGTGAGACGCAGGGGTGGGCGGGGTGTGCATATCGCTGCCGGACTCGTAATCAGTTTCCTGTATCTCGTGTTAATGAAACTTTTCGAGCCTTTTGGATATAGCGGAGCCATGGATCCCGTTCAAGCCGCTGTATTACCGCATATCATCTTTTTTGTGATAGCGGTAACTCTGTTAATTACAGCCCGTAAATAGCTGTCATGCCTCGGGAAGCGGTCCGCGATAGCTGATATGCTGCTGCTGTGGATCGTTTTTGCCCCGTTCCTTGATCTCGCCATGCAACTCTTCGTAGCGCCGGATATTATCCTGCAGCGCTTTTGAAAACCGTTTGGCATGTTCCGGGGTCAGGACCATGCGCTTCATTACCTTGGCCTTGGTCAGTCCCGGCATAATCGCGATGAAGTCAAAAACGAATTCGGATGGGGAATGCGTGATCATCACCAGATTGGAATAGGTTCCCGGAGCCTCCTCCCTGGTGAGTTCGATTTCCATTTTCTTTTTATTTTCTTTGTTCTTCTCCATAAATGCTTTTATTTGGTTTGATTATGCGAATGCATGATCGATTCAATGATACCCTCTCAAAGTTCAAGGGCCGCTGTTGCAGACTCACTGGGTCCAACTGAACCAAAGTGCTGTTGACTCCTGGCGCTTTCAATATACGTACGCACCCAATCCCGGTTTATTCCGGAACAATTTCTTGCTGACTGGTGATTCGGATATGGCACTTGATTCTTGTGCACAGGGAATATAAGAAAGATTATGTACTCCGTATTCCCATACCATCGTCGTTATTCCGATCGATATTTTGGCTATTCCGACCCAGTATTTGCGATTCGAATCGATTCTTTGGCTATTTTGGTCCAGCATTCGCTATTTCGATCAAGCATTCGGCTACTCTGATCCAACCCTCGGCTATTCAGATCGAATCTATGGCTCTTCTCCCCAGCTTTCGGCTATTCCTCCTGGCGGCCGGATGCCGAAGAAAGCGCTGAAACGAGGTCACTCCGGGTAACGATTGCCTGTCGGCCGTCATCGTAGCGCACCATGACCGCTGCAAGACCATTTGAGAACATTCGGGTGACCTGATCCACCTTCGAATCGACTGCGACAACGGGAAACGGCTCATCCATCACTGCTCCCACACGAGATCTGAGCGCGTCCGGCGATTCCATGAGCAGTGAAAGGATACCCGTCTCTGTCAGGCTTCCCACTATTTCATCGCCTGATGTGACCGGAAGCTGGGAGATACCGTGTCGGTTCATAAGCTGTATGGCTTTTTCAAGGGTCGTATCGCGGTCCACGGTCAGCAATTCCCTCTTTTCAGCCCCATGGCTCGCAATTACATCCTCGATATCCGGCCGGTGCACTTCATCCAGAAAGCCATTGGTGCGCATCCATTCATCATTGTAGAATTTGGAAACATACCGCGTGCCGCTGTCCGGCAGCAGGACTACCATGATATCGTCCGGTTTCAGGGGATTTTTCCTGAGATACTGCAAAGCTCCCCAGGCCGCCGCTCCGCAGGAACCGCCGACAAAAAGCCCTTCCTTGCGGGCCAGTTTACGTGCAGTAAGGAATGCCTCGCGATCCGGACATTGAATGATCTCATCAATCAGGCTGAAATCGACATTTTCCGGAATGATATCCTCCCCTATCCCTTCTGTCAGATAGGGAGCGATATGCCGCTTGTCGAATTTGCCGGTCTCGAAATAGGATTTGAAGATGGAGCCGACCGAGTCGACACCGATAACAGTGATTTCCGGGTTTTTCTCCTTCAGGTACTGTGCCGCCCCGCTGATCGTACCGCCGGTCCCGATGCCGGAAACAAAATGGGTGATCCGCCCTTCGGTCTGCTCCCACAATTCAGGTCCGGTCGTTTCGTAGTGCGACTGCCGGTTACTCAGGTTGTTGTACTGATCGGGATAGAAGGAATTGGGTATTTCCTCATTGAGCCGCCTGGCGACCGAATAGTAGCTGCGCGGATCGTCCGGATCCACGTTGGTCGGGCATATCTGGACCTCGCAGCCCAGGGCACGAAGCAGGTTGACCTTTTCCATGCTCTGTTTGTCGGTGGTGGTGAAAATGCACTTATACCCTTTTACGGCCGCCACCAGGGCCAGGCCCATGCCGGTATTGCCGGAGGTGCCCTCAATGATGGTCCCTCCCGTCTTGAGCTTGCCGCTCCTTTCCGCATCCTCGATCATCTTCAGCGCTATACGATCCTTGACGCTGTTGCCAGGATTGAAAAATTCGACTTTGGCAAGAAGTGTTCCCTTCTGTCCCCTGGCCACTTTGTTCAACTGGACCAGCGGAGTGTTTCCGACGGTCTCAACAATGGAACTGTACCACATAATTAATGCGTTTATCTGTTAACTGATTGCCAGCGATGTTTTAGCCTGGTATCTTCCGTCAGCCTGGCGGCTTCGGTTGCATCTACCGTCCTGTTTGTACCGTTGATGTTTCTGACATTCAAATATACTATATTGTTACGATATTATTAACTATTAAGAACTTGCGTATGTTTCTCCCTAAACGGAAACCCGCTGATTATGATTGCGGACTGAACCTGGATCTGATGATCGAAGCTGTCCCACGGATACGGGACGAGCAAAAGCGTCTGGAATATGCCAAACGCATCGTCGGTCTGATCAAACAAAGCCACATCAGTTGGGTGGATGAAAATGGATGCAGTGAGGAAGCCTGGAATCACTTTTTCAAACTGGCCGATTACGATCCCCGGGAATATGGAATAAGGAATCCCTACGAGGTCGGTGAAGTGGACGATGCCATGTAAGATAATGCCATTCAAGCGGATCCATTGCGTTCCCTGATATCTGCCCTGCCCATGCCGGACCACATAGAAAAAATCTCAACCGCCCCTGCAAGCTATATGGAAGCATTGGTGGAATCCGACCATTTCACCAGCTTTATCGAAGGCACCCGGTTTCAGTCCGGTTCGGGATACCTTACCCTCTGCGTGCCGTTCGAGAATATCGATCCCCTGGCGGTACTCGAGCTCAACGGGGATTCCAGCGGGACCCGTTTCTACTGGGAACGACCAGACCATGAAATGGCCATCTCGGCCGGCAACCGCGTGGCGCTGATCAAAAGCACCGGCAGCAACCGCTTCGAAACGGTATCGGCCCGCGCACGTGCGCTGATGTCCAAAGTGCACCATTTCAGTGAGGTCAACCACAGCATGGCCGGCGCTCATCTGGTGGGTGGTTTTTCGTTCTTTGACCAGCCGCTGTCAGGCGCCTGGAGTCCTCTCGGCAATGCTTCCTTTTTCCTGCCCGAGTGGCTGTTGGTCCGGGACGGGCAGTTTTCAATGATCAATATTACACGCGGTTGGGATGCCGGTGACGATCCCGATGAGATCCGCGACTGGTTCACCTCCTGGCTGCGAACGTTTCTGGAACGCCTTTCAAACAAACTGGAGCGTAGCCGTATCCTCCAGCAGGACCACATCCAGCCCGGGAAAAAAATTACCCGGCTTGAATCAAATCAGGAAAGGATGCGCTGGATCAACAATGTGGAGCAAGCCCGAGGGGACATACACCGTGATCTGTATCGCAAGATCGTCATCGCCCGGGACCTTCGGCTCCAGACCGCAGACCGGGTATCCAGCACCAAGCTGGTCCATTACCTGCGCAGGGAATATCCTTCCTGCTACTCGTTCATCTATCAGCTTAACGGAGAAGCGACTTTCCTGGGCAGTACTCCGGAAAAACTTCTTTCACTGCAATCCCAATACGTAAAAACCGAAGCGCTGGCCGGCAGCATGCCCCGTGGCCTGACCGCAACACAGGATGCTATCAACGAAAAAAAACTTATGGACAGCACCAAGGACCGGGAAGAGCATGCCTACGTGCTGGAATCGATCGCTGAAAAGCTGCACCGCATCACCGATTCGCTGGAACATGCCCCGCGACCGGTCATCAAGAAATATGCCAACGTGCAGCACTTGTGCACGCCCGTGGCCGCTTCGCTCTCCTCTGATATGAATGCCGTTGACATCGTCGCCCGGCTGCATCCCACCCCGGCCGTCGGCGGCTACCCGGAGTCCGGCGCGCTCGACCGCATCCAGGAGCTCGAGCAGATTGAACGCGGCTGGTACGCCGGCCCTATCGGCTGGTTCAACACCAACCGACGGGCCGAGTTTTCCGTCGCCATCCGCAGCGGACTCATACGGCGCAAGCATGTGCAGTTCTTTGCCGGTTGCGGCATTGTTGAGGACTCCGATCCGGCCGCCGAATGGGAGGAGACCCGGCTCAAGTTCATACCCATGCAAAAAGGACTGGAATATGCCATCGAGTGACCGGGCAGGGCTCTCACTGATGTGGTGTTTTCATCTGGTGGATGCGCTTTGGCGCCATGGCGTGCGTGAGGCATTCATCAGCCCCGGTTCCCGTTCCACCCCGCTTGCACTGGCCCTGGTGCATCACCACGGCATCCGGTGCCATTCCGTGCTGGATGAGCGGGCGGCGGCATTTATGGCGCTTGGTGCCGGCAAGGAGCGGATGAGGGCGGCTTCGGCCACTCCGCCCGGTTCTCCGCCCGTTTTCCCACCCGCACCTGCTCCCGCACCTGCTCTTTTTGTCTGCACCTCCGGAACGGCTGTGGCCAACGCCTTTCCCGCCGTTGTTGAAGCCCGCATGTCGGGTACGCCGCTGATCGTCATGTCGGCCGACCGGCCGCCTTCACTGCGCGGCACCGGAGCCTCCCAGACCATCGATCAGATCAAGCTGTTCGGTGAGTATCCGGTCTTCTTTTTTGATGCCGGTGAATCGTCGGACGACCGCGATGACCTGCAGCGTCTGGACCGGCTTGGCTGGCAGGCCGTTTTTTTTTCCGTCACCAGGAAGGGACCCGTTCACCTGAACCTGCCGTTCCGCAAACCGCTTGAGCCCACCGGGGAGCAGATCCGCCAATGTGTCGAAACGATCTGGAAAAAGCAGCACGACGAAATCAAAACCGTGCCCGATGCTCCACGGCCGCTACCGAAAGATATCATCACCCTCCTGTCGCGTTGCCGCCAGCCCCTGGTGATTCGCGGCAGTTCGCATCACGATGCGAGGTCGCTGCTTGCTTTTTGTGATGAGGCCGGCATACCTGTACTCAATGAAGCAGGCGGGTTTGGCGAAGCCGGCCATTCAGATCCCGTTTCGGAGGTGCACGCACAATCTTTCCGGACAAACCATCATTCCCTGGTTTTACAGGCTGACCGGATGCTGAACGAACTGTCGCCTGATCTCATCCTGCGTTCCGGCGGTGATCCGGTGCACCGGTCCACCTTGCAGGCCCTGGCTGACTGGAGAGCACCCCAGGTCGTATTCGGAGACCATGCCGATACGAAAGACGCGCCGTTTTCCGCGACCCATTACCTGTCCGGCGGCGCTGGCGAGTACGATTTTTCTGATTCGTCGTTGAGGAATATCATTCCGGACCGGTCGAGGCATTGGGCGGCATATGCAAGATTGTGGGCGGATGCGGTTCAGGACACCACTCACAGACTGGATAATCTGCTTGATGATGAATCCCGGCTGACCGATGGCCATGTCTATGCGCAGCTGCTGCCGCTGATCGGAGCACATCCGGATACTCTTGCAGCGGTATCCAACTCATTCCCGATTCGTGACTACCTCCAATTTGGTCCGCAGGATGTGGCGCAAAGGCTTCCGTTGCTGTCCAACCGCGGGGCCAGCGGCATTGACGGGGTGACGGCTACGGCCATCGGTGCGGGGCTGGCGGGTCACAGGCCGGTCGTGCTGTTTACCGGTGACCTCGCTTTTCTGCATGATGCGAGCGCCCTGAACAACCTCATGATGAGAGATCTCTCATTGAAAATCGTCATTTTGAACAACAGGGGTGGCACCCTTTTCCGGATGCTCCCGTTCGAGCGTTTCGACCAGGTGTATACGGACTTTTTTGAGACGCCGCAGAAGGTCAAGCCGGAGGATCTCGCCCGTGCTCACGGCATCCCCTTTGCGTCATCGGACACACCGGACAGTCTTGCACCTGCCTGGAAATCGCTGGAAATGCACCGGGTCGGCATCCTCGAGTGCCGGACCGACACCGATGCCTCCATGCGCCTTCGCACGTCCCTTTCGT
>JAWOCT010000114.1:0-43885 GCA_046483675.1 Cyclonatronaceae bacterium
CAGCAGAAGACCGGGGGCGGCTCTCTGATCTTTCTGCTGGGGGCCCTTTTTCTGCTTTCATTCGGCCAGGCCAGCCTCTACAGTGCCTTTCCGCTGTTTGCCGAAGCCATACTCGACATGACCCCCGAACAGGTGGGCATCCAGTTTTTCTACATCGGTCTGATCGCGGTGGTGGTCCAGGGCGGACTCATCCGTCCCCTCAGCCGCTGGTTCTCCGAAACCGGCCTGTTTTTCACCGGCAACATCCTGATGACAATCGGCCTCGGCGCCATAGCGCTCTCCCAGTCCGTATCCATGCTTACGGTATTCCTTGGAATCATGGCACTCGGACACAGTCTCAACCTGCCCACCATCAACAGTCTGATTTCCAAAGAAGCCGGATCGAAAAGCTACGGCTCGATGATGGGCATTGCACAGGGTCTTTCCGGACTGGGAAGGGCCATTGGTCCCACATGGGGCGGTTTCCTGTACGGCGTGATGGTCTTTCTGCCTTTCTATATCACGGCCCTGATCCTCACTGTGACGATTTGGATCGGCTGGAGACTCTATCGGCGGTAAATGAGCAAATTGCCTGCTTGAAGTGGGCGAAGCGCCTGCAGGATGCAAAACACCTGGAGTGAACTAAACACCTGGAGTGAACTAAGCATCTGCATTGAACTAAACACCTGAAGTAACCTCAATGCGCGCAGTGACCTCAACGCGTACAGTGACCACAACACCTAAAGTGACCACAACACCTAAAGTGACCACAACACCTACAGTGCCCGCAATCCGTCAATCGGATTATCATACACAAACCGGTACCCGGTGGCCTGCCGGATGTTCTCGCTGATGACGCGTTTCCATGCGCGGGGTTTATTGTCGGAAAATACCGGTGGTGCGATGCCGGACCGCTCCGATGCTTTTACGTAAAACTCCTTCCGGACGGGATGTTCCCTTGCACAGGCATTGAAAATGCCGCTGATTTCCGGTTGACCGATCAGCGTTTGTACCACTCCGATCGCATCCTCCAGATGGATCATGTTGACAGGCTCTTCCCCGTTGCCGGGCACCATTTTGCCAGCCAGGAACCACCCCGGGTTGCGTTCCGGACCGAACAGCCCGGCCATGCGTACCACCGCCACCGAGGCATACAGACCCTCCATCAGCCGTCTTTCCATTGTAACAAGCCCCTTACCGTTTTCGGTTTCGGGTGGATGGGGATCCGTTTCGTCGGCATCCTGCTGACGGGAAGCATAGACACCCGTTGAGCTGACCATTACCAGCCGACGGACCGGTGATGCGTTGACGTAGGAAACCAGTTCATCGGCCTGCTGCTGCATGAGCGTGACGCGGTCCGGCACACGGGGCGGCGGGATGTTCAGCACTACCGTGTCCACGTCCAGGAAAGAGGTGACATCATCACCGCTGATGCGCGGATCGAGCCGGATAAAGTAGGGTTCGATGCCCGATTCCTCCAGAAGGGGGATCTTGTCCTTTGTGGTGGTACTGCCTCGCACGAAATGGTCCAGCTCCAGCAGCCGGACGCCCAGCGGAAATCCAAGCCAACCGCACCCCAGGATGCTGATACGTTGATAGGTCATATACGCAGTATTTCAGGATTTCAGATCACGTTCGATGCGATCGGCCAGGTCGAAAGCGGCATTGATGGTATCGCCCACAGATATGCCGGTACGGTAGTTTCCGGCCAGATAGAAGCCCTCATGCTCGCCTTCGGCCCGGTCCATCAGTCCCAGATAGCGGCCGAAACCCGTTTCGTATTGCGGGATGGCACGCGACCACAGGATCCGGTGCCGGAACAGCGGATCTCCCTTCAATCCGATCAATTTGCGCAGACTGGCCGTCACCAGCCCGGTCTGTTCATCCTCATCCTTTTCGGCGATTTCAGGCTGGCGCGTTCCACCCATGTAGGTTGTCAGTGTGACGTGGCCGGTGTCCGGCGCACGGTCCGGGAACAGGGTGGATGTGAACAGTGTCCCGAGTATTGGGAAGCCCTCGACACCGGGGATCAGCATGCCGAAACCGTCGAGCGGGTGCGCGATATCGCTGCGCCGGAATCCCAGCGTCAGGGAGACAACGGGTGGATGGGGGATCTCAGACACAGGATGGAGCAGCCTGGAGAGTGTCTCCGGAAATGCGATCGAAGTGAGCCCGTAAGATGTGCCGGCATAGACCAGAATATCAAAACTCCCGGGCGGCTCCACCGGATCGGCGGTATGGACCTGCCATTTCATGGCCTTTGCCTGGTTGCCGGAAGATCCGGTTCCGGTGGAAGTATTTATTTGCCGGGTGATTGTTGTAACCGGATTGAGATAGGTAACCGCCTCGCCGAGCCTGGAGCTGATCGTGTCCGGGAGAACCTGCAGGCCCTTGTCAAAAGAGAAAATTTCCGCCTTGTTGCGCGGGATTTCATCCGACCCGGGGGGACGTTTAATGCCTCCTTTGAGTTGGCCAAGGATCAGTGATCCGTGCTGCTGTTCGAGCAGTGCCAACCGGGGGAATGCATGGCGGACCGACAGTTTTTCGGGGTTTCCGGCATAGATGCCACCCACCAGTGCATCAATCGGCCATTTGAGGAACTCCCTGCCCAGCCGGCGGCGAACAAAATCGGCCAGGGTCTCATCATGGTCGTTGCGGGATTTGCGGCGGAACGGCTCACGAAGGATGCTCAGCTTTGCCGATGCACTGAGCAGAGGTGTGCCGAGGAGACCCGCCGGGGAACCGGGTACCGCCACTGTCCTCCCATTGCGAACGACGTACCTTTTTTTTGCCGCCGGATCGGGATAGCAGCGACGATCCTCCAGATCCAGCATCTTCACAAGCCGTTTGATGCGGCCGGAGGACTCGATGATAGTGTTTGGGCCCCATTCGGCCGACCAGCCATCGGGGTGGCGGGTCGTACGGATGGCACCGCCGGCCTGATCCGACGCCTCGAATACGCGGACAATGTGTCCCTGTTCCCGAAGCAGAAGGGCCACTGTCAGTCCGCTTATGCCTGCACCGATGATGCCAATGTGTGCCATGTTATCCGTTTTGTTCCGGTTTTTCGGAAGGTACGCGATTATTATCAAAGGGACACGTCGAAACGGATATCCGTTCCATCGAACTGCTTCTGGCTATCCTCTGTAAATCCGGGAGCATGCACGATTTTCGCAGATGGTCAGGAAATGTTTATCTTCAAATGACAAATTATGGAATCGGACGGCCTTTCGTGCCTGCTTACCCGGCATTTTGGCAATCCGCTTATAAAACGGACACACTGAACCCTGTACCATGACAGAAACGAACGACCCGACATCCAAAAGAAAAAAATGGCCGCCATTGAAGGAGAATACACTTCCGAAACTGCTGCGCCGTACCATTGACGTATTTCCGGATCGTCCGGCCCTGGGTTATGCTGGCGGCAAGGTCACCACGTACAAGGAGCTGGGGGAGAAAGTAACGCGCGTGGCCTCTTTTCTCAGGGAAAACGGCATCGACGAGGGCGACAGTGTAGCTATTCTGAGCGAAAATGGCCCCAATTGGGGAGCGGCGTTTTTCGGGATTACCTCAATCAAGGCTGTAGCCGTGCCCATCCTCAATGATTTCCATCCAACCGAGATCCATCATATTCTCCGGCATTCGGGTGCATCAGCGCTGTTTGTCTCAGAGCGTCTGTATCACAAGGTGGAGGAATTCGACCTGGGTACACTCAATGTGATCGTCCTCATGGACAACCTGTCGGTCATATCACCGGAGTGGGGCAAGGACCGGTTGCGGCGACTGTATGCCGAGGGAAGCCGTGAGCTTAAACGCATTAAGCACATGGCGTTGCAGAAAGTGGGATTGGCCTCGCTGAACGTGCCGGAAGACGCGCCGGCCTCGATCATATATACGTCCGGTACAACGGGCCACTCAAAAGGGGTGGTGCTGACCCATGGCAATATTGTGAGCAATGCGGTGGGCCTCGAGAAAATCGTGAATGTGGACCATACCGATCGGATGCTGTCTATACTGCCTCTTCCGCATGTGTACGAGTGTTCGGTCGGACTGGTGATGCCCATGTTGATCGGCGGGTCGGTGCATTATGTCGACAAGCCGCCCACGGCTCCGGTGCTGCTTCCTGCATTGAAGCAGGTGCGCCCGACCATCATGCTCTCCGTACCGCTCATCATCGAGAAGATGTACAAGGCACGGATTTTGCCGGAGATTCAGAAAAAATGGGCCATTCGAACGGCCTACAAGGTGCCTGTCCTGCGCAGGAAAATCAACCGGAAAGCAGGGCGCAAGCTGCTGGATATTTTTGGAGGATCTCTCAGGATGTTTCCCATCGGAGGCGCATCGATTGCACCGGAAGTCGAACGGTTCATGAAAGAGGCCGGTTTTCCCTATGCGGTCGGGTACGGATTGACGGAAACTTCACCTATTATCACGGGCAGCAACGAAATGAACACCCGTCTGTACTCGGTTGGAAAACCGCTGGAAAGCACTGAAGTGCGTATCGATTACGAGAGCAAAGGCATGGAGGATGAAACCGGCTACGGCGGAGGGAGTTCGGACAGCGGAGCGGTAACCGAGGCGGCCTCGTCCGGAAGGAAAGTCGGTGAGATCCTGGTCCGTGGGCCGGGTGTAATGAAAGGGTATTACAATGACCCTGACCTGACGGCCCAGACCATTGACAAGGACGGATGGCTGCGAACCGGCGATTTCGGCGAGTTTGACAAGGACGGATACCTGTATATCCGCGGTCGACTCAAAAACATGATCCTGGGTCCGAGCGGGGAGAATATCTATCCCGAAGGGATCGAATCCATCCTTTCCCGTTCCGAGTATGTGCTGGAGTCCCTGGTGTACAAGCAGGACAGCAAGCTGGTGGCCCGCGTGCACCTGAATTACGAAAAGCTGGATGAAGAATTTTCATCCAGGGGGTCTTCCCAGAAAGAGATCCGGGAATTCATAAAGAAACTGCTGGTGAGATTGCGTGATGAAACCAATGCCAACGTGGCTTCCTTTTCAAAGATTTCCGAGGTTATCGAGCAAACCGAACCTTTTGAAAAGACACCGACACACAAGATCAAACGCTATCTGTACGTCCCCAGGGAATGACCGCACGCCGGATCGCTTCTCCGGAATGACCTCATACCGGATCGATTACCCAGGTATGACTTTATACCGAATCCCTTCCCGATGGAATCCGGTGCTTTTTTTCCGGTGAAACCTGGCGCTTTTAGCTGTGTGCCGATGAAACCTAGTGCTCCTCGCTGCTTACCGGAGTCGGATCCTTGCTTACCCTGTATCGTTTAATCTTCTTGGTAGTGGTTTTTTCGAATTCGTTTTCGCGGATATAGACGTTCTGGACCCGTTTGAAGGACGGAAGCTGTTTGTTTATCTTGTTGATTTCCTTGTGGATCACTTTTTCCATCCATTCACCGGTGATCTCTTTCTTCTTGGATTCGGCCCGGGCGATGAGCGCCTCCCCATCCACCACGATCTGGACAGCGATTTTTTCCGTGTAACCGCTCGTCGCTTCGCCGTAGACCATGGACTCCAAGACGTAGGGACTCCGGTTGATCATATCTTCGAGCTCTTCGGGGTACACATTTTTACCGTTTGCCGCAATGATCACGTTTTTCTTGCGCCCGCTGATGTGTAGAAACCCGTCCTTGTCGATGAAACCCAGGTCACCGGTGCGGAACCAGCCCTCGTCGGTGAACGCTTCGCGGGTTGCTCGATCGTTCTTGTAGTAGCCAATCATGACGTTGTCACCGTTTGCGATCACTTCGCCGACACCGTCTTCGCCCGGTTCGAGGATTTTCAGCCTGACTCCGGGCAGCGGAAGTCCGGCGGCCTCGTCCTTGAAGGCCTCAAACCGGTTCAGGGCCAGGATGGGGCCGGTCTCGGTGAGACCGTATCCCTGGAGGAACATGAAGCCGAAGCTGCGCAACCCGGCCGCGATCTCCGGATCGGGGGCCGCCCCGCCGGCGATGAACATTCGTATGTGTCCGCCGAATTTTTGATGAAGCGTGCTGAACAGTTTTTTCTGGGGATTCTTCATACCCAGTTTCTCAAGGGCTTTTGCCAATCCGATCATCGGCGGGACCATCAACCTGGTAACGGCCTTCTCCTGGATCCCCCTCTTGATATTCCGGAACATTTTTTCGAACAGCAGCGGGACTCCGAGCAGTATTGTTGCCTTGCTGCGCTGCAGGTCTTCGGGTATGGTTTTCAACGACCGGGAATAATAAATCGATGAACCCTTGTAAAGCGGGCACAGAAATCCGCAGGTGCATTCGTAGGTGTGGTGGATAGGCAGTACGGACAGGAAACGGTCTTCCGGATTAATACGGATCATCTGGACCATGCCCATCAGGTTCGCGGCGATGTTCTTCTGCGACAGCATTACCCCCTTGGCCCGACCAAGTGAGCCGGAAGTAAACACGATGATGCCCATTTCTTCGGAATCGATGTCTGGTAGTGGATGGACCTTGTTTTCCTGGATACTATCCATGATTTCCGTCATCGACTGAAAGTCTCCTTCCTTCGAATCAAGGTCCATGTGAATATAATGCTTTACCTTTTTGAGCGAACTGTGCGCCGTTTCGAAATGCGAACTGACTGCTCCAGAAAAGACGATGGCCTTGGCATCGGACTCGTGGATGATGTTGAGCACCTCCGTCTTGTTGAGGTTGCGGTCTACCGGCACGATGACATAGTTGTAGCAGGCCGCTGCAAGATAGGCGATGCACCACTGCACCCGGTTTTCGCCGATCACGGCAATGTGGGTGCGCTCTTTGATGCCCAACTTCCGAAGGGCTGTACCGAAAATCCGGACTTTCTGAAGAAGCTGTTCAAAAGTAACTTCGGATATCGGTGTTTTGTTCAGGTCAGTGAGGGCTTTGCGCTTTCCGAACTGCTCAGCCGACTGCACCAGCATATCCTGGATAGAGACGATGGTCTTCGTCTCGTAATAGGGAAAATCAGTATTCATAAATACTTGCGCTTGAGAGGAATAATGACTGGGGCGGTTACTTGTTCCGCCACAACCAATCTAATGGTTCACCCGCACTTTTTAAAGCACAATTGTAGTGGTATGCACAGCTGAAACACAGCCGACTCCCCGGCCGGTTATGTGTGCATAGTATCTGACCCGGCGCATTGACGCTTTTTGCTTTCAGGTTGGCGACCTCACGAAGCAGCTGCCTCGCGCACCACCAGACAGGGTTTGTCCGCTATCCGGAAAGGATGTAAAGGTAATATCAGGTAGGGGTACAATGGCTAAGCTCTTAAACACAAAATAATTGCAGGCTCCGTATTATTATTTAGAATCAGTACAAATAATATTTGCGGCTTTATAAATACAGTAATATCTTGAACCTAACTATTTATGCATATTTAGTCTAAATAATTTAAATCCCAATTATCATCTTCAAAATTGCATCATGTTTACAAAAAAAATTGTATTGCTGATAGCATTTATGGCCATCGCATCGGTGGTATTTGCTCAGCAAGGAACCATCCTGGGCACAGTGAAACACAGCGAAACTCAAAACGGTCTGGCTGCCCTGTCTGTGTATTTGGACGACACCAGTTTTGGAGCGTCAACGCGCAACAACGGCCAATACACAATTCGTAATGTTCCGAAAGGAGAATATACACTGGTAGTATCGGGTGTGGGCTTTGAAAAGATCAAACATGATATTGAACTTGCGGCAGGAGAAACCCTCCGGAAAGATTTTGAATTGCAGGAACTCGTGGGCACCTTGCCGGAGGTGTCCGTGATGACAGGCGGCGAACGTGGCCTGGAGGATATTCCGGGTTCTGTACATTATATTTCGCCGAGGCAGATACAAAAATTCAGTTACACCGATCCGAATCGTACCCTGCGCGAAATACCCGGTATAAATATTGTTGAGGAAGACGGTTTTGGACTTCGGCCCAATATCGGTCTGCGGGGTACCGGTACCGAACGCAGCAGCAACATTACGGTGATGGAAGACGGGATCCTGATGGCGCCGGCGCCGTACTCCGCGCCGGCGGCGTATCACTTTCCAACAATGGGCCGCATGCAGGCTGTTGAAGTAATGAAAGGAAGCAGCCAGATAAAATATGGTCCCTACACAACCGGAGGTGCCATAAATTTGATTTCTACTCCCATTCCCCGCGAGTTTTCCGGGAATGTGCAAATATTTGGCGGCAATTTCGGAAACAGAAACCTGCATGCCAGTGTTGGTAACGTGCATGAAAACGTAGGCTATGTAGTTGAAACGTTTCAGGTCCAGTCCGATGGATTCAAGGAACTGGATACCGGCGATGAGACCGGTTTCAACAAGAGGGATTTTCTGGGGAAAATCCGGGTACATACAAATTCAGATGCAAAAATTTCTCAATCCCTGGAATTCAAGGCGGCACAGACACAGGAAACATCGGAGGAAACCTATCTTGGTCTGACGCGCCAGGATTTTGAAGAAACGCCTTTCCGCAGGTACGCGGGTTCGCAGCAGGATGTCATGAACACCGAACACAAGCAGTTTTCACTTACGCATCAGGTACGGTTTTCAGAAAAAATTGATCTCCAAACCAGTGCCTATTACACTGAATTTGACAGAAACTGGTACAAGCTGGACAAGGTGAATGATGATATCGGAGAGCGGATCGGTATAACGGACTTGCTCAATAATCCGGAAACGTACAGTAATGCTTTTGCCATTTTAAAAGGTCAGACCAGCTCGGATCCCAACGCCCTGGAGGTCAAGAACAATAATCGCGCTTACGAAACCTATGGCATTCAGACGCGCGTCAATTACAGCCTCAATACCGGTGATGTTGATCATGATTTTGAAACAGGCATCCGATATCATGAAGATGAAGTTGACAGATTTCAGTGGGTGGATGATTATGCCATGGATAACGGGGTCATGAAACTGAACACGGCCGGAGTACCGGGCACCGAGAGTAACCGGGTGACAAGGGCGGAAGCTTTTGCCGCATACCTTCAATATACCCTGGAATATGACCGCCTGACGGTGAAGCCCGGAATCCGTTACGAAAATGTTTCACTTGAACGAGTGGATTACGGCAATGAGGATGTTGATCGCACAGGAAGTGATACAGGTGAGCGCAGTAATGATATTGATGAGTTTATTCCGGGTATTGGCGTTAATTTCAAAGTAAATCCGGCCATAAGTATATTCGGCGGCATTCACAAGGGATTTGCCATTCCGGGTACCAATGAAGGAGCCGAGGCGGAAAAAAGCATCAATTATGAATTGGGCACAAGATACAAAGGAGGTGAGATAAGCGGCCAGGCCATCTTTTTCTTCAATGATTACAGCAATTTGCTCGGCTCGGACCTTGCGGCTGCCGGCGGAGGCTCAACCGGAGAGACATTCAATGGCGGAGAAGTGCAAACGGCCGGCCTCGAATTGCAGTTAAGCTACGATCCACTGACGCATCAAAATACCGCAATCGGTCTTCCGGTCACCATGGGGTATACCTATACTGACGCCACATTCCAAAATGAATTCAACAGTGATTATGGTGGCTGGGGCCAGGTCTCAAGCGGTGATAAACTACCCTATCTGGCCAGTCACCAGTTGAGTTTTGGCATCGGGTTGGAACATTACAAATTCAACGTCAACCTGAATGGGAAATTCAGGGACGAGATGCGAACACGGGCTGGCCGGGGAAGCATTCCGGAGGATGAGCGCATTGAATCCATGCTGGTTTTTGATGCAAGTGCGACCTGCCGTATTCACAAGCATGTGACCTTGTTCGGCAATATCATGAATATAACCGAAGCGGTTTATGCTGTGGCAAATCGTCCGGCAGGCCTGAGGCCCGGCATGAAAAGATCATTTTTAATTGGTGTAAAATCTTTCTTTTAAAAAGCAGTTTTCTGTATATCAGACCAAAGGGCCTGATCCGCATTTTTGGATAAGGCTAGTTAATACGGCCGCTGATTCCACTTTGCGGGATGAGTAACAAGCCGTAACTTTAGGCCCTGTTGAAAAGCTGGCAACTTCAGACCCTGTTGAAAAAGCGTCTTGTGCGCTCCTTTCTTTCGCTGTACAGCGCTGGCAATTTCATTTAACTGATATCAAAATCCAACTGAAAGGTACCTCTCAATTGTTGATGTTTACCCGTATCGCAGTCCTTATTGCTTATATGGCCATGTTTCCGGGTGATATTGCCGCACAGATCATGCCGTTACCGGAACAGGTTTCTGGCGATACCGTTGTTACGGCCTTTATACCAGCCGCAGCCTATGCCTCCGACATAGGGTTTGTCGGAACCGCTGCCATCAGCCGTTTCCGGTACAATCCGGAAGTGGCACCCTATGTTTCACTTACCGAACTGCGCCTGCAGGCATCCACAAAAGGATTCCTCGACCTGAGGGTACTGTATGAGCACACCGAAACGCTGGGCCGGTCAGTCCGCTCCAAATGGACCATGAACGCCGTGCGCCATCCTTTCGACAATTATTTTGGCATTGGAAACAACACTGTATTCGATTCGGATCGATGGGAAGACCAGTATTATTTCTACGATGTCATGCGTGTCAACTTATCATACCAGGGCCGGACAACCTTGTACCGACCCCGGCATAGCCTGTCCACCCTGGATCTGACCTTCATGGCCGGTACCCGTTACGAACAGCCTGGAGTGAATGAGGGTAACCTGATCGACCATGAGCAACCGGCCGGAATCGAGGCAGGCTGGACCAACAAAATCGGCATGGGTATCATTCGTGACAGCCGTGACAATGAATTCGCCGCTACCAGGGGCGGAAGGATGCAGTTATCCTGGGAATGGGCGCCCCGTTTTCTGCTCAACGACTATCCGATGACCCTGGTAGATGTGGAAATCCGCCGGTTCCTGTCCATTCCGGCTCCCTGGTTGCGTCCCGTGCTAGCCATGAGGCTGACCGGATCGCATGCATTCGGCACCATTCCCTTCTGGAATATGCCCTACCTGGGCGATGAACTTACACTGAGGGGCTATCCCGTTTACCGTTTTCGGGGCGATTCCGCCATTTTTTACAATCTGGAGCTCCGTAGCTGGGTCTACCACCATCCCTTTCTGGAGTTCAGTTTCGGAGTCCATGCCTTTCACGACAGCGGACGGGTCTTTACGGATGAAGACCGGTTTCGGGATGTCCTTCGGGACTATCACCGTACTTTTGGCGGTGGTATTGTAATGGCGCTTTTTACGCCTGACTTCATACTCCGTTTCGATGCCGGATTTTCAGATGAGATGCTTCGGTTGTACATGAACATCGGGTACATGTTCTGAGTCTGGCCGCCTTTCCGGCCGCTTTTCCGGCCACCTTTCCGGCCGCTTTTCCGGCCGCCTGTCTGCTGGGCCTTAAGGTTACAAATACACATAGGTGCATCCATCACCGCCTTCCTCGATCGGGGCTGTCTCGAAGTGTTTGACGTCCTTGCGGGACGCCAGGTGCTCATGGATCAGTTTCCGGAGGATGCCGTCGCCTCTGCCGTGTACGATGGATAGCTGCCTGATGCCCCGTGTCAGACCCTCATCCACAAAATGCATGACTTCCCGGACGGCTTCCTCACCTCTTTTCCCCCTGATATCCAGTGAGCCGGAAAAAGCCCGTGCGGTGCTGCGGTCACTGTCAGAGCCGTGGCCGGCAGAAGTGAAACGGTATCCACCGGATTGCGCCCCTCCCGGTTTCTGGTCGGAAAGGACCAGATTGTCGTATCCCGTCCGGATCCGGATTCCGTTAACCACGACCGTCGCCTGTTTGCCGTTGATTTGCACCAGCTCACCGGTCATGTCGCTGTCCACAAGCCGCACCGCATCGCCCTTCTCCGGCGGCCTGCTGCTGGTTGTCCGGGTCCGGGCTTTTTTGCGCTGTTTCTGCTTGCGTTGGCGCTGTTTTTGGACATTAGATGTCAGTTCGTCAATTTCGGCGCGACGGGCTTTGAGACTCTCCTTGTCTTTTTCCGCTGCCGCCCTGATGGCTTCCTCGATTTTCCGGTTGGCGCTTTGCAGTAGCGCGGCAGCCTCCTCTGTGGCTTCATTGCGGATGCGGTCCCGCTCCTCGCGTATCCTGGAGAGTCGCTTGTCCAGTTCCTGCTTTGAAGCTTTCCAGTCACGCTGTTGCCGGGCGATTTCGGTCTTCTCGCGCTGCAGGCGCTGGGTCTCCTGGTCAAGACTTAGAATGAGCGATTCCAGCCTGTTCTTGCTGGCACCCACTTCTTTGCGGGCACGCCGGGTAAGCTCTTCGGGTAGTTCCAGGCGATCGGCGATCTCGAAAGCGTAGCTGCTGCCGGGTATGCCTTTGCGGAACCGGTAGGTCGGCGACAGGGTCTGCTGGTCAAACTCCATGGAAGCATTGCTCCACCCCGGCGATTCATGAGCAAAGACTTTCAGGGCGCCGTGGTGCGTGGTGACGATGCTTCGAGCTCCTTTTTCGGACAGGATCTCCAGGAAGGCCTGCACCAGTGCCGTGCCCTCGTCCGGGTCGGTTCCGCTGCCGGCTTCATCCACCAGGATCCAGCTGCCCGGACCGGCACCAAGCAGTACCTGTTTCATCCAGTTCAGCCGTGATGAGAACGTGCTCAGATCCTGTTCGATGGACTGCTCATCCCCCATATCCACATACAGCCCGTTGGCGGCGGGGAGACGGGCCCCTTCCTGTGCGGGAACAGGGATACCGCATTGCGCTAGCACCACCGACAGGCCAAACGTTTTGAGCGCAACCGATTTGCCCCCAGCATTCGGACCCGTAATGATGATGCCTTTTTCCCCGGGGGCCATATCAAGATCCAATGGCACCACCTGTTTCTTAGCGTCGGCAAAGGTTCGGAACTTGAGCAGCAACAGCGGGTTCCGGCACTCTTTGAGTGTGAGCGAACCGTCAAAGGCGACCTCCGGGATAATGCCTTGCCAGCGCATGCCGAGCCGGGTGCAGGCATATACAAGATCCAGCCGGCCAATACGAGCCGTATTTTCCGTGAGGATGCCCGCTTTGCGTCCGACCGCCGCCGTGAGCTCTCGCAACAGTCGCTCTACTTCCCGGTTCCAGGCTGATTCGAGCTCCCTGATCTCGTTGTTTTTTTCAAAAACCTGCACCGGTTCGATGTAGACGGTCTGTCCGGTCGCCGAAGTGTCGTGGATGAAACCTTTTATCTTGCGCTTGTATTCTGACCGTACAGGTATGACAAGGCGGCCTCCGCGAAGCGTGGCTTCCTCGTCGCTGGTCATGCCTGCTTGCCTGCCTTCACGCAGGATGCGCTGCAGGACGATCCGTGCGGCCTGCCTCTGCGAAGCGATCCGCCTGCCGATGCGTGCCAGTTCCTGGCTGGCATCCGGCTGGACCTCCCCCTTCCCGTCAACAACCCGGTTGATCTGTTGTTCGAGATCCTTGTCCGGGACAAGCCCCCCCGCAATTTCCCACAACCGGGGTGCATCCTCCTGGTGTTGCGAAAAAAAACGGCGCAGAAGCCGGGCCGATTCAGCCCATTTGGCAATATGCGCCAGATTCAGTCCCTCGAGAACATAACGCTCCACTCCGGCTTTCGACAGCGCTGCCGTGATGTCGTGCAGGATCTGGAACGGCGGTGTTTCTGATGCGGAAAGCAAACGTATCATCTCGTCCGTTTCCCCGAGACGCTGCGCCATCCCACCGGCATCCGATGCCGGATGCATTTGGGCCGCCCGTTCCTTTCCCGCAGGAGTGGACATGAAACCGGAAAGGCTCTCACGGATCTTTTCGAATTCCAGCTTGGCAAGGGCAAAATCGGGGAGTGACATACAATCAGTCGATCTCAGTATTAAAAAAAGTGACGGTCAGCGATACGATAACATGTCCGATACGCTAATATTTCAATCCGGAAAGATACGAAGCATTTTAAAACAGATTTTCAAGACAGAGACCATACCGGTATATTTATCGCCTATGGTTGTTGTGTTTATCATACTCCTTGTTGTCGGGCTTCTGGCAGGCCTGATTGCCGGGCTGTTCGGTCTGGGTGGGGGAATACTGTTCGCTCCGGTGCTGCTGTTCCTGTTCCAGTCGGGGGGTGTTCCCGAACCGGTGTTGTGGACAGTCGGGACCAGCCTGATCTGCAATTTTTTTGCTGCCCTCAGCAGCAGTTTCAAGCATTTCCAGATGGGTAACCTATATGTGCGGGAAGGGGTTACAACTGGTCTGTTCGGCGTAATAGGCACTTTCATAGGCCGTTTTATCGCTACTTCTCCGTATTACAGCGAACGCGAATTCACCATCTTTTTTATCCTTATTCTTTCCTATTCGCTGTTCCATTTTCTGCGCAACCGGAAGCCCCGAAGATTTACAACCGGTGACAATGTTGCGCCCATGCGCTGGTATCAGTCCGTCTCGATTGGCCTGGCATCCGGCGCCCTGGCCACACTGGCCGGAGTCGGCGGCGGACTCATCCTGGTTCCGGTGATGACCATCATCCTCTCGTTCGGTTTCCTCAAGGTGGTCAGCATTTCCTCCCTGGCTATTGTCATGATCACCCTCTCCGGATGGATACAGCTTGCCCTGCTTAATCCGTCGGTTTCCGGCTATTCCGGGTTGCATATCGGATATGTAGATATCGGCGTAGCCTTTCCACTGATTGCAGGCAGTTTCTTCGGCGCCAGGAAAGGGGTCCGGCTGCTCAGTGTGATCCGGTTGCGCACGCTCGAGCTTGCCCTTTCCGTCCTTCTGTTGTTCGTGGTGGCACGGCTGCTCTATGGCCTGTTTTAATGGGCGGGCTGTCGGCCCGATGTGAAATCCGGACGCGCAGGCTCATTTCTCTGGTTCAAGCCACCACATTCATTTCATCACATTCACTTAAGCCGCTGCAGTTGCCGGGATCCTTTTCCGGTTTATTTCACCGGATCTTTTTCCAGAACGGTGCGGATGTGCTGCTTGAGTACTTCCATATCCACCGGTTTGACCAGAAAGCCGTCGGGGTTTGTGGTTTCGGCCAGCTTGCGTGTTTTTTCACTGGCATTGCCGGTCAGGTAGATGACCGGTATGCCGGAAAAGCCCTGTATCATTCTAGTCGTCTCGATACCGTCG
The DNA here is from genome assembly GCA_046483675.1 of Cyclonatronaceae bacterium. Lineage (GTDB taxonomy): Bacteria > Bacteroidota > Rhodothermia > Balneolales > Natronogracilivirgulaceae > SKNL01. The sequence goes on from JAWOCT010000114.1 coordinate 15,038, forward strand.
ATATCCCCCTTGAGTTCGATATCCATAAGTACCAGATCCGGTTTTTCCTCTTTGACAAACGCAATGGCCTTTTCACCGCTTTCGACCTTGCCGGCTACTTCGTATCCCATCCTGCGGATCTGTTTTTCCAGCAGCATCGAGATGATGTGGTCGTCCTCGACAAGCAGGATACGCTTCATCCTGACATTCGGGTAGATCGCCTCCACGGCATCGCGCAGTGCTTTCAGTTGGATAGGCTTGTTGAGATAGTGCACCCGCTCGAGCTCAAGTGCCCTGCGGCGCACTTCGGCATCCTGGATGGCGGTGATGAATATGACGGGTATGTTGAAACTGCCGACAAGGCTATTCGCCGCATCGATCCCGTCAAGCCTGCCCTCGAGTTTGATATCCATGAGTATCAGGTCCGGATTCAATTTCATGGCCATCTCAATGGCTGCTTCACCACTCCCGACTTTCCCCACAATGCGATAACCCAGTCGCTCGATCTGCTTTTCGAGCACGTACATCGCAATGGAGTCGTTTTCAACACAAAGAATGTCGATCATTGGAAAATTTATGAAACCCGGCACGGCTGGGATATGTTTATAAAAAATACCGAAGCAAATTACTTTATGAAAAAGGGTCTTGCAAATTAGAATATCCCAATAATTGCACAGTGTGCCTTTTTAGGCATGAAACCGTCCGAACCAGACAAACCGGTTTTGCTTTTTGACGGGGTATGCAATTTGTGCAACCGCTGGGTCAATTACATGATCGGCCATGACCCGGAAGGGCGCATCCAGTTTGCCCCGCTTCAATCAAAACCTGCCCGACAGGAGCTTCAAAAGCATTCCCGCGATGCGGAGGCGATGGACAAACCAGCGGGTCGAACTGACGGGACACCGGTGCCCTTCAGCGCCCGTTTATCCTGCGCATCTGGATCAGCCTCTCGCTCCAGTAAGGTTCTCCAAGACGGTCTATGGTGACCCCCCGGCTGGTGGATGCGTGCATGAAAAAGTCACCACGCATCAGAATGCCCACATGGTAGGTGGTGCGGCCGGTCTGAAAGAACACCAGGTCGCCCAGACTTGCCGAGGCCGTGGGGATTTGCCGGCCGTGCTGCATCTGTTCCCGTGTGGTGCGTGGAACGGCTATATCATAGGCGTCTCTGAGCACGATCTGGACAAATGCGGAGCAGTCAACTCCACGCCGTGAGTCTCCGCCCAGCCGGTAAGGCGCACCTTCCCACTTGCGGAATTGCTGTATCAGACGGGCCTCCGGGTCGGCTGCTGTTCGCGGCGAACTGCAGGAAACCCCGATCAGGGCAGCCAGGGCCAGACACAGTAGTGCAGTTGGAAAAAGGGGCCTGGGAAACAAGGGTTCCGATTCTGGTTATTTTGCCTGTGCGCCGGAAGACTTGACCGATCTCGCCGGATGGACATCCAGCTGGTCAATGACACGGATGGCCGGATCCGGATTACCCATCACGTAAAAATGCAGGCCCGGGACACCCTGTTCAAGCAGCTCTCGGCATTGCCCTGCGGCCCATTCTATCCCGATGTCGAGTGCGCGATCCGGATCGGCACTCACTTCCCTGGTGAGGGGTTCCGGTATGCTCAGATGAAAATACTGAGGCAGGAGATTGAGGTGCCGCACCGTGGTCAGGATCTTGAGTCCGGGCACGATCGGTATGTCAATGCCCGCCTGCCGGCATTTTTCCTCAAAATGAAAAAAGCTGGCGTTATCGAAAAACATCTGTGTTACAACATAGTCAGCCCCTGCGTCCACTTTTTCCTTCAGGCGGGCAATGTCGAATTCGAGGTTGGGCGCCTGAATGTGCTTCTCCGGGTAACCGCCCACGCCAATGCAGAAATCGGTTTCATGTGCGTCGATCAGCTCCTCCAGATAGACTCCGCTGTTCATGCGTTTGATCTGGCGCACCAGGTCGACCGCATATTCGTTTACCCCGCGGGATTTCTGTATCGGCTTCTGGTATCCGTGATCGTCGCCGCGGATGGCCAGTACATTTTCAATGCCCAGATAGTTCAGCTCGATCAGGGCGTCCTCCGTCTCTTCCTGTGTGAAGCCTTTGCAGATGAGATGGGGGATGGGATCCACGTTGTAACGGTGCTTGATGGCGGCGCACAACCCGATGGTGCCCGGCCGCTTGCGCCGGGTATGCCGCCTGACTGTGCCGTCCGGCTGCTCCTCGTATTGGGCCTCGGCCGCATGGGAAGTGACATCGATGAACGGCGGATGGTATTTGTGCAGTGCATCGAGCGTTTCGAAGACACGCTTCACCGATCCTCCCCGCTTGGGAGGGATTATCTCAAAGGAGATGAGTGGATCTCTGGTTTTTTCGTAGTGTTCGGTTACTTTCATAAAAGGTGGCTTCACTTAAGCATACAAGTTTGTAAATTACAGATAATCTCTGAAATAGTCATATTATGCCGAAAAGAAGACCATGAGAAAACTGCTGGTCAACATCGATCATGTCGCCACACTAAGGAACGCCCGCGGGAATACCTCCCCGGATCCCGTCCAGGCCGCTATCGTTGCGGAAAAAGCGGGAGCCGCGGGTATTGTGTTTCACCTGCGTGAAGACCGCCGCCATATCCGTGATGAGGACGTGCACCGGCTCAAAAAAGCGGTCCGGGGCCTGTTCGATTTCGAGATGGCAGCCACTACGGAGATGTTGGACATTTCCATTTCAACCGGGGCGGATCTGGTCACGCTTGTGCCGGAAAGCCGGCAGGAACTGACTACCGAAGGCGGAATCGACATGCGCAAGCTCCGTGACGATTTCCGGGACAGGGTGTTTCCCCGGTTCAAAAAGGCGGGTATTGCCATCAGCCTGTTCGTGGATCCGAGCGAGGACGATATTGCCATTTCGGCCGAACTGAAAGCCGAAGCGGTCGAATTGCATACCGGGACCTATGCCAATGCACGTACCGACGCCCGCCGCAAGACCGAGCTCGACCGGCTCAGGGATGCGGCCATCCAGGCCCATGAGCTGGGGCTGCAGGTCAATGCCGGACACGGACTCAATTTTGAGAACATCCGGCCTTTCCTGGAGCATGTACCCCATCTGGCGGATATCAGCATTGGTCATGCCCTCATAGCCGATGCCCTGTTCAACGGGTTGGAACACACAGTCCGGAAAATGGCCGATATCATTGCCGAATAGCCGTTGCGGGATCGTCCATGACCGACAAGAATTTCCAAACAGGGGAACATCGCAGCGAAAGATCCGGTGATCATCGTCCGGCTTCAAAAGACCGTCCTGGTGACGGCGAAGCCCATCGCGCCGGGTTTGTCGGTATCATCGGTCGGCCCAATGCCGGGAAGTCCACCCTGTTCAACCGACTGCTCGGACAGAAGCTGTCCATCATTACCCACAAGGCCCAGACTACGCGGCATCGTATTCCCGGATTCTATTCCGATGAAGGGTGCCAGATCGTGTTCCTGGATACGCCCGGTATCATCCAGCCATCCTATCTGCTGCAGGAAAAGATGATGGACAAGGTCAGCCGGCTGCGCAATGATGCCGATCTGCTGCTGCATATAGTGGATGGCCGGCGTCCCCCGGACCCGGAGGACGTAGTGTGGGAGACCCTTGCCGAACTCAAACTGCCTGTGATGCTGGTACTCAACAAAATTGACCTGCTCTGCGAACAGTCCATCGACGAAGCCATCGGGGCGTGCACCCGGAATTTTGATTATTCCGACACGGTCGCCATCTCTGCCACCGAGGGGCTCGGGGTGGATGAACTCCTTTCCCGGATCAGGGAACGGCTCCCTGTGGGACCGGCTTTTTACCCCAAGGATGAGGCCAGCGATCTCTCCATGCGTTTTTTTGTTTCGGAACTGATTCGTGAACAGCTCTTTTTGCTCTACGAAAAAGAAGTGCCCTATTCCTGCGCCGTCAATATTGTTGACTATCGCGAAGAAGAAAATATCGAACACATCGATGCGGAGATCGTTGTGAACCGCAATTCCCAGAAGGGAATATTGATCGGGAAAAAGGGCGTCCGGCTCAAGGAACTAGGCATCCGTTCCCGAATGGAAATTGAGAAACTGACTGGCAAACAGGCACATCTCAAACTGTTTGTGAAGGTCCGCGAAAAGTGGCGTGAAAAAGATAATTTCCTGAAAAGTTTTGGCTACCGGTAGCGGTTTTTCGGGCTGTTTGAGGCTTTTTTCTGACCAGTTTGTTGCAAGAGACAGTAAATATTGAATTTAGTATTGACAAGGATGTGATTATGTTGTAAACTTCTTTCAATTGCAACTTGTAATTGCAATTGAAAATTGCACTTCAGAATTGATTAATTCGGATAAAAAGATTTCACATGTTGTTCCATGACGTTTATATGGCCCTGTGTTGTATGTCCTGCTTCTGCAGGTAGGGTCTGGTCATGTTCATGTACTGAATTTGCAGGCCCTTCACGGAATCGCGAGAAGGGCCTTTTTTTTGTTCTTTGAACCTTTAGAAGTCTCTTATCGAGAAAGGCGGAGGGATCAGGCCCTGCGAAGCCTTAGCAACCGCTTCGGTCAAACCGAAGGTCAGGTGCTAAATCCTGCTCTTGCATGCCATGTGCATGGAAGGGAAAGATGAGGGAAGACGGTTTTTTTCAACATGATAAGCCTCTTCCGGCATCGGTCCCGGGAGAGGCTTTTTTTTTGGCCACCGGACGATCGCAACCTCAATCAACAAACGACAACATCAACCAACAGAATCAGCAAATGAGCGATAACACAGAAAACAGGACATACCGATTCGAAACCCTGCAGCTTCATGCCGGACAGGAGAAAGATCCGGCCACAAACGCGAGGGCCGTACCCATTTACCAGACCACCTCTTACGTCTTCGACAGTTCGGAGCATGCCGCGTCATTGTTCGGACTCAAGGAATTCGGCAATATCTATTCCCGGATCATGAATCCGACCAATGATGTATTCGAAAAGCGCATTGCCGCACTGGAGGGAGGCGCTGCGGCGGTGGCCACCTCGTCAGGGCAGGCCGCCCAGTTCCTTACCATCATTACCATCGCCCAGAAAGGGGACAACATCATCTCGACAAGCAACCTGTATGGCGGGACCTACAACCAGTTCAAGGTTTCCCTGCCCCGGCTGGGCATTAATGTGAAATTTGTCGAGGATGATGATCCTGCTGCCTATGCAGCGAAAATTGACGAAAATACCAAGGCAATCTATGTCGAATCACTGGGCAATCCCAAGTCGAACGTGCCGGATTTGGAGGGGCTGGCTGCCGTAGCGCGGAAAAACGGGATTCCGCTCATTGTGGACAATACGTTCGGAGCGGCGGGAGCCATTGCACGTCCCATTGACTTCGGTGCCAATATTGTCGTCTCATCGGCGACAAAGTGGATCGGCGGGCACGGCACGTCCATCGGCGGTGTATTGGTCGATGCCGGCAATTTCAACTGGGGCAACGGCAAATTCCCGCTTTTCGACCAGCCCTCACCGGGGTATCACGGGCTTAATTTCTGGGAAGTTTTCGGGGATGAAGGACCGTTCGGAAACATCGCCTTTGCCATCCGCGCCCGTGTGGAGGGGCTCCGGGATTTCGGCCCGTCTCAGTCGCCGTTCAACAGTTTTCTGCTGCTTCAGGGTATCGAGACGCTGTCGCTGCGGATCGAGCGGCACTGCGAGAATGCCCTTGAGCTGGCAAAATGGCTGGATGCCAACGAAAACGTGGATTGGGTCAGCTATTCAGGCCTGCCCGGTCACAAATACCATGAAATCGCAAAAAAATACCTCAACCCCGGCAAGTTCGGCGCCGTGTTGACCTTTGGTATCAAGGGTGGATACGAGGCCGGACGCAAGTTCATCGACAGCACCGTCCTTTCGAGTCACCTGGCCAATGTCGGTGATGCCAAGACGCTGGTCATCCACCCGGCTTCAACCACACACCAGCAGCTGACCGACCAGGAACAGCGCTCAGGCGGAGTGACGGAAGATCTGATCCGGGTTTCGGTCGGACTGGAACACATCGACGACATCACATACGATTTCGAGCAGGCTTTCAGGAAATCCGTGTGAGGTCAGGAATGATGCAATCGATAAATCGCTTGTGTTAAGCAGTAATCGCTTGTTTTAAGTAAATCGCTTGTGTTAAGCAAAAAAAAGCCCCCGGCTCTGCAAAAGCCGGAGGCTCTCAATCAACAACCAAATCCCGGATCAACCAAGAAGCCAGGACTCGGTAACAGACAAACAACAGTCGTAAAATGAGGAGAAATTCGATATGAATCAATCGAAATATGTCGTATAAACAAGAAAATCTGATCTACAAGGACACGACCCCGTTCGTGACCGAATCGGGCTTCGCTTTTCCGGAAATGGAAGTGGCTTACCAGACCTGGGGCACGCCAAACCACGACATGAGCAATGTCGTGGTGGTATTCCATGCCCTGACCGGTGATACCGCCGCCGATGAATGGCTGGCCGGCTTCTTTGGCAAGGGAAAGCTGCTGAATCCGGACGAGCACTATATTATTTGCAGCAACGTGCTCGGCAGCTGCTACGGCACCACGGGGCCGCGCAGTATCAACCCCGAAACCGGTAAACCGTATGGCGGTGACTTTCCAATCATCACCATCCGTGACATGGTACGGGTGCAGCAGCGGCTGCTGGATCACCTGCGGGTGCGGCGTATACGTTTTGCGATCGGGGCCTCCATGGGTGGCATGCAGGCCCTTGAGTTCGGCCTCATGGACGAGCGTCCGGAACAACTCCTGCTCATAGCCATGGGCAAGGCGCATTCCGCGTGGGCCATCGGCATCGGCGAAGCTCAGCGCCGCGCCATATTCTCCGATCCGAAGTGGAGAGACGGACATTATCCTCCCGAAGATCCGCCTGCCGAAGGACTTGCTGCCGCCCGTATGATGGGTATGATCACCTATCGAAGTGCGGCATCGTTCGAGCGCCGCTTCGGGCGGGAACCCCAGCACGACAAGCCGTGCTTCCAGATGGAGTCATACCTGAATTATCAGGGCAAGAAGCTGGTGGAACGGTTTGACGCTGCCACCTATGTGCGCCTGACGCAGGCCATGGACCGTCATGATGTCGCACGAGGACGCGGAAGCAGTGAAGAGGTCCTCGGAAAATTGCGGATTCCGGTGCTGGTCATCGGTATCAGCTCGGACGTGCTCTATCCGGTCCACGAACAGAAGGAGCTTACATCATTGCTTGGCAATGCCCGGTATATTGAACTCCGGTCCGATAACGGCCATGACGCGTTTCTTATCGAATTTGAAGCCATTCAATCCCTCATCAAATATCATTTTCCTGAACTGACCCAAAAGTATCAACTGGTATTTACTGAATAATAATGCTGAAAATAGTGAAATTCGGCGGGACATCGCTTTACGATGCTCCCCGGATCCGGAATGCGGTGGCCATCGTCAACCGGCAGCACAAGAATGCCGATGTAGCCGTCGTCGTTTCCGCCCTTGGCGGGGTAACTGATGAAATCATTGCGATCATGAAGCTGGCCTCGGCCAGCGATCCTGCGTGGGAAGAGCGGTTTGAGCTACTTCGGCGCCGTCATCACAACACATTGGATGCCTTCATTGAAGTGAGCATGGAACCCGAAGTCCGTCGGGCCCTGACCGGACGGGTGGAAGTGCTGCTGGGAAAACTGGAAACCGAACTGTCCGGACTGCAGGGACAATCCTCGATTACCGACCGGCAGAGCGACCGCATTCTGTCCTATGGAGAGCGCCTTTCCTCCAATATTTTCGCCGCGGCCGTAATCGCATCGGGTACGCCGTCTCGGTCATACGAATCCCACAAGCTGGTGCGAACCAACAACCGGTTCGGGGATGCCGATGTGGACATGGGGGTTACCGTCTTTCAGATACGTGAGGCGCTGCTTCCCATGAACGGCATGGTTCCCATTGTAACCGGCTTCATCGGATCGACATCCGATCAGGAGATCACCACGCTGGGACGTTCGGGTTCCGACTATTCGGCCAGTCTGCTCGGGGAAGCCCTGGATGCGCATGAAGTGCAGATATGGACCGATGTCAACGGTGTGCTTACCGCCGACCCGGATATCGTCCCGACCGCGGTAACCATCCCGCAGCTCCATTATTCGGAAGTGGCCGAAATGGCCCACTTTGGCGCCAAGGTGTTGCACCCGCGGACCGTACTGCCCCTGCAGGCGCGGAATATCCCGATCGTAATCAAGAACACGTTGAAACCGGATGCGGACGGGACGGTCATCACCCGTGATTACCAGGCCACGACCGGCCGGCTCCGTTCGGTGTCCGTGAAAAAGAACATCATCGTCATTGCGATGCGCAGCAAGGGGCTGGACAAAATACACCATTTCAGCCACCGGACGCTCCACGCTCTCAGGGAGCGGCGGGTCCAGGTGCTGTTCCACACGGCGGCCTCATCCGATTACGGGATCAGCGTGGTGGTTGCGGCCGACCAGGCCGATACCGCCCGTGCCGCTTTGCTGGAGGCCTTTGAGACGGAATACGATACCGGGCGGATCGATGCACCTCATCTGCTGGATCAGGTGTCCATGGTGACCGTCATCGGGGAGAAACTGGAGCGGGATCTTGGCATAAGCGGAGCCGTACTGTCGGTGCTGGGAGAAAACGGCATCGCTCCGCTGGCCATGGCCAAGGGACTGGCCAACCGGCACCTGAGCCTGATCCTGTACAACCGTGAAGCAGAGATGGCTGTCCGGCTGCTCAACGATCATTTCTGCATCCACCCGCACCGTATACGCCTTTTCGTCGCCGGTCTCGGTGCCATCGGCGGGAAACTGCTGGAACTGCTGCGGGATCTGTCGGACCCGAAAGTGGACCTGAGTATCATCGGGGCCTGTGACACCGATAAAATGGCCTGGCACCCTTCGGGGATACCGGCCGAGTATGTGAACGGACGCGTCAGCGAAGGACAGCGGACCGACTGGCCTTTCATTATTTCACATCTTTCCAAGGAATACCCTTACCGGACCATCTTCATCGACGCCACCGGGAGTGCGGATGTGGCGCGGATCTATCCGGAATTACTGAAAGCAGGTATCCATGTGGTCACTCCCAGCAAGCGGGCCAACAGCTTCGATCAGGAGTTTTTCGATGATCTGATGGACCATACCGTCAACAAAAACACCCATTATCTTTACGAGGCAACCGTTGGTGCCGGCATGCCGGTCATACAGACCATTAAAGACCTGCTGCGCAGCGGCGATGTGATCCATTCCATATCCGGTGTTGTGTCAGGGACCATGACCTATCTGTTTGCCAAACTGGAGGAAGGGGTGCCATTCGATCGTATCGTCCGAATGGCCAGGGAGCGGGGTATCTCTGAACCCGACCCGCGCGATGACCTTTCAGGAGAGGATGTAGCCCGCAAGTTCATGATCCTGGCGCGAACGGCCGGTTTCCGGGTGGAGCGGGGCGAAATCACCGTCGAGGATCTGATACCTGAGGAATTGAGGGATATTTCACGGGACGGATTTTTCGAACGGTTGCCTGAACTGAATGCGCACTGGAAAAACCTAGTGGCGCAGGCCAAACAGCGCAACGAGGTGCTCCGCTACACCGGGCAGCTGGAAAATGGCCGGATCAACGTGGGTATACAGTCCGTTCCGGTCAAATCCCCGCTGGGGGCCTTGTCGGGTACCGACAACCTGCTTTCTTTCCGGACCGCGCGATATGATCGCAGTCCGCTCATCATTCAGGGTCCGGGCGCCGGACGGGAAGTAACGGCTGCGGGCGTACTCGCCGATATCCAGAAGATAAGCCGGCGGCTTCTGACCTGATTCCGGCTTCATGCCTTCAGCATGTTGTGTGGATGGACGGGCCTGCCGTTTGTTCCCCTTGCCTGTCCACAATATGTGGGAAAACGTCCCACTACCTTTTGAACATATATCATACATATACATATTAAGACGTTTTTTCCATGTTTCCATTGTTTTGTGATTAAATCACTCGGTCTGTCCATAGATCTGTTGCATTTTTTGCGGGAATAATCCTCTTTTTGCTTGACTTGTAGTTATAAAATAACCTACTTTGTGGGTCAAGGTGGGAAGTTGTGGGAAATTGTGTGACTTTCTGCCTGCAGCAATCAAAAAGACGGTCTCATCAAAACGGGCAGAACCTTGGCAAGCTTCAAAGGCGAATATGACCATTCCATAGACAGCAAAGGTCGCGTGAGCTTCCCGGCCCGGCTGCGCAAATATTTGCCGCCGCAGGGTCAGGACAGTTTCACCATCCTCAAGGGACTGGACCGGTGTCTGCTGCTCTATCCGTCCGAGTACTGGCTCGGTGTGGAAGAAAGGCTCTCCCGTATCAATGAATTTCAGCAGCAGGGCCGGACCGTGCTGCGGAATTTCCTGAGGTCCGCCGACGACCTGACACTGGACAAGCACAACCGGCTTGCCATCCCTCCGAAATTGATGGAATGGGCTAATATTTCCAACAGGGTGATCTTTATCGGGATGGGCGAGAGTATTGAACTCTGGTCCCCGGAGATGCTTGAGAAAGCTGATGAGGAACTCGACGCAGGCACTTATAGAGAAATGTTTGAAAATGTAATGGGAGATGGCTATACGCAATGACCCTTGCCACCTATCACAAACCCGTATTGCTGAATGAAGCAGTACGATACCTGGTTACCGACCCACATGGTATATATGTAGACGGCACCGTGGGCGGTGGTGGTCATAGTGCGCGCATACTCGAAGAATTGTCGGAAAAAGGCCGTTTGTTCGGCATTGACCAGGATGAGGATGCGCTGAAGGTTGCAGCGAAACGATTTTCAGGAGAAGACCGCATCACGCTTATTCGCGGTAATTTCGGATACATGGATGTGCTCCTGCCAAAGGACGCCGGCGGACATATCTCGGGAATTCTGCTGGATCTGGGGGTTTCCTCCCACCAGATCGATGAACCGGACCGCGGGTTCAGTTTTCAGAAAGAGGGTCCTCTCGATATGCGGATGGGAGCGCTGCAGGGCACAACGGCGGCAGATATTATCAACGGATATGACTACGAGGAGTTGCGCGACCTTTTCTTTTCGTTCGGGGAAGAGCGCCAAAGCGTCCGCATTGCCCGGGCCATCATCCGTGCAAGACCGCTTGACACAACCGCTCAGCTGCGCGAGACCGTGGCATCGGTCATACCGGAGCGGTTTCTCAACAAATCACTGGCCCGCATATTCCAGGCGCTGCGTATCGCCGTCAACAATGAGCTGAACATGCTCCGGCTGGCACTCGAAAAAGGGGCCGGGCTGCTCTGCAAGGACGGGCGTTTCGTGGTAATCACCTACCACTCCCTCGAGGACCGTCTCTGCAAAAACTATTTCCGCTACGGCAATTTCGAAGGGAAGCCGGTCAAGGACTTCTACGGGAATGAGATTGCACCTTTCAGGGTCCTGAACAAAAAAGTAGTGACGCCTCAGGCCGATGAGGTGGCACAAAACCCGCGTGCACGCAGTGCCAAACTGAGAGCTGCGGCCAGAAATCCGGGCAAGAATACGGCTGGAGAGGCAGGCGGCAGTGATATCGGCAAAGTTACCGGAAACAGGGCCGGCAAAAATGAAAGCCATGGAGGTTCCCCATGATCATACAGACACGGCTTTCCGATACGTCAAAGACCCTTTACCACTCCGGTTCGACGGGTCACCATTCCAGTTCCGCAAGCAAGGAAACCCTGGTCAGATCGCCGAAACGGATGCCTTCGCGCCATTACGGGCCCTCTGCCGGCCAAGGTCGCCGAATCAGCAGCAACACATCCGGCGGACAGGAATCATCCGTCCGTCAGAACGGCAAAAAAAAGCAGAAAAAGAACAGCAGACCCATGCTCTGGGCACCCTGGAAGCTGATCCTGCTTTCGGTGCTGCTCGGAATAGCCGGCACGGTGTACCTGACCCATGTTTTCGAGACCCAGAGCACCTTGCGGGAAGTACAACAGTTGCGGCGTGAATATGAGCGTGCGCACCGGGTGCATACCGAAGTGACCCGCAACTACCACCGCATGACCGGCCCGGCCGCTGTGTACGACAGGGCGGGATCTATTGGCATGATATCCGGCGGTGCTGCCGATCCGGTAATCATAATCGAACGCTGACGATGGCAGATCACGATCAGTACATAGTAAACCGTATGTTCGTGGTATTCGGGCTTATGCTTCTTATACCTCTTGTCATCGGTCTGCAGATACTGCGCGTGCAGGTACTGGAAGGGTCGCAGCTTCGCGCACTGTGGAGTGCCCAGGCCCTGGATGTGATACCGGTCCCGGCACAACGCGGGGTGATTCTGGACAGCAGCGGTCTTGAGCTGGTCGGCAATACCGTGACCTATACGGTCGCCGTGGATCCCCATTACCCGGGTTTCACCAAGGAGGACATGCGCCGATTCACCCGTGAGCTTTCGGCCGTCGGCCACCGGTCACCAGCAGACTATCAACGGCGTATCCGTTCCGCCTCGTCAAGATCCCGTTATGTTGTGCTCGAGCGCAACATGAGTGCAGCGTCCGCCGAACGTCTGCGCGGACTGGGGATGCGAGCGGTCATCCTGGATGAACAGTACCGCCGCCGTTACAACTATGAAAGCCTGGCATCGCATGTGATCGGCTATGTCAACCATGAACTGAATGGCATGTCCGGCCTAGAATCCTCCTACAATACCTATCTTCGCGGTGTGGATGGGCAGAGGCAGGTACGCCGCGATCGCAACGGCCGCATCCGTGCCTATGTTGGCGCGCCGCGACGTCAGCCGCAGCAGGGCCACTCCCTGGTAACAACGATTGATGCCCACATTCAGGCCATTGCCGAGGAAGAATTGCGCAAGGGCGTGACCCGGGCGATGGCGCAAGGTGGTTCCATTGTTGTGATGGATCCGGTTACCGGGGCCGTTAAAGCCATGGCGTCGTATCCGGATTTCGACCCCAACTTCCCGGCGGCATCACCTGCTGCAAACCGCCGTAATCCCGTTATTTCGGATATGATCGAGCCGGGGTCGACTTTCAAGCTGGTCACGGCCGTGGCGGCGGTCGAAAACGACCTGGTGGATTTCGACGAAAGGTTCGATACGGGTGATGGGCGCCGGATCATCAGCGGCCAGATGATGCGGGATCACGACCCGCTTGGCACGGTCAGCTTCCAGGAAGCCATTCAGAAATCATCCAACATAGCCACCTCCGAAGTAGCCGGTCGGCTGTCTTCGGACATGCTCTACCAGTATGCCCGCAACCTGGGTTTCGGTTCGCATACCTACATCGATCTGCCCGGCGAAGAGCCCGGACTCCTGCGCAAGCCCTACCAGTGGTCGGCGGTTTCCAAACCGTGGATATCGATCGGATACGAAGTGCAGGTCAACCTCATGCAGCTGGCCCAGGCCTATGCGGCTTTTGCCAATGACGGAGTGATAATGCGACCCTATGTCGTTGACCATGTGCTGGATGAAAGGGGGCGTACAGTCCACCAGAACCGTCCGGAACCCATCCGGCGGGCCATCCGTCCGGAGACCATCGAAAAATTGCGTCCGGTGTTTGAAAGCGTGGTATCCGATTCCGGGACGGCCGGGTATGCCCGCATCGACGGTTTCCGCATCGCCGGCAAGACCGGCACAGCCCAGAAATTCATCGAAGGACGGTACCGAACCCGCTACCTGGCATCGTTTGCGGGCTTTTTTCCGTCCGATAACCCCAGGTATGTGTGCCTGGTCATGATTGATGAGCCCAGGCTCAGCTACTATGGCGGTTTCATAGCCGGGCCTGTCTTCCGCAATGTCACCCGGAGGCTTATCGGACTGGATGATAAACTGCATCTCACACCCGAGGAAGAGGCGACCCAGCCAATGTGGGCCGTAGTGCCCGAGATCAGGGGCATGCACAGGCAGGAAGCCCGTGCCGTACTTGATGACTACGATATTCGCCACCGTTTTAGCGGGGACGGTGATTTTGTCGTTGCACTGAACCCGGAGCCCGGAGAGCAGATCCTTCGATCAGATCCCCTTCGCATCACCCTGTCGCAGAGCATCAGCAGCGACACGACCCGCATCAGCGCTCGCCATGCCGGGGTTCCGGATGTGCGCGGAATGAGCATGAGAAAAGCGTCCGTCTGGTTGCGCCAGGCCGGTTTCGAAGTGGAGATGATCGGATCGGGCACCGTGTATGCCCAGTTTCCGCTTGCCGGTCAGCAGTATCGCATCGGTCAATCCGTCACCGTTCGCGGCCAGGCGCGAGATCTTCCCACTATTTTGTCGCAAAGGGGGGGGTGATGCACATACGCGACCTGCTCCATATCATCCATCCCATCCGGCAGTCGGGCTCGGTAAGCGGTCCGCTCGGACGGCTGCGTCTTGACTCCCGTGCCGTACGAAAAAACGACGTATTCATTGCACTGCGCGGGACGGCAACAGACGGACACCAGTTTATCCGGGATGCCGTCCGCAAAGGCGCGCAGCTCGTGATCGCGGAGCATATACCGGAGGAGCCGTACGGGGACGATGTGATGTTCGTGCAGGTGGCCGACACCCGCAGCATTTTGGGCGACCTGGCCCAGGCCTTCTCCGGCTATCCTGCCCGCAGCATGAAGATGATCGGGGTAACCGGCACCAATGGAAAAACCACCGTTTGCACCCTTGTATACCAGGTCCTGCACAAACTGGGTTATAACGCAGGATTGCTGGGCACCGTGGAGACCCGTATCGGCAGCCGCGTCCTTGAGAGCCGGCTGACCACGCCCGACGCAGTCAGCCTTGCTGAAACCCTTGCGGAAATGGCCGGGGAGGACACGGCTTTTACCGTTATGGAAGTATCCTCCCACGCCCTCGAACAGCAGCGTGTCGGGGGTATCCGTTTCGATGTAGCTGCCTTCACCAACATCAGCCAGGACCATCTCGACTATCACCGCGACATGGCCGCCTACATCGATGCCAAAAGTCGTTTGTTCACCATGCTGGATCGCCACGCGATTGCCGTAGTAAATCGCGATGACCCGGCTGCTTACAGGATGCTGGAAGGTTGCCATGCCGACATCTGGGAATTCGGCTTCAGGAAGGACCGCGATTTCCGAATCCTGGACGAGGGCCCTGACGGACTGGTCCTGGATCTGGATGGGACGATCGTCAGCACACCCCTTACAGGTCGCTATAATGCCTACAATGTTGCCCAGGCTTACCTCATCTGTCTTGCCCTCGGGTGTGCGAAAAGCAACGTGGCAGCTGCACTGGGAGAAGCCACCGGCGCTCCCGGCCGGCTTGAACGCGTGCTGCCGATGCACGGTTCCCCTGGCGCCGCAGCGGGAAACGCCGGTCATGGTACCGCAGCTGAAAACGCCGGTCATGGTACGGCAGCCGAAAATGTCGCCCATGGCATGGCAGCGGGTAATGCTGGCCATGGTTTTGCGCCGGGTTCATCCGCAGACAGCCCGGTGTCAGGAGCGCCATCCTGCCCCAAGGTTTTTGTGGATTATGCCCACACCCCCGATGCCCTGGAAAATGTATTGCAGGCGTTGGCCGGAGTACGTGAAAAAGGGGACACCCTCCATGTGGTGTTTGGTTGCGGTGGTGACCGTGATCATTCAAAACGGCCCAAAATGGGGCAGGTGGCTGATGACCTGGCCGATGTGATCACCGTCACTTCCGACAATCCGCGTACCGAAGATCCGGATGCCATCATCCGTGACATCCGCAAGGGGATCGTCCGCAGCGACAAACTCTTCCTGGAAGCCAACCGGCGCAAGGCAATCCGCTCCGCGATCCTGGATGCCGACACCCGCACGATGGTGCTCATAGCCGGCAAGGGACATGAGCGTTATCAGGAAGTGCACGGCCGGCGGAACAAGTTCGACGACCGGGAGGTGGCCGGCAAGGCACTGACCGAGTGGGTCGAACGGCGCATCCACAAGAAGGGAAAACGTACCGGCAACCCAAATAAGGAGGTGAACTGATGCTCTATCTCCTCCTTGAATGGATCAATCAGACCCTGAGCCCGCCGGGCTTCGGGGTATTTACTTTTATTACGGTGCGCAGTGCCCTGGCCGCCCTGACCGCCTTTTTTATCTCTGTTTTCTTTGGTACAAAGGTAATACGGTTGCTCAACCGCCTGCAGCTCGGGGAAACCATCCGCGATGATATCGGTCTGGATGCTCACCAGGAAAAAGCCGGGACGCCCAGCATGGGCGGACTGCTGATCCTGATTGCCATGGTGATCGCCACGATTTTTTGGGCGCGTCCGGACAATATTTACATCTGGCTGATCCTGATGGTGACGATCGTGCTGGGCGGGGTGGGATTTGTGGATGATTACATCAAGATCATCCGCAAGAACAAGGCAGGTCTGGTGGGCAAGTTCAAGATCATCGGACAGGTGCTCGTGGGTGCGTCAATTGGTCTCGTGCTCTACTTCCATCCGGATTTCCAGGAGTACAACACACTGAGTACCATTCCGTTCGTCAAGGACGCAAATATCGACTACGCGTTCCTGGGTGAGGCGCTCGGCTGGGCCATCTACATTCCGGTCTGCATCTTCATCATCACGGCGGTAAGCAATTCGGTGAACCTGACCGACGGGCTGGACGGGCTGGCCAGCGGCACCACGGCCATTGCCGGACTGGCCCTCGGTATCCTGGCCTATGTCTCCGGACGTGTCGACTACTCCGGTTTCCTCGATATCCTCTACCTGCCCGGAACCGGCGAATTAACCATCTACTGTGCCTCCATGGTGGGCGCCTGTTTCGGCTTCCTCTGGTACAATTCCTATCCCGCCCAAGTGTTCATGGGCGATACCGGTTCCCTGGCGCTCGGTGGCGGCATCGGTGCCGTGGCCCTGATGATCCACAAGGAGCTGCTCCTGCCCATTCTGTGCGGGATTTTCTTCGTGGAAGCGTTGTCGGTCATCGTGCAGACAAGCTACTTCAAATACACAAAAAACAAATACGGCGATGGCCGCCGGTTTTTCCGCATGGCCCCGCTGCATCACCATTTCGAAAAAAAGGGATGGGCCGAACCCAAGATCGTGGTGCGGTTCTGGATCATCGCGATCCTGCTGGCCATCCTTACCATCATCACCCTCAAACTGAGATAGTAATCCACCATGACCCGCATGGATAACCGACAAGTTGTTGTTGCAGGTGCCGCCCGGAGCGGTGTTGCCGTTGCTGCGCTGCTGAAGCGCAAGGGGGCTCGGGTGTTGGTCTCGGATATCGGCACCATTGCCGGGGAGTACCGCGAGCGTCTTGAACAGGCCGGGATTCCCTTTGAGGAGCGGGGCCACACCGAGAAGGCGCTGGATGGCGAAATACTAGTACTGAGTCCGGGCGTTCCCAGTGATGCACCTATCGTTCGTGAGTACAAAAAAGCGGAAAAGCAGGTGGTGGCCGAGATCGAGGTAGCTTCCTGGTACTGCCAAAGCCGCATCATTGCCGTGACCGGATCCAACGGAAAGACTACCGTCGTTAACTGGCTGGCCGATGTGTGGAAGCGAGCGGGGCGTGCCTGTCTGCTGGCAGGCAATATAGGCACCGCATTCTCCGAGGTGGTGGAACAGACCTCACCGGACGTGGACCTGATCCTGGAAGTGAGCAGCTTTCAGCTGGACCACATCGACCGGTTCCGGGCCCGGGTCGCCGTATTGCTCAACATAACCCCGGACCATCTGAACCGGTACCATAACCAGTTTGAGGAATACATCGCATCCAAGATGCAGCTTCCCCTGCACCAGACGAAAGACGACACCCTGATCTACGGTTATGACGATCCTGTGGTGAAGGAACAGGTAGGTAAATTGACGTCCCGGCCGGATTCCCCCTCGACGCTGCCGTTTTCGAGTGAGGTGGAGGTACCGGGAATATTTCTGCGAAACGGCATCATCCGAATACAGACAGACCGAATGGACGAAGAGGTACTTCCCATGAAACAGCTGGCACTTCCCGGAAAACACAACATACGCAACGGATTGGCCGTGGCCCTCGCAGCGCGTATCTGTGAAATCGACAAGGGGCCAATTCGCGAGAGCCTGAGCCGGTTCGAGGGCGTCCCGCACCGTCTGCAGAGAGTGCGTGAGGCCGAGGGTGTCATCTGGTTCAACGACAGCAAGGCCACTAACGTCAATGCCGTATGGTATGCTCTGACAAGTTTCAGCCGGCCCGTGATACTTATCATGGGCGGACGCGACAAGGGCAATGACTACAGCGAACTGGCTTCCGAGATCCGCAAGAAAGTGAAACTGATAGTGGCCATCGGCGAAGCACGCGATGCCATCCACGAGCAGCTTGAAGGGGTGGCTCCGGTTATCTGGTTCGCCGACTCCATGCAAGATGCGGTGCAAAAGTGCTATATAAAGGCCGAGCGGGGCGATGTGGTGCTGCTGAGTCCGGCCTGCGCCTCTTTTGACATGTTCGAAAGCTATGAGGATCGCGGTTTGCGGTTCATTCAGGCTGTTATGGCACTCTGAATTCCGCACTAATCACAGCAGGCAGTTAATGACATCATGATCGTATCCGAAACCTTCAAAAAGCAATATCTGCTCGAGCAACCGTCCAACGGGGCGGCCACGGCCCATGGTGTGCCCAGCGATCGCTGGTTGCTGGTGAGCGTGATCATGCTGATGATGGCCGGGCTGGTCGCTGTCTACTCCTCTATTGCCTATTTCGCCGAGACGAAATTCACCACGGCCGGCAGTCTGGTGGGCGGTCACGCCGCCAAGATCGTGATCTCACTGCTGGTCATGATCATCGTTTCCAAGATCGATTATAAAATCATAGCCCGCCTGAGCCGGTATGCCCTGCTTCTGAGCTGGCTTTTTCTGATCATCGTGACACTTTACGGGACCGAAGTGTTCGGAGCGCGCCGGGCGCTGCACCTGGGCGCTTTCTCTTTCCAGCCCTCCTCGCTGGCTACCATCTCGCTGCTTGTATATGTAGCGCATCTGGTGACGCAAAAACAGGATTATATTCGCAATTTCAAGCGGGCCTTCCTGCCGGTCATGGTGTGGGTGCTCATTACCTGTGCGCTCATCGGACTGGAGGATTTCAGCAGCGCGGCGCTGCTGCTGGCCATGTGCCTGATGATCATGTTCGTCGGACGTATCAGCGTGCTCCACATTACGGCCCTGGTGCTGATCGGTGTGATCGGCGCCGGCGCCATCCTGTCGCTGTCTTCCGAAAGGCAGAGCCGGCTTACCAACTATGCGGAGCAGGTACGGCATATTGAAAGCAGCGAGTTCCAGCTGGGCAGCGGCTACCAGGCACAGCAGGCGCATATTGCCATTGCCCAGGGTGGTTTGTTCGGCGTGGGCATAGGCAAGAGCACACAGCGTGACTTCCTGCCCGCACCTTACAACGATTTCATCTACGCCATCATCACCGAAGAATACGGCCTGTTGGGCGCGGGGGTCGTGATGCTGCTCTACGTGGTGATCCTGTTTCGGGGTATTGCCGTGATCGCCAAACGCGCCAGCGATACGCTGGGCATGCTGCTGGCAGTCGGGTGCACCCTGGGCGTGACCATGTACGCGTTCGTCAATGCGGGTGTGGCGACCGGACTGCTGCCGGTGACCGGACTGCCCATGCCGTTCATCAGTTACGGCGGGACCAGCATGCTGTTTTCCGGTATCCTCATCGGCGTCCTTCTTCGCATCTCGAAATTCAGGGAGGAGGCCTATGAGTGAACCGCTGCGCGTCATGATCGCCGCCGGGGGAACAGGCGGCCACGTCTTTCCGGCCATCGCCATTGCCGATGCCATTGCCGGGGTGCGTCCGGATACCCGCTTCCTCTTTGCCGGCACCCGCGACCGGATGGAGTGGAAAGCAGTTCCGGCAGCCGGGTATGACATCCAGCCGGTCTGGATCAGCGGCTGGCATCGCCGTTTTACCTTGAAAAACCTTCTTTTCCCGTTCAAGCTGTTCGTGAGCCTCTGGCAGAGCCGGAACCTGATCCGCCGTTTCCGTCCGCACGCTGTGATCAGTTGCGGTGGATTTGTGGCCGGTCCGGTCGGGTGGATGGCCTCCCGGCAGAATATCCCTCTCTTCCTGCAGGAGCAGAACAGCTTCCCCGGAGTGACCAACCGCAAACTGGCTCCCAGGGCCCGACGGATCTACACGGCCTTTGATGAGGCCGGAAAATGGTTCCCCGGGGACAGGATCATGGTGGCCGGCAATCCGGTCCGTCAATCCCTTATCAGAAATCTGCAGGATCCGGCTTTTCCGGATCAGGCGCGCAAGCATTTCGGGCTGGATATGTCCCGGCCGGTGCTGCTGGTCATGGGCGGCAGCGGGGGTGCAAAAAGCATCAACGAAGCCATGCTGCAGCACGTGCACTCATTGCTCGAAGATGGCATCCAGATAATCTGGCAGTGTGGCGAGGCCTACCTGCCGCAGATCAGGGAACGGCTCGGGTTTAAGAGCAGCCGTGACGGGGTAGCTGCTGACGCACAGGGACTGCAGTTGTATGGTTTCATGGATGACATCACCGAAGCCTGGGCGGCGGCCGACCTTATCGTCTCGCGGGCCGGTGCCATCACCTGCTCCGAACTGCTGGCGACCGGCAAGGCAGGCATACTGGTCCCCTCGCCCTGGGTGGCTGGCGATCACCAGACGCACAACGCCCGGGCCCTGGCCGGCCAGGGCGCGGCTGTACTGTTAAAAGACAGCGAATTGACGGCATCACTGGCGGATCAGGTCCGGTCCCTGATGGATGATCCGGCCCGCCGGCAGCGCATGCAGAAGCAGGCAAAGGCCATGGCCAAACCGGATGCAGCGAAAGACATCGCCCGCGACATCCTTGAGCATATCCCGGCACCGGCCGGCCGCGCCATTCAACAGAAATCCGACAACAGCACAACACCAGCATGACCAAATCGATCCAGACACAACCGGTATTCGGCAAGACCCGCCACATCCACATGGTGGGTATCGGCGGCATCGGCATGAGCGGCATGGCTGAAATCCTGTTGCAACGCGGGTTCACCGTGACCGGATCCGACGGCAGCCGGGGCGAAACCACCGACCGGCTCGAAAAACTGGGTGCAAAGGTGTACCTGGGCCACGATGCCGCACATATCGAGGGTGCTGATGTGGTAGTCTATACCAGCGCCGTGAAGGCTGCGGAAAATGTGGAAACCGCCGCCGCGCTGGAGCAGGGCATTCCGGTAATCAAACGGGCCGAGATGCTGGCAGAGCTCATGCGTATGAAATATGGTATTGGCATTGCCGGAACGCATGGAAAAACCACTACTACAACCATGACCGGACACGTGGTGCAGGCCGGCAGTTACGATCCAACCATCATTGTAGGCGGACGCGTGCACAGTTTTGACAAGACCAACGCCGTGGTGGGCAAAGGCGATATCGTGGTCGTGGAAGCCGATGAATTTGACCGCACCTTCCTGCGCCTCAGTCCGTCGCTCGCCGTGATCACCAACATCGACATCGAGCACATGGATATCTACGATGACGAGACCGATATCAAGAACGCCTTTGTCGAGTTTGCCAACAAGGTGCCGTTTTACGGTGCGGTGGTGCTGTGTCTGGACGATCCCCGCCTGCAGAGCATCATCCCGGAAATCGGCCGTCGTCTCATCACCTACGGTTTCAATCCGCAGGCGCAGCTTCGGCCGTTGAATGTACGGTCGGATCGCTTCAAAAACACCTTCAGGGTCCAGTTTGAAGGCGAGGTGCTGGGCGAGGTCACCGTCCACGCGCCCGGTAAACACAATGTGCACAACGCCCTGGCCGCAGTGGGGATCGGACTCGAGCTGGGTATCCCTTTTGAGCGGATACGTGACGGCCTCGGCACATATTCCGGTGTTTTCCGCCGCTTCCAGGTCAAGTACGACGACGGGGAGATCCTGGTGATCGACGACTACGCCCATCATCCCACGGAAGTGAAAGCCACGCTGGCGGCAGCCCGTGAGGGATGGCCGGACCGGCGCGTCATCGCGGTGTTCCAGCCGCATCTCTATTCGCGCACCCGTCAGCAGTACAAGGAGTTCGGCTCCTCGTTCTTCGACGCCGAAAAGCTCATCCTCACCGATATCTACCCCTCGCGCGAGGCGCCGATCGAAGGAGTGGACGGCAAACTCATCGCCGACACGGCCAGGGCTTTCGGGCATCGCGATGTCACCTATGTAGAAGCCAAAGAAGACCTGCCCAAAGCCCTGCTGGATACGGTCAGACCGGGCGACATGGTCATCACCATGGGCGCGGGTGACATTTACAAATACGGAGAAGCTTTTGCAGAACAACTGAAATCCATAAAAAACCGGTCGAAATGACCCGCAAAGAAAAAAACGGTTTTAGCGCGGAGTACCTCTTCGCAGCGCTGTTCCTGATCGTGGCCGCCCTGGTGATCGGCTGGCAGATGAACCGCTCTGTCGTTGTGACCGATATTTCGGTGACCGGGCACCATATGTCGGAGCCGGCCGAAATTGAGCGGGCCAGCGGGGTGGAACACGGCATGCATGCCGACAGCATCGCATATCTCCAGGTCATCGAGCGGGTCGAGATGCTGCCATGGGTCGCACGGGCTTATGTCAGCCTTTCACCATCCGGAAACATGAGGATACGTGTAGAGGAACAGGAACCGATGGCCCTGCTGGTGGATGGCCGACGAAGCACGCTGGTAACCGAATCCGGCATCCAGCTTCCGGTGGTCCTGGGCAGGGCGGCGGACGTGCCGATTCTGTACGGATTTGACGTCAGCCGGGGGGCAAAACAGGATGCGATGACCCCTCCCGACACGATCCGTTCCCCGCAGTTCGAAACGGCGCGAGCGTTCCTGCAGCAGCTCGGTGAATACCCCGGCTTGTATGCCATGGTCAGCGAACTCATGGTCACCGACGAGGACGGTGTGGTGGCGCTGTCCAACGAAAACGCGGTGCGCCTGACCTTCGGCCACAACGATTTTAAAGACCGCATCCGCAAATGGCACGCTTTTCAGTCGCAGGTAATATCCGAAAAGGGGATCGACCAAATGCGCAGCCTCGATTTCCGCTACCGGGGGCAGGTGGTGGCCCTGGAGTGAAGACGGTAAGATTGTAATGAGAAATGACTTTAACACATACTGAGTAATATTATGGAAGACAGAATAGTAGTCGGACTGGACATCGGTACCACAAAAGTGTGTGCCGTGGTGGCCTCGGTGGATGAGATGCAGAAGATCAACATCCTGGGTGTCGGCAAGGCGCCCAGTGACGGTCTGAACCGGGGTGTCGTCGTCAACATCGAAAAGACGGTCAATGCCATCCGGACCGCTATCGAACAGGCCCAGCTCGCCTCGGGCATCGAGGTCAAATCGGTCAATGTCGGCATTGCCGGCGACCACATCCGGAGCATGCGCAGCAAGGGCGTGATCACCATCAACAATCGCGACAACGAAATCACGATTAAGGATGTGGAACGGCTTCTGGAGGACTGCCAGCGCATCATGCTTCCGACCGACCAGCAGATCATCCACGTCATCCCGCAGGAATTCATCGTCGACGGCCAGGATGGAATCGGCGATCCCGTGGGCATGAGCGGCATGCGCATGGAGGCCGAGGTCCATATCATTACCGGACTCGTTTCCGCAGCCAAAAATATGTTCCGTTGCGTGGAGCGGGCCGGATTCCAGGTGGCCGACCTCATTCTCGAACCGCTGGCCTCATCCTATGCCGTACTCGATCACGAGGAAAAAGAAGCCGGTGTGGTTCTGGTGGATGTGGGTGGCGGTACGACCGACGTGGCCGTGTTCCAGGATAACACCATTCGGCACACGGCCGTACTGGCCATTGCCGGACAGAAAGTGACCGATGATATCCGGATCGGACTCAGCGTGCTGGAGGACCAGGCCGAACGCCTCAAACGCGAGCACGGGCTGGCCTATGCGGACCTGATCCAGGACGATGAAATTATCACGGTGCCGGGTATTGCCGGCCGGCCTCCCAAAGAGATCAAAAAAAGCATCCTGTCCAAGATCATACAGGCCCGGATGGAGGAGATCCTGGAGATCGTGGCCATTGAGATCAAGCGCAGCGGCTATGCCAGTGAGATGAGCGCCGGTGTGGTGCTTACCGGCGGCGGATCGCTTTTGAACGGCATCTGTCCGCTTGCCAATGATGTGCTCGGCATGGATGCCAAGGTGGGACTGCCGCGCGGCCTCACCGGCGGCCTGGTCAACGAAGTGAAAAACCCCATTTATGCCACGGGGGTCGGCCTTGTCCTGCATGCCCTGCAACACAACAAGCAGTCGGGCGGACATGTGATGATCCCCACATCCACACAGGGTTCCAGTGTGGAAAAGGTCATGAACAACATTGCAGCCAGGATGAAGAGCTGGTTCAAAGAACTTTAGTACTAACATAGCAATCAAAACAAGGAGACGACTATGTCTAACCTCAAAAACACACGATTCAGCTTTGACGAACAAAGCCAGGAAAACGCCAAGATCAAGGTCATTGGCGTGGGTGGTGGCGGAGGAAACGCCATCAACAACATGATAGCCAAAGGGTTGAGCAACGTGGAGTATATCGCGTTGAACACCGATGCCCAGGCGCTCAAGCAGAACCATGCCGATATCAACATACAGGTCGGTAAAAGTCTTACAAGCGGCCTGGGGGCCGGCGCGCGACCCGAAATCGGACGCGAGGCGGTTGAAGAAAACCGTCATGAGATTGAGGAGTCAATCGAAGGCGCCGACATGGTGTTCGTAACGGCGGGCATGGGCGGCGGCACCGGCACCGGCGGGGCACCCGTGATCTCGGCCATCGCCAAGCGCAAGGGCATTCTGACCGTCGGCATCGTGACGCTCCCGTTTGTCTGCGAGGGCCGCATCCGCATGAAATATGCCGTGGACGGCATCAACGAGCTCAAGAAAAACTGCGATACGGTCATCGTTATTCCCAATGAACGGCTGCTCGATATCTGTGACGAGCAGACCAGCCTGGTGCAGGCCTTTGAGATGGCCAACGAGGTGCTCTACAATGCCACCCGCGGCATCTCCGACCTTATTCTGATGCCGGGTCTGATCAACCTGGACTTCGCTGACGTGCGTACCACCATGCTGGACGGCGGCGCGGCCATCATGGGATCGGCTTCGTCAAGTGGATCCGATCGTTCCGAGATCGCGGCGCGGGAGGCGATCAGCTCGCCGCTGCTGGATGGTATCAGCATCCGCGGTGCCCGCAATGTACTCGTGAATATCTCCGCCGGCTCCACCCTGGGCATGCGTGAAGTCACCACGGCGACCAGTGTCATCCAGCAGGAAGCCGGTGATGACGCCGAGATCATCCTGGGTACGGTGCTGGACGAAGATTTCGGGGATGAACTGCGCATAACGGTCATCGCGACCGGATTCGATGCCGCCGAGGAAGCGACGCAAGCCGAAGAGGCACAGGTAGAAGCGCCGAAATCAGAGCCGCGTCAGGCCGATCCAAGCAAGCGCTTTACCTACAGCCTGCCTGCGGCTGACGAAATCCCCAAACGGTTCCGCCACGATCCGTCCGAGTTTTACAAGGGTGAGAAAAACCTGAAACACCTCGATACCCCTGCCATCAACAGGCGGACGGGTGTACGTCCGGTTACCGAGGAGGAAAAAGGAGCGGACAAGGAGCATGATACGCATCAGCAGCAGCCGGCTTCCGGTTCCGGTCCGGTATCAGGCTCAGGCACCGGTTCCGCCAGCAAGCTGCTGAACAACCGTGATGAGAAGATCGACAAGACCAACACGGAGCAGCCGGCCTTCCTGCGCAAGATCATGGACTGATTGTTTTTTTTGATTGCTAATAAGGGTTGCCTTTTGACCGGGGCAGCCCTTCTTTATATCGGGCAATCAGCAAGAGAGGGTCGTTGTATTATCCATTGGCGGAGTCAGGGCAATGGGGCGTTGCGATACACAAATTGGGTGAGATACCGCTAACTGGTGTTAGCCGCTGTTGTCATTTCATCCCGATCTCCATTAATTCGATTGGAGCTCCATTATACTCGATCATTGCTACTCGTACTGAATCACTTGGAGCATTAGGTTCAACAATTACATTGAAGCCTCGAGATGATAATTCAAATTCCAGGTCATCTACAACAAAAGCAAGATGGGGTTGAGTTTTAATTATCTCTGGTAATCGACAGTCCTCATCAAATCGCATCCATTCAACTCCAAAAGGATTGTCCTTAAATCCTTGCGTCGAAAACTTTAGATCCGGCAGATATTTTTCATCAGGAGCTACATTTTTT
The DNA here is from genome assembly GCA_046483675.1 of Cyclonatronaceae bacterium. Classification (GTDB taxonomy): domain Bacteria; phylum Bacteroidota; class Rhodothermia; order Balneolales; family Natronogracilivirgulaceae; genus SKNL01. The sequence goes on from JAWOCT010000114.1 coordinate 41,210, forward strand.
GTCGGAATTCCAAGATGGTGGAACTTCCATCCCCATTCTTCTATTGCAAGTGGCAAATCTGTTTCCTGGCGTTCACTCATATGCATAGACTTAACAATTTCGGTTAACGGACTGGTTACATGGCGCGTTTTAATGGGCTACAGCTTTTGTTGTTGGCTGGCTTTATTTATTTCAAATTCAATTAGGCTAATCAGGTTATTGTTGATTTCCTGATTAGAATTCCATTCAATATTTTCATTTCCAGATGTACATTGGCAGAAGCAAGAAACAGTACAGGAGTGCTGCTTTCGCTGTTTAAAAATTTACCGCAACCTGATAGTAAAACATGTCGTTTTGCGGCATTTGAATGATGTTTTTTGCAATGAGAACGTCAGTGGCTTCCGTGTAAATCCAATGGTACCAGAAGATAAAGAACTCTTCAAAGGAGACTTCTTCATCAAAGTTCAGCTCCTTGTATGTTTCTTCAAAACCGGGTTTGTTTCTTTTCAGGATATCGAACAGAGTTGGGAAAAATAGATCAGGCATTTTTTGGGTGATCAGCTGAGTATCGTGTTCATCAAACACATGGATATTCTTGTCCTCATAATTATCCCACCCAGCATTTGACTCTACTCGCCTATTCCCATACACGGAAATGCCTATTGAATCATTCCAAAAAAGCCCCATGTTGCCATACATTCCGTAGGGTTCGGTATTACCGGCAAGATCATCTTCAACAATGGCAAGGTAATACCGGCTTCCATTTCTTAAAGGCCGCTGCTGGTTTAAAAATTCATCTTCCACCCGCTGGATTTGAAAATTATCAAGGACGACGTTGCTCAGGTAAAAGAAAGACAGGTCACGGAAATCATGCCGCTGTGAAATGTTCGATTCGTTATGTATCGCTTTTATTTCCGGTAACCAGTTGTATATACTGTCTGCAATTTCATTCGCTACTTTCCGGGCTTTTTCTTCTAATAATTTGCCCCGCTCCAACGTAATTATCCCGAGGGTTGGCTGATAGTAATCTCCCTTTTTTATGAGCAAATTATTTTCAATAAGGGCATCTGTCTTCCTCTCTGTTGTTTCAGCACTCCAGTTCAGTTCATTTTCAATGTCAGAAAGCGGAATATCGTAGTGCAGGGAAACCAGAAATTGGGCAAGGCTATCTTTATTGATATCGATATTGGGCCCCTGGAATCCGGAAATTTGATAAACCCTGAACGGGGAGTTTAGAATATCATCTACGGTTCTGTTTTTTTCAGTAGAACAGCTTGCCAAAATAATAACAGCAAGTACGGTAATTAAAGTCTTCAAAGTCTTCATACATTAATAATTTATTTGTTAAAAGTTATGTGTTTGTGACGCTATATTGTGTGTTGTGCGTAGTAGATTCAATTTTTTAATCCTCTCGCTTTTAATTCATTCGGTAAAATACAATTATACACAAATTTGTTAATCGGTGTCTCAATCTCATATTTTTCCCCAAATCTGACAACTGTACCATTTTGATATTCAATCTCTGATGGTTTTTTATCCCATACATCTCTTATTAATGAGGATGTTGAATCATATGGAAAGGTGTCAATAAATGAAACTGTTATGTCGACATAATCAGTTTCAATATTAACTCCGATTTTTTGTGATAGCAAGAATATCTCATTAAGCAAATCTATCATTAGTTGTCGAGTCTCCTTTATTTCCCTTAATTCTCCGTATGTCGTATTTGAAACAGTTAATAATCCACTTACACAAATTGCTATAAACTTTCTCCACAAATCGGCCTCGATATCTTCGGATATTTTTGATTCAATCCCTGCATTTTGAAATATATTTTGAATTTTATCAATCCTTTCGGTGGTTGATTTATCAAGTTCTCCATATACAATTGTGGGCGTAACTCCAATATGATGAATCACTCCAGGAGAATCAATTTTGCTTATTATTCGACATAATCCACCCAAAATGTTTTTTTTATCAATCATGTCCGATAACTCTTTTGATGCTAAAACTCCATTTTGTAATGGAAGAATCACGGAGTCGGTTTTTAAAATCAATTTTAAATCATCCCGAATCCCTTTGATTTGTCATGCTTTTACACCGATTATTATCAAATCAGGGTTGTCAATTTCTGTAATTTTATCCGTTGCTTTTAGATTCTCTACTTTAAAATCACCAAGGATGCTTTTAATAATCAAACCGTTATCTTGAATTGCTTTTAAATGTTCACCTCTTGCGATAAAAGTCACATCATATCCAGCTTGAAACAAATTTGCTCCGAAGTATCCTCCTACTCCTCCTGACCCTATTATTGCTATTTTCATTTTAATTCATCTTGTTTGTTCGGGAATCTGCCTATTACGCACAACGTTTGCTGATATCTGACGTTCTCCGTAGCGATAGCGAAGGAGAATGTGGCGAAGCCCTCGCAGATATCGGCTGTTGTGCGATCGTTCTGTTTCGTAATCATATTTACTACCACGTTCCGCCTAGAATACAATCAAGAAAATCTGTACCTAAGTGTAGAATACATCCAATAGAAATTGCACGCCACTTCCAAGAAGGAATAAGAAGCATCAAAAAATAAACAAGTAATGCCCATGAAGTATGTAAAGGATGAAATCCTATGCTACAACGATTTGGGTCAAAAATTGGATTAGCTAAAAGATGATCTAAGTCTATTAAAATAGTTGATAC
>JAWOCT010000037.1:0-112381 GCA_046483675.1 Cyclonatronaceae bacterium
CCCGGCCGGATGTGGATTCAGTTGCATCCGGATCTCATTGGCCGTTTCGGTGATTTCTTCTTTCGAAGCGCCGCTTTTCAGCACGGTCGCCATCTTGTCGAAATGATGCGGCTTGAGCATGGTTTTCTGCGGGAACGTAAGCTGGAACATCGGATCATCAGGGATGTTGTCCCAGTCGATCAGCTCTTCGATTACATAGTTGTTGACCTTGAAGGGCAGCACATTTCCGACCACCCGGATGGCAAAACGCACCTCTTCCGCCAGTTTTTTTACCTGAGGTATATTTTCGAATGTCCTGAGATTGTAGGATTTATACTTCGGTGGTTTACCATTGATAAAAAAAGAATCATTTGGTCTGAAGTCGAAGTATGGCACTGGAACCTCCTTTTTTTAAGACTGTCGGCGGTTTTTTCCCCGGAACAGTCTGACATTGGTGACTGGATATTGATAACGGATGCAGACACCGCTATCGTTCAGGATAGACAACTTGCTAAAACATCCGGCAAAATCTGAACAGTCAGTCAGTGTTAACTCAACCTTGTGCGAACGTGCGTATAACGCAAGCCAGATGGTATCGGCATGAACATTTCGGGATGTTCATGCTATCCCTGCGCCTTCATTGCTAATAAGGCGAGGTCATCGTTTATTAGTGATTAGTAATTTACGATAATTTTATTAACAAGCAACCCACTGTATTGCAACAGCAGGCTTCAAGAAGATATATCTCGGATAACAAGCCGGGACTGATCCTGCTGCACAGCCCCGGGTATCCTAATACGAAACAAAATAATACAAAGATACCGGATGTTATTCAACGTTGTGACTTGTGTACCGGGTACGGCTGACCGGTTCGCCATCGGAGTAGCGTTTCTGGTCGTAAGCGACACGTACGCCGTCAGCCCAGTTCCAGTCTTCCAGTTCCACATTCACCTCAACCTCGCGGCCCTCTTCCGGATCGAACTGTGAATAGGATAATTTAACCGGCAGATGATCATCCTGATGAATGTGAATAGTAAGGTCGTATTCACCGATGTTAATTATTCTGATATCATCCTCTGAGTCCATGAGAACCGCTTCAAGGTTATCTGCTTCCAGTGCGATGCTCAAAGGATCTTTTTTTATTTCCTCCATCATGGATTCCACAAAAGCCGGGGGCAGCGGTTGTTCCTGTCCGCCCATGCTGACCACGCCCTGGCCGTCGGCCAGATCGATGACCTGACTGCCCATGGGTGTGGATATTTCCATGGTCATGGCATCGGGGAACCGTATGCGGGAAGATACCTCAAGTGTCATTTCCCCTTGCGGAGTTTGTACGGTCTGGTTTCCATTGAGGACGAGCGTTCCTATTTCCGAATCGATGTCAAGCATCGCTGACGCCATTTTCTGCAGCCATTCACGGCCAGCTTCCGGGTCGCCTTCCACTGCGGCCTGTTCCGCACCGGGTCTCGGGATGGAGATGTCGATTTCAGTGTAATCTCCCATGTTGTCAAGTTGTTCGGCAACCAAGTCGTGGTTTCCTACTACCAGAATCTTCATTTTGCCGGGCTGAAGATATTCGTTGGACACACGGTAGATGTCATCCACGGTCACCTGCCGCACCTCATCGATATAGGTTTCAAACGCATCTTCGGGCAGCCCAAGGTTGTAGTTGCCCATTCGTTGGGCGAGAATACGGGCGTAGCTGTCATACCGGAATATGATGCGGTTGAAGATACGCTCCCTGGTTTCGTCCAACTCCTCCTGTGAGACCGGTTCTTCCTGAAGGCGACGGATCTGCTCTATAGTCGCTTCGTACGCTTCATGCGTGTTTTCGGCAGCAGTGCTCAGTCCGGCAAAGAATACGCCGGGATAGCGTACATTGCTGGAATAGGTGCCGTACACACCATATGCCAATCCCTGCTCCGTGCGGACCTCCTGAAAAAGCCTGCCGGAAAAGCCGCCGCTGAGGATCTGGTTCATCACCTGGAGTGCCGCATAGTCGGGATTGTCGCGATATCCGCCGATATGCCCCATCCGGATCTGGCTCTGGTTCATGTCACCTTTGTGTGCGAAATAAAGGCCTGATTCAAATTCATAATCTACTTCCGGCAGATCCAGGTCAATCGACTCGCCTTTATCGAATATTCCAAAGGCCTCTTCCAGCTGGGTGCGTATGGCCTGAGGATCGAAATCACCGATAACACCCACGAGCATATTGCTTCCCTGCATGGTTTTCTGGTGGAAAGCGACCATGTCGTCGCGGGTAATATTCTCAAGCGTTGCGTATTCGACGATCCGGGCGTAGACAGATTCCGGGCCGTAGATCAGTTTGCGGAACTCCCGGGAGGCCACGGATGAGGCTTCCTCGTTCCGTCGCGATATGGCCGTGCGCTGCTGCGTTTTGGCCAGGTCGATACGCTGCTGCGGCAACAAAGGGTTTTTCAGCAGATCAGTGAAAACCGGAAGCAGCTCTTTAAAATCCTCTTTCAACACGTTCATCCGCGCCGAACCGTTGGTGAGTCCGAACGAGGTTTCCATACTGGCAGCCCGGGCTTCAAGCAGCTCGTTGAGGTCTTCTTCAGGATACTGCTCGGAGCCTCCGGTGCGTAGCACGGTGCCGGTGATCGAGGCCAGTCCGACCTTGTCGGCCGGTTCCAGCCAGGATCCGCCATTGATGATGACGTTGACATTGACGAGCGGCAATTCGTCGTCCCTGAGCAGGAAAAACTCCATGCCGTTGTAGCTGAAACGCTCTACTTCGGGCGTGTTGAACGGTTTCGGCTCAGGAAATGAAAGCCCTTCGACCGGATTTTGCAGTGATTGACCGGAAGTTCCACATCCGCCGAGTAAAACCAGAAGGACTGAAATAAGGAATAAATTTCTCATGGTGACTACAGGATTTGGCTGTTAATTGGATGCTGTGGTTTCGTCGATGGTCTGGATGGCGCCGACGGTGCGTGTCTGCTTGCGGAAGTAGGTTTCAGCAATCCGTTGCAGGTCTTCCACAGTCACCTCATCCATTTTGTCCAGATCGGTGAAAATCGCACGCCAATCACCCCGTTTGGCCTTGGCCTGGGCGAAGTTCAGTGCCATGCCCTGGTTGGAGGAAAGGCTCCGGAGAACGGAGGCGCGGGCGTTGGTACGAACGCGCTGAAGTTCGCTGTCATCGATATCCCCCTCCCGGATCAGGTCTAGTTCTTCATAGACGGCTTCTTCGATATCTGCGAGGTCTACACCCTGGTTCGGGATGGCGAATATGATAAAGAGCCCGGGATAACGGCTGCCGGGAAATCCGTTGAATCCTCCGATTTGCAGGGCTTTCTGTTCATCGGTTACCAGGCGACGATACAGCCGGGAGGTTCGTCCCTCAAAGAGCACTCCGCTGAGAATGTCCAGTGCTATGGCGTCAGGATGATTCGCACCTACACTGTGATACCCGATCATGAGGATGGGCTGAGTGTCCTCCTCGATGACAAAACGGCGTTCACCCCGTTGTTCCGGCTCGACAGTCGTCACGCGGGGAGGTGCAGTGCGGGTCTGCATGGGTCCAAAGTATTTTTCGGCATAGTGCCGAATCTGGTCAGGGTCCACATCACCGGCAATGGAGATGGTCATATTTGATGGTACGTAGTGGCGGTCGTAGAAATTAATGGCGTCTTCTATGGTGACGGCTTTGATGTCTGATGGCCAGCCGATGGGTAGATGCTTGTAGGGAAAGGCCGAAAAAGCTGTGGATACGAATTCCTCCATGATGCGGCCAAATGGAGAGTTGTCGATGCGGTCCCGCCGCTCTTCCATAATCACGTTTTTCTCCACATAAAATTCCCGCATAACCGGGTTGATGAAACGGTCTGCTTCCAGTGCAAACCAGAGCTCGGCTTTGTGCTGAGGCAGGTTGTAGAAGAACGCGGTCTCATCAGCGGATACAAAGGCATTCAGTCCGACGGCCCCTTCACGCTCTACGAGCTGACTGAATTCGTTGTTGACGACAAACGCCCCGGCTTCTTCCTGCAACTGCTCGAAACGGGACCACAGTTGATCGACCTTGTCCGGATCGGCCTCGGGCTTTCGGGACTCCAGCAACCAGGCACGGTACGCATCGTCCATCTGATCGATGACCTTTTTTTCCTCTTCCCAATCGGTGGTGCCAATGGTAGTTGTGCCTTTGAAAGCCATATGTTCATAGACATGGGTCAGACCGGTCTGGCCCATTTGCTCGTTGACCGATCCTACGTTAACATGGGTGACAAAACTGGCAACAGGTGCCACATCACGCTGGATGACAATGACATTGAGTCCATTTTCCAGGGTGAACTCTGTGACCTTCTGCTCGATGGCATCGAGTGTTTGGGCCTGGGCGGAGAAACCGCCCGCCAGCAATATCAGCGTCAAGAGCAACGGGGTGAAAAACGGGAAAGGCGGCGCGGTCAATCCCATAATCCGTGAATATGCTCTCTGAGAGGGCCGCAGCGGTGACAGAACAGTTTTAGATTTCATATGTTTGGTTTTGTTATTCAGAGGAAATCGCAATCCAGCAAATACTGGTAAATTTTATTTTATACGGTAAATAACGTTCAATGTTTCAAAAAAAGGATACCATCGTAAGCAGGGACAAACAGCTTGCATATTTCGGTTAAAAAAAAGGTATTTCCGACAGAAATAAAAGCACTGTTTTTAACCGTTTTGTGATATTTGAGGGTAACAGAGCCGCTAGGTCGGCCAGGGCTTTTTCGGATTAAATAGTCAGACCATAGCAACCTTTTTCGGTAAAGGTGCGTATAGTCTGCCAGCAACATCTTCATCCGTACCCGGAAATGAGAATCAGAAAACCGCAAAAAATTAATAAACAGATGAAACGCATAATATTAACAGCTGGAATCATCACCATCGCAGGAGCAGCTGCAGCATGGGTATTCACCTCGGAAAACGGAGACGATTCCGCATCACGCAATGATCTGGTATCCGTGGAACGGGGCAACCTGGTGGAATATGCTCTGGCCGTAGGGCAGATTGAGCCCCGGAACGAAATCGAAGTCAAATCCAAGATATCCGGTGTGGTGAGCAAAGTCTATGCCGAGCCGGGAGATTTTGTGAAAGAAGGTGAGCCATTGCTTGAAATACGTCCAGATCCGACCCCGCTGGAGCTGGCCGAAGCCAAGCGCAATGTGGAGCGAACCGAGATCGCGGTGGAAAACCTGCAACGGGAGATGTTGCGCATGGAGCAGCTGCGTGCCCGCGATATGGTATCGGATCATGACTATCAGAACGTCAAGCGCAACATGCGTGATGCCGAAATCAATCTCCAGCTCAATAGTGAACGCCTGGAGCTGCTGGAGTCGGGCCGTATCCACATCGGTGAAACACTCATCGAAAGTGTGATCAAAGCGCCCACGGAAGGCTTTATCCTGGACAAAATGGTCGATTTGGGCGACCCGATCGTCCCGCTGACATCCTATCAGGCCGGAACACCCCTTATGACACTGGCGCGAATGGACGATCTGCTGTTCAAGGGCACCGTTGACGAGATCGATGTGGGCAAACTGGAAGAAGGAATGACGGCCGAAATCCGTGTTGGCGCTCTGCCGGGAACCGAAGTCCGCGGTGAACTCACTCATATATCTCTGAAGGCCACCAATCGCGACAACAGCACGGTGTTCCCCGTGGAGATCAGAATAACAGAAACGGGTGGCCGTACCTTGCGGGCCGGGTATTCAGCTAACGCCAACGTGGTGATCGATCGGCGGGACGATGTTTTGATCATCCCCGAGCGCGTGATTACCTACCTTGACGACAAAACGGTAGTCGAAATCCCGAATAGCGGAGAAAATGGACGTAAAGAGCAAGAAGTGAAACTCGGACTCAGCGACGCGATAAACGTGGAAGTGGTTGAAGGGTTGGAAGAAGGTGCTTCCGTACTCGAGAAGCCGGTACGCAACCTGGCCGCCAACTGATCGTCAAGGGACCGCCATTGATAGCCAAGCGGCCACTATCGATGGTCAACCGACCTCCAGCTTGCCGTATCCCGGGATACAACGAACCTCAACCAAGTTGAACGAAACGCATAAACAGTCATTACCGGACGATGAACTTCCTCAAAAATTTCTTTCAAACCATAAACAATCAGCGACTCCGCACGTTCCTGACTCTTTTCGGCATTGTTTGGGGAACGGCTACACTGATCATCCTGCTGGCGTTCGGTATGGGTTTCCGCGAACAGATGGGGCTTAATCTCAGGGGCATGGGAGAGGATATCGTCCTGGTTTTCGGCTCGCAGACCACCAGGCCGTATGAAGGCTACGGAATCGGCCGGCCGATACGTTTTCGCGAAAGCGATGTCTGGGCGCTCAAGCAGAACATCCCCCAGATCAGCAAGATTGCCCCGGAATACACAACCTGGGATGCGGAACTGCGGTATGGAGACCGTAGAAACACCCCGCAACTCACAGGAATCCCCGTAAATTATGCAGGGATGCGGAACATTTTTGAGCAGAAAGGCGGCCGATGGATCAACGATCGCGATGTTACCGCTCAGCGTCGTGTCATCTTCCTGGGTGACCATCTCAAGGAGCTGCTCTTCGGTGAGGAAGAAGCCGTTGGCAAACAGGTCTTCGTCAACCAGACCCCGTTTACCGTCATTGGCGTCATGCAGCCCAAAAGTCAGACTTCCTCGTACGGTCAGCGTGACCGGGACCGCGCTTTTATCCCCATTAGTACCTACTCGACCGTTTTCGGCACCAACATCATCAGCAATATCCTCTATCAACTGGACGATCCCCGGACCGGCGCCTACGTCAAGGATCAACTGCAGGAGATCATCTCGCAGCGCCACCGGTTCGATCCGGCCGATACGGACGCCCTGCTGATCTGGGACACCAGCGAGTTCTGGTCGTTCATCCGCTGGTTCTTTATCGGTTTCAACTCGTTCCTGGGTATCATCGGCTTTGTGACCCTTGCCGTGGGCGGCATCGGTGTGGCCAACATCATGTTCGTAGTTGTCCAGGAAAGGATGAAAGAAATCGGCATACGACGATCGGTAGGCGCCAAACGCAGCACGATCCTGTCGCATTTCTTCGGCGAAACTTTTCTGTTGATCGGACTTGGTGCGGCCATCGGTTACCTGATAGGATGGGGCATCGTCGGAGCCATGCAATTCATACCAATAAAGGAATATGTCGGCACGCCCCAGTTCACCCCGGGCGTGGGACTGATCGCCTTTGTGGTGCTTACGGTGATCGGACTGGCCGCCGGCTGGATGCCGGCCTACCGCGCGTCCCGACTCAATGTCGTTGAATGCCTTAAATGAACACAAATATTTTATCCTTCCAGTTGCCATGTGGACCAATTTGATTAAGGAATTCATACAGGATCTGCGCAAGCAGAAACTTCGTACCAGCCTCACCATCATCGCCATCTGCTGGGGAACCATCGCGGTGATCACCCTGCTGGCATTCGGTGAGGGATTGAGCATGCGTATGATGGAAGGACTGCGGGGGGGCGGAAACCAACTCATGGTATTTTACGGCGGCCAGACCAGCCAGTCGTATGAGGGGCTCGACGTCGGCCGGCGCATCCGGTTTGCCGAGGAGGATGTCGACCTGCTCCGTCGCTCCATCCCGCAGATCGAAATGATTTCTGCACAGTACGGGCGCAGTGTGAGCCTGCGGTCGGACCATGCCACCACAAACACGTATATGGAAGGGGTGGATGCGGGTTTTGAAGAGATGCGGTCCATGTATCCGGTGGCTGGCGGACGTTTTATCAACGATCGTGATATCACCGAACAGCGCCGGGTGGTTTTCCTGGGTCCCGAAGTGGCGGACCAGCTGTTTCCGGAAGGCAATGCGACAGGCAGCCGGCTGATGATCGACAACAACCCCTATACCGTGGTGGGTGTGATGCAGGAAAAAATGCAGATGGCCATGAGCCACGGTCCCGATGCACGCCGGGCCATCATACCCCATACTACCTATCGCCAGATATACAGTCCGAGCCATATGGGTTCCGTACTCATCCGTCCCGCGGATCCAACATACCAGGCACGGGTTGAGCACCGCGTGCGGGAGGTCATGTCGCGGAAATACCGGTTCCATTCTGATGACCAGCAGGCAATCGGTGTATGGGATTTCATTGAGGCGGAGCGCATCCAGGCCCAGGTGAGCCTGGGGGTGAAGATATTCCTGTTTTCGGTCGGATTTTTCACTCTGCTGATCGCCGGGGTAGGCGTGGCCAACATCATGTATGTGGTCGTCAAGGAACGCACGCAAGAAATCGGGGTAAAAAAGGCTATAGGCGCCCGAAACCGGCATATCATCTCCCAGTTCATCTTTGAAGCGCTGTTTATCTGCCTGATCGGAGGTGTGGCCGGTGTACTGATATCGTCCGGGATCGTTCTGGGCGTGCAGAGCCTGGGCATGGAAGGCGGTGTCGCCGATTTCCTCGGCAATCCCGTACTCTCCTCCGATGCCATGATCATGACCAGCGGTGTACTGACACTTATCGGGCTGGCAGCAGGGGTTTTCCCGGCCCGCCGGGCGGCGTTGGTGAACCCCGTCGAATCGCTGCGTTACGAGTGACCCGCCGGCAAACAGCTCTTTATCGTTGCGGATCCTGCCGGTCCCGGGGACGGTTAATCCAGGCACATCTGATCGATCCAGGCACATCTGATGATTCGGGTTTGCAATGTATCTTTTCAGGGATATCTTTGAGGTAACGTAGTGATCGGCTGGAATCGGCCGGATGCATGTGGCCGGGTCGAATCCGGTATATTGAAGTGGCGCGTCGGCACGCCGGCACTCCTGTACTCCGGCACTTCAGCTCTCCGGCATTTCGTTGCCGTTCCCTGTTCGCTCTTAATCCCTGTTGGCATCCAACCTGATCTCACTGTAGCATAGTCCTTTGGATCCATCCAAGCCCATACTCTCCCTTGAGACGGCGACGCCGGTCTGCTCGGTGGCCTTGCGCATGCCGGACGGTTCGGTGCTTGAGGAACGTGCCGAAGGCAAAGGTGTCCATTCCGAACAGACGTTCGTTTTTACAGACCGGTTGCTTTCCGGGCAGGATGTGCGTGTCGCCGATCTGGGGGCGGTCATCGTGAGTGCCGGACCCGGATCCTACACCGGGCTCCGGGTAGCCAGCAGCGCCGTAAAAGGCCTGTTATTTGGTACCGGCATCCCGTTGTATGCCTGTTCGACGCTGGGTGCGTTCGCCCTTGGGGCCCGGAACTCGGTATTTCGTGCACAAACGGGAGGACAAGCGCCTGAGGGAGTGACCGGATGCGAAACGGTTATCGACGCCCGGCGGACACACCTCTATCACCAGTCCTGGAGCTTTACAGACGGAGGGGCAGAACCCCGCTCGGAGGTAAAAGTGCGTAAACTGCAGGAGGTGCTGGACCTTTGGGAATCAGGCCGGCTGGTCGTGGGCACGGGCCTTGAGCGGCTCAGGAAGCTCGCCGCTGAAAGGACCGGACAGGGAGCCGGCAAAACAGCTCTTTTACCGGAGTTGCCATTGGAGGATGTTGTAAGCGCCGCTCATATTTTCCGTGTTCTGAATGCTCCAGGAGAACAATGGACTCGAAATATGATAAAAAAAGTCGCACCGGAACAATTTGAGCCTTATTATTACAGCGGTCTGTAGCTTCTGCCCATGCAACGGCGATCACACAGGAAAATCATACTGTTATGAGTTGGTTTGAACGTAAAGAACTGAACATTGTCACCAAGTCGCCCAAGGAAATGCCTGAGGGCATATGGGTCAAGGTGCCCACGACCGGTGAAACCATACACCGTCGCGAACTGGAAGAAAACAGCTGGGTGGACCCTGTAAGCGGTTACCATTTCCCCATCGGAAGCGATGACTATTTTCAGCTGCTTTTCGATGAGGGGGTTTTCAAAAAGCTGGCTGAACACATCCAGCCAGCCGACCCGCTTTCTTTCAGTGACCGGAAATCCTATAAGCAGCGCCTGAAGGAAACACAGAAAAAAACCGGGTTGACGGATGCAGTGAAGGTTGCCACGGGAAAGATGCGCGGGCTGGATGTGGTGGTTGCATGCATGGACTTCCGTTTTATTGGCGGGAGCATGGGTTCGGCAGTGGGCGAGCGGATCGGACTGGCCATCGATCAGGCAAGGGAGAAAAAGCGTCCGCTCATCATCATTTCACAGTCAGGCGGTGCACGCATGATGGAAAGCGTCCTGAGCCTGATGCAAATGGCCAAAACATCGGCCAAACTGGCACTGCTTCATGAAGCAAAAGTGCCGTATATCTCGGTGATGACCAATCCCACCACCGGAGGAGTGACGGCAAGTTTTGCGATGCTGGGCGACTTAAATGTCGCAGAACCCGGAGCACTGATCGGGTTTGCAGGCCCTCGTGTCATACGCCAGACCATCGGCCGCGATCTGCCGGAAGGTTTCCAGACATCGGAATACCTGCTCGAACACGGATTCCTGGATTTCATCGTATCCAGGAACAAGATGAAAAACCGTTTGTCCCGGCTCCTCAGGATCTTGCTGCATAAATTTGAAGAACAGCACAACAAAGGCAGGGAAGAAAGCCAGACGTCCTGAGAAACAGCTGTTCTGCCAAGGTTAGGCGGGTGCACCGGGAAGCCGCTGGGCATTTTTAAGCTGCATTTGGTCAGTTCTGCTCCTGATGTTACCCGGGATAGCATGAATAGGGGATAAAACGCACAAAATCGGGATTGCCTAACCGGATTTACACCCTGTTTTTCAGTATTATTGCATTCGAACACTCACACAGAAACAGGTAACTGCCGGTTCCATGAGATTTGCCGATTATGCGAAATTGTATCTGAAAGCCGGTGACGGCGGTGCCGGAATGGCCCATTTCCGCAGGGAGAAATATGTGCCCAGAGGGGGTCCGGATGGTGGTGACGGAGGTGATGGAGGCAGCATTATACTGGAAGGTGATGCCCATATGAACACACTGCTGGACCTGCGGTATAAAAAATTCCTGAAGGCAAAAAAGGGGCAACCCGGCGGTTCCTCACAGCGTACGGGAAAGAAGGGCGATGATATCATCCTCAGCGTACCCTTGGGTACGGTTGCATATGAAAGCGAAACCAGGCGGCTGATCGGTGAAGTGGTCAGAGAAGGGGAGCGCCTGGTACTTGCCAGGGGAGGCCGGGGCGGTCTGGGCAATACCCATTTCAAGACGGCTACCAACCAGACGCCACACCATGCGCAACCGGGTGAACCAGGAGAAGAGGTGGTGGTGGAGATCGAGCTCAAGCTGATAGCGGAAGTCGGTCTGGTCGGGTTTCCAAATGCCGGAAAAAGCACGCTTCTTTCCTCACTTTCCGCTGCCAGACCCAAAATTGCCGATTACCCGTTTACGACCCTTGAACCCAATCTCGGAGTGGTCCAAATGCCTGACAATCGCAGTTTCGTGATGGCCGATATTCCCGGGATAATCGAAAAAGCTCATGAGGGCAAGGGACTCGGCCTGCAGTTTCTCAGACATATCGAGCGGAACAAGGTCCTTCTTTTTGTCATCAACGGGATGAGCGAGGTGGAAGAAGAATACGGAATACTGTGCGAGGAACTCCGGTCATACCGTAAGGATCTGCTGGACAAACCCCGGTTGGTTGCCGTGACCCATCTTGACCTGTTCCCCGATCATAAACTTGAACAGGAACCGGATCTGGATGTACCCTGCATACCGATATCAGCGGTTTCGGGTTTTGGACTGGACCGGTTGAAAGAACATATATGGGAAATGCTGCATGAAAAGGGTAATGACTGAAAAGTCAAAATTTTGTCAAAGGGAGGCCAGCGCAGAACGGGAGAAATACATCAGGGCGTCGCTCGCACTGTCCATGATACCGGCCGTAGGAGCGGGCAGGATACGCAGGCTCTTCGACTACTTTTCAGATCCGATGTCTGTCTTTAGAGCAGACCGGGCGGATATTGCCCGCATTGAGACCATAGGAGGATCGGTTGCCGAAGCTATTCGCCGATTCACGGAATGGGACCAGGTCGACCGGTTGCTCACAATGTCCGATAAACACGCGATGACGCTGCTCACCCCTTTTGACGCATCCTATCCTACGCGCTTGTTGCATATCTATGATCCTCCGGCCGTGTTGTGGTTAAAAGGGGATCTTCATGCGCTGAAAAATGAATTCCTGGCGGTCGTGGGTACGCGCAGGCCTACAAAACAGGGACGCCAGCTGACCATCAGACTGACAAGAATGCTGCTCAGTCAGATTGATGCCGGTATTGCAAGCGGCCTGGCGCATGGCGTGGATGCATTGGCGCATCGGGCTGCTCTGGGGCAAAACAAATGTACGGTTGCAGTTATGGCCTGCGGACTGGACCGTATCTACCCGACAGGTAACCGTCAGCTTGCCTGGGACATATTGGACCGGGGCGGAGCGCTTGTAAGTGAATATCCACCCGGCACCAAGCCCGAGGCTCATCACTTCCCGGTTCGCAACCGGATCGTAAGTGGCATGTCCCTGGGCGTACTCGTGACGGAGACGGGTGTCACAGGCGGCAGCATGATCACGGTGGGCACGGCATTGGACCAGGGCAGGGAAGTATTTGCGGTACCCCATGATACAGGGAATGAACACGGGGAAGGATGCAACCGGATCATTCAACGGGGTTGGGGCAAGCTGGTGTGTTCCGTGGAAGATATCGTTGCCGAGCTGCCGCCGGCCGTCAGGAACCGGGGTTGGAACAAGACAGGACCGGGATTGCATCGGAGTCCGGTATCAGATCCCATTCCAGTATCGGAGAAAGCTTCCGGATCATCCCGTCGACATGAGGATGACCCGGTGATCCGGAAAATGCTCGGGCTCCTTTCCGGTGATGCGATGCATATCGATCAGTTGGCCCGCCATATGAAAATTACCGCTCACAAGCTTCTTCCGGCATTGCTCCGTCTTGAACTGGAAGGTGTAGTTGTTCAGCGGCCCGGAAAGAAATTTGTCCTGAGTGAATGGTGAGATACTCTGCTTTTTTGCATATTTTATAACACGAATTTATTTCCCGTGACTCCGTGACAATGGACTCAGGACCAATTGATGTTTCAGGTTCAGCACACCATCATTTCCGACGATATTGCAATATTTCGCTTCGCATGTGATCTGCAGCGGTGCAAAGGAGGGTGCTGTGTGATCGGTGATGCCGGAGCGCCAGTCACTCAAAAGGAGATCCCGGTACTCAACAAGGCATGGAAACTGCTGAACGGGGACTTGCGCCAGAGGGCCCGTGAGGTCGTGAGGGTGGAAGGGCTTGTACGCAATAGCAACAAGGCGCCGGAATTGAACTGCACCGATGGGGAAGAATGTGTCTTTGTGACGTACGACAGGAACGGTGTAGCTCTGTGCTCCATTCAAAAAGCCTGGCAGGAAGGACGTTTCAACTGGCCCAAGCCACTGAGCTGCCATCTGTTTCCCGTGAGGATCATAAAAGTGGGGAATACTGAATATCTCAATCTGGAGTATGTTCCTTCCCTGTGCGGACCGGCCTGCGAACGTGGCACCGCCGAGGGTATTTATCTGTCTGATTTCCTGGAAGATGCCCTTGTCAGGACCTATGGCGGTGCATGGTATACCGAATTTCAGCGAGCTTGTGGAGAAGTCCGGAAAAAAATCGGCATCCCGGTATGATACGCCAGTCGCAGTCAGTAAGACAGAGCCAGACGCTGCAGCAACGCCTGTCACCGCAGCAGATCCAGTACATCAAGCTGCTGCAGCTGCCGACATTGCAACTGGAACAGCGCGTAAAACAGGAAATCGAATCCAACCCGGTCCTGGAGTTCGAGGATGATCTGTCTTCCGACGCTGACGACGAGAAGGAATTTGCTGACGACGAGAAGGAACTTGCTGAAGCCGGAGATCTGGAAGATACCGATCCTGCCCTTTCCGATGATGCCGGCGATCCTGCGGAAGAAGCTGTAAAAGGGGAAAATACGGGTGAGGATGCTGAATGGAAGGAGACCGGGCAAGCCGGGGAACAGTCGGAGGAACAGGCAGAGGAACAGGCATCGATCGATGACCGCAAAGAAGTGGACTGGGATGCCTACTTTCAGGATGAGGACACCGAATATGTCCCACCTTATCGGGGTGACCAGGAAGAATGGAAGGACACGCCCAAGCCCTACAAAAGCGGCATCATGGAAAACATGGAGCAGCAGGTTGAGCTTCTGGATCTGGATGAGCGACAGAAAAAAGTGGCTGCCGAGATAATCGGGTCTGTGGATTCGGATGGGTATCTCCGACGTGATCTGGATTCCATCATTGATTCGGTTGCTTTCAGCGAGGGTATGATGGTGACCAGGGAAGAAGCCGAGGATGTACTGCACCAGGTTCAGCGGTTGGATCCACCGGGTTTCGCTGCCAGAAACCTGAGGGAATGTCTCATGGTACAGCTTGAATTAATGGATTCGCAGCGGGCGGGAAAGCATCTGGCCATACGGATACTGGACGAAGCCTGGCCCTATTTCAAAAAGAAGCATTATGACAAGATCCTGCGCAAGCTCAATATTACGGAAGAGCAGCTTAAACAGGCTTATCAGGTCATCATGCTTCTTGATCCCAAACCCGGCGAATCGGATGAATACCTGAACGCCGATCAGTTTATCGTTCCCGACTTTGAAGTCTACTACGAGGAGACCGGTAATGACCCGGAACGCGGCACGGGCGATTTCGTTATCCGCCTGCATCACAGGAATACGCCGAATATCCGTATTTCGAGACAGTACAGGGAAATGTGGGAGTCATTGGAGAAAAACAAGGGCGTCAATGGTGGTGACGATACCCGGCAGTTCATTCGCGACAAGATGGAATCGGCCCGATGGTTCATCGACAGCATCCAGCAGCGAAAGCAGACGCTGATGTCGGTAATGCAAACGATCGTGGCCTTGCAGGAGGAATTCTTCAGGACGGGAAAAGGGATCCGTCCAATGATCCTGAAAGATGTGGCTGAACGGATAGGCATGGACATTTCCACGGTTTCCAGGGTTGTCAACGGAAAGTATGTGCAGACCCCTTTCGGTGTCTATGAACTGAAGTATTTTTTTACCGAGGGTGTGGAAACCGATAGCGGCGAGTCCATATCCAACAGAGAGATAAAAAACATCCTGCTTGACCTGGTGAGCAAGGAAGACAAAATGGATCCGCTCAGTGACCAGGCTCTTGCCGATGAGCTGTCGAAAAAAGGTTATCCGGTGGCCCGGCGGACCATCAGCAAGTATCGTGAACAGCTCAACATCCCCGTGGCGCGTATGCGCAAAGCGATCGGTTAAGGGCTGGAAATCGGTCCGGCAACAAACCGATCCGGTAATTAAACGGTCCGTGCGGTAGATCCAGGGGGGAAGGAGAAAGTATCCGTTTTTTCCGCTCTCAGGGCCGCAGTGCGCTCAGGGATGCGGCAAGATCCCAGGCATGCAGGATGTCCAGGCCAAAGACCAGCCAGGATGCGACCGTGGCGGTAACCAGGATAAACAATGCGTAGGTCGATACCATGTATAGCGGAGAGGTGGGGTAGATGCGCCGCATGTTGTAGGCAGAGGTAAAAAAGCTTATGAAGGTTATGGCCAGGAACACGGTGAGCAGGGAGGTCACGATGATCGCCTTCGGGTACAATTGAAGGATGATGACGCCGGCGCTTGCCAACACAAGGTTAAGATGCTGTGGCCAAAGCACAAATGTCGCTATCTGGGAGGTATGTGCGTGCCGGTTGTTTGCAATTCGGAGCCAGGCGATCTGTATGGCCAGTATCAGTGCCATCACAAGGAAAAAAATCAGAAAAAAAATCCCCGAATGCGTCCAATCGGACGATACCAGTGGTGTATAACGTAACAGGGCCTGCCGGCCAACCGGGTCCAGGAACAGTTCGGCCGCCGCATATCCCACGATACCTGACATAATACAGGAAAAAAGGAAAACCACTGCCGCATCCCCGGTAAAACGGATCCTTCGCATGAGGATGTCATTGACAAAAAAGTCGTAATTCAGGAAGAACCGGGTTGTTGACCGACGGTAGAGAGGATTCAGGCGAAAATAGACCGCGAAAACAACCCAGAAAATGAAGAGAAGGAAAAGAGGGCCATTGTACTCGTACCTGGTATCCCGTTCCGGCGGATTGGCCAGTCGTGCATCGGCGACCCGGGAGTAGAAGCGGGTGATTTCAGCGAAATCACGTTCCAAAAGCGGGTTTTGACCGACGCTGCGGCAAGCTTCGTTGTCGATATTGGAAAAAAACCAGTCTCGGTGAAAGAAAACGGGCAAATCCCGGTGATTATCCAGTATGCCGAGCACGTGAAGGAAATCCCTGAGATCAAGACACTCCTCTTCCGGCGCATAAAGGATGCCGGCAAGAGCGGGATTTCTATCCATCTGTCTCTCAAGCTGTTCCGCACTTCTGGTCATCAGTACAACACCGTCAAAGGGCTTCAGCGCCGGACCGGAAAAGGGCCTGGTGTCGACAGTGAAGAGCAGGGATCCATCCAGGTAGCTGTCCGTCAACCGTCCGAGTCTTTCCGAGAGTGAACCCTCATGCCAATTGCCGTAGGCAAACAGGCCGAAACCCTGCAGTGTGGGATCGTTTTCATATGATCGCAGAAGGGAGTCACTCCTTTCGAAATAGGAAAAACGTTCGTGTCGCAATCTGTAGGGAATAGGGAAAAACTCCGGCACCATGACCATCAGGGAAAAACCGCTCTTTGCTATCTGCTCTCGCTGAGGGCCGCGGATCACATCCTGCAGCATCAGCCAGCGGATGCCGGCCTCGTGCAGTATCTGCATCTCGTCTTCGTCAAGCCGGGAGGTCTCGGTTTCATCGTATACCAGGCCAAATGCGCGATATTCCTGTGCCTCTATGCTCCGGAAGGACAGCAGCAGTACCGGAATCAGAAATACCGGCAGTATCCGGTTTAGTGCTTGCATGCAGGGAGTCAAATTTTTATCGGCTCACTTTCTTCTTCGAGCGGGATCTCGCGTGTCTGCTTGAAGGAGGAAAGCACGATGTTGGAACGGGTCTTTTTTACCCCTTCCCACGACTGGATCCGGGAGAGCAGTTTTTCCAGCGATTCAGTGTTTCTGGTAGTTATCTTCAGGATATGTGAGCCATCGCCGGTAATGGAGTGGCACTCCTGGATCTCGGGTTCGCGGATCGCTTTCTCGACAAAAGAGCCATGGAAACTGGAATTGTCCACTTCCACGAAAATGAATGCGACAATATCGAGATTGAATTTCTTCGCATTCAGGACGGCATGGTAGCCATCAATCAGTTTTTTTTCTTCAAGTTTGCGCATCCGTTCGGAGACTGAAGGCACAGAGAGATTTACGATTTTCGCAAGTTTGTTGCGCTGTGCCCGTCCGTTTTTCTGCAGATTCTTCAGGATGGAAATATCAATATCATCTAAATGGTGCATTCTCGATTCGTCCTTGAAATGTTTTAAACTAGTTGGATTTGCCGGAAAGATAACCTAAAAAAATTAGGTTATCAAGATGAACGGGTTGGTAAGTGAATGGTTTCAACCAAAGGAAAGGGTGCGGCTCGAAGCCGGGTTGGAAAAGCATTCAACCGGTTCCTCTTGAGCGGGTTTCGTCGTATCTTTTGCAGCGACATAATACGGACCATTTATGAAATCTTTGTGATATGCTTGATATTCAGCGGATACGTCAACATCCCGATAACGTGAAAAAGGCTATGCTGGCCAAGGGCGAGACCGGGACGGGACTCGTGGACCAGGTACTTGAGATCGATGCCTCATGGCGTAAAACCGTGCACCGGCTCGATCAGCTCAGGAACGAGAGCAATACCCGTGCAAAGCAGATCGGGGTGCTGATGGGTCAGGGGAAAAAAGAGGAAGCCCAGGAAGCGATTCGGGAAACCGGTAAAATGAAGAAGGAAATAAAGCAGCTGGAAGATCAGGTCCGTGAGGAGCTGAACAAGCGCGACGAGCTGCTGCTGCGCATTCCCAACATGGCCGATCCCTCCGTTCCTGTAACCGCCGATGAGTCGGGCAATGAAGTGGTACATACCTGGGGAACCCCCGCTGAGGCTGAATCCGGATCCATCCAGCCTCACTGGGATCTTGTGGCCGGGGGTGGCTGGATCGATTTTGAACGCGGTGCCAAAGTGACCGCATCCGGTTTTCCGTTTTATATAGGTCCGGCAGCCCGGCTTCAGCGGGCTCTTGTCCAGTTTTTCCTAGACAAGGCGGTGGAGAGGGGCTATGTGGAGATGATGGCGCCCTATTTTGTCAATGAACAGTCCGCCCGGGGCACCGGCCAGATACCCGACAAGGAGGATATGATGTATGTGGTGCCGCGCGATGGATATTTTGCCATACCCACCGCAGAGGTGCCGGTCACCAATTTTCATCGTGACGAGATCTTGCAGGCTGATACGCTGCCATTGCGTTACGTCTGTTACACGCCGTGCTGGCGCCGCGAGGCCGGCTCGCACGGGAGCGAGGTTCGCGGGTTGAACAGGCTGCACCAGTTCGACAAAGTGGAGCTTGTGAAACTGGTCAGGCCCGAATCCTCCTATGATGAACTGGAACGATTACGCCGCGATGCGGAGACGCTGCTGGAGGAGCTGGAACTTCCTTATCGGACCCTGTTGATGGGCACGGCGGACATGGGGTTCACGCAAAGCAAAAAATACGATCTGGAAGTATGGAGCCCAGGTCAGAAAAAGTGGCTGGAAGTGAGTTCCTGTTCAAATTTCGAGGATTACCAGGCACGGCGTATGAAGATCCGCTACAAAAAGGAAGATGGTAAAACGGAAATCCTGCACACACTGAACGGGAGTGGTCTGGCGCTGCCACGAGTGATGGCGGCCTTCCTGGAGACCCATCAGCTGGAAGATGGATTCCTGATCATACCGGAAGCGCTGCAGCCCTGGCTCCGGACGGAACGCCTATCCTTTTGACTACCAATAAGCAGCAACATTAAACGTGGTATGAGGCGATTCCAGGTATTCAGTTGAACAGACATCCGGCAGAACCGGAATTGTGCGATTTGGCGTGTCGTGGTGGATAGTGGCCAAAACGGGTAGCGGCCGGTGTGAGTAGCGGCCGGTGTGGATTATGGCTGCAGGGGATAACAGTCCGGCTGTATAATTGGCAGGTATGCTTCAGACTGCGACGGGGGTCGACGTTTCCTCACGGAAATTGAGCAGGAGTTCAATGATATCGTCCATTCGTTCTTTTTCCATGATTTGCATCCGGAGATATTTTCCATTGCGGATACCCTTGATATAGTTACCGTAATGCTTTTTCATCATGATGACTCCGTACCGTTCGCCATGGTGGTCGACCGATGCGCGCAGCTGGCGGGCACACATCTGCATGCGTTCCTCTATGGTCGGCGGCGGGAGCAGCTCGCCGGTTTCCAGGTAGTGACGGATGTCCCGGAATATCCAGGGATTGCCGATGGCCGCCCGTCCGATCATGATTCCGTCCACCCCGGTTTCTTCGAACAGGTACTGTGCCTGCCCGGGTGTGGTGATGTCACCGTTGGCGATCACGGGAATATGGAGTCCGGGAGTATCCTTCAGGTATTTGAAATAGTTCCATTGGGCCTCACCCTTGTATCCCTGGTTTCGCGTACGGGCGTGGACCGTGAGCGCTTTGATTCCAACGGACTGCAGCATAAGTGCTACTTCCCGGATGCGGATAGTTCGTTCGTCCCAGCCAAGACGGGTCTTGACGGTAACCGGCAGGCGGGTGGCATCGACGACGGTACCGGCCATGCGTTCCATCAGTCCCAGATCCCTCAAACAGGCAGAACCGGCATTTTTTTTCACGACCTTGTGGACCGGACAGCCGAAGTTGATATCCACCAGATCCGGGTTGCTGGCCTCGGCTACTTTGGCGGCACCGTACATGGCCTCCTCGCGTCCCCCGAAAATCTGTATGCCAAGTGGGCGTTCTGCCTCTTCAAAGGCCATTTTGTGCCGTGAGGCGTCCGAGTCACGGATCAATGCCTCGGAACTGATGAACTCGGTATACACCATGTCGGCGCCCTGTTCCCGGCACATCTGGCGGAATGGTGAATCGCTCACATCTTCCATTGGAGCCAGCACCACGGATTGGCTGCCCTGTCCGAGCACCGGGGGCGCCATTTGTCCGTCGGCCTGTACAGCGGCAGCATTATCTTCGATATGAGAAATGTTTACTTTCAAATTTTTGTTTTAAAAAGAAACGATGTGTTAGAGCACTTGGTAATGTACTAAGTGTTCATGCATCTGTTGCTGGATGTGATCATCTGTTGCTGGATGTGATAATGTTGCCGCGTATGCTGCCAGTCAGTACAACCTCGTACGGCAGCGGCTGAATGAGAGCGCCGATGACTGGCGCGTGTGAGAGGGTTGATTATTCAACAATATAAATTACGAATTTTTCAGCAAAATCTTACCATGCCCGGTTTTCCTGAGCGGGTTTCTTAATAGAGATTTCACACTAATTTCTTTATATTTAAAGTCTATAGGAAATATGTAGAACACGTAGAATCAGGCGTGAATGAACATGCCGAAATTGCAGTTAGATACTGCGATCTGTTTGGAATACATTTAACCATACCATAGTTAGGAGGTATACATTATGTCAGTAGCAACCAAAAATATCCAGGAGTTGCTTGGAAAGGAGGCAGACAGCCTGCTTAATCACGAGTGCAAGACCATTTCCAAAGATCAGCTGCATGCGCCGGGCGCTGATTTTGTGGACAGGATCTGGAGCCCTTCAAACCGAAACAATCGTGTACTGGGCAATCTGCAGTGGCTGTTCGATCACGGACGCCTTGGCGGAACCGGCTACATGTCGATCCTTCCAGTCGATCAGGGAATCGAGCACTCGGGTGGCGCCTCGTTTGCCAAGAACCCTGCTTATTTCGATCCCGAGAACATCATCAAGCTGGCCTACGAAGGCGGTTGCAATGCTGTTGCCTCAACCTATGGAGTCCTCGGTTCCGTGGCCCGGAAATATGCCCATAAAATCCCGTTTGTGGTAAAGATCAACCACAACGAGCTGCTCACCTATCCGAACCAGTACGACCAGATCATGTTCGGCACCATTGATGATGCCTACAACATGGGAGCGGCTGCCGTGGGTGCGACTATCTACTTCGGATCCGAAAATGCAACACGTCAGATCGTTGAAGTATCCGAGGCGTTTGCATATGCACACGAGCTGGGTATGGCGACCATTCTTTGGTGCTACACCCGTAACAACGCATTCAAGATCGACGGAACCGACTATCACGTATCGGCCGACCTTACCGGACAGGCCAACCATCTTGGCGTTACCATTCAGGCCGACATCATCAAACAGAAGCTTCCCGAAGTCAATGGCGGCTACAAAGCGCTGAATGCCGGTGATTCTTCATACGGAAAACTGGATGAGCGCATGTATACCGAGTTGACCACGGATCATCCGATCGACATGACGCGCTATCAGGTGGCAAACTGCTACATGGGCCGCGCCGGTCTGATCAACTCGGGTGGAGCTTCCGGAGATAATGATTTCGTTGACGCCGCAAAGACCGCCGTTGTAAACAAGCGTGCGGGCGGTATGGGGCTCATCAGCGGTCGTAAAGCGTTTCAGCGTCCGATGAAGGAAGGCATTGAATTGCTGAATACCATTCAGGACGTATATCTTGACAATGACATCACCCTTGCATGATCTGTTATTTTTTTGATAGCTAAATCAGAAAATTAGCGTAATTTTGGACCTTGCATCCTCTCTCGTTTTTTTGGCGACAGGGTGCAAGGTTTTTTTATTTTATGAGATGCCGTTTATGGAACAAATCCCGGTACCGCATCGCGTGTCCAGGCATGTCAGATATTCCAGCTGATCAATTTTTGTCAACCTCCAAAAAACATATTACGGAAATACCCGGATCCGGCTGTGATCCTCAAGAGAACTCGATTTCCCCCCGGATATCCGGTAAATATCTGTCGATTTCCATACTGCTGAGCCTTATCAGTATGGGCATTCTGATCTATTGGACCTATTCACCCGGTCTGTTTGACCGACTTTACTGGAATCGTACCCCCGGACTGTTCATAGCTCTTTTTGTGGTCGCGCTACGTCTGTGGTTCCTCTGCGTCAAGATACGATATCTGTCCGAACGGCGCCTGAGCTGGATTGCCTCCCTTCGCGTGGTGCTTTGCTGGGAATTCGCTTCCTCGGTCACTCCGTCCACGATCGGTGGCGGGCCAATGGCGACCTATGTAATGACACGGGAGAACCTTTCCCTGGGACAGTCCAGCGCCATAGTTATTTACGGTATCATGCTGGATCAGCTTTTGCTCGTGTTCGTTATTCCGCTGCTGGTGTTCCTCGGAATATTCTTTGACGTGGTACCCGAAAACACGGGCTGGGTTGGACATGGAGTGATGTCCCTGATTTATTTGTTGCTTCTCATTTACGCACTGTTCCTGACCTATGGCGTCTTCCGGAATCCCTACGTTCTGAAAAGAACGATCAATTTTGTGTTCAGCCTCCCCTTTTTGCGTAAATACCGGTTCAAGGTGGCCCGGGAAGCGGAGGTGCTGGAAGCTTTTTCGCACGAACTCAGGAAAAAGCCCCCGTCGTTTTTGATCAATACATTTGCCCTTTCCACGCTTGCCTGGCTGGCCAAGGCCTGGCTGCCGGCCATTGTTGTGCTCAGTTTTGTACCTGCTGACGTAGTACTCAGTTTCCTGCGCGGCATGGCTATGGCATTGGCCGGCATGTTCATGCCCACTCCGGGGGGAAGCGGGGGACTTGAAGGGCTTTTTGCCCTTTTTCAAGGTCCGGTGATGCCACGCCGTGAGTTCATGGGCATTGCCGTGTTCATGTGGCGTCTAATCAGCTTTTATATCGTGGTCGGGGCCGGCCTCATAGCCATGAGCTGGTATTTCAATGTCAAGGTCACGAATGAGGGAAAGGAAACGGAGGATCCATAATCATGAGCCGACAGCGACGCAGCCGGTTTGTCTGTACCCGATGCGGATGGGAGTCCGCACAATGGCTCGGCATGTGCGGTTCCTGCTCGGAGTGGAATACCCTCGAAGAGGTAGCGTTTGAAGAGGCGCCTGACCGCAAATCCCACAAGGCCCGGTTGAAGGCGGACGGGACTGAATCACGAAAGCCGCTGCCTCTCAGCGATATTCCTGCCTCGGAAACGGAACGTATACGGGTAGGTATCGGTGAACTGGATCGTGTCCTCGGCGGGGGACTGATGCCGGGTTCATTTATCCTGCTGGGCGGGGATCCGGGTATCGGAAAAAGCACCCTGGCCCTTCAGTGTGCGGCCCGGCTGGAAGGCCAGCGGACCCTGTACGTGTCCGGAGAGGAGTCCCTGGCACAGATCCGCCAGCGCGCCAGCCGGCTGGATATCTGCGCGTACAATCTGCAGGTCTACACCGAGACGGAGATCATGCAGGTTATTGAAGCAGCCCGCAGGCTGAAACCCGGCATGCTGATCATCGACTCGATCCAGACCGTCTACCACAGTGTACTTCAGAGCATGCCGGGCACCATTGCTCAGATCCGTGAATGTGCCGCTCTGTTGATGCAGCTGGCCAAACAGGACAACATCACGGTCATTGCCATCGGTCATGTGACCAAGGACGGGGATCTGGCCGGGCCGCGCATCCTGGAGCACATGGTGGATACGGTCCTTCAGTTTGAAGGCGACAAGCAATCCCATCACCGTATCCTCAGGGCACTGAAGAACCGCTTCGGTCCGGCCCAGGAGGTAGGTATTTTCGAAATGGACGAAGGTGGATTGCGTGAAGTCGCCAATCCGTCCGAGCTCTTCCTCTCGGAATTCGATCCGTCCGTCAGCGGCAATGCGGTGGTCTGTTCCATGGAAGGTACCCGGCCACTGCTTATCGAAGTGCAGGCCCTGGTGACACCCACCGCCTATGGCATGCCGCAACGGACGGCCTCGGGTTTCGATCACCGGCGCCTTTCCCTGTTGCTGGCCGTACTGGAAAAACGCAGTGGCTGGCCGTTCAGTCAGCACGATGTCTTCCTGAACGTGGCCGGTGGAATGAAACTGTCAGAAACGGCTTCCGATCTGGGCGTGGCGGTAGCACTGGTGTCCTCGTTGTCAGGAAAGGCTTTGGGTGAGCCTCTGGTAATGATCGGTGAGGTGGGACTGGGTGCAGAGGTACGACGTGTTACCCAGCTGGATCGAAGACTCGAGGAAGCGGAGGCCATGGGTTTTCGTCATGCCATGGCCCCGCCGGGAAATGAAAAAGGTTCGCGGAAAATTTCCGTCAGGGCCGTGAAGGATATCAATGAAGCCCTTGTGAAGAGCGGACTGCTGTGAGGACGTCGGGTTGGTGCGTGACGGCCTATCTCCACTCGTCGCGGCGGCGCCTGCGCTCTTCCCGTACGCTTTTCTTGTGCGCTTCCCGTCGCAGTTCGGAAGGCTTTAGGTACTGCTGGCGTTCTTTGTATTCCATCAGGATGCGTGAGCGCGTCATCATTTTCTTAAAACGGTTTATGGCACGATCAATGCTTTCGTTATCTTTAACTTTTACTCCTGGCATGGGATTTCCGTGATTCGCTTGGTTGTTAGGTGGTTGGAAACATATATGTACAGACTTCATAATATAACATTTTTTATTTCAAATCGCTGTCTTTTCAACAAGGTTTCTCTGACGTTCAAAAAAGGGGATCGGATTGGGCTGATCGGCCCCAACGGTTCTGGAAAGACAACCCTGCTGCGCATCATGACCGGATCCCTTGCCCCTGACGAGGGAACCTGTGAATGGCCGGCAAACACCCGTATTGGCTATCTGCAACAGGAAGCCCTGGAAGCAACCCAGGAGCAGACCGTACGCGGACAGGTCATGGAAGCTTTTGCCGAAACCAATGAACTGGAACGCAGGATAGGTGAGATCACCGCTGAAATTGCCGGGCTGGACTCCTTCAATGACGAACACTATCCGAAACTGCTATCCAGGCTGGAATCACTGCAGAGCCGTTTTGACATGCTGGATGGCGGCAAACGGCAGGCACGGGCCGAAGAGGCTTTGAAAGGGCTCGGGTTTGCTCCGGAAGAACTCGACGAGCCGCTGCATACGTTCAGCGGAGGCTGGCAGATGCGGGCGCTTCTGGCCAGGCTGCTTCTTGAGACTCCTGATATTCTGTTGCTGGATGAGCCGACCAACCACCTCGATATTGACAGCATCGACTGGCTTGAAAGGTATTTGCCGGGATACCCCGGGGCGATCTGGATCGTGAGTCATGACCAGATGTTCCTGAACCGGATGGTCACGCATATCGCCGCCCTGGAACAGCGGAAATTGTCGCTCTTTAACGGAAATTATGACGCCTATGAAAAGCAGTATCTGCAGCAGCTTGAACTCCAGCGGCAGGCTTATGAAAACCAGCAGAAAGAGCTGGAGCAGACCGAACGTTTTATCAACCGGTTCCGTGCCAAAGCGACCAAGGCACGACAGGTACAGAGCAAGATAAAGCAACTCGAAAAGATTGATCGCATCGACATGCCCGAAGAGGACAATGCCACGATCGATTTCCGGTTTCCTGATCCGCCCCGGTGCGGAGTGAAAGTGATGGAAATCCGAAGACTAAGCAAAACATACCAAAACGACCGCGAAGAACCGGTGCCGGTCTTTACGCACAACCAGGATATTGGTATTGAACGGGGCGACAAAATCGCCCTCATAGGTGCCAACGGGGCCGGCAAATCGACTCTGGCCCGAATCATCAACGGGACCGAACCGTTTTTTGGTGAACGGGTGCCGGGTCACAATGTCATCATGACCTTCTTTGCACAGCATCTGGCGGACGTGCTCGCCTCCGATCGCACCGTGCTGGAGGAAATGGAGCTGTCGGCCCGGACCTCAGAGGCCCGGACTCGCATCCGGGCCATCCTCGGGGCGTTCCTGTTTTCCGGCGACGATGTGTACAAAAAGGTAGGCGTGCTCAGCGGCGGTGAACGCAGCCGGTTGGCCCTGGCCAAAAGCCTGCTGGAACCGGCCAACCTGCTTATCCTGGACGAGCCCACAAACCACCTGGATATCCGCTCGAAAAAAGTCCTGCTCAGGGCACTCGAGCAGTACCAGGGTACGGTGGTAGCCGTGAGTCATGACCGTTATTTCCTGAACGGCTTTGCCAACAAAGTGTGGCGCGTAGGCGGCGGAAGGCTTAACGAATATCCGGGTGATTTCAGCTACTACGAGTGGAAGGCCAGACAGCAGGCCGCCGAAGCAGAGGCTGAACCCGGCAAAGCCGACGAATTGGAAAAGGGAGGATGGACCCGAAGCATCCCGAAACGCGCAATAGAGGACCGTGAGGAAATGGCTCCGAACGAGGCCCCGAACGAGGTGAAGAACGGAAATAGCAGCGGACCCAAATCCAGGGAAGTCAAACGCGCCGAAGCCGAGTTGCGCAACCGGTTCAGCCGGCAGATGAAACCGCTGAAAAAGAGGGTGGCCGAGCTGGAGCAGGATATCGAACGGATGGAAAACGAGAAGATGGAAATTGAACGGCAGCTGGCCGATCCGGCCTTCTACGAGTCTGGTGACGCCCAGGATCTGCTCCGCCGCCATGGCGACCTGGAGCGTCGCATGGAACGTAGCTGGAATAACTGGACTACGGCCACTTCGGAGCTTGAAGCGCTGCAGGGAAAATTCGATGCCGCCCTTGAAGATGTGCTTTCCGGACCATAGTCATTCCCAGTAATATCACAGTCATCCTCAAGATTCAGACATGTCCATTCGAAATATCGAAATAAAGGCCCGGTGCCGTGATCATGAACACATCCGCCGGGTATTGATGGAAAACCGCGCAGATTATAAAGGGCTCGATCAACAGACCGATACCTATTACCGTGTGGGCAGCGGCAGGCTGAAGCTCAGGGAGGGTCGCATCGAAAACAATCTCATCCATTATCACCGGCAGGATTCGACCGGTCCGAAAAAGTCAGCCGTCACCCTTTTCCCTCTGAAACAGGACAAGTACGGGGATCCGGGCACAATTCATCCACTCAAGAAGATCCTTGCGGACGTCCTTGGCATTCTCATGGTGGTCGTAAAACGGCGGGAAATCTATTTCATCGACAATATCAAGTTTCACCTCGATACCGTGGATGGGCTGGGACGCTTCGTGGAAATCGAGGCTATCGATACGGACGGGGCGATCGGCGAGGACAGACTGCACGACCAATGCCGGCGTTTCATCCGTTTATTCGATATTTCCGGGGAGGATATGGTGGCAGGATCCTACAGTGACATGATGGCGGAAAATTCTGGCCGGGACGGTTAATGAATTACAAAACGAACAAACATGTTTGTTATTTGTAATTCGTATTTACAATAAACTGATCCGGTATGGCTATGTCACGTATCCCCAATCCGAACAGGGCGTAATCGTACCGTGCCGGATCGGACGGGTCCATGACCCGGAGCCGCCGGGTTAACTCGGTCACCGATTTACAGTCATTAGCCGTACGCGACAGCAGTCCGAACAGGCGGGAGAACCGTGCCACATGGACATCCAGCGGGATCATCAACTCCGAAGCAGGCATGAAGGACATTGTTCCAGGATCGACGCAGCTGCCCTTGCGGATGGTCCATCTCAGATAGAGCCACAGACGCTTGCAGGAGCTGTTCTTTTTCGGGGTGGACAGATGCTTGCGGACCCGGATGGGCGCCTCGGGGATCAAATCGAAAAAACGCTGGTGAAAGACGGACAGGATAACTGCCGGTTCTGATGACGTGGTTTTACTGTAATGCGGCAGTGGTTTTCCTTCATAGCTTGAAACGGATTTACCGTTATCCGGCGATGCTCGTCCATGATCGGTTGATGTGGTTATTTCCGGGTTTACTGCAGCCTCTCTGTAGCATTCGGTCCAAAAATCCTCGAAACGGCCGTAATCCTGCATAATACGGCAAAGTGCCCGCAGCAGCCAGCGGATATCGTCAGCCGTGAAGGTGCGGTGCCGGAAGCCATCCAGCCGGTCTTCGTCGGCCGGCGTGAGATTGCCGATGAAGTCGGCAGGCCCCGTCCCGAAACGTTCCAGTAGATTTCCGACTTTGGCCATGACAATATCCCGTCGGCCCCAGGCCATCAGAGCCGCCAGAAAACCGGCCAGGTTCCGATCTTCCGCATCGTCGTAGCGATGCATGAAGGCAATGGGATCGCTGGCAATGTAGTCAGGGACCTCCACCTGGTCGGCGACCGGATCGAGAAACTGTCGCAGCGCAGGTATCCGCTCTTCGGGGATGGCAAGCAGCCGGTTTTGCATTATGGCGCCTTGTATGTGGTCAGTGCTTCGGTAATCCTGCGGTTGGCCCTGGGAAAGGCATAGTCTGCAAGAGCCGGACGCGGCACCCAGCGCAGCGGTTCGCCGTTTTGTGCCTTTGGTGGTCCGGAGCCATCCAGAATCCACGCGAAAAAAGCATGGAGGGTGATGGAGAAGTGACTGTAGGCATGTTCGATGCTTTGGAACGGTTCGGATTCAACCTCGACCTCCACTCCGAGTTCCTCGCGCAGCTCCCGCCGTACGGTTTCGGGCAGCGTTTCTCCCGGCTCCTGTTTTCCGCCCGGAAATTCCCAGAGACCACCCAGCATGGCGTTTTCCGGTCGCCGGGCAATAAGCAGTCGGCCTTCAGGATCGCGAATGATGCCAATGGCAATGTGATGGTGCGGTCGCTTTTTCGCCGGTGATTTCCAGGGGTAAGCAGCAACCGTTCCGCTCTGAAACGCATGGCAACTGTCTTGCAGCGGGCAGTGTGGGCATTTTGGGGAGGACGGGGTGCAGACGGTCGCGCCCAGTTCCATCATCGCCTGGTTGAAATCACCGGGGCGGGTCCGGTCCAGAAGTTCCCCGGCCATTACAGCAATCCGCTTTCGCGTCGATGTCAGTCGCACATCCTCCCCTATGCCGTACAAGCGGCTGATCACCCGGATCACATTGCCATCGACGACCGGCCACGGCTCGTTGAAGGCGATGCTCATGATGGCGGCGGCTGTATAGGGGCCGATTCCCTTTACCGCAATTACTTCGTCGTAGGTGCCGGGAAAGATCCCGTTGTGGCGTTCGACAATCTGTCGTGCGCCGTCGTGCAGGTTGCGGGCCCGCGAGTAGTAGCCCAGACCTTCCCAGAGCCGGAGGACTTCGTCGCGGTCGGCCCGTGCCAGGGATGGGATGTCAGGAAATCGCGCGGTAAATCTCTCGTAATAGGGCCGGGCCTGATCCACCCGTGTTTGCTGCAGCATGATCTCCGAAAGCCAGATGCGGTACGGATCGCTGGTCCGGCGCCACGGCAGGTCCCTGTGGTTCCGGTGGTACCATTCCAGCAGTTGTGTCCGGTCGGTCTCAGTCGCCACGGGTCAGATCGATCACGTTTACGATGATGTTCATGGAGGATGCGGCACCGAACTGATCAGTAGCGATGACCTGAAATTCGTGCTCACCGGTCTGCCGCCGGGTTGGCTTCCATTGGAAGCGGCCGCTTTGTTCATCCAGTGTGGCCCCGTCCGGCAGATCCACCCCGATATATCGGACAAGGTTGGCATCGCTGCCGTCGGGATCGGTTGCCTGTATGGGGATGGTGAATTCCTCGTCGATCGGAATGGACAGGCTCCGGACCGGCGAAAAGCGCGGAGGACTGTTGAAAGGACGGACGTTTATGGTGAAAGAGGTGCTGTCGACCTGCCCGTCGGGAGCTGCAGCGATGACGGAGACACGATGGGTTCCGATATCTGTGGACGAGGGCTGCCAGTAAAAGCCGTTTCCCTGGATGCGGATCCCTTCTACATGGGAGCGTTGCTGAAAGCTGATCCGGCCTGGATCGTGATCACTTTCCAGTTCGAGCGTCAGGAGCAATGGTCTGGGGTAGGGTATGATCTGGTCGTTGACCGGAGCAATGCGCAACTCGCCGCTTCCCATATCCCCCCGGTCTGTATCGGGGGATGGATCTGCCGTATCGGATTCCCCTGATTCGGCCTCCGGGTTTTCGGAATCGGGGAGGGTGGCGAATTGGCTGGCATCCTCCCAACGGCACAGTTCGCGGAACGTACTGATCCACAGCTGATCCTTGGATACGGTGAGATGATTGCCGGCGGCCGGATCCTCCCGGAACAAGGTGGGGCGAAGCCCCTGTCGGGCAATCCAGATGCGGCTGCTCTCGCCTCGGATGAGGTAGTTGTCGTTCCATCGCTTTAGGTCGGTTACTTCCTCGTCTATGCGGAAAAGTTCATCTGACCGACCGTCGGAACGGATGCGGTAGATCGCACCGCCTGTGGTGCTCATGTAGAGCCGGTTGCCGACGGTGTAGAGCCTTAATGCATCCCGGGGAAGCTGAAAATCCCCGTTTTCGGTGAGGCCGTCACTGTCGTTTTCGAACAGATAAAGCCGTCCCCGGTCATCCAGTGCGAACAGTTGGCGTGATATGCTTTCCACGGCTTGGATAGGGCGACCAGGTGAGAAAACGGCATCCGGGTCCTTGTCGACCGACTCAGGTGTTTCCAGCGACAGGCGCAGCAGTCCGTTGTCAAGGGCCGCCAGGAACAGGTCATTGCCAATGCGCACCACGTCAACGGGGTCATCGGGCAGCTGTGTGGAGGAATAGACCCCGAGCACGGAAGTGGGCTCGATGACCGTCAGCCGTCCGTCGCGTCCGAAAAGATAGGAAAAGCGGATGTCGCTGATGAGGCGGTCGCCCCTGTTGGCAAGGCCGGAGGATGAATAAAGCCATCGCAGCGAGTCGGCACCGATCCGGAACACCACCAGCCCTTCTCGGTCGGAGAGCACATACAAATGTGCTTCACTGCTTTTGACGGCACGTATTTCCGGAATCTCCATACGTGTTTCGAGGTTCCTCACCGGTTGGGAGCGACCCTCTGAGGATGCGGAGAAAAGAGGTATGACGAGGCATGCGGCCAGAAGGCAGGGAATGATCTTTCGAATCATACCGGTCAGGCAGGGTGGGACAGGTGTATCAGAGTGCATAAAATGATATTCGTTACAGCCAGTGATGTTTTTTATACCAGTGAATGGTTTCGGCAAGTCCTTTTGGGAGATCTGTTTTCTGCCGGAAACCGAGCCGCTTTTTAGCTTTTTCTACAGAGCAGGTCCATTGCATACCCAGATCTCGGGCCTTCTCCCGGTTAATAACGGGATAGCGGCCGATTAATGATGCACCCGTTTCCAACAGGTTTCCGATGATCTCGATTAAACGGGGGCTGACCCTGAGCGCGTACAGTTTTTTTCCCATGACTTCGGCCGTGGCCTGACGTATCTGCTCCCAGGTATACAGTTCTTCGCTGGAGATGAAATAGGTTTCCACGCCGGATTCTTTTTGCGCAGCGGCGAGCAGGATACCGTCCACCAGATCGTTGACGTAAATGAGGGAGATCCGTGAGTTTTTTCCGTCGTCGATGATGGGGAACAGACTCCACGAGGCCATTTGGAATACGCTGAATATCTGATCTTCACGGGGGCCATACACAGCCGGCGGGCGGATGACCGAAACCGAGATCGTATCGTCCGCAATCCGGGCAACCATTTCTTCCATGCGTTTCTTGGATTCCCCGTACATGTTCACCGGCATGAGTGGATCCTCTTCGGTGAGGGCACGCGTGAAACTGGGTCCGCATGCGGCCAGCGAAGACAGGATCACAAGCTTGGGCACGTTGAGCTTCATGGCCAGACGAAGGACGTTCTCTGTAGCCGATACGTTGCTCTGATCGAACGTCTTCTGGTCAGGGGCTTTCACCACACCGGCAATGTGGAAGACGACATCGGCGTGCTCCATGCCCTTGCGCAACGCCGGAAGATCGTGCAGGTTGCCTTTGATACGTGTTATATCTTTATCCTGCAACCATTTGTCACTTGATCTCACCAGGCAGGAGATTTCATCATTCTGATTTTGAAGCAACCTGT
This sequence comes from Cyclonatronaceae bacterium, assembly GCA_046483675.1. Classification (GTDB taxonomy): domain Bacteria; phylum Bacteroidota; class Rhodothermia; order Balneolales; family Natronogracilivirgulaceae; genus SKNL01. Next base: position 31,874 of record JAWOCT010000037.1, read on the forward strand.
CGACCAGATGGCTGCCGATGAATCCGGTTCCCCCGGTAACAAAAGCTTTCATAAAAAATTTGTATTCTTTCGATACTTTTTCAAGGATGTTTAGAATCAGGTTCAAGAATGCTGCTGCGGAAGTTTGCCGGCAGTGCACTACCAGGCCGGTTGGAAATCCATCCCCTGAATATATCGCGATCCTGACACGGAATAAAGCCGGCGGTGAGCAATATCACATCCGGGAATGCGCATCACTTTTTTTTTGAATCATGCGACAGCTTCGAATCGCTATTGTTACGGGAAACTACAATCACATTCGTGATGGCGTGTCGAATACCCTGAACCGGCTGGTGGCCCATCTGGAAAAAAGGGGATTTCAGGTGCTGGTTTTTGGCCCGTGGGCACCCGAGCCGGCCATGGAACATGAGGGCACGTTTGTTCCGGTCTATTCCATACCTGCGCCCGGCCGTCCGGAGTATCGGATATCCCTGGGTCTGCCATCTGCCGAGAAGCAGAAATTGCGCGATTTCAAGCCGGATCTGATGCATATCGCCACACCCGATCTGCTCGGATTCCGGGCCCTGCGTCTTGCGATGAAAGAGGACATCCCGGTTGTCTCCTCGTATCACACCCATTTTTCAAGTTACCTGAAGTACTACAGTCTGGGAATCCTTAAACGCCCCTTGTGGGTATATCTGCACTGGTTTTACCGGAACTGCCAGCACCTCTACGTGCCCTCCCCATCCTTGTTGGAAGAACTGGAAAGGGAAGGGGTCGCATGCGATCTCAGGCTCTGGGCGCGGGGAGTGGATACCAGCCTGTTCAACCCGGCGCAACGTGACATGGAATGGCGCCGGTCACTTGGTTTTTCGGACGATGAACGGGTGATCGTGTTTGTATCGCGCCTTGTCTGGGAAAAAAATCTGGACATGGTCGCAGGGATTTTTAGCCGTATCGGAGAAATCGACGGCAGGGTGAGGACGCTGGTTGTCGGGGATGGTCCGGCACGGGAGAAACTGGCCGAAAGGATTCCGGATACGGTTTTTACCGGTTTTTTGACAGGACAGGACCTGGCCAGGGCCTATGCCAGCTCCGATATCTTCTTTTTCCCGTCGGACACCGAGTCGTTCGGGAACGTCACACTGGAAGCGATGTCATCCGGTCTGCCGGCTGTTGTCGCCAGGGCGCCGGGCAACATTTCTCTTGTTGAAGACGGCTCAAACGGGTACCAGGCCGGTGTAAACGACCGGGAACGGTTCATGCAATGCCTTGTAGACATTATCCGTGATCCGAAACTTCAGCGGAACATGGCTGAAAAGGCGCTTGAAAAAGCAAGAACCTATGATTGGGAACACATACTGGACCAGTTGGTGCAGCACTACAGAGAAGTACTGCCGTTACAGGATTACGTGGAGTAATAATGAATTTTGTTGCATATTGCTTTATGGCACCAAGCTATCGGTATCATCAGTCTGGATGACAATAAAAAGATTCCCCCCAGATAAAAGACTTTGCTCCGAAACATCGTTATACCTATCTGCCAGTTAGATAAATTTTTGTAGTTTGGTTCAATTTATGGTTATTTTTGATGCTTGTATAAAGCGCAACTGCACCCAATTTGATGGCCCAATCCGATCAAAAAATCAAACCAGCTGACATCTTTACCAAGGCATACCAGTTCACGGCAGCTGATGACGTGAAAGCTCAGGGTCTTTATCCCTATTTCAAACCCCTGACGGATACCGATGGTAATGTGGTGGTCATCGAGGGACATGAAGTCATCATGGCCGGATCCAACAATTACCTGGGGTTGACCAATGATCCAAGGTTGATGGAAGCGGCGCAAAAGGCGATAACCAAGTACGGCACCGGCTGTACCGGTTCGCGCTATCTGAACGGCACGCTGGATCTTCATCTGGAGCTGGAAGAAAAGCTGGCCGTATTCATGCGCAAGGAGAACTGTGTGCTCTTCAGCACCGGGTATCAGACCAATGAGGGAGCTGTCCAGACCATAGCCGGTCGAAACGATGTCATTTTCTCCGACAAGGACAACCATGCCTGTATCGTGACCGGCACAATGCTTTCGAACGGCCGCACGGTGCGTTACTACCATAACGATATGAATCACCTCCGCAAGCTGCTGGAGCGTGAAAATTCATCGACAGGAAAAATCATTGTCACGGACGGGGTCTTCTCCATGTCCGGTACACTGGCCCGTATTCCCGAGCTTGTTGACCTTGCCAGGGAGTTCGACGCCCGTCTTTACCTGGACGATGCGCATGCCATCGGAGTGCTGGGCGAGGGAGGACGCGGCTCTGCCTCTGCTTTCGGGCTCCTTGACGAAGTGGATCTCATCAGCGGAACTTTCTCCAAGTCATTTGCCTCGCTGGGCGGATTTCTGGTCGGTGACAGAGCGGTCATAGAGTATATACGCCACCATGCGCCCGCACATATCTTCAGCGCTTCGATGCCGCCGGCCAATGTGGCCACGGTCCTCAAGGCCCTTGAAGTCCTTCAGGAAGAGCCCTGGCGCCTTGAACGGCTGGAGGAGATCTCCAACTACATGCGCAAGGGGCTGGAAGATCTCGGCTTCAATATCTGGACCAGCCAGTCACCCATCATTCCGGTTGTAATCGGTGACCTGATGGATTGCCTGCGCTTCTGGCGCGATCTGTTCGAAGAGGGTGTCTACGCCAATGCCGTGGTGCCGCCGGCCGTTCCCCGCGGCCAGTCCCTGCTCCGCACCAGTTACATGGCAACGCATACCAACGAACAGCTCGATCGCATCCTTGATGCCTTCCGGAAAGTGGGTCTCCGCCGCGGCATCATCGACAAAAACGGGCACTCGCTCATTGAGGTATGATCTGTGGAAGCCGGGATCACAGACGCTCAAAATGACCAGAAGCAACTCTCCGGAGTGGCGTTTGTATCCACCGAAGAGGAACGAAAAGAGTTCATAGACTTTCCCTACAGGCACTACACCGATGACCCGGTTTGGGTCCCGCCGCTGAAAATGCAGCAGAAAGACCTGCTCAACCCCCAAAAGAACCCGTTTTTCAATGATGCCGACATGGCCCTTTTTCTTGCCTATGACCGGGGGGAAGTGGCCGGAAGGATCGCCGCCATCCACAATCACGCATACAATCGGCATAACAACGATACGGCCGGTTTTTTCGGATTTTTTGAATGCAATCAAAATCAGTTTGTGGCCGACCTTCTGTTCCGTGTCGTGCGGGACTGGCTCAGGCTTCGCGGCTGCACCCGGCTCCTGGGGCCCATGAACCCGGGGCTGCTCGACGAAATCGGAATCCAGATTGAAGGGTTCGAACATCGTCCGGCCATCATGATGCCGCATTCCAAACCGTGGTACAACGAAATGATCCACAAGGCCGGCCTATCCAAAGAGATGGATCTGTTCGCCTATAAAGTACTTTCGAAAACAGTACGGGTGGACCGTATGGACCGGGCCCTTGAAATTGTGAAAAAGCGGACCCCCGGCCTGGAGATCCGCAAGGTAAATATGCGCCGTTTCAATGAAGAAGTGCGGACCATCCACCATCTTTTCAACAGGGCCTGGGCAAAGAACTGGGGTTTCTATGAGATCAGCCTGGAGACGTTTATACATCTGGGAAAAGAACTGAAGATGATACTGGATACCGATTTTGCCCATGTGGCCGAAGTCGACGGTGAGCCGGTGGGCTTTTCCATTGCCATCCCCGACTACAACCAGGTTTTTGCAAAAATGGACGGAACCCTCTTCCCCACAGGCCTGTTCAAGCTTCTCTGGCACCGGCGCCGTATTAATGGCATTCGTACGGCCCTCATGGGCGTTATTCCGGAATACAAGGGACGCGGAATAGACGCTCTGCTCACAAGGGAGTCCATTGTGAATGGTCTTCCCCGCGGATTTGTTTCATCTGAAGTCGGTTGGCTTCTTGAGACCAATACCGATATATTACGCGTGGCTGAGCGCATAGGTGGTTATAAAGAAAAGACTTATCGCATGTATGGTCAGTCGCTGACCTGATTTGTATAAGATCATTTTTTTCCCTTTTTTAACGAACCTGCGCATTACCTGTTGATTTTTGTTTATCAACCCAATCTGACGTATGACTGTAAAAACGGTGACCAGACTGCCTTCGCTGGTCAGGAACCATTCAGATTTCAAGATCCGCTCCACTCCCATTACATCGTTTAGCAGGGAAGAGTTGCTGGGCGTATACCGCAATCTGTTGCTGGTGAGAAGACTCGACGAGAAGATGCTGATCCTGCTCAAACAGGGGCGCGGGCATTTTCATATCGGCTGTTCAGGCCATGAAGCCATTCAGCTCGCATCGTCCATGGCACTTGAAAAGGGGAAGGACTGGGCCCTTCCATATTACCGTGATCTTGCCTTTTCCGTAGGTTTTGGTCTCACATCCCGTGATATCCTGTCTTCGCATCTCAGCAAAGTGACCGATCCGTCCCGAGGCCGGCAGATGCCGTCCCATTTCAACAGCCGCGAACATCATATTGTGGCCGCATCCAGTGCCATAGGGGCTAACTTCCTGCCCGGACTGGGCCTGGCGCAGGCGGCTATGTACAAGGGCGCCGATGACGTCACCTATATCTCGACCGGAGAAGGGGGCACTTCCCAGGGTGTTTTCTTTGAACTGCTCAACTGGGCCAGCCGGGGCAAGGCACCCGTCGTGATTGTCATCCAGGATAACAAATACGCCATCAGTGTGCATGTCGACGAGCAGACCAGCAACAAGAGCATCTCGAAAACCGTGCGCGGATTTGAAAATCTGGAAATTTTTGAAGTGGACGGGACGGATTTTTTCAATTCCCATGCAGCGATGAAAAAAGCGGTGGACCGGGCGCGCAGAGGCGCCGGCCCTTCGGTAGTGCATGCGCATGTGGTCCGCCTGGCACCGCACTCATCTTCCGACGACGCCAGGAAGTACCGTGATTCAAGAGAATTGGAAAATGATCAGCGGCACGATCCGCTTGAGAAGTTGAAACAGCGGTTGCTGGCAGCCGGTATGGCAACGGAACGGGAGATGGAGGATTTGACGGACGAGGTCCGTGAGCAGGTGGATAAAGATACGGAATGGTGCCTCGGGCAGGATGAGCCCCGCCCGGAGGAATCGTTGGTCCATGTACTTTCAGAGCGGCCGCCCGAGCTGGATTATGAATCAACCGAGCCCTCAGGTGATCCGATTGTCATGGTGGATGCAATCAATCATGCCATGGCCGAGGAGATGGAGCGGAATGAACATGTCGTCGTCTTTGGTGAGGATGTAGCCGGCAGCAAGGGTGGTGTTTTTACGGCGACGCTCGGTCTTACTGAAAAATTCGGCAGTCACCGCTGCTACAATTCCCCGCTTTCGGAGGCTTCCATTCTGGGTACCGCATGCGGACTGGCGATACAAGGCATCAAGCCGGTGGTCGAGATCCAGTTCGGGGATTATATCTGGCCGGCCATGGAGATGCTCCGGAACCAGATTGACACGCTCCGCTACCGCTCCAACAATCACTTCAGCTGTCCGATGGTCATCAGGGTGCCGATCGGGGGCTATATCCACGGCGGACTCTGCCACAGTCAGAACATCGAAGCTACATTTGCCCATTTCCCCGGATTTCAAGTGGTGATGCCCTCCAACGCTGCCGATGCGAAAGGCATGCTTAAAACGGCGATTCGCAGTGACGATCCGATCCTGTTCCTGGAACACAAGGCCCTTTACCGCCAGGGATTTGCCCGCCGTCCGGAACCGGACAGCGAGTACCTGTTACCACTAGGCAAGGCAACGGTTGTGCGTCAGGGCAGAGATCTGACAATCGTTACCTATGGAGCAATGGTGCAAAAGGCGCTGAACGCCGCAAAACAGTTTGGCCGGAAGGGAGTGGAGATCGAAGTGATCGACATCCGCTCCATGCTGCCGCTTGACACTGAAACGATCCTTGAATCGGTCCGGAAGACCAGCAGGGTGCTGGTGCTCCATGAAGATCTTGAATTCATGGGGCTCGGAGCGGAAATAGCCGCTCAGATAGCAGACAAGGCTTTCGCGGAGCTGGATGCGCCGGTCAGGCGGGTGGCAGCCAAATTCGCGCCTATCCCTTATGCATCGGCCATGGAAGAATACGTGTTGCCCAACGATCAGGATATCCTGTCGGCGCTGGATGCCCTGACAGACTATTAATTCATTTGTTATTCATTTGTAAATTGCAATTTCCATTGCACTGAAACATAGCAGTAATCTGTTCACAATTTAGGACTTCGACTATGACCAAATACAGAATTGAAAAAGACTCGATGGGTGAGGTTCAGGTACCTCAGGATGCTTTCTATGCAGCTCAGACCCAACGAGCGAAAGAAAACTTTCCCATCAGCGAAATGCGATTTGACCGTGCCTTCATCCAGGCTCTCGGCTATGTTAAGCAGGCCTGCGCGCTGGTCAATGAGGAACTCGGGATGCTTCCGGACAATGTCGCCAACTACATTGTCAAAGCTTCACAAATGGTGATCGATGGAGAGCTGGATGACCATTTTGTGGTTGATGTGTTCCAGACAGGCTCCGGCACCTCGACCAATATGAATGCCAATGAGGTCATTGCGAATCGGGCCAATTTTCTCGCAAAACAGGATGGTGCCGACGTCAATATCCATCCCAACGACCATGTCAACTTCGGACAGAGCTCCAATGACATTTTCCCTACCACAATACGGGTCTCTGCGCTTCTGGCTGTCAGGCAGCAGCTCATTCCGGCCCTGGACCATCTGCGCAAGGCGTTTAACGACAAGGGTCAGGAATATGCCGATGTGGTGAAAACGGGTCGCACCCACCTGATGGATGCCATGCCGCTGACCATTGCGCAACAGTTTGGCGGATACGAGCGGCAGCTGAAGCTCGGTATGGAGCGTCTTGAATCAGCGCTGGAGCGCCTGCGTGAGCTGCCTCAGGGTGGAACGGCCATAGGTACCGGTATCAATACCCATCCGGAATTCGGCAAGCGATTCGCCCGGAAAGTTTCGGAGCTTACAGGCGAATCCTTTATCGAAGCTGTGGATCATTTTGAATCACAGGCGACGGTCGATGCTCCGGTAGAGACGAGTGGCCAGTTGAAGACCATTGCCGTGGGGCTTTTGAAGATGGCCAACGACCTGCGCTGGATGAACTCCGGTCCCAACAGCGGACTGGGAGAGGTTCAGCTGAAAGCCCTCCAACCGGGCTCGTCCATCATGCCGGGCAAGGTAAATCCCGTCATCGAGGAATCAGTGGCCATGGTCTGTGCACAGGTTATCGGCAATGACACCACCATCATGATTGGCGGACAGTCGGGCAATTTCGAGCTGAACGTCATGCTTCCGGTAGTCAGCTATAACCTGAACCAGAGCATCGTGCTGCTGGCCAATGCCGCACGCAACTTTGCCAACCAGTCGGTGTCGGGTCTGATCGTGAAGAAGGATGAGATTGCCGACAAAATCGGCAAGAACCCGATCCTGGTCACGGCGCTGAACCCGATCATCGGGTATGATCTTGCGGCGCAGATCGCCAAGAAGGCGTTTGCGGAAAACCGGCCGCTCAAGGAGGTGGCGCTGGAAATGACCGACCTTTCTGAAGAGGATCTGGACAAGGCGCTCGATCCGATCAAGATGACCAAAGGCGGTTTCACCGAATGATCTGCCGGCCAGATCCGGGCAGATAAGCCAAAGACAAACATGTCTGTATCCAACACCCGTACAGTCGGTTAACACCGGTGGTTCGGGTGTTTTTTTTAGAATATCCAGGCGATGAAAAGATCTGCAAGAATCAGAAGCCAGACGGCAGGCAGGTAAATAAGCGATCCGTAGAGTACCTTGCGGGCGTTTTCCTTTGTCCGGTCCATCTGGAAACGAAGCCCGAAATAGAGAAACAGCAAACCCGTCGCTATGGCACCAACGAGGTATATCAGGCCGTTCATCCCGTACACATAAAGAAACAGGCTTGCCGGGATCAGCAGGATCAGGCATGCGGTTACGGTAAGGGAGGAAATGATCCCTTTTTTGTCGCGTTCCGGCAGCATGCAGAAACCGGCGCTGCGGTAATCTTCGTGGCACAGCCAGGCGATTGCGATTACATGGGGTACCTGCCAGAGGAATACAATGGCAAAAAGGACCCAGGCGATGGGGTCGGTCAGGGATCCGGAGGCAGCCACCCATCCACCCACGGGCGGAAGTGCACCGGGAACGGCTCCGACCATCACATTGACGAAACTGATCCGTTTCAGCGGGGTGTAGAAAGCAAGGTAAAGGACCGATGTCAGTCCGGAGATAAAACCGGTGAGCGGATTCACCAGGAAGAAGAGGTAGAGGAAACCGGCGGCCATCAGGGTCAGGGAAAACAGCAGTGCGTGGGACGGACGGATTTTTTTCGCGGGGAGCGGGCGTTTGACCGTCCGGATCATCATTTTGTCCAGGTCCCTTTCGATGAACTGGTTGTGGGCCGCGGTGCCGCCTGCGATCATGAGTGTCCCCAGGGCGGCATGGAGAAACCGCACCAGCGAAAACGCATCACCGGCGGCAAGCACAAATCCGACACTCATGCTGACCAGCACCAGGCCCGTGATTCCGGGCTTGGTCAATTCAATAAAGTCGGTCAGTACCGCCGGGCTGCCGCTTTGTTCGGCGGTCTGTACAGAGGCTGAATCCATCGGATGCAATTGGGGGTTTACTGTCTGAGCCGCTAATTGGGCCGCGGTGCACTGGCACCTGAAACGGCAACCGATCCGGCTCAAAAGAAGTTCAAAAAATACAAAAAAATGCGGTATTTTGGATGAAAATATTGCTTAGGACAGCCGGGTGGTGCACGACATGCGGACTGTATGGCTGGCAGCCGGCCATCCACCCGACACTGGCAGATAAAGGATATTTCAATGACCTTGCGTTCCCTTTTTTCAAACCTGAACCTTTTTCAGAAAACAGTACTGGTCACACTTGCTGCGACATTCCTGCTGATTTTCATTGGTGGGCTGGTACGCGCAACCGGTGCGGGGCTGGGCTGCCCAGACTGGCCAAAATGTTTCGGATTATGGATACCGCCGACCAGGGCATCGGACCTGCCTGCGGAATACAACGTCGACCAGTTCAATGTGTTCAAGACATGGATGGAGTACGTGAACCGGCTGGTAGGGGTGCTGGTTGGATTCCTGATCGTGCTCACACTGTTTTTCTCTACCCGCTATATCCTTCGTACCCCATCGGTGTTCATTGGCGCCATTGCGGCCCTTGTGCTGGTCCTTTTCCAGGGCTGGCTTGGCGGCCAGGTTGTGCGCAGTGGACTGCAGAGCGGAATGATAACGATACACATGGTTATCGCGGTGCTCATTTTGAATGTGCTTGTATGGACATGGTTCCGGTCGGTCAGGGATCGCATACGCCTGTTAATGAATCGCCGGGGCAAACGCAACCTGATCATCACTTTACTGGTTCTCCTGGTCGTGGTCATGGCCCAGGTGATTTTCGGATCACAGGTGCGTGAAGCTCTGGAAATGGTCAAGGCGGCATATCCCGCACTGGAACGCAGTCTGTGGATCGACCAGGTAGGAGGCATCGACAGGCTCCACCGGAGTTTCTCCTGGCTGGTGCTGCTTTTTGTCGTCCTTTTCCTGTATCTGGCCCTGAAGTATGGCGACGACACCTTGCTGCCCCTGCTGGCAGGTCTGACCCTGGCAGCTACACTTCTCCAGATGATATTGGGTGCCGGACTGGTCTATCTTGGCATTCCGCCAGCAGCACAGGTCTTTCACCTCTGGATTGCGGCCTTCATGACAGCGGTCCCGTTTTTTGCGCTTCTGTACACGCTTCAGGCAAAGCCCGGTTCAATATAATTGCAACAAAAAACATCCACCCCTGAACGAGAATTAATGTTTGAGCGAATCCAATGACGATTGAAACCTTTTCAAACCGTCGGGATCTTGTTTCCAGGCTGGAAGAAGCAAAGAAGCAAGACCCCAGGAATGAGCCGGTCCGGGTTCATTTTGATGGATACGACCAACCGCTTCATGTATATCCAGCCTCCGTGCGTAAACATCCCAAAGGGGGTGTGCTTCTGGCCGGAAGGTATGATGACAGGGATGTCCTTTTTATCCTGGGCAAGGAATCGATCCGGGTGATGAAGGAATACGATGGGAAAATCATTCTCCGTCATTCCGATTTTTCCGTCAAAAAATGCCGCTGGACACGGGGTGTTGCCGAGAAGATACGTAAGGACTTTCCCGTTTTTGCGCCATCTTCGGAACAGAAAGGGCAGGTGAGCCTCTCTTTCGGCGATATACTTGGCCTCGGGGGTAAAGCACAGCTAAGGATTTTCAAAGGCAGGGCCGACCTGGCATTTTCCAGGCAGTGCGTGCATCAGCTGGAAAAACTGGATATCCATCCGCTGGATGCGATTGATGCCATAACACGTACCATTTTTCAGGAAGGATATGAGGAAGGGTATTTCGCCGAGGCGTGCCATATAACCACGCCGGACGAGCTGCGTACCATGCTGAGCGCCGGCTATACACGCTTCTCACTCGAACTGTCCAGCCCCACCCTGTTATCAGCGCGGGAAAAGCCCAAGAAGGAGTTGCTGGCATCCATGTTCGAATTGCCGTGGATCGAACTAAGGGACAAATTTGAACTGATGTTCAACCGCTACAAAGGCAACCGAATCGATCTCGAACCGGTGCGTTTTTCAGGCGATGAAGAACAACAGGATCAGGAAATGGTAAAGATCATGCCGAATGAGGCGGAGATACTTGCCGCTATCCGCATGCTCGGCGGGATCATAATACAGATTGAACAAATGGAGAAAGTCCTGATGGATGAAGGGCGACGGGATGATGTGATCTTGGAAGTATCATTTGCACGTTCGGAAGGCACCCTTACGCCGTTTGAACTTTACTTTCTGGTATCGGAGCTGCTGCGTCATGATGTCAGGTTGGATTACGTTGCTCCAGGGGAGCCGGAGGCCGCGCACTGGGCGGTAGCGCACAATACAAGGCTCACGGGTCTCTCCGGGGCACTCTCGCATTTGGATAACATTCCGCATGTGGCATCGGGCCTGCGTTTTCACGGAGTCGTTGAGGATATCAGCTATTTTACGGCGATGCAGTGTATTTCGGAAAACGATGCCGGACTGTTCAGGCAGATCTGGACCCATTCCAGGAATGTGCTTGAACAGGTTAAGGAGGAATCGGGACTGGACCTTAATATCCAGCGTTTTCCTTCACACAAGGAGTACGCCGATGAAGACTTGCCGAAGCTGCTAGAGAAAGAGCATGCCGGGCTGTTCCTGAACCATACAATGACCGAGGTTTTTGCCAAAAAAGACGATCAGGGTAGAAGATATCTCAGGACGGCCGTTTTTGATTTTTTACGCAAGTACGAGTCCGAGTATACGGATGCCCTTGCAATCCGTTACCAGGAGATCATCAATCAGTGATCCTGAATTCCTGTTCCTGATCACCTGCCATCACACTGTAAGTGCCTTTTTCAAGGATGGCATGTCCCTTTTCGTCAGGATAGGAAACCCGGTCGGGAGTGATCATAAACTCTAGCGTCACCGATTCGCCCGGTTGCAGGTGGACTTTTTGAAAGTGTTTCAGTTCTTTTACAGGCCGGGTGATGCGTCCGACGTGGGTCGAGGTAAACCACAGCACCGCTTCCTTTCCTTCAACCTGTCCGGTATTTGTGATTTTTACGGTTGCTGTAATGCTTCCTTTTTCGTCCATCGTCCGTGCGCTGAGCTTCAAATTCGAGTATTCAAATGTGGTGTAGCTCAGTCCGTATCCAAACGGAAAAAGGGAAGTTGTCATGTTGCCCTGGACGATCTGGTTGGCCACGGCCGGATCGAAATAGTACAGATTGCTTTTTTTGTGATTGTAAGGCAGAAAGTGGTTCGGGTTCATCGGATAGGAAATGGGCATTTTGCCGCAAGGGTTCACCTTGCCGCTCACGACATTGGCTATGGCCCGGGCGCCTTCAAACCCGGGAAGCCCCGCAAAAACGAGCGCTGCCACATCATCCACGATGTCGTTTATCAGTCGCGGCCGTCCCTGCACCAGAATCAGGACGACAGGCGAAGTTGACTCTGCCAATAGTTTCAGCTCGTCAATTTGCTCTCCGGGAAGTTTGAGGTCGCTGATGTTACCGGCAAATTCGCAATAGGGCTCTTCGCCTCCGGCATAAACAAGAACATCCAGGTCGTTCAGTTTTTGAAGAAATTTCCGTCGGGTCGATGCAGATGCACGTTCGGGATGAGGGATATCATCGGGTTTGAACAGCACGACTTCGGCATCCGGAAATTCTTCTGCGAGGGCGCTGTGGATGGTGTGCATGTCGACAGGATATTGCGATTCTCTGCCGCCCTGCCAGGCGATGGTCCATCCGCCGGACAGGTTTTTTTTGCTGCTGGCGGTCGGTCCCAGTACGCCAATCCGTGCAGGATTCTTGAGCGGAAGCACGTTTTGTTTGTTTTTTAGCAGCACGATCGACTCGCAGGCGGCATCCAGAGCCTTCTGGCGGTTGTTTTCACTTCCGATCCGTTCGGAGCGATCCCGGCGCGGGTATGGATGTTCAAACAGGCCCAACTCGAATTTGAGCTTCAGGATCCTTCGCACGGATTCATCGATCCGCTCCTCGGGGATACGGCCCTCCCTGACCAGCTCCAGAAGGGACCTGTTGAATTCGAGATGGACCGGGGTCATGCTCATGTCTATCCCGGCCATGACGGCATCATGCGTAGCTTCCTTGAAGTTTTGAGCGGTGTAGTGGAAGTGTACCAGCTTGCCGATGTCGTCCCAGTCCGTGATGACCACACCTTCGAACCCCATTTGTTCACGGAGCAGTTTCGTGAGTATGTCATGCGAGGCCAAAACCGGAATCCCGTTGATTTCACCGCTGTTGGTCATGATGGTCTTAAGGCCTGCATTGACCGCTTTCTGGAACGCCGGCCGGTGAAACTCATGGATCTGCTGCATGGAGAGATGTACCGGCGTCCGATCCCATCCATAGCGTGGATCGGAATACCCGAGGAAATGCTTGCCGGTGGCGGCCTGGTTGCGGGGTGCTGTTTCATCGCTGTTTTGCAGGCCATGTACGTACGCGGCTCCCATGATTCCAGCCAACCGGGGATCTTCTCCAAACGTTTCCCAGAGCCGTGGCCAGAGCGGATTCACACCAAGGTCGAGTATGGGTGCAAAAATCCAGTGATGACCCAGATCTGCTGATTCCAGGCTTGTAACCAAACCGGCATTGTATGCGTTTTCCGGATTAAAACTGGCCGCCAGGTTGATGTTCTGGGGGAAAATCGTAGCGCCCTGGAGATAGCTGGCGCCATGTATATGATCGATCCCGTAGATGATCGGTATGCCCAATCGCGTTTCTTCCACGGCAATACGGGTGAGCTCATTCATGTACTCATACCAGATGCGGTACGGAACCGCCTCCCCGTTCAAAAATGAACCGATATGATGGTTCTGGATCATGTCCCTTGCCTTTTCAGGATCGAGTACCACATCTTTTTGCTCCCCGGTCGTGTTGATCACAGTGATATCGAGCTGCGTCATCTGTCCGATTTTTTCGTACAGAGTCATGCGCCGCAGCAGATCCTCGACCCGCCTGGAGACCGATAGTTCCGGATTTTTGTAAGGCAAGTCCTGGTCGTTCCTTTTTTCAACCAGGGCGCCGAGATCAGATCGTGATTCCAAAGAATTCATGTACAATTGAGGTGATGATAGTGGCCGGGTTGCTTCTACACGGTGACTGCCTGCAAAAATGGGAAAAATTTTGCTTTTAATCCACTTGATTTGAGCTCCTGGTATTCGTACTCAATTATTTTGCATTGTTTTCGGGGAATTGGGACAGCTTGTACCCCGGGCCCCTTCTGATTGACCGGCTGAAGTAAATTACATGCTGATATGGTATGAATTGAAATAATGAACGGGTTTATCAGTCCTTTTTCGTCTTCCGAAGTCTCGGCGTGATGTTCTCTGAAAGTTGAATTGTAATTCAATGCCAGAAAAACAGTATATGCAACAGATAAAAAAATTTGCATAGTTGGCAGGTGGAATATAACTTGTATGCGATCTCGCAGGTGTTTGTCCACTGGATGGCACGTAGGGATCGATATAATATTGTTGCCTCAGGAGTGTGTTTATCTTAACCCCTGAAGATGACAGCTATTATTTGATTTTACATGTACTCCGTTATTTCCCGACGCTTAAATGAAGTTGGCCAAATGGTTGAATCCGGGATTATGATTGAAATGCCTTGAAAAATGCATAGAACCATTCAGGTTTTAACATTCACCTGCCTGCTACTTTGCCTGAATCCGACCGGATCGGCACTGGCCGATCGTGTGGAAGTCAGGGAGAACGCTGAAGGATGGATGCTGCTCGTAAATGGTGAACCCCTGATGGTCAAAGGCATGAACTGGGATTTTTTCCCCATCGGCACCAACTATGAGTACCTGTTGTGGGAGGAATCTGATGAATTTATTCAGAATGCTCTTGATTACGAAATGGAGTTGCTCCAGGCCATCGGAGTGAATGCCATCCGTGTGTATTCCGATATCCCGGCGAGGTGGATTGAATATATCCACGAAGAGTACGGCATTTTCACCATGATCAACCATTCGTTTGGCCGTTATGGTCTGGAACTGGACGGTGAATGGGTGTCCAATACGGATTATTCCGACCCGCGTGTCATCGAATTACTGCTCGGCGAGGTGGCTGCCCTGGCTCGGGAGTACAGGGGCACCAGAGGGCTGCTGCTGTATCTGCTCGGCAATGAAAACAACTATGGACTTTTCTGGAGCGGGGCTGAAACGGAAGATATTCCAATTGAAAATCGCGAATCGGAGGAACGGGCCCGCCAGATGTATCGTCTGTTCAACAAGGCGGCCATTGCTATGAAGGAAATCGATCCGGATCGTCCGGTTGCCATGGCAAACGGGGATCTGCAATTTCTTGACATCATCGTGCAAGAAGTTCCTGATATGGATATCCTGGGAGCCAATGTCTACCGTGGGGTGTCATTTACGTACTTGTTCGACCGGGTCAAAGAGAAATACGGAAAGCCGGTGCTGCTCACGGAATTTGGTGCAGATGCCTTCAATGCCAAAACAAAAGAGGAAGACCAGAAGTGCCAGGCGTATTACATTCACGGCAACTGGCGGGAAATTTACGGTTATGCCGCAGGCATGGGTGGAGCCGGGAATTCCATCGGCGGATTCACCTTTCAATTCAGCGACGGTTGGTGGAAATACGGACAGACCTTCGATCTGGATGTGCACAACACCGAAGCAACATGGGCCAATGACGCCTATGAATGTGATTATGTGGAAGGTGAAAACAATATGAACGAAGAGTGGTTCGGCGTCATGGCAAAAGGACCCGTGGACTCTGATGGTCATTACAAGCTGTATCCGAGGGCCGCGTACCATGTATTGAAGCAGGTACACTCGATCGATCCGTACGCTCCCGGTATAACACTTGGAATGATAGAGAAGCTTTTTGAAAATATCTCGCTTGCCGAAGCATACCGGCATGCACAAGAAGATAAAAGAGATCGATGAAGATGAAGGATGTGATGGTACACTGTGAGATATCAAATACATTAAAATCCGACGGTGCGGAACAGTCACCCGGAACGGACTTCCGCCTTTTAACTCAATGTTCAAACCCAAGAATCTAATTCTGAGACACTTGGATATCAAAACGATTATTCTCGAAAAGGAAACGTGGTTCAAGCTCACGGACAGCGATGAGATCCGCCCGTTTTTCATGAATGTGGTGAGCGACTCCAACCACTGGATGTTCATATCCAGCAATGGCGGCCTCACGGCAGGACGGAAAAACAACCGGTATGCCCTGTTTCCCTATTATACCGATGACAAAATCACGGAATTTGCGGATATCACGGGCAGTAAATCGATCTTTCAGATCCAGTCTGATGATCAGGTTCGTGTATGGGAACCATTCTCTGAACGCTACACCAACAATTACGACACCAGCAGGAATCTCTACAAGAACTTTCATGGCAACAAGATCATGTTTGAGGAGATCAATCACGATCTTGGGCTCATCTTCCGCTATCAGTGGAATTCGAGCAATTTGTATGGATTTGTCAGGAAGGCGGAATTGACCAATACATCCGGGAACGAATACCGGATAACGCTGCTGGACGGGATCCAGAATGTGATGCCGTACGGAGTTGAGCCCGACATGCAAAACGCATCCAGCAACCTGGTCGATGCCTACAAAAGAAACGAACTGATCAGCGAAACCGGCCTGGGCATCTACGCCCTGAGTGCCATCATCGTGGACAAGGCAGAGCCCAGCGAGGCATTGAAAGCCAATGTAGCCTGGTCGCTCGGTATCGAAAAACCGGAATATCTGGTCTCATCACTCCAGCTGGACCGTTTTCGAAAGGGCGAGCCTGTCAGGCAGGAGTACGACATCAAGGGTGAAAAAGGGGCCTATTTCATTCTTGCGGATATTCATTTGGGTGAAAAAGCTTCCCGGAAATGGAAGATCATGGCCAATGTGAATCAGAATCATGCCGGGATCATTGCATTGAACCAAAAGATAAAGCAGGGAAAGGACCTGGATCAGCTTGTCGAAAAGGATGTAGAGGAGGGTACGGAGAATCTGACAAAGCTTACAACGGGAGCCGACGGCATGCGTATGTCGGCTGACTTGAAGAAGGATGCCCGCCACTTCTCGAACGTACTGTTCAATATCATGCGCGGAGGTACCTTTGATCACAACTACCAGTTGGAAAAACAGGATCTCGTTTCCTATCTGGCCAATGCCAACAAGGCGGTAGTGGAAAGGAATCAGGAGTTTCTGGATGGCATGAAGGATACGCTGGATGCGCATGAACTCTACCGGCTGTTGTCCGGTTGCAAAGATCCCGACCTGTACAGGCTGTGCAAGGAGTACTTGCCATTGAAATTCAGCCGGCGGCATGGCGATCCGAGCCGGCCGTGGAACCAGTTCTCCATCAACACCCACAGCGAACTTGACGGTTCGAAGATACTGGACTACCAGGGGAACTGGCGGGATATCTTCCAGAACTGGGAAGCCCTGGTCCATTCCTATCCGGATTTCATAGAAGGCATGATCTTCAAGTTCCTGAATGCCACGACCTTCGATGGGTACAATCCCTACCGCGTCACCAAGGATGGCTTCGACTGGGAGACCATTGAGCCGGATAATCCCTGGTCCTATATCGGGTACTGGGGGGACCATCAGATCATCTACCTGCTGAAGTTCCTCGAGTTTTATCGCAAGCACCAGCCCGACGCGCTCGACAGTCTGTTTGACAGCGACTATTTCGTATATGCCAATGTGCCCTATCGCATTAAACCCTATCGGGATATTGCCCGGGATCCCAAAAACACGATTGATTTTGATACCTCGCTGGATCAATCCATTCGGCAAAAAGTTGACCAAAAAGGGGCCGACGCCGCTCTGCTCGGCAACATGGCCGGTGAGATTCACCGGGTCAATTTCCTGGAAAAAGTACTTGCAACAGTGCTGGCCAAGGTGTCCAATTTCATCCCGGAAGGAGGTATCTGGATGAACACACAGCGTCCGGAGTGGAATGACGCCAACAACGCACTGGTGGGCAACGGAGTGTCCATGGTGACACTGTATTATCTCAGACGCTTTCTGAAATTTTTCGAAGGCCTGATCGCCGGTTCACAGACTGATCAGGTTCAGGTTTCCGGGGAGCTTAAAGACCTGTTCGATCTCATAGTCCGGATTCTTCATGATCATCAGGACCTGCTTCGCGGTCGTATCGACGATCATCAACGAAAAATCATCACCGATGCACTCGGACAGGCAGGCAGCGACTATAGGATCAGGGTGTATGATAATGGATTCAGCGGGGAAAAATCGGACCTCGCACTGGATCAAATTGCGGATTTCATCGGTACGTCCCTGCAGTATATGGAGCATTCCATTGAAGCCAACCGCAGGCCGGATCGTCTTTACCATGCCTACAACATTATGAGCATGAACGACGATGCTATTTTTATATCTCATTTGGATGAAATGCTTGAGGGCCAGGTTGCGGCGTTGAGTTCGGGGTATCTCGGGTCTGAGGAGGCCGTCAAACTGCTGGATGCCCTTCGCAAAAGCGCTCTGTACCGGCCGGATCAGAACAGCTACATGCTGTATCCCGACAAAGACCTGCCGCGTTTTCTTGAAAAGAACAATATCCCGGAAGAACGGATCCGGAAATCCAGGCTGTTTCAGAAGCTGCTGGCCGACTGCGACTTCAGGCTGATCAACCGGGATGTAAACGGAGGCTGTCACTTCAACGGGAATTTCAGGAATGCCGGTGATGTCAAAACGGCCCTTGAAGAACTTAAATCAACTGGCTATCAGGAACTGGTTGAAGAAGAGTCAAAATTCATTCTGGCGGTTTTTGAGGAGGTTTTCAACCACAAAGCCTTTACCGGACGTTCCGGAACCTTTTTTGCATACGAAGGCCTGGGATCGATCTACTGGCACATGGTCTCCAAACTGCACCTTGCCGTGCTGGAGGTTTGCCTGGATGCGATGGAACGGACGAAACAGGATGATGCCCTCATAAGAAGTTTGGTATCCCACTTCCAGGAAATAGGTGAAGGTATCGGTATCCACAAGTCACCCGAGGAATACGGGGCGTTCCCGACCGATCCCTATTCCCATACCCCAAAACACAGAGGTGCGCAGCAACCCGGTATGACCGGGCAGGTGAAAGAAGACATTCTGGTCAGCATTGGAGAACTCGGGGTGTTCATCGATCAGGGCAGGCTGACTTTCCGTCCGCGGCTGCTGAAAAAAAGCGAGTTATCGACCGAAACCGGGTCGCTGGAGTTTGTGAATGTCCGGCAGGAGTCCCAGCGCATTGACATCCCGGGAAAAGCACTCTGCTTCTCTTACTGCCAGGTTCCGGTGGTTTATCGAATGGCCGATGAAGACAGGGTGGAAGTCCGTTTCTTTAAGGAAGCATCACGGAAGTTCAACGGATTGAAGCTGGATGATGAAACCAGCGCCCTGGTATTCCAGCGAACCGGTGAAGTGATGGAAATCATGGTTTCCCTGCAGAGTACGCATTTTTTGTAATATCAAAAGAACAGATTGTTATTAATGAATACGTTCAAACCGGTCCTGGTCCCGACACTTTTTGCGATCCTGGCAGCGGCGCTCATCTTTTCCTGTGTCCGGCAGGAAAGCCATGATTTTTCATCCATCCGCATCACAGCTGAAGAAATGCTCGGAGATCCCGATTATCGTGCCATTTCTTTCGGTGCCTATCGTGATACCACGCGGGAAATCCAGCCAACCCTGCCGCAGCTCAAAGACGACGTACAGCTACTGCATGCCATGGGTGTCCGGATACTGCGCACCTACAATGTGTACTACGACGAGGCTTCCAACCTGCTTAAGGTGATCCGGGAGCTTAAGGAAGAGAATCCGGAGTTCGAAATGTACCTCATGCTGGGGGCCTGGATTGATTGCAAGAATGCCTGGACGGATGAACCCGAGCGGATCCGGGACGAAGAATGCGAGGAAAATGCCGAGGAGATTGCTCGGGCCGTTGCACTGGCACAGCAGTATCCGGATATTGTAAAGATCATAGCTGTGGGCAATGAGGCCATGGTGCACTGGGCCTGGGAGTATTATGTGGAGCCGGCCATCATCCTCAAGTGGGTCAATCATCTGCAGGACATGAAGCGGCAGGGGGAGCTGCCCGAGACGCTCTGGATTACCACTTCGGACAATTTTGCCTCCTGGGGCGGCGGCGGCAGTGAATATCACAATGAGGACCTCAACGAGCTGATACGCGCCGTGGATTACATATCCATGCACACCTATCCCATGCACGATACGCATTACAATCCGGAGTTCTGGGGTGTACCGGAAGACGAGATGCACCTCGGTGACCTGGAGAAAATCCATTCGGCCATGGTCAGGTCGCGGGACTATGCCATCAGCCAGTATGAGAGCGTGGTGGCGTACATGCGAAGCCTTGGGGTTGAGAAACCGGTCCACATCGGTGAAACCGGCTGGGCCACACAATCCAATGGACATTACGGCCCGGATGGCTCCCGGGCTACGGACGAGTACAAATCCGGACTGTACTACAACCAGATCCTGGACTGGTCCGAGGAAGCAGGGGTTACGGTTTTCTACTTTGAGGCTTTCGATGAGCCCTGGAAAGATGCCGGCAATCCGGGAGGGTCCGAAAACCACTTCGGACTGATCAACCTGCAGGCCCGGGCCAAATACCCGATCTGGGATCTGGTGGATGCAGGCGTGTTCGACGGGCTGACCCGTGACGGGATGCCGATCACCAAAACCTGTGATGGCGACATGGATGCATTGATGGAAGAGGTATTTGCGCCGCCCACGAAAGCGGAGATCCAGGCAAGGCTTGACTCTGAATAACACTTAGACGAAACAGATATGACAGACCACGAAACTCCCCGGAAATACAAGATACCCCTTCTGGAAAAGGCTGCATTCGGATCGGGGCATCTGGTCAACAACCTGTTGCCCGGCGCCCTTGGTGTCTTTCAGTTTTTCCTGCTTACGGCGTTTGGAATAGATCCATTTCTGGCCGGTTTGCTTGGTGGCCTGCCCAGGTTGTGGGATGCCATAACCGATCCCATTATGGGTTATATCTCCGACAACACCCAGTCACGTTTCGGACGCAGGAAGCCCTACATTTTCCTGGGTGCCATCCTGGCCGGCACGCTCTTCATACTTTTGTGGCAGCTGGACCCCGATGGCTCACAGACGTACAATTTCTGGTATTTCCTGATTTTTTCCCTTCTTTTCATAACGGGTAATACCATCTTTTCCACCCCGCTCATTGGACTGGGGTATGAAATGACCCCTGACTACAAAGAGCGGACCCGGCTCATGGGTTTTGCCCAAACCATCGGGCAGTTCGCCTGGATGATCGTACCCTGGTTCTGGGTCCTTATCGCCAACCCGGATCTGTTTGATACGCAAGCGGAAGGTGTGCATCGGCTGGCTGTAGTAGTAGGTGCGGGGTGTATGCTCATCGGTATTTTGCCCGGATTGTTCTGCAAGGAGGTCGATCAATCCCGTATTACCAACAGGGCCGACCTGAACTTCAGATCCATTTTCAAAAACCTGAAAGATCTCTTGTCGAAGATAGCGGAGGTTGCAAAAAACAGACCGTTTGTCCGGCTGTGTGGCGCCACGTTCCTGGTATTTAACGGATTTCAAATGGTGGCATCTTTCAGTTATTTTATCATTCTGTTCTACATATTCAATGGAGACTACGGTGACGCCGGATCCTGGCCGGCCTGGTTTTCGACCGTGAGTGCGGGGGTAACGGCTTTTCTGGTGATTCCGGTAATTACGTGGATAGCAAACAAGGTCGGAAAGCGAAATGCGTTTGTTATTTCAACCATCATATCGATTGTGGGATATCTCCTGAAATGGTGGGGATTCTCCCCCGAAAACCCATGGTTGATGTTCATGCCGATTCCATTGATGGTCTTTGGCATAGGGGGACTCTTCACGTTGATGATGAGCATGACGGCCGATGTGTGCGACCTTGATGAATTGTACAACGGAATGCCGCGCAAGGAGGGTACCTTTGGTGCCATTTACTGGTGGATGGTAAAATTGGGTCATGGCGTGGCGCTGGTACTCAGTGGTCTTGTACTAAAGATGGTCGGTTTTGACCAGAATGCTGCCGTTCAAACAGCGGAAACGCTCACCAACCTGAGGCTTGCCGACATTATAATACCGGCGGTAACGGCCGCTCTGGCCATATGGGTGATGTGGGGATACGATATCACCGAAGAAAGGGCCAACGAGATCAAGGACGAGCTGGTGCGTCGGAGGGGCGAGTTATAACACTCGGTTTGTGGTCCGTACAGGATCGCACACCTGGCTGGTTTCGCATTGACCGTGAAAGCGGCAGTCCTTTTCTTTTCCCTTTTCCACTTGTTTTTTACGTGAACCCGGATTTATCTGAACTGGCTGACAGGATCGGGAAAGGCATGCAAAATATCATGGAATCCGGCGAGCTGGGGGGTATTTTTGATGAGCATTACGGGGATATCGTGGAACAGCTCAACCTCGACAAAAGGATATTGTTCGTACTGGATAACCCGTTGATCCCCGATGAGTTCGCTGATTTACAGCCGGATCTGGATAATCTGCAAGATCTGGACAATCTGTAATCAGTTTATTCCCGTTTTCTCACCAGTTGTTCTTCCAGTTCCTCGAGTGTTTTGTTCTTGGTCTCCGGAACGACCCTCCAGACAAAGAGCAAACCCAGGATGGCAAATAGCCCGTACAACAGGAAGGTTATACTGTTGCCGAAGTTGGCCAGTTCCCAGGGGAAGACCAGTTGTACAAGAAAACTGATCCCCGAATTGATAAAACCGGCGAACGATATGGCAATTCCTCTTACACGAAGAGGGAACAGTTCTGAAAACATGACCCACATCACCGGTCCGATGGAGATGGCAAAGGATGCAACAAAGCCCAGGATGGCGAGAAGGATCAGGTTGGGATTCATGTCAATCGCTGCTGTGATGAGCGCCGATTCGTGTTCAATCGCAGCTTCCTGACCAATAGTTTCAGCCAGTGCCTGCTTGAAAACGATATCATTTGGGTAGGTGATCCCGCTCATGTTACCCGCCAAAGCTACGCCATCGATTGATTCATCGAGGGTCTCAATGCTTTCCGGAGTCAGTTCATAGGTTGCCGAATGGAATCCGTAGGACAACAGCAGCATCATAACGGCAATACCGGTCATTCCGACGATGAGCAGCGGTTTTCGTCCAAGCCTGTCGATGAACATGATGGCCAGAATGGTAAATACGAGATTGGTCAAGCCCACCAGGACGGCCTGCATGAAAGAAGCGTCCGTGCCAATGCCGGACTGTTCGAAGATCACGGGTGCGTAGAAAAAGACCGCATTGATTCCGGTAATCTGCTGCAGGATGGCCAGCGATACCCCTATGGTCAAAACAAAGCGCAGGGCGGGTTGGAATATTTCCCTGACAGATACCTTCTCCCTGTCTTTGTCAGCTTCAAGGCCGTGAAGCACGTCCGTGATCTGCTTATCGGTTTCTTCTTCTCCGAAAAGGCGGTTCATGGTTATTCTGGCTTCGTCGACCTTGCCTGCCCTGATCTGCCATCTGGGGCTTTGGGGGACAAAAAACAACCCAACAAAGTAGATGATGGCCGGCAGGGTTTCCAGGCCCAGCATCCAGCGCCAGCTGTACTCGGTGAACATGAGTACCTGTGTCCAGGCGGCATCTGACTGGCCCCAGCGCAGGATCAGATAATTGGTGAAAAATGCAGCGGAAATACCGATCACGATATTGAGCTGATTGATACTCACCATTTTCCCCCTCATTTTGGGAGGCGAAATCTCGGCAATGAACATGGGTGCAACAATCAGGGAGGCTCCGACGCCCAATCCGCCGAGCATCCTGGCGATTACCAGGATCATAAAAGTGGGTGCAAAGGCCGATGCCACGGCTGATACCCCATACAGGACAGCGGCTGTTTTGAGGATGGCCCGGCGCCCGAAACGGTCACTCAGCGGTCCGGCCAGCAACATGGCAAGGGTGGATGTAAGTGTTAATGATCCAACGGCCCAGCCCAGCTGCAGTTTGGAAAGTCCGAACTCCGGTTCGATGAACCTGACCACGCCCGAGATGACCGAAGCATCAAAACCCATTAAAAAGCCTCCCAGAGCTACGATGATCGTTATGCGGATAATCAGGAACTGTTTACTGGTCATCGGGGTGAATTTAGATGTCTGTGTTTGGTTTGCTTTGTGGAATACCCGGTATTGCAAAATGGTATTATAAAAAAAAAACCCGTTTGCCGGTCAAGACAAACGAGTTAATCTTTTTACAGGGACATATCTATCAGAATGTATCAATAAGGATTTGGTCACACTGAAAGTTGGTTATCATAAAAAGGATGAAGGAAAGTGATAATGAGTAATTGCTACTAGAAAGCAAAAAATATTTCATCCTGTCATGTTCATCATACACTGATTGCTTCCGTCAAAGACAATGCTTACAGTGAATTATCGCCATGATATTACATTGCATTTTATCATAATCCATGAACTAAAACTAATATAATGCAAAAAATTTTTATTTAAAAAATAAATTGCATTA
The DNA here is from genome assembly GCA_046483675.1 of Cyclonatronaceae bacterium. GTDB lineage: Bacteria > Bacteroidota > Rhodothermia > Balneolales > Natronogracilivirgulaceae > SKNL01. Next base: position 56,053 of record JAWOCT010000037.1, read on the forward strand.
AATAATTATTAGTGCCAATTCATTGGAAACCTTGAAACCTGTTCCGCTAAATTCATTCTATGTTAATGGATTGTTCCGATACAAAGGATTATGCCAGTTAAGACCGGAAAATCAACTAAATATGGTATTAATAAGAAAATTTGAAAAAGAACATGGACGAATATTGAAAAATCGGTTTTGCCCAGCTGTGTCAATAAAATGTTCTTGTTCAAAGAAGGACACGTGCATGTGCCGCGAAGTCAAATATCCGTTAAGGAAGGTATGGAATGAAACAAATTTTACCAAAGTTGCACAAAGAGCAAATATTTTGTATATATGAAGGGTATTGATATTCTGTCTTTTGAGGAAACGGAAGATATCCGGAAATTTGCTGCAAGTCAGGTAATATCAATTATCCGAATACTTTATTAACAAAACAGTCCCGGGGCATTGCCGGGCGTTTGGAAAATTTTTTCAAAGCTACTTATCCCATACCAATACGAAAGTGAAAAAGCGTTTCTATAAACTCTAAGTGAACCAAGCATGTATAATTACAGATCAATACTACTACTTATTACGGCGGTAATGTTGCTCGGTGCGTTCAGGGCCGATGCGCAGACCGTCACAGGAACCGTAGTTGATGCCGAGACAGGCGAATCACTGATCGGTGTCAATATTATGCTCGATGGAACCAATATCGGTACGGCAACGGGCATGGACGGTGAATATGAACTCAATGTTCCTGACCTTGAAGGAACCCTGGTCTTCCGCTACGTAGGTTTTGTGACGCAGCGGGTCCCTGTTGATGGCCGGGAAGAGATCAATGTAAGCCTGGAGCCCGATGTTATCTATGGTGACGAATTGATCATGGTCGGTTACGGCATCCAGCAGCGAAGTCTGGTGACCGGAGCCATATCCCGTATCGAGTCGCGTGATATCGAACAGGCTGCGCCCTTGCGGCTTGAGCAGGCGCTCCAGGGACGAACCGCCGGGGTGACCGTTATTCAGAATTCGGGTCAGCCGGGTTCAGCTGCTACCGTCCGTATCCGTGGCGTCGGCACTACAGGCGATGCCGAACCGCTTTATGTGGTGGATGGTATGCCGGTAGGCGGAATCGACTACCTCAATCCGGCCGACATCGCATCCATTGAAGTGTTGAAGGACGCATCGTCTACAGCCATCTACGGAGCGCGCGGGGCCAACGGAGTGGTCATGATCACCACACAGCAGGGATCACCCGGTCCCATCCAGGTCAACTACACCGGATACGTCGGGTTTCAGAATCCCTGGAAAGAAACCGACCTGCTGGATGCGCCGGACTACATGATGATCATGAACGAAAGCTATGCCAATGATGGACGGACTATTCCGTTCCCGGATATGGAAGAACGCGTCAACGAGATCGGCTCCGGAACCGATTGGCAGGAGGAAGTATTTTTCTACAATGCTCCGGTCGCCGACCATACCCTGAGGCTGTCCGGCGGCAACGAAACTTCCACGTACATGGCTTCCATGTCCTACCGTCAGCAGGACGGGATCGTGGCCGAAGGCAAGTCGAATTTCGAACGGTTGTCATTCCGTGTGAACTCCAACCATCAGCGGGGCCGGCTCGATTACGGCACAAGACTGACCTACACCCAAAAGACGACAAGGGGTATCGACCCGAACGAAGAATTTGGCGGGATTATGGCCCGCACGGCTAATATAGATCCGGTAACTCCAGTCTATAATGAAGAGGGTGAATTTGCCAGCTCACCCTATGCTTCACAGGAAGTGGTCAATCCCGTCGCTTCTATCGATATCATCAATTCGGAATGGAATGAGGACAAGTTCGTGGGCGGTGTCTTCGGAAACTTCAATTTCACCGATAAATTGAGCCTGCGGTCCACACTGGACATTGACCTGGCCTACGGCAACAGCCGGACGTTCACCCCGGTTTATGACCTGGGTGGAAATGTTTTCAATAACACCAGTTCAGCCATCCAGGAGCAGAACAAGTGGATCACCTGGCAGACCAGCCATGTTCTGAGGTACCAGGATCAGATTGCCGATCACAACTTCAGTGTGCTGGGTGGATTCGAACTGCTCGATCATCGCAACGAGTACCTTGGCGGTGCCGCTTTCAGCCTTACCATGGAATCATTCGATAATGCATGGCTTTCCGTAGGAACCGATGAAGAAAACCAGACTAACTGGGGCGGCCTGGGACTGGAGTCGCTGGCATCCTACTTCGGTCGTGTCAACTATGACTATGACAACAAGTACTTGCTGGAAGGTGTGTTAAGGTATGACGGTTCCTCGAAGTTCGGTCCAGACAACCGCTGGGGAACGTTCCCTGCGGTTTCCGTAGGCTGGGTTATCTCCCGGGAGGATTTTCTGCGGGACAACCGGTACATCAGCTACCTGAAACTGCGCGCTGGCTGGGGACAAAATGGAAGTGACAATATCGGACAGTTTACTTATACGCCGCTGATCACCACCCATGCCGGTTACGGATTCGGAACGACCCCCTCGATCGTTACCGGTGCCTATCCCTCCCAGATTGCAAACCCGGCCCTCCGATGGGAAACATCAGAGCAGACAAGCCTGGGCATGGAAACAGCTTTCCTGGATCACCGCCTGTACGTCAACTTTGATGTCTATAACAAGGAAACCAAAGGCCTGCTTCTTGCCGCGCCCATTCCGGGGTTCATTGGCAACGCTCCGCCAACGGTCAACGGTGGTACGGTGCGCAACAGGGGATTGGAGATTGAATCCGGTTTTCGTCAGATTATCGGCGACTGGCGCGTCAGTCTCAGTTTGACCGGCACTTTCAATAATAATGAAATGGTCGACATCGAAAATGAAGAAGGCCGTCTCTTCGGGGCCGGCGTCTCCACCTCGATGGATCACGTTGCCATGGCCATGGTCGGTCAGCCGATTGCTTTCTTCTGGGGATATGAAACAGCTGGTATCTTCCAGAGTGAAGATGAGATTCAGAACTATGTCAACGATGAAGGCGAACTTGTTCAGCCAAGTGCAAGTCCCGGTGACCTTATTTTCGTCGATCATAATGGCGATGGGCAGATCACGGATGAGGACCGGATCAAGATCGGCAATCCCTATCCCGATTTCACCATGGGATTCAATTTCGACCTCGACTGGCGCAACTGGGATCTGAACATGTTCTGGTACGGAGCATTCGGGCAGGATATCTTCACGGGCGGCACCCGCCGGCACGATCTGCCCATGCCCAACTGGAAAGAGGATGTGCTCGATCGCTGGACCGAAGAAAACCCTTCGACCACGCATCCCCGGGTCACCATTGATGATCCCAATGGAAACTTTACCAGACCTTCCGATTTCTTCGTCGAGGACGGCAGCTTCGTGCGTCTCCGGAATATCAGCCTGGGTTACACCCTGCCTCCGCGCATAACCAGCCTGGCCGGGGCATCCCGCCTGCGTCTCTATGTCGCCGCCCAGAACCTGCTGACCTTCACCGGCTATTCGGGCCACGATCCTGAAATCGGGGCGTACGGTCCGCTCAACGTGGGCATCGACCGGAATATTTATCCGCAGGCCCGCACCATCACCATGGGCATCAATCTTGATTTTTAATTCCATAATTGAGCTGTTATGAAACGAGTAATCCTAATAATTCCCTTTATTGGTCTTTTGCTGCTTTCCGGCTGCGTGGATGATTTTCTGAGCCACGATCCGCCGGTAGAGCGCACCCAGGACAATTTTTTCCAGACCAAAGCCGATGCCGAACAGGCCTTATACTCTGTATACGAAGTCCTGACTTTTCACCACGGTCGTGAAAATACCGGGTTTCACCCCTTTGATCTGGTCTCCAACATCCTTTCCGACGATGCGTATGGCGGAGGTTCGGGTCCCGGTGACCAGCCGGAGCTGGTTGAATTCAACGATCACAACGTCTCGGTGACCAACAGCAAGGCGCTTGGCCTCTGGTCAGACCGGTATACCGGTATCTATCGGGCCAACCTGCTGCTTGAAAACATCGATAATGTACAATTTGAGGACGAGCAGGACAGGGTTGTCATGGCGGCCGAGGCCCGTTTTCTCAGGGTATTGTTCTACTATGACCTGGTCCGGTTTTTCGGGAATATACCTCTTTTCGAACGGCCGCTGGTAGCCGAAGATATACGGATGGAGCAGGCCGATCCCGGCGAAGTCTACAAATTCCTGGTAGCCGAGCTGCTGGATATCATCCCGGATCTTCGGGATGTCGTACCACCAGCCGAAGCAGGACGCGCCTCATCCTGGGCAGCCAAGTCCATGCTGGGACGTATTTATCTATACCATCGTGATTATGCTCAGCCGGTTCTTGGTGCAGGCAGCCTGCCCGTTACGGAAGGCGATGTGCTCGGCCATCTGGAAGATGTGATCAACAACAGTCCGCACGGATTGCTGGATGATTTCAGCGCGCTCTGGGGTGTTGATGGCAACAACAACAACGAGGCCGTTTTCTCGGTTCAGCATGGTGCTGCAGCCTTATCCTCATTTGGCGATTGGGGCTTCCTTAACGGCTCCTACGGCAACTGGTCTTCCCAGATGACCGGAGTGCGCGGGGTTGGGTTTCATCCTGAATATGCAGCGGGCTGGTCCTTTCAGCCGGTGACGCCGGACCTGGTGGAGGCATTCGACCAGGATGCGGATACCCGGTACTTCCTTAGCATCCTGGATCCGGTGGAAGAGGGTTTAAATCACAGACCTGACGAAATGTACCAGTGGCAGGGATTTGCCTTCAAGAAGTTCTATCCCCGCTTTCCTGATTCCCCATCTGTCAACACACCGTTCAACTGGCCCTACAACCGCCCGGTAGTTCGCTTTGCGGATGTACTGCTCATGGCTGCCGAACTGGGTTCGCCTAATGCCCAGGATTACTTCGACCAGGTGAGAATGAGAGCCTATGGCGATGATTTCGTTCAGATCCCGCCAACCCGTGAAAACATCATGGAAGAGCGCCGGCTCGAATTTGCCGGTGAAGGTCAAAGATACTGGGATCTTCTCCGCATGGGGCTGGATACGGCCGCCGAAAAAATCAATGCCCAGGCCATCCAGGACATCCCGATCAATTTCCGCACCGAACGGCTGGGCTTGCTGCCCATTCCACAATCCGAGATCAATCTCTCGGACCGTACGCTGGTGCAAAATCGTGGATATGACTAAAACGCATATAACATCCTGCGGCTCATAGTAGAATTGCTGCAACATGAGTCGCAGGAATTTTATCCTTATCTCACCAGCAACATCGAACGTGATAAGCTCATGTTTTCTGTTTGCAGCCGATAAATGTATACCCCGCTGGTCAAGCCCGATGCGTCAAATGTTGCATCATGGCTACCGGCTGAAACCTGCTCGTCGACCAGCGTCGCCACGCGTTGTCCCAGGATATCGTAGACTTCCAGCAAAATGTGGCTGCTTTGCGGCAACTGGTAACTGATTACCGTGGACGGATTAAAAGGATTGGGATAATTCTGATCGAGATGAAATCCCGCAGGGGTATATTCATCCACCTCTGAACTGACGTCCAGCTCCCCGGTGAACTCTTCCAGACTGAAATTATTGAAAGTCACCCGGTTGCCATTGTCAGCATACATGTTCTCACCGTCAAAGCGTATGCGGATCATGAAATCGGGGTTGTCGTTGGCGTCCTCGACCCCCCTGAAATCAATGATATGCTCACGGTATTCATCAGAGAGGGTAAACCGGGTGGGAATCATGCCGGCAGTGGTCCAATCAGGGTCTTGGGCCTCGGTTGCATAGTCGATCACCAGCGCATCGGCTGCGCCTTCGTCCATGGCGGCAAAGCGAAAGACGATGTCTTCCATGTTCGTGGTAGGCATTTCGAAAATCATGGTGTTCTCACCGGCATCCCCCCGGAATGGCTGGCGAACCTGAAGCCCGCGCATGGCCCCCTGGTCGAAAGGCCGTCCCTCGTTGCCATCCGACCGATAGTTGATATCGGTTGGACGATTGCGTCGCTCCATGGATGCCTTGCGCCATAGTGCATGATTTTCATCAAAAGGGTAGCCATCCAGAGCGGAATGATAACGAATTTGTGCATTGTGCATCAATGCATAGTTTGCTTCCAGTGATTCCAGAGGAGTATCATTGGGCATGTTGTCGCTGAAATGCCAGTAATAGCGTAGATTGGATTCAGGCAGATCTGCAGGTGGATCACCCATCCGGGAATCGATCCAGTCCATGCGGGTCTCAATCCAGTAAACGAGGAAGTCGATCTCTTCCTCATAGGAATCAAAACCTTCGTGGCCCCATTCCCAGATATATTCGCCAATGATATCCCAGCGCTCAAAATTTCGATCCTTGGCCTCATCCAGTTTATCGACATAATGGTAAATCATGTTTACAATATGTTCGGTTGCAAAAGGCCCCCGGCGCAATTCCCACCAGCGCTCGCGATATCGCTCCTGGAAAGCCGGGTCCTGGAACAACCGGGTGTACCAGCCATTGAGATAGGCGCTCTCAGGTACATGAGTATAATACCATCCGGTAGGGCTGTGCCCGTTCCATACCGTTCCCCACTGGGGATGATTTTCCACATAGTTGCCCATGCTCAGGTTATAGTCCCATACCGGACCCATGATCATGCGTCCACCGCGATCCTTGTACATGAACGTACTAAGCCGGTATCCATCCATTTCCTTCAGTGCCTCGGTGATCAGATGGTGATCGATGAACGATTCCGGTTCCAGGTACGCCGCATATCCGATATCAGGATCACGGTAATTGCTACCGAATAGTGCCCTCTCCAGGTCACCAAGATAGTGTTCAATCCAGCCGCGCTGCTGCGAGGTGATGTCCTCATTCTGCGGCCTGACCAGAGCGAAGCCGGTGTTGCGATGGCTGCTTCGGATGTGCACGTCACGGTCGAAATTGATGATGTAACCACCGGTAATTTCCGGCTCGGAATTGTCTTTAGGGCCAATTTTTGTGATGTTAACGCGGTTGTTATCCCACTTGATCCTTTCTACCAGCATGTAAACTCCGTGATAATGACTTTGTGTCACGGGTCCACTTCCATCGTGAAGGAAAAGTTCCACAAAACGGGTTCGCGGGGCATAGTGCCCCATATCGCTACTGAGCTGATAAGCGACCGCATTTCGGATCAATGTCCGGTCATCATACGGAGCATACATGATCCAGTTGTTTTCCGAGGGAAGTCCGAGGATCGGTTCGTTACGGTTTTCGTCCTCATCATCGATCAGCCGCACCCCAAACTGCTTTTTTGGAAACATGAGCGAACTGGAACCACGATAGTTGGATGAGGAGCGACTGTGCAAGTGCAAATCATCGGTAAGCAACCGGGCCCTTCCATCACTATCACGATCGATAACAGAAAAGTAGACCGTACTGCGGTAAAGCCCTTCAGGATGCAGGACGTTGTCGAATTGATTTACAATGACTAGTGGCAGATCCGAGTCAAAATCTGTCACATCGGGATGCAGCTGGATAAAGACCTTGGTCACGGTCTCACTTGGTTCATTACCATCACGAAACGCGCGTGCGCGCACCATTACGGTGCCGGAAATGTCAAGCGGAATTCCACTTTGGTACTTCTGGGATGATGTGGTGGGCAGGTCACCATTGGTTGTGTAATGAACAGTCGCACCCTCAGGTATATGGAAGGATAACTGAAATGCATCCGTATAAGTGCCGGCAGGACGAGAAAATACCGGTGGGTCCGTCGGAATGCCAGCGTTGCCATTCAGCGGAATGAATAGCGATAAAAGTAATACGGACAGGAATTGCGATCGCATAATGATGGTATTCTGAAGTATACTTACTGGAATTGCTCTGGCAACTATGAATGATTCTCTGGCAACTATGAACGATTCTCTGGCAACTATGAACGATTCAATTTTTAATAATAAATCGTCAATGCAAAGGTACCAGGTAGTTAAGGCAATACATAGAAAGTAAAAAAAAGGCGAACCGATTTTATCAAACGATTCGCCAATTGTCAGTGAAATGACTACTTGATCAGCTGCATCGTCCGGGAATCTTGATAAGAGTCGGTAACCATACGGTAAATGTAGGTGCCGGAACTCAGATTACTTGCATCAAATGAGATGGTGTGACTACCCGCCTGAAAATCACCATTAGCAGGCACGGCAACCTGACGGCCAAGCATATCATAGACCCCGATGGTTATATGTCCGGCCTCAGGAAGATCAAACGAAATATTTGTCGTCGGGTTGAACGGGTTCGGGTGATTTTGATGCAGTGTAAAACGTGAGGGTACATTCTGGGGGTCATCAAATTCCGAAGATGTCAGCTCGGCATCCTGATATACACGTATCCAGTCAACGATCATTTCCTGGGGAAACTCGGTTGTTGCGTCAGGGCTACCCGGCCAGGTTCCGCCGACCGCCACATTCAACAGGAAATGGAATTTCTGATCAAAGGGCCAGTGTTCCGGGGACAGATGTGCCGGTGTCACGAAATAGTAAAAATTATCATCCACATACCAGGTAATCCGTTCAGGTATCCATTCAATGGTGAACACATGAAAATCATCGCTGAAATTACCTTCACTCAGAGTGTAGTGTCCTCCTTTTTCCTTGTTGTCTGGCCAAGGCGCTCCATAGTGAACGGTACCGTGAACGACATCCGGCTCGTGTCCGACCAGTTCCATGATGTCGATCTCCCCGCTTTGCGGCCATCCGCCATAAATATTATCAGTTGGCAGCATCCAGATGGCAGGCCAAAGGCCCTGACCTTCCGGCAGTCTTGCACGTATTTCGAATTTGCCATAACGGAAGTCGGCATTGTCGATGCTGCGAATTCGGGCAGATGTATAATTTCTTGTTCGATAAGATTCATTCAGTGCCCGGATGTGAAGCTTGTCGTCTTCAATAAAGATGTTCTCTTCCCGGTCGGTGTAATACTGCAGTTCGTTATTACCCCATCCAACCAGTCCGTACTGTGAACCGGTTCCGATCATGTATTCCCATTTTGTCGTATCAAGAGTTTGAGTATCAAATTCATCAGACCAGACCAGTTGCCAATCCTGTGCTGTTAACGAAACGGGGATCAGAAGTGACAAAGCTGCGATCACCAAACGAGTATATAAAGTTTTTTTAAAGCTCATCTTTTTGAGTCAGGTTAAAAAATGGAGTGTGTTTGATGTTTCGTCATAACTAGTAAATTAACGCAATATGCAAGTTTCTATTTACTGGACAAGTAAAATGCCAATAATAAAAACTTTTTGCAATAAATTTGCTCAATAATGTCTTGCAACAGGATGATCGTCATGTTTGTTTTATATTACACATGAGTTATTTGCATTAGTTAATATTTGTCTGCCGATAGCAATTTTCGACATAGGGGTTGCATAAATGTAGATTTAATGTAATCCTTAGCTTAATTATTGCTGTTTTGTGAAGCACCGTATCCGATATAGATACCTGCGCGCATTGGGTGAAAATATGTTGTCTAAAAAGAGAAAAAAATTGCTTTTAATCAAAACGTTTGTAATATTAGATAGTGAAGGATGCTTATTTGCATATTTAGTTACGAGCACATTTGACAAATTCCTAACGAAAAACATTGATGAAATGATGAGGTTACCATGAGTAAGAAAAATACCACCGCACTGAAGTACTTGTTGATTGGTTTGTTTTTGCCAATGTATATGTTCAGCAGTGTAGTTGCACAACCACTGGAAGCGCCAGTAGATGACGAATTTGAACAATTCCTTTTCCCAGATGTTTTCAATATGGATGACGATTTTCCATGGGGCGAGGAGGTTACGCTTTTCCCATTCGAAGGTGCTGCACTTGAAAGAATAGATAATCCGGACAAGTCAGGTCTGAATGAGACTGATTTTGTATTGCGCTATGAAAAAACAGACGGAGGACAACCATGGGCGGGCTTTTTCTATGATCTTGAAGAAGCCATGGTTATGGATGAAGTCGAGGAGTCGGTTTTCAGATTGAAAGTCTGGTCACCCCGGGGCGTAAATGCCATGTTGAAACTGGAAGTGGGTTCTGCAGAATCCCCTGAAATGAACATTCCAATCCCTGAAACAGAAGAGTGGGTACAACTGGAATGGGATCTGGCAGAAGCTGGTGCGGCTCCCTGGGAAAGAGTTGTTATCATTATAAACCTGGTAGATGATGAGGGTGAACTTACTCCCGCACCTGGTGGTGGAGCCGATGATACCTGGTTCCTGGATGATTTCCGGATTGAAAAGGTAGAAGATACCAGCAGTGAGCTTGTTGGTTCCGAAATTCCGGAAACGCTTCAACTGGGCCAGAACTATCCGAATCCGTTCAACCCGACAACCAAGATAGACTTTGCTCTTCCGGAATCCGCACAGGTAACTCTGGAAGTATATAATATGCTTGGCCAACAGGTTGCAACACTGGAAAACGGACGCCTCTCGGCCGGACAGCATTCCGTATCATTTGATGCATCCGACCTCTCAAGCGGTATCTATCTGTATCGCCTCCAGGCCGGTGATCAGGTGCTGACCCGCAGCCTCACACTCGTGAAGTAACATCGGCTGAAACAAATCAGCATAATATCAGCGTATAGGATCATAGGGGTCGTTTGTGGTTAAGCCACTTACGACCCTTTTTTTGTCCCGGGCAAGTTTCAGACATCCTTGCCAGTATTCATTTGCGCGTCCTATAATTTGCTTTGGAAACCTGGAATCTCAGCCGATAAAGTTAAAAAACCGCAACATGTTAGGAGAAAGGATATCATGAGATGGATTTTATGGGGGTTTTTGACATTCTGTTTGATCACTTTGTTTTTGGTTACAGGCACATCAAATGCCCAGACCTGGGAGCTGGTATGGTCCGATGAATTTGACGGTACCGGTCTCGATGAATCGAAGTGGTCCTACCAGTACGGGACCGGCGCATCCGTGGGCCTCTCCGGATGGGGCAACGCGGAGCTTCAGTATTATACCGACCGCGAGCAGAATGTATATGTGCAGGACGGAAAGCTGCATATCGTTGCCAGAGAAGAGACCCACGGTGGTATGGACTACACCTCCGCACGGTTGCGCAGCATTGACCAGGGCGACTGGCGATATGGTCGGTTTGAAGTCAGGGCAAAGCTACCCAAAGGCCAGGGCATCTGGCCCGCCATATGGATGATGCCCACCGACGCCGTGTACGGAAGCTGGCCCGCAAGCGGGGAGATCGACATCATGGAGCTGGTCGGACACCAGCCGGATGTGATCCACGGCACCATCCACTACGGACCGCCGCACACCTACAGCGGTGGCAGCCACACCCGCAGCGCAGGTGACTTCAGCGACGATTTCCACACCTTTGCCATTGAGTGGGAACATGGCGAGATCCGCTGGTATGTCGATGATATGCACTACCACACGGAAACCAACTGGTTCTCAGAGGGGCACAGCTTTCCTGCTCCTTTCGAGCAGCGGTTCCATTTCCTGCTCAATGTCGCAGTCGGCGGCAACTGGCCAGGCAGCCCGGATCAAACCACCGAATTCCCCCAGCAGATGGTCATCGACTATGTTCGGGTCTATCAGGACACCGATGCTCAGCACGGCGTTTCCCTGCCACTTCTCTTCGAAGACCGTTATTTCGATTTTGACGATGTATTCACTGGTTTTGATGGCGGCAGTGTAACTGTCGTTGACAATCCCGATCCCGATGATGTCAACAGCACTGACCGGGTCGGCAGAATGGTCAAGGACGGAGGCGCTTTTGATGGCGGGGTTTCGTTCGAAGCAGAGCGGCCATTTTCTTTCAGCGATGACCATAACGAGGTCACCATGAAAGTCTGGTCTCCCAGAGAGGATGTGCCCATCCTTGTGAAACTGGAGCAGCTCGAAGGCGATGCCGAATATGAAATCGTTCGGCAGACCACGACCAGCGGGCAATGGGAAATACTTGCGTGGAATGTCAGCTCCGGCGCATACCCTGAAGAGTGGGACATTATTACTCTGATTTTCGATTTTGAGGAAGGCCAGATTGGCGACGGCAGCGACAATTTTACATGGTTTTTTGACGAACTGGATGTATTCGGCGCCGACCTTGATGTTCCGGACACGCCGGACGGTATGCTGCCCGTATCACTTCCACTGACTTTCGAAGATTACAGTTTCGATTGGGAAAGAGCATTCACAGGGTTCTCAGGCGGGGAGATCACCGTCGTCGAAAATCCTCAACCGGACGAAGTCAATGACAGTGACTGGGTCGGCAGTATGGTCAAGGACGGCGGGGCGTTCTGGGGCGGTGCCTTCATGCACGTGAACAGGATTTTTGTCTTCGACGAAGACAATCACACCATCACCATGAAAGTCTGGTCGCCACGGGAAGATGTGCAGGTGCTGTTGAAAGTGGAACAGCAGAACGGTGTGCTGGATTATGAAAAGGCCGAACCCACGACGACCAGCGGCGAGTGGGAGGAGATGACATGGGATATGAGCGGCGCCGGATTTGAGAACCAGTGGGATCTCATCACCCTGATCTTCGATTTCGAGCAAGACCAGATCGGTGACGGCAGCGAGGATTTTACGTGGTATTTTGACGATCTGCACGTATTTGCCGGGGAGGTGTCCACATCCAGCAATTATGCCGGAACCGAGGTGCCCGCTACACTTGAGCTGCATCAGAACTATCCCAACCCGTTCAACCCGGCCACGATCCTCATGTTTGATCTGCCACAACAGGCCGATGTCAGGCTGGAGGTGTTCAACGTGATGGGCCAGCGGGTGGCCACACTTGCCAGCGGCATGCACCAGGCCGGACGGCACAGCGTGGAGTTCGATGCATCACATCTGTCCAGCGGTGTATACATGTATCGCCTGCAGGCAGGACCGGTCAGTCTCACCCGAAAAATGACATTGATTCAATGATTGGCGGACCGACCGCTCTTCTTTTACCTGGTGTTGATGAAGCACAAAGTGCCTTCTCAAAGTGCCTTCACAAAGTGCGTTCATAAGGGTCGTTTACAAAGTGCATTATCTTCCGTAGCAAAAAAGATCAAATATCTTCGCTGAACAAATAAAAAGATCAGTCTTGTTTCAAGACAAAAAAAAATCATTCGTGTTCCCTGACGTAGAACGGTATGTTGGCCGTAGCGGCCCTGTTCTCTTCAGTTACAAGATAGGTGAATAGTCGATAAGGGCCCGGAGTCTCCGGAGCACGAAATATTAGGGTCTCGTCGTCCTGTTCCACTTTCAGGCCGTGGATTGTCTCAGGGCGTTCTTCTGGATCGCCGCCGGCTTTTATGTCCGTGCTTTCCGGCAGGAACTCCCAGCGCACTTCGTAGGGTTTGCCATGCGGATGCGACCCCTCCACGGACGCCCTGTAGGTTTCACCGGGATTCAGATGGATATTGTCGCGAGCCGATTGTCCTTCAATGGCTAAGCTATGGATGGACGGCGCACGTTCATCAGGCCATTCGCCGGTCCAGTTGTATTGCATGGCATCCACCACTTCGGTAATCTCACCGGTTTCCAGGAACATGCCATACCAGGTGGGGGTTGTTTCCTGCTTCTGCCCCCAAAGAAAGGCGTAAGATCCCAGGCAATATTCCGTATCGGCCAGAATACCGTTTTGATAGCGCGACCGGTACACTTCAGCCTTTTCGGTGGAGGTCTGTTCAATGGGCACATCCCATTCGGTCCGTTCGACTTGCCAGTGGCCGGTGGGACCCCATTCGGTCACGGCATAGGGTCCACTCCAGCCGGTTTCCCGGACCCGTCCGGGCAGGCGTTCGAGTCCGCCGTAGATATTTATGCTTAGATAGTCTATCGACGGGACTCTTTCTTTGATGAGGCGTATCTTTTCCTCATTGATTCCGGCTACTACCGTTGTCACAAGGTGGTTCGGATCCAATTCCTTCACCATTTGTGCGATATCTTCGACAGCGTGCCAGACCCGGGTATTAGCGTACATCAGGTCCACTTCATTGCCCAGTCCCCATGCCAGCAGGGCAGGATGATCCCTGTACCGAAGGATTTTTTCGCGTACTTCCTCTTTCTGGCGTACCACGGCTTCCTCATCGTCGTAATCAAAGCCATGGCGCTCGTGTTCCAGCCAGATTCCCAGCATGACGGTCAGACCCCGTTCGTGCGCCTCATCAAGTATGCGGCCGGCATCGCGGGTTCTCCAGGTTCGAATGGAATTGGCTCCTGATTCAACCAGCAGATCAAGCCGGGATGTACCGCCAGCCCCCTTTATGAAGTAGGGCTCGCCGTCCCTGTATATTGAATAACGGCCTTCCGAATCCAGGCCTATGGTCACAGGGACCGGTTCGGAAGGTGTTGCGGGTTCATCCGAGCAGGACCACCCTGCCTGCAGAGTGGAGAAAAACAGTATGGCAACGAGGATCTGTCTTGAAGCGACCAGTTTCATCTGTTTAAATGTTTCGATTTATAATGTCAGATGTAATGCCATGACCGGATTTAATCATGCGCCTGTGTGTCCGGGCGCCGGCTCGGTCATGGGCATTTCATGTGTTTAATTTTTTTGTTTCACAATGTCAGATGTAATGCCATGACCGGATTTAATCATACGCCTGTGTGTCGGGTTGCCGTCATGGCTATAGCACTTCGTGACCCTCGGTTCATCTGTTTAAGTCAATTTAGATTCATAAGGTCAGAATGAACTCACATGACAGGATATGATCATGCCCATATGTGTCAGCCCAGGGGTGTCATGTTCGTTTCATGTGTAAGTGATGTTGTTATATAGCGATGTTATCCTTCAGCGAAGGAAAGCAGGCTTGAGCAAGATCCTAAGCTTCAACCATTTTTTTTGCGATGGATTCTCTTTCGATGATGCTGACGGGTATCAGGCTCAGGATCCCGTGCTGCTGCCCGTTTCCGGCAAGCCGGTTTTTGAGCGCCTGGATGGTTGCAGATCCCAGTTGCTGAAAATCGGTATTCACCGACGAAATGGTAGGATTATTGTGGCGGCACATGGGCAGGTCATCGTAACCAAGAACGGCGATATCATCCGGTACCATCATGTTGTTTGCCAGGGCGGTATCAACAAAGGCCGTAGCCATCAGGTCGTTGCAAATAAAGACGGCATCCGGTTTTGTGCCGCTTTGCATCATATCGTGAAAACTCTGAACCCCGGAGTTGAATTCAAAATCACCCTGATATTCCCATACCAGATCCATGTCGCTTTTAGCGTCAATATAGTCCTTGAAACCGTTGTAACGGAACCGGCTTTCCGCCTTTCGGGCAGGCCCTTTCACGATCCCTACCTTGCGGTAACCGTATTTGTAAAACAAACTTGCCGCCTGATGCCCCCCGCTGTACCCGTCAAAAGTGATCGTCGAAAGTATGGAGTTTTCGATAAGCGCATTGGAGACCACGGGGAAACTGTCCGGTATTATCTCCAGGAGATTTTCGTAATCCTTTCGCATAAGCTCCGGGATAAAAACAATGGCGCAATCATAGTATTTATCCGCCAGGAGGTCGGTCATGAATTTTTTTATGTTCTTTCTCGGGTCAACGACATTCAAAAGAGATAATCGCACGTTATCGTCCGTTGCAGCACGGTCGATTCCGTAATAATATGAAGCATAAAATTCCCCTTCGTGGAAATCCGTAATCAGGGCAATGTTTAGATGTTTTTTCTGAATCTCATAACCGGCAATTCTCGAAGTCGGATAATTCAGTCGTTGAGCCGCCTGGAGGATCTCTTCACGTGCTTTGGAACTGATTTTTCCCACATTGCTTAAAACACGGGAGATGGTCGAAATGGAATAACCCGTTTCCCTGGCAATGTCTTTCAGTGTAACTTTCATTTGCGGTTTTTATCTGATCGGGGGGAATAAAAGTAAAATCTTTGCAATTTTTACCATTATAATAAAAACAAACTAAACAATAAACCGCTCTGTGCCTTATTCTGATATAATATTTGCACTTTCATGATTCCCATACCGTGAATCCTGCATTGTCTCTGTCTGGAAACTGCTTTTGCCTTCAGGATGCGCCTATTCATCAAATCGCTGGCGAACGGAACAGAGACAGAAAGAGGAAAAAATTGATTGAAATTTGCATAAAAATGAGTTAAATTTTTTCCCAAATGCAAATATTTTTCTGATGCTTCTTAAATACCAGCTTTTAATGGTGTGTCTATCCATCTTTTCATTCCTGAAAGTGCTGACATTGATAATTTACCGGGGTTAAATGGCTGAACTTCCTGCAAGTGAAATTGATTTTTGGAGCGGGAACCGCACATCTTTCAGAAGGGATTTTGAGCGGGATGTATTGGTCGCGGCCTTGCAGGCAACCAGGGATGATTTCGGTGATTGTAGGCTGTTTGAACATCCGGAAGATTATCCCGGAGACAGGGAATCGGCGGTGTTCAGGGAGTTCGGCCACGATCTGTTTGTGACTACCGCCGGTAACAGAAAAATGGCGGATGTAAAAAAGATCGTAATATATCAACCAATCCTCAATGATTTGCTGGGGTACCGATCCCTTATCATCAGAGAGCGGGACATGACGAAATTTGCAGGCATAAACAGCAAACAAAGCCTGAAAGAGCAACTGGTGGGCATACCTGAATCCTGGTCGGATGCCGAGCTGTTCAGATACAACGGATTCAAGGTAGTGGAGCGCGGGTCCTTTGATGACATGTTCGAGCGACTCCATAACCGGGAATTTGATTTCACTGCATTGGGCATCAATGAGATAGACAGAGTATTCGCCGAAAGGGCGGACGAGGTCAAGGGGCTTGCCACCGTCGATCATATCCTCATCTACTATCCTCTGCCATTGTTGTTTTATGTGAATCCCGATTCACCGGAACTCGCAGAGCGAATCGAAAAGGGCATGAAGATCATATCCGCTGACAACACGATGTACAGGATCTTCTTCTATCACAACAGGGATATCCTGGAAAAACTTAATCTGAGCGGACGAAAAATCGTCCGATTGAAAAATCCGATCCTCCCGGAAAGAATAGCTCATCTGGAAGGCAATCTGTCGTGATTCGTTAATTCCCAAGCTCTGCGGTCCCAAGCTCTTCGGGAAACAGATATCAGTATATAGGCAGGCCGGACTCGCGGAAAAGGGTATCCAGCAGCGTGATGCTCACAAAGATAATCAGGAACAGAATGGACATCAGGAATACGATCGTATTGAACCGGCTGTCCCAGTACAGGTTCATGAAGAACATGGCCACCATGGCCGCTTTCAGAATGGCGATGGCGATGGCCACGATCACGTTGAACGGTTCCGGGATATCGATCCAGGTCACGGCCACGGTAAGAAAGGTCAATACCAGCAACGCACCGGCGACACTCATAAGGGTGGTAAAGGTAGATATGTGATGGGTGCTCATGTTCTCGTTTTCGATTGGGTTGATGCGGTTACAGGTTTTAACAGGCGGGTTTGGACATGTCGGAAAGCAGAGGGCAGATTACGGCAGACACATGGTTGATGGCAGTGATTTCCGTCACAGGACAGGAATTGCCCGGACTCAATCGATCAGGTACAGCAGCGGGAACAGGAAAATCCATATGATATCCACCAGGTGCCAGAAAAGACCGGTGTTCTCCACCGGCGTATAGTAGCCGCTGTGGACAGCTCCTTTTTTTGCCTTGACGATCATCCAACCGATGAGAACCATTCCAATTACAACGTGGATACCATGTAGTCCGGTCATCATGTAGTAGATGCTGAAAAAATTGGCAGCCATATCATGTGGAATGCCGTCATAGGAATACGCGGCGCCCGGATAGATACCCTTGTCGAATTTATCCATGTATTCAAAGTATTTGATCACCATGAACGTGCCGGCGAGGGCAATCGTGGCTGCCATGTAGTTCACGGCCGCTTTGATCTTGTCAAGCTGCACGGCACGAATGGCCAGGGCAATGGTCAGGCTGCTGGCAATGAGGACGACTGTATTGGTAGCACCCAGGACGGTGTCCAGCTCCTTTGCGGCCAGATAAAACAGGTCCGGATGCCCGGAACGGTAAATGATATAGGCAACAAAAAGCCCCCCGAACATCAAAATCTCCGTCACCAGGAAGATCCACATACCCAGTTTGGATGACTCGAACTGCTGGTCCACATCCACAAAATGATGCTGCAGATGCGCCGGCTTTACAGCCTCTGAAATCTGATTCCCCATAGGTTGTTATTGATTATGAATCTTTTGGATGTATGTGATTCGTCAATGTGATTGCACCCCTGTGCGGATGATTAGCGCGTAATATCGGTTGTATCGGTCTCTACCGGGGTGCCGTGCTGTTCCGCCTCCCGCACCACGCCCATGCGGAATTCACGCATCGGCTGATGATGGTCATAAGGGCCATGGAGGATGACCGGAGTGTATTCAAAGTTGTGATGCGGCGGGGGCGATGAGGTCATCCAGTCCAGGGAACGTGCTCTCCAAGGATTGGACGGGGCCTTCGGCCCCCGGAACAGCGACCAGGCGAGGTAGACCGCCATCATAACGAATCCAACTCCCAGGATGTAGGACCCGATGGTAGAGAACTGATGCAGGCCCTGAAACTGGTCCACGTAGTTGAAGTATCTGCGCGGCATGCCCTGGCTACCCATGATGAACTGGGGCAGGAATGTCATATTGAATGAGACAAAGATCACACCGCAGGTGATGCGGCCCCAGAATTCACTGTACATGCGGCCGGTCATCTTAGGCCACCAGTAATGCAGCCCGCCAAGCAGTGCGATCACGGTGCCGCCCATCATCACGTAATGGAAGTGCGCAACGATATAGTAGGTGTCATGCAGGTGCACGTTCACCGAAAGGGCTCCGATCATAATGCCGGTCAGGCCCCCGATCGTAAACAGGAACAGGAACGCAAGCGCGTAAAGCATCGGGGTCTTCAGGTCGATGGACCCTTTGTACATGGTGGCCACCCAGTTGAATATCTTGATGCCGGTAGGCACACCGACGAAAAAAGTCAGGAAGGAAAACACGACGGAGGAGAGCTCGGACTGTCCGGAGACGAACATGTGATGCCCCCATACCAGGAACCCGATGAAGGCAATGGCCAGGCTGGACAGGGCGATGGCCCAGTAGCCGAATATGGTCTTGCGTGAAAAGGTGGAAATCAGCTCGGAGATGATCCCGAAGGCCGGTACGATCATGATGTACACAGCCGGGTGGGAGTAGAACCAGAAAAAATGCTGGTACAGGACCGGATCGCCGCCCATTGTGGGATCAAAAATGCCGATGCCGAATATCCGCTCCATCGACAGGAGCAGCACGGTGATGGCAAGCACCGGCGTGGCCAGGATCTGGATGATCGCCGTGGCATAAAGCGACCAGAGAAACAGCGGCATCCTGCTCCATGTCAGGCCGGGACTGCGGAGCTTGTGCAGGGTGACGATGAAGTTGATGCCGGTCAGGATGGACGAAAAGCCGAGAATAAAGACGGCAAGAGTCATTGAGACCACGGCCGTGCCTGTCTGCACGCTGTACGGCGTGTAGAAGGTCCATCCCGTATCCACCGCCCCGTTGATAATGGAAAACAGGGCAAAAAGGGCACCGAAGATATAAATCCACCAACTGGCCAGGTTGAGGCGCGGGAAAGCCACATCCTTGGCACCGATCATCATGGGCAGGAAAAAGTTGCCCAGTGCGGCCGGAATCGAGGGAATGATGAACAAAAAGATCATGATCGCCCCGTGCAGGGTGAAGATCTGATTGTAGGTGTCAGCGTCGATGATATTTTGCGCCGGCGTCAAGAGCTCGGTCCGGAGCAGCAGCGCCAGTACACCTCCCACAAAGAAAAACAGGGTGATGGACCCCAGATAAAGCAGTCCGATGCGCTTGTGATCGAGCGTGAAAAGCCACGAAAGGATACCTTTGTCGGCATTCAGATATGTATGCTTCGGATTTTCCTCTACCGGGAACTCGCGGATTTTCAGGGTGTTGGATGTGCTGTCAGCCATGGATCTGTCAGTCTTGCAGTTCTTTGATAAAAGCGATGAGCCCGTCGATCTGTCGTTCGTTCAGACGGCCGGCATAGGACGGCATGTTGGCCGGATAGCCGGCCGTGATATCGGCCTGAGGCTCGAGAATGGACCGGCGAATGTAGTCTTCATCGGCGACGATCACCGATCCGTCGGCCAGTTCCCGTTCCGAATCGAACAGGTTCAGGAAGGAGGGGCCAATGCGGTCCGATCCGTCCAGGGTGTGGCAGGCATTGCAACCGGCACTGGTATAGGTCTGCCGGCCGAGATCGGCCAGCGGCATGTCTTCGTCCACTTCGAGTCCGGTTTCAAGCCATTCCTCAAAATCCTCACGGCTCAATACATGCACGGTGGCCAGCATGTCGGAATGTGCCGTACCGCAGTACTCGGTGCAAAAGAGGACCGATTCCCCGGTTTCGGTGGCCTGAAACCAGGTTGTGGTGTACCGGTTGGGAAGGACATCCTGCTTGATGCGGAAATCAGGTACATAAAGGGAATGGAGCACATCGTCCGAACGCATGATAAATTTGACGGGGCGATCCACCGGTACGAAGACTTCATTGACCGTGGTCCCCCCGCCGGGATAGCGGAACTCCCAGAGCCAGGATGCGGCGGTCACGTTGATTTCATAGGCGTTGGCAGGGGTGCTTGACAAGCTGAGAAAACCGCGAAAGCCCCAGCTGAAGACGATCAGGATCAGGATGATGGGGATGACTGTCCAGGTGACCTCGAGGATGCTGTTGTGGGTGATGACCGGGGTGACATCATCCTCCGATTTACGCCGGTACTTGATTACAAAGATCAGAATGGTGATCATGATGCCGGCAAACAGGAGGAAGCCCGCGACATTGATGAAGGTGAACAGGCTGTCCACCTCGCTGGCCAGGGAGGAGCGTTGCGGTGGCAGCAGATATTCGATAATTCGGTTCATATGATCGGGTTGGATCGTATCGGTTCGTTCAGTTGGTTACCTTGAGATGCCCTTGGTTTGTATTACTCTCGATTAGCTTCTGTTGCCTGTGGTTGCGTGTTCTTGTGCGTGTGTGCTTCTATCATTGCCGGATTTGCGTTCCCGAAGGAAGAAAAACCCGAGGAACACCCCGAGGATGAGAAGGGTTGCAAATCCTCCCAGTTTCATGATGTTGACGGCCACCGGCACATAGGACTCGGAGGCTTCATCATACTGGAAGCAGTAGAGTACGATCCGGTCCATTGTACTTCCGATGCGCCCTTCCGCCGCGTCGTACAGGGCGTTGCGGAGCATCAGCTCCGGGTAATCAATGCCGTGAAGATAGCGGGAGATCCGTCCGTTCTTGGAGAGAAAGATGAGAGTGGAGCCGTGCATGTACTCCTGGGTCTGTTCATTCCACTGATAGTAGAAACCGACCTCATCGCCCAGGCGGCGGACCTCCTGTTCCGTGCCGGTGAGGAAATGCATCCCGTCGGCAGCCTCAGGATCCCCAAGCCGCTCAACATAGCCCTCCTTGTTGGCCCGGGCCAGCTCGGGCGTTTCGGTTGGACTGATACTCACCGTAAGGATGTCAAACTCTTTTCCGGGTTGCCAGCTAAGCTCACTGACCCCTTTCATCATACCCTGAAGGATCAGGTTGCACAGCATCGGGCATTCATAGTAGACCATTGCAAGCAAGATCGGCCGGCCATTGTTCAGATAATCTTCGATACGCACTTCCTCGCCGTACTCATTGTAGAGTTGAATGTCCCCGCTTACATAGTCGCCAAGTTTTTCCGTGACGCCGACATTTTCCAGCTGCTCGGATGGAATGTTGTGCTGGGAAAAGACTGGAGCGGCGATCAGTAGCGGTAATATCAGCAGAGACGGGTATAGCATGGAACAAAGCATGGAATAGAGTTTGAAACAACGCCTTGTTTTTCCGGCTGTCCGTTTGCGTGTTGTTAGCTGCTTCGGGTTAAAGGTCATTTGGTTTATGTGTTGTCTGAACTTCGCGTTTTCGAGGGCCTCCCCGGGATTCCCCCGGAGGCGGGTGATGCCCGGGGTGTTACCTGGCCTCCTGCTGTCTGACCATCAGCGTCATGGCGCTGTCCACGGGTATGCGGTAGCGGCGGTTTTCCTCATCCACCAGTTCAAAACCGGTAAGCATCTCGCGATCCCGCTGGCGGCGTTCCTCAAGTTCATGGTATTCAGAGTTAATGGCTGCCTGTTGTGAGGACAGGAATTGATTGTAAGTGTACATGTTGTAGACACCGAAAAGGATGATTACCACCATAACGATGCCCAACACGATCCAGAAGGAGACGGTGCGCAGATTTATGTTATCGTGCGAAACTCCGTATGTAACGGAATCTTCCAGTTCTTTATTGATGTGTTCTTTTGTCATTTTTATGAGTTATTCAAATTGTCTATATAAACAACACCAGCATATGCCATCATTCCCGATCCGGGCTGTTAAATGAATGCGGGCGAGTGCATTTGCCTCAGTGCTTGTTCAAGGATTCCGTCAGCAGCGGGTCGTTCTTGGGGACCATGCTGTGCCGGGCGAACTGCCGGAAAAAGAACCCGGCCGAAACCCCGAAAAATGCCAGGAGCAGCGTGAGGTCAAGCCAGTGGATGGAGATGCTGCCCTTATGCAGTATGGGCATTATGATCCAGTACATTTCCAGGAACTGAAGAAGGATGATCCATAGGGAAACACCCATGAGGACTTTGAAGTTGGTTTTGGCCTTCCTGCCCAACAGCAGTATGAAGGGAATGGCGAATCGTCCGACAAGGAACAGGTATGCCAGGATGATCCAGCTGCCCTCAAAACGGTAATAGAACCAGAGAATTTCCTTGGGGAAGTTGGCGTAGTAGATCAGCAGGAACTGACTGAAGGCGATGTAGGCGTAGAAGACGGTGAAACCGAACAGCAACGCCCCCATGTCATGGATATGGGCATGGTTGATGGTGTTGGTCAGCAGGCCCTTGCGGAGCAGGTAGAGCACCAGGGCAATGACGACGGCCAGAACAGCCTGAAAGCTCATTGCAAAGTAGTAGACCCCGAACATGGTGGAAAACCAGCCCGAGTCGAGGGACATCATCCAGTCGAAGGATGCGAAGGCCACCGTAAAGGCAAAGACCAGGATTCCAGGTGCACTGATGATACGCTGCTGCTTGTCCAGCCGGCTGTCGGCTTGCCGGTCCATGGTGATCGAGTTCCTGTAGAGGCGGTAGCCAAGAAAGCTCCAGACACTGAAGTAGATGATATTGCGTATGACGAAAAACGGTATGTTGAGATACGGCCGTTTTTGCTGTATCAGTTCATCGGTGGCTATACTTTCCGGACGTGTCCACTCATACAGGGTCTCCATGCCGAGCAGGATCGGTATGAACAGAAGGCCCAGCCAGATAAGCTGGAACGACATGGTTTCAGGAATCCGGCGCAGCACCACGCTCCAGCTGGAGCGGGTGATATGCTGAAGCATTACAAAAAACAGGGCCCCCAGGATCAGGCTGGCGATGAAGGTAAAACTGGTTAGATAGGAAAAGAAGAACTGTTTGGTATTGACGAACAACCCGATCAGACTCAGGACGATGCCAATAACGCCGGCGGCAAAGAAAACGGTGGAGATCCTGTTCTCTTCCGGGAACGTGAGCCGGTCGGTAAGCGCGGAATGGGAATGATCCATACTCATAAGATACGCATTATTAAGATCTGTGCTGTCGTTGAATGCCGTTTTTGCCGGTTCCGGAGCCCTGTGCAGCTGCCGGAAAGGTTTAGTTCAGGTTTACGGTTAATCCGGTACTCCGGAAGCGAATTCTTCAGGATCGAGGTCGAGCTGCTGCAGATCATCCTCGCCGGCATCCTGGCTGAGCTGCAGCGCCCGTACGTAAGCGACGATGGCCCAGCGGTCCTCGACCTTGATCTGGTGGCGGTAGGAGTTCATGGTCCTGACTCCGTTGTAAATGGCACTGTAAATTTCGCCATCGGGCATCCCGCGGGCGTTATCGGTATGCAGGGATGCCGCGATGTAGCCGTAATCAGAGACCGGACCGTTGCCTTCGCCCACACCACCGTGGCACGGCGTGCAGTAAATGTTGAACTGATCCCGGCCACGCTCCAGGAAAGACCGCGTAATATCCACCGGCATTTGTTCCACATAGCTTCCATCTTCACGGATACCCTCGAAAAAGGCCAGGTCCGTCGCCAGCTTGCCGCGAGCGACGGTGCCTTCCACGGGGGTACGCATGGCCCGCCGGTCTTCAAAAAAGGGATTTTCCTCGTGCGCGTTGAACCGTTCCTGCCAGTACATGTTATACTGTGTGTGGATGGGCGGCTTCTCGGAGGGCTGCCCTCGGCAGGCCCCGAGGAAGGCAGCCATCATGATCAGCAGGAAAACGTGTCGGAGTGAGTGATTCATGGTGATTCGATCGATGATGATCCCGGAATACTAGGCCGGTATGGTTTCGATGTGGGTTGCTCCCAGGTTCTTCAGCAGCTCTTCCGCCCTTTTCTCTGAAAACGCGGGATCGCTGGCTTCGATGCACAGGAAAAACCCGTCGTCCGTTGCCTTTGAAATACGGTCGGAGTTGAAGAGCGGGTTGTTCAGCCGGGGCAGCTTGTTCAGGTAGAACATGCCCATAAAGGCGCCGAATGAAGCCAGGAGGATGACCAAAGCAAAAGCCACCGGGACAAATGCGGGAAAATTCAGGAACGGTTTGCCGCTGATATGCATCGGATAGGCAATGCTCATGGTCCAGGATTGCAGCGCAACGCCGCCAAGCAAACCCACAATGCCATGGCCCAGAACGATCCACCCCAGTTTAGAGGGCTTCAGGCCCATGGCCTCGTCCATCCCGTGAATGGGGAACGGACTGTAGGTGTCAAAGTGCTTGTAGCCGGCTTTTTTCACCGCGGATGCAGCATCCATAAGATCGGCCGGGTTGGCGAACTCGGCCAGTACACCGAAGGGTTTGTCCTTGGAGTTCATAAATTACTGTGTCTTTGTGGATTGACCGTTTCTGTAATAGGCCGGATTGGCCTGCGGCAGCACGCCCTTGATCTCCGCTATGGCGACCATGGGCAGAAAGCGCAGGAAAAGCAGGAAGAAAGTGAGAAACAGACCAAAGGTGCCGACATAGGTGAGTATATCCACATAGGTCGGGGTGAAGTAGCCCCATGAGGATGGTAAATAGTCGGTTGCCAGGGAGGAAACCACGATCACAAACCGCTCGAACCACATGCCTATGTTGATAACTATCGACAGGATGAACGTCAGCGTGATGTTCCGCCGGAATTTCTTCACCCAGAAAAACTGGGGCGCCACCACGTTGCAAGTGATCATGGTCCAGTAAGCCCAGGCATAGGGTCCCATGGCCCGGTTTACGAATATGAATTTCTCGTATTCAAAGGCGCTGTACCAGGCAATGAAAAATTCCATGGAATAGGCAAAACCGACCATGATACCGGTTACCAGTATGATAATGTTCATCTTCTCGATATGGTCAACGGTCATGATATCCTCCAGGCCGTAGAGCTTCCGGCTGACGATCATCAGCGTGAGCACCATGGCGAAGCCCGAAAAGATGGCACCGGCAACGAAGTAGGGCGGGAAAATCGTGGTATGCCAGCCCGGGATGATGGAAACAGCAAAGTCGAAGGAGACAATGGTATGGACGGAAAGCACGAGAGGAGTGGCGAGTCCGGCCAGGATCATGTAGGCCTTCTCGTAGTTCTGCCATTGCCGATTCCCGCCGGTCCAGCCCAGGGCGAACGTGCCATAAATCAGTTTCGAGATTTTGCCCTTCACCCTGTCGCGCATGGTCGCCAGGTCGGGAACCAGTCCGACGTACCAGAACAGGGTGGATACGGTCAGGTAGGTGAACACCGCGAATACGTCCCACAGCAGCGGGCTGTTGAAGTTGGGCCAGAGCTGCATGGAGTTGGGGAGCGGGAAGATCCAGTAAATGGTCCAGATGCGGCCCACATGGATGGCGGGAAACAGACCGGCGCACATTACCGCGAATATGGTCATCGCCTCGGCAAACCGGTTGATGGCGGTTCGCCAGCCCTGCCGGAACAGGAAGAGGATGGCGGAAATCAGCGTCCCGGCGTGGCCGATACCGACCCACCAGACGAAGTTGGTGATATCCCAGGCCCATCCGACCGGATTGTTCAGGCCCCAAACCCCGATCCCGTTCCAGATCAGCCAGACGACCATGGCCAGCATGACGGCCAGCAGGATATTGGAAATGCCGAATGCAATGTACCACCAAAGCGGTGTCCGCTCCTGGGGGATGTCCGTGATCAGTTTCGTGATGCTGGCAAAATCATGATTGCCTTTCACCAATCGATCATCCGGCACGGTTGCAGTATTCTGACTCATGAAGGGTGCGTTTTGATTACAGCGTGATGCGTTTGTTTACGAGGGTTCGGACAGTTGCCTGTTGGGATTGCGGATTTTTGCGAGATAGGAGGTCCTCGGCCGGACGTTCAGTTCCTCGAGCATAAGGTAGTTGCGGTCTTTGCTTTTCTGGATGGATACGATGCTCTTTTCATCCGTAAGGTCACCGAAAGTGATGGCATTGGCTGGACACGCCTGCTGACAGGCCGTCTTCACCGTACCGTCGGACGGTTTGACCGTGTCGCCGGTCTCATTCTTCGTATCGATCTTGGCCCGGCTGATGCGCTGTACGCAGTAGGTGCATTTTTCCATGACACCGCGGAAGCGGACCGTGACGTCCGGATTCATGGCCATCTGTATGATCTCGGGGTCGTCGCCGGTGGTCAGGTACTCCTTGCTGTAGTTGAAGAAGTTGAAGCGGCGCACTTTGTATGGGCAGTTGTTCGCACAGTACCGCGTGCCGATGCAGCGGTTGTAGGTCATCTGATTTAGGCCATCATCACTGTGTGTAGTGGCGGCGACCGGACAGACCTGTTCACAGGGCGCATTCTCACAGTGCATGCAGGGTACCGGCTGATGCATTACTTGCGGATTACCCCGCTCATCGCCCCGGAAATAGCGATCGGTGCGAATCCAGTGCATCTCGCGGCCGCGGCGCACTTCCCGTTTTCCGATTACCGGGATGTTGTTCTCGGCCTGGCAGGCAATGGTGCACACACCGCAGCCGATGCACGCGTTCAGATCGATGGCCATGCCCCACTGGGGCTGATGGTCGGGCCACTGTTTGTCATCGAAAAGGGATACGGGGTGTTCGCGGTCTCCATAAATGCCGGGTACATAAACCGCATCCTGTGCAAAAGTCGGGTTTTCCCGGTAATGGTCAAGGTCGGCATCCTGCACATGCGGCCGGCCCTCCAGGCTGTGATGATCCTGTGTGCAGGCGATGACGTAGGAGCGGCCGGTGGCGGAAACATCTGCTGCGGTACAGTAGAGCCGGCTGACGCTGCGACGGAGGGGGAATACGTTCACCCCGACCTGGTCGGCGACACGTCCGACCTTCTGCCTGCCGTAACCGGCATGCAGGGTAATACTGTTGTCGGCATGACCGGGCAACACCCATGCGGCGATTTCGGCTTCATCCCCGCTGGCGGTGCGCAGACGGACCACCATCTGGTTCGGATCACCAAAACGGCGGGTCGGCGGGATGCCGAAACGCTCGGCCGTGTTCGGCGACATCAGTGCCACATTGTCCCAGGTGACTTTGGTCATGGGATCGGGCAATTCCTGGAGCCATCCGTTATTGGCAAAACGCCCGTCATGCATCCTGGGATCGGGCCTTACCACCAGCTCGACCGAATCGCCGCCCGGCTCTTCCGCTGCCTCCAGGAAACCGGCTGCTTCAGCAGAAAAACTTCCAGCCAGGCTTACACTGACTGCGTTATACCGCGATCCTCTCTGCAAACCGTCATGGAGCACTTCATTCCATCCCCTTTCGAACGGACCATCAAGCAGTTCCTGCCAGGTTTCCCGCACAAGTTGATGACCGGCGGCATCCTCCCCGCTTAAAACGGCATTGAGGAATTCGGTCTCGCTTTTGCCATTGAACAGCGGCTGGATCAGCGGCTGGATCACCGAGCGTACGCCGGTGAAGGAGTGCCCGTCGCCCCATGTTTCCAGGAAATGGGCGCGGTTGACATGCCAGCTGCTCTGGCGGGATGTCTCGTCGTAGTGCAGGGAGAGATGCAGACTTTCAGGCACCTGCTCCAGGGCGGTTTGAAAATCAAGATCGGCCGGAGCCGTATAAACCGGATTGGTACCGATCATCACAAGGGTGTCGATCTGTCCTTCCCCCATTTCCCGGACCAGACCGGCAAAGGCTTCATTCTGATCCGCAGTCGCGGTGTAGGGGACGTCCAGATATTCGACCGTCTGGCCGGTATTGCCCAGGGCATGATTGATGGCAGCGACGGTGGCATGGACCGGGGCATCGTGCTCCGGTCCGGCCGTGATGATGCTGCTGCCGCGATTGCGCATCAGCTCTTCGGCCAGTACGCTGATCCAGCTGTGATCGCTGAAAGTGTTCCGGTAACCTGCATAGGCCTCGAGTCCGGAAACTTCGCCGGACAAATGGGCTGCCAGAGCAAAGGTAAAAAGCGGGATTTCCGAGCTTTTGATGCGCAGCCGGTGATCGGCGTTGGAACCGGTGAGGGAATAGGTGCTTTCGGCTGCATAGAGGCGCGAGGGTTCCTCATCTGGCGAGGCGAGGGCGCGGCTTTGTGCGAATGCACCGATATGGGCGACATCGTTGTCGCTGTCCTGAAGGAAGTCATCATCAAGTGAGAGCGTCACCGAGGCCTTGTCGAAATGGTAGGATGGACGCAGCCGCCGCCCGAACGCCATAGCCGTTCCATTCAGCACGGATTCTTCACTGAAGGGTTCACAGGTGACCCAGCGGGCATTGGGAAACCGGTTCAGCGCCGATTGGCGCAGCCGTTCCAGCGTGGGGGAGGAGTGGGCTTCACTGAGGAAGGCGACGCGGCGGCCGGTGTCGGCGAAATGCTCCCTGCAGAATGCGGTAAAATCTTCCCAGGTACTGTCCGATCCGTTTCTGAGCACCTTGCGGGACCGGTCCTGGTCGTACAGGTCGAGTATGGCAGCCTGTTGCCGGATATTGGACTTGCCATTGCTGCCGGGGTGCAGGTCGTTGCCTTCGATCTTGGTGGGGCGGCCTTCATGGGTCTCTACGACCACACCGCTCAGGTTGCCCCTGAAGGGAACGGCTGACGCGTAGTAGAGCGGGATTCCGGGGACAATGTGTTCCGGCTGCCTGGTGTAGGGCAGGATCTTCTGGACCGGCTTGCGGCAGGCGGCCAGTCCGGCAAGGGCAATCGATGCTCCCATGATCTGAAGGAAATTCCTGCGGGAGACCCCGTCGGTGAGTTCGGTTGCATTTTCGGGAAATTCGCGTTCGACGAATTTCCGGTACTCCTCGTTTTGAGCCAACTCGTTAAGACTGCGCCAGTACGTTTGTTGTTGCTCTTTTCCCATAGATTGTTGCAAAAAAGTGTACGGATCGTATGATATGTGTTACCGGTGGCAAGCGTTGCAGTAGATGGGGGCGTTTATGTTGCGTTTTTCAATGACCATCTGCGCAAACTGGTAGTGGTCATCAGGCGGTTCCCATGCCATATTGGTGACCTCTTCCACCGGACGGAGGTGCGGTGCAGGATTATTATGGCAGTCGAGACACCAGCCCATGCTCATTGATTCGGATTTCATGACCACTTCCATTCGGTCCACCCGTCCATGGCAGGTGACGCAGCCTATACCCACGTTTACATGGATGGAATGGTTGAAATGCGCGTGGTCAGGTATATCATGCACACGGATCCATTCCACCGGCAATCCGGTCTCCCAGCTGTCACGCAGAGGCTGAAGGGGCTCACTGTCAACGGCGACGTATTCGTGGCAGGTCATGCAGGTCTCGGTCGGTGGGATGGCAGCAATGGCCGACTTCCAGGCAGAGCCATGACAGTACTGACAGTCCATCCCCAGTTCCGAAACGTGAAATTTGTGGCTGTACGGTATCGGCTGGTTGGGTGCATAACCGACCTCGAGGTATTCAGGGGATCCAAAATACCAGAAACCGAAAATAATGCCGGTGATGACGATGATGGTTGCTAGCTGCAGCCGTTTTGGTATGTTGTCAACCCATTCAGGGAAAATCTGCGCCATAGAGACAGCGGTAAATTTACGTATTCATGAATGTACCAAGCTTGCCATTTGGATAAGGGGAAAGACACTGCCGGCAACAGGACCTGCCGTTTATCAGGGTGTAAAGTTTCCGATATCCCCGTGTATGGTCACCCATGCACGATCAGGCACTCGTTATCAGGCATAAAAGATACTTCAAATCGACCGCTAAAAAAAAGAAAAATCTTGAGATTTTCACACAATCTTAAGACTTGAGGGATAGATTCCCGCGCCCCGAAACTGATTTGCACCTCCAACCTGCTAGGAAGCAATCCATTGCCCCCCCGGTCCTCTCTTGTGTTGCATTTTTTTGCCGGATTTCCGTTAAATTGTGCTCTGCAGAGATCTGTTTCCGGTCTGTCGCCCGATATGTCATCCGGTCTGTCGCCGGGCTTTTTTCCGGCAGGAACGGATCCCAGGGAATCCGAAACGGGCATCCCGACTGTGCCACATGTCAATAACCTGTAGAATCGCAAAATGATCGCAATTACCGACCTGCCCCTTCTCAATGCCATCTTAAATAGCATCGCCACGATATTCCTGCTGACCGGTTTCTATTTCATCAGGAAAAAAAATGTCGAGGCACATATGAGGATGATGTGGTCCGCCTTTATCGTCTCAGCCCTTTTCATCATAAGCTATCTTATCTTTCACTACCACGTGGGGTCGGTAGGGTACGACGGTACCGGATGGATCCGTCCAATCTACTTCGTCATCCTCCTGTCGCATATCGTGCTTGCCATCGTAAACCTGCCCATGATTCTGCTGACCATGTATCGAGCCATCCGGAAGGATTACGCACGACACCGGAAAATAGCCCGGTGGACCTGGCCCATCTGGATGTATGTCTCTGTGACCGGCGTAGTGGTCTACTTGTTTATGGAATGGTCGGGAAGCTATGACAAACTTCAGGCCATGCCCTGATCGTACCGCTGTCACCGGACAGTAACTGGATGGGAGTCAACCAGCACTGAGGTGGTGATACCGCCGATACTGATTTGATGATACCGCCGGTATTGAAGTGATGAGAACGCTGGCTCTGAAGTACTGAAGCCGCCGGCTGCACAACAGCATATGGCAGAAAAGCCTGTGGCGGTAGGGGCGGCAGCGGCACGGTCAGGGGTGGAATACCCGGCGGATTGAGGGTCAGGAAGTCAGCTGCCCGCCAAAATCATCACCGGGTTCCGGAACGATGACCTTAACGTCCTGGCCGGCTTGTTTGGTCACCTCGTCACGTAGTGTTTCAGGGGATCCGGTGAGCACAGGCATGGTGCCGTAATGCATCGGTACGACAAAACGAGGCTTGAGCATGGCTGTGGCGTAGGCCGCCTCTTCCGGACCCATGGTATAATGGTCGCCGATCGGCAGTATCGCCAGATCCGGCTGGTACATTTTACCATACAGTTCAAAGTCGGCCATGATGTTGGTGTCCCCGGCATGGTAGATCCGAAAGTCATTCAGGTGGATGATGAACCCCCCGGGTTCACCGGCATAGCGGCCCTTCCATGAACTGGAATGCTGTGCATGGGTCATGGTCACTTTGACGCCATCCAGATCGACTGTGCCGCCCTTGTTCATTTCAAGAGCCTGCTCGTCTGGCAGACCGTCTTCCTTCAGCAGTGCGGACAGTTCCACGATCGACACCACATTCGCGCCTGTCTTTTTTGCCAGGGGGATGGCATCGGCGGCGTGGTCGTCATGTCCGTGGGTGAGAAGGATGTGATCGAGCTTATCCGGTGATTTCCAGGCTTCCGGTGTTTTGGGGTTCCCTTCCAGAAAAGGGTCTATGAGGATGTTTTTTTCCGATCCGGTTGTAATAATAAAAGTGGAATGCCCCAGCCAGCGTATCGTAAACATCTCTTACCTCCATCTTTATTAAAGGTCTTTATTAAAAATTTATCAAGAAGCTGTTTTTGAAAACCGCTTCTTAAATAACACACAAAAAAACACTACCGTTTGCCTGAGGATAACCCTATTTTAGATGCTCACATATGTTCCGGCCGCTCACATGCCGGAACAGACAGGCGAATGGACATGTCAGGTGGGTAAACCCATCCACGCCAGTTTATTGCGTCTGTACGGTTATACAACGCACTGTATTTTATGCCTGACAGTGGACTGGCTGTCAGCTGAACTCTAAAATATTGGATCAATTATGTCAAAACCTAAACGTCTGGCCATACTCGTCGCCGGAGGGCCCGCTCCGGGCATCAACAGTGTTATCGGTGCAGCCACGATCCGTGCCATCCATCATGGCTACGAGGTACTGGGCCTCAGAGACGGTTTTAAATGGGTGATGCGTGGTGATACCTCGCACATCGAACAACTCACCATTCAAAAGATAAGCCGCATCCATTTCCGCGGCGGATCCTTCATCGGGATTGCACGCGACAATCCCACAAAGAAGAAGGAGGATCTGGACACCGTCATCAATACACTGCTGGGACTGGGTGTGGACAAACTGGTGACCATTGGCGGTGACGACACCGCATTCAGCGCCAAAACCGTGGAAGAAGCATCGGAAGGCCGCATCAGTGTGGTGCACGTGCCAAAGACCATTGACAACGATCTGGACCTCCCTTACGGCATTCCTACCTTCGGATTCCAGACCGCCCGCCACTTCGGTGTCGAAGTGGTCAAGAACCTTATGGTCGACGCGCGCACCACCTCGCGCTGGTACTTTGTCGTGTCCATGGGCCGCAAAGCGGGACACCTTGCTCTGGGTATCGGTAAATCGTCCAGTGCGACACTGACCCTGATCCCTGAAGAATTCAAAGAGGAGAAGATCCCGCTCCGGAAGCTGACCGATATCCTGGTCGGATCCATCATAAAACGCAAGGCCGCTGGTATGGAAAACGGTGTCGCGATACTGGCCGAAGGCCTGGTGGAGCGCCTGAGTTCCGAAGAACTGGAGGGTCTTGATGACCTTGAGCGCGACGAACACGACAACCTCCGCTTTGCCGAGCTGAACATCGGCGAAATCCTCAAGAAGGAGGTGAAGAAGCGTCTTGCTGAAATTGGCCAAAAAATCACGATCGTGGCCAAGAACATAGGTTACGAATTGCGCTGTGCCGATCCCATCCCCTTCGACATGGAATATACCCGTGATCTGGGCTTTTCAGCGGTCGAGTTCATCGAGAAAGGGGGTACCGCAGCCATGGTATCCATCCAGAACGGGCATTTTGTGCCGATGTTTTTCAAGGATATCCTCGACAAGAAGACCGGCAAGACCCGCATCCGCATGGTTGAGGTCAATGCCATGACGTTTGCCATTGCCAAGCAGTATATGATCCGGCTTAACAGCGAAGACTTCAAAAAAGGGGAGTTGCTTAAACAGTATGCAAAGGTCGCCGGTATGAGTGCAGACGAATTCAGAAAACAGTTTGAGTATGTGTGCGAGCATGAATCTGAAACCGACGAAGTAGGTCAGAGCATACGTCAGAACTTTCCTGAATCCAGCTAGAACCGGATGTATCATACAGCGGGGCGTTGCCGGATTTGCAGGCAACCCCCGTTTTTTGTCCTGAACCCCAAACGGAAGCGATTATGGTCGAAAAGGTAAAACTCCATCCTGAAACCCCGCATCAGAAACGGATATTCGCCATCGCCGATCATCTGCACAATGATGACATCATCCTGCTTCCAACCGATACCCAGTACGCACTGGCCTGCAGTTACACCAACAAAAAAGGGATAGAGCGCATCCGCATGATACGTCAGCTCAAGCCTGACCATCTGCTGACGCTCATATGCGATTCCCTTACCGGGATATCCAAATTTGCCAAACTGGGGGACAACCAGTTCAAGGTCATCAAGAAACTGATCCCGGGGCCCTATACTTTCGTCCTGCCAGCCACCAAAGAAGTTCCGAAGCTGTTGCTCAATCCCAGAAGGCAGACCATCGGCTTCCGTGTGCCTGATTACCCGATCTGCCAAAAGCTGGTGGAACAGCTGGGGGATCCGTTGATTGCCACGACCGCCCGCCATCCCGACTATAACGGGGATACAGGCAACG
Source organism: Cyclonatronaceae bacterium (assembly GCA_046483675.1). Lineage (GTDB taxonomy): Bacteria > Bacteroidota > Rhodothermia > Balneolales > Natronogracilivirgulaceae > SKNL01. The sequence continues at coordinate 90,087 of JAWOCT010000037.1, forward strand.
GCACCGAAGACCGCATGGAGCTTTTCCGGCGCTTTGAAAAGCAGGTCGACCTGATTGTCGACAATGACCAGCCGCTGCCGAATGAGCCTTCAACGATCGTGGATATGTCCGAAGACGACCCGGTGGTCATCCGGTCCGGCAAGGGATATGACGAATTCCGGGAAGTTTGCGCCGTGTTTGACCTCAATCCGGTCGAGGCCTGATGGCCTCAAGGTTTTTGGTAAAGTCCGGGCGTATAATCCCTTTTTCAGTGATGAATGCCGAGATAAGTTCGTTCGGGGTTACGTCGAAAGCCGGATTGTATACGGGCGTTTCCGCCGGTGCGGCCTGCTGCTTGCCAATGGTCCGCACCTCATCGGCATCCCGCTCCTCGATAGGTATCACATCCCCTGATTCCGTGTTAAAATCGATGGACGACAGGGGCACGGCTACGTAAAACGGGATATTGTGGTGTTTTGCCAGCACGGCCAGGCCGTATGTGCCGATCTTGTTGGCCGTATCGCCGTTGCGGGTCACACGGTCGGCACCGACCACCACCATGTCGACCTTTTTTTCCTTCATCACCCAGGCGGCCATGGAATCGGTTATGAGGCAGTGCGGTACGCCGGTCTTTTCCAGCTCCCAGGTGGTCAGGCGGCTGCCCTGCAACAGGGGCCGGGTCTCATCCACCCAGACATGGATCTTTTTTTTGCCCAGATGCGCCTGGTAGATGATGGAAAGTGCCGTGCCGTACTGCCCGGTGGCCAGGCTTCCGGTGTTGCAGTGGGTGAGGATCTGCGCGTTCACCGGGATTAGTTCCTGTCCCATACGGCCAATATCGGCACAGATGCGCTTGTCTTCTTCGTGGATGGATACGGCCAGTTCCAGCAGCGCCTGTTTGACGTCCGGGACCGGCTCGTTTTTCATATCCCGGGCTGTACGTATGGCCTTGTCCATGGCCCACTGCAGGTTAACGGCTGTCGGACGCGAGGTGGCAAGGTATTCGCAGATGCGCTCGACATCGGTGTGGAACGGCTGGATGCTGTCTTCCGGCAGGTCTTTAACGCCGAGATAGACACCATAGGCGGCGGCGATGCCAATGGCAGGGGCGCCGCGCACACGAAGGGTCCGGATGGCCTCCCACACTCGCCCGACCTCAAAGATGTCCAGGAAAAACTCGCGGTGCGGAAGATAGGTCTGATCGATGATGCGGATATGGTCGTCAATCCACAGAATGGACTGGACGACTTCCGGTGATTTGATATTCGGGATCATGACGGTGTGGATCCGGGGTTGATGCTTGTGATAGCAGGTTGAAATTCAGGGTTGTGAAAGCGGGTTTGGATCAGGCTCGGGGGTGGTACGTTTTATGGACCTCTTCCAGGAAGGAACGGTCGATATGGGTGTATATTTCGGTTGTGAGTATGGAGACATGCCCGAGCATCTCCTGCACGGCGCGCAGGTCGGCCCCGCCTTCGAGCAGGTGGGTGGCAAAGGAATGCCGCAGGGTGTGGGGGTGGATCGGTTTCTGCAGGCCGGCTTCCCTGGCGGCCGCCGTGACGATATGCCACAGGCTCATACGTGTGAGCGGTTTGCCCCTGTAGCTGATAAACAAGCGGTTGCGGGTGTCGGCACCTGACTTTTTCAGGAACGGACGTGCATGTTGAAGATAGTCCTCCACGGCCTGCATGGCAAGGCTGCCCACGGGGACCAGGCGCTCCTTGTTGCCCTTGCCGATGATCCGGATCAGCTGCAGCTCGGGGATGAACTGCCCGGTTTCCAGCTCAACGGTTTCCGAGGCCCGCAGTCCGGTGGCATACATCAGCTCCAGAACGGCGGCGTCCCGTTTTCCGAGTACTTCAGACCGGTCGGACGCTTCCAGCAGATCCGCGACCTCCTGCTGGTTGAGTACTTCCGGCAGCCGCCTTCCTTTTCGCGGCAGTTCGATGAGTTCGGCCGGGTTTGCCGGGCACCACCGTTCCATAACCGCAAACTGGTGGAATCCGCGGATGGCCGAGATGTTGCGTGCGATGGTGCTGCTGGAAAGGCCCATCGTCTGGAGTTCCCGGAGAAAAGTCTCCATGTGGTCCAGGGTGATGCCGGCCAGGTCGCGCATGCCGGCGTCCCGTCCCATGAAATCCAGATAGCGCTGCAGGTCGTGGCTGTAAGAAGCCAGTGAATTCCCCGAAAGACCTTTCTCCAGTTTGAGGAAGTGAAGGTATTGGCTGCGTTCTTGTTCGAAATGACCCATGGAACAACAGTGCTATGAGGCCGGTGATTCCGGTTGTTCCTGGGTGGCTTTTTCGCTTGCTTCTTCTGCTTCCTGACCGGGGTACTTGACGCGGCCGTGGTACATTCCCTGCAGGATGCGCGTAAAGATGTCCTTGATCACTTTCAGGTCTTTCAGGGTCAGGGCGCAGTTGTTGAGCTGTCCTTCACTCAGCCGGTCGTCCACCATGCGATTCACAAGGTTCTCGAGTTTCTGATAGGAGTGATCGGACATGGATCTCGAGGCAGCTTCCACGCCGTCGGCCAGCAGCATAATGCCGGTCTCCTTGCTGTTGGGAATGGGACCGTCGTAACGGAAATCCTTTTCCTGGATTTCCGACTCGTTGCCCGATTCGTTCAAGGCTTTTTCATAGAAGAAGCGGATCAGCGAGGTTCCGTGGTGGGTCTTGATGAAGTCGATGAGTAACTCGGGCAGCTCGATTTCACGGGCCATTTTCACCCCGGTGTCGACATGATTTTTGATGATCAGGGCGCTCATGCGCGGTTTCAACTTGTCATGGGCATTGCCGCTCATCTGATTCTCGACGAAGTACTGCGGTTTCTCCATCTTGCCGATGTCATGGTAAAGCGCGCCCACGCGGCAGAGCAGGGCGTTGGCACCGATGCCTGCCGCCCCGGCTTCGGCCAGGTTGGCCACCTGCAGGCTGTGATGGAAGGTGCCGGGAGCTTCCAGCATGAGCTGCTTGAGTATCGGCTTGTTGGTGTCGCTCAGCTCCAGAAGGGTCACATCCGTGGTGATGCGGAATGACTTTTCAATGAGCAGGATCAGCGGGTAGGTGAGCCAGATACCCACGGCATTCCCAACAAGAAACAGCAGATTGTCGAAATAGATACCCCATCCACCCACTTTGGTGAGCGTAAATCCGAACAGGACTACCGCGTAGGCAAAGAATATGAGTCCGGGCGTGGTCAGATAGAACTGGCTGCGATCCTTGACATCCCTTACCGAGTAGACACCGATGCTGCAGGCCGTAATGGTGGCGACCACAAACTCGAAACTGTTTCCATACATGAGTCCCGCCAGCAGGGCAATGAGCGTGGTTGTCATGAGCCCGACACGGGAATCGAAGATGATGGTGAGCAGGATCGGCGCGATGGCGAATGGCACGACATATGGTGTGAGTTCATCCACACGGGCGACAAAAGCTCCGATGCCGTAGACCAGGAGGATGGTCAGAAAGACCAGCAGCAGCATGGGATTATTGTCAAATATGGAACGCCGGTAGAGGTAGATGTAGAAGAAAAAGATCAGGAATACGGCAATGACCAACATGGATTCACCGGTATACCTGGCCAGGATCTCGATATCGCTGGCGCGTTCGGCACGGGCTCTTGAGAGGCTTTGGAGTATGTTGTAGCGCTCCGGAGTGATGATATCCCCCCGCCGAATGATGGTCTGACCTTCAGTAATGGCGCCTCTGGTCGGGGAAATGCGGTCGATGCGGTCCCGGATCCGTTGTTCGGTGTCCTCTTCGCTGTAGATGAGGTTGGCCTCCGCCACCATGGAAAACAGCTGCATGGCCGTTCGGACCACATCCTCATCGAACTGGCGCATCAACCGGATCCGGACATATTCACGGGCCTCTGTCATGGTGCGTACCTTTCCAACGGACTGCTCGCGCTCTATGCGGTTGCGCAAATCACGGATTGTGATCTCGGGCGTGGTTATGGTGTCCTTGGGGGTGTTTATAATGCCATCGGAATACAGATTCTCCAGATGGTCTCGCAGGGCTGTATGCAATTCATTACTTAAGGATCGCTGCGAGCGGTCGTCGGAGGGGGCATAAAGCCGATCCCGGGTATACTGTTCCAGCAGGGGCTGCCAGGCCTGTTCTTCCAGCCCGATACCGGCCCGGCTGCGTGTGCGGATGTAGTACAGGCTGTCTTCCAGGGCCTGTTGGGTGGATTCCAGCATCCTGGATTCCTGCCAGTCGCCGTAGGCCTCAAGTACCTGTTCCATGGAGGCAAAGAGGGTATCCAGTTGCCGGAAAGTCCTTGCTTTGGCTTCCTGCCGCTGAAGGTATATGGGATTGGTGTTCTGGCGAATGTCCTGCCTTTCGGCCTGCACTTCCTCCTCCGGTTTCAGGATACTGAACGTGAAGGGGGCGGTAAGGTCGTCGTCCCGCCATGGCTCACCGATGCTGTAAGCCGTTTCCTGTACTTCCGTTTTGGGATAGAGTGCGACGATGATGATGAGGAAACCGATACTCAGCACGATCTTGAATACCGTGTTTCTGTTGAAGAAAGCCGGGCGATCGTCCTTTTTCATCTTCTCGGTCGTAAAAGGAACGAACGTTTTCTTTTTCCTCTGAAGTCCCAGTTTATCTAAAAGACCCATGCGAGAAGAGTGTAATTTACGATAGCGGATCCGTTCATTTTCCCATCAGAAGACGGATCTGGTGTGCAATCAATGCAACCAAAAAGAAAATACTGACACCAATCAAAGTATACCATGGATAGGCGATATTTCCCAAAAATATGATGGCGGCCATGGAAAAGACACAGACCAGCAGCGCAATAGTGGCGCTGATCCGGTCGATGGATGTATAGCGCCCGGTGAGGAAGGCGCCCAGCAGCCCGCCGTACGTAAAACCGGCGATGGCCAGGCCCAACTCGATAACAGGATTATCGGTGCTGGTGAACGAGATGGCAAACAGGATAAAAATGACGGTCCACATGAGCGTGAAGCCCCGTGATATCTTCATGGAACTCGGCAGTTCGGAGAGTTTGGGGAATACATCGAACAGGGTGGAAGAGGACAGGGCGGACAGAGAGCTGCTCAGTGTACTCATGGCGGCGGCGAACAGCCCGGCGATCAGCAGTCCGGCGATACCAACCGGCACTTCTTCGTTGACGAATTTAAGCAGCACCTCGTCGGCCTGCATCAGGTTCAGTTCACTGATGGACAGCCCCTGGTAGTAGCCGTAGATGGCCATGCCAGCGAAGAGGAAAAGCACGAACTGGACCAGCACCAGAAAGCCGCTGCTGATGATGGCAACCTGTGCCTTCCGGAGTTCACCGCAGGCGAGCAGCCGTTGGACCATGAGATGGTCGACACCATGGGATGCCATGGAGAGGAACATGCCGCCCAGAACGGCCCCGATGATGTTGTAGGGCGTCGTGAAGACAGCCGAAAGGGAATCTGGCCAGACGATGACCTGGAGCTTGTCGGCATCAGCCAGCATGGGCATCAGCGGGTCGATCAGGTGGGTGCCGGCAAACCATATCACGAAAGCGCCGCCGAAGGTGTAGACGGCGAGCTGCAGCACGTCAATCCAGATAACGGATTTCAATCCGCCGTAATAGGTATAAGCCAGAGTAAGCGCGGCGATAATGGTAATGGATATGGGATAATCCAGACCGGTGATCACTTTGATTGGAATGGCGGCGGCAAAGAGTCGCACCCCGTCAGCCAGCAAACGGGTCAACAGGAAGACAATGGAAATCAGACGTTGGAAACCGGGTCCAAACCGCTCCTTGAAAAACGTATAGGCCGTTTTCTGTTCCCCTTTGAAATAGGAGGGAAGGATGAGCCAGGCGATCACGATACGACCCAGGATATAACCGAAAACAATCTGCAGGAAGATGAAACTGCCCAGATAGGCTACCGCAGGTATGGAAATAACGGTGAGCATGCTGGTCTCGGTGGCCACGACCGATAGCGAGACTGCCCACCAGGGGACCTTTCCATCGGTCTTGAAATAGGAAGTGGAATCGGTGGGCCGACCGCCGGCTTTGATGCCTATGACAACGCAGAGCAATAAATACAGGATGATGACCAGCAGGTCAATAAGTGTGAGTCCCATGTAATGAAAGATAATGGTACGTTACAGAAGGGCACGGGTTGCGATTGACCCGCCGCATGTTATGGCATATTCGTCATTCGGTGATCCCGGATGCCAGGGAGATACCTTCGGACGTATCGGAAGCAATAGTGAATGCGTTGTTCAACTGGGATATCTCAAGCAGTTTGCGGATGCGCTCGGGAACGTTGCATAGCACCAGGTTGCGGTCGAGCTCTCGGTACAGCCGCTGTGCCAGCAGCAATGCACCCAGTCCGCTGGAATCGGCAAACGTTACCGCACCGAGATCAAGGATCAGATGGCCGCTGTCCCGGGTGTTGGCCAGCACAATGAACTGGCTTTTGAGCTCGGGCGCCACTTTGCTGTCGAGGCGCTCGGACTTCAGGGTCATGATGGAATAATCGTCTTCGTTCTGGATTTCAAATTTCATTTTTCTGCTATTACTGGTTTCAAGGACCTCCGCATGGCGATCCCGGCAAAGTGATGGCTGTAAAGCTGCTGCCGGTTTGATGCCCCGCGGACGCCGGTTGCGGCAGATATGGTTCAGTAGAAAATTGTTCGATGGGTAAAATAAGAATTCCGCTCACTTAATCATCTCAAAAAAATCCGGTTCACTGATGATACGGATCCCGAGTTTTTCCGCCTTTTCCAGCTTGTTGCCAGCCTCCTCACCGGCCAGAACAAAATCGGTATTTTTACTGACGGAGGATGTGACTTTGCCGCCGTGTTTTTCTATCAGTTCCCTGGCCTCGTCGCGTTTCAGCGTGGGAAGCGTTCCGGTTAGGACAAATTTTTTGCCGGAAAGCTTCCCGGACTCCGGTCCGGTTGATTCCGACTCGAATTGAAGACCGGCATCGCGAAGCTGCTGGACCATTTCACGATTCTTTTCCTGGTCGAAAAAAGAGCGTACCGATCCGGCAATGCGCGGACCGATGGAATCGACCTCGCAGAGCTCATCTTCCGTGGCTTTCATCAGCGCATCTATCGAGGGGAAGTCCCGTGCAAGATCCCGGGCGACCGTGATACCCACAAACCGGATCCCCAGAGCGTAAAGGACTTTTTCAAAGGGTTTGTCCCTGCTTTTTTCGATGGATGCAACCAGGTTGCGTGCACTTTTTTCGGCCATGCGCTCAAGTGATACAAGGTCCCCGACGGTGAGCTGGTACAGATCCGGGAATGTCGTAACAAGTCCGGATGAAACAAGCTGGTCCACTACCTTTTCACCCAGGCCGTCAATGTCCATGGCATCCCGAGAAGCAAAATGTTCAAGGCGGTTGCGGATCTGGGGCGGGCATTGATTGTTGGTGCATCGCCAGGCAACTTCTCCGGGCAGTTTGACCAGTTTGGACCCGCAGGCAGGGCAGGTTTCGGGCATCCGGAACTTCTTGCCACGCTGCCCGTTTTCCTGAAACACCACCTGGATGACCTGCGGAATGATATCACCAGCTTTTTCGACGACGACCTTGTCCCCAACGCGGATATCCTTTCGCTGTATCTCCTCTTCATTATGCAGGGTAGCCCGTTTGACGGTGGTGCCGGCCAGCTGGACCGGTTCGAGTTCGGCGACGGGGGTGATGGTGCCGAGACGGCCAACCTGCAGGGTAATCTCCCGGATGCGGCTCACCGCCTGTTCGGCTTCAAATTTGTAGGCGATGGCCCAACGCGGAGCCTTCGCGGTCTGACCCAGGTTGTCACGAAAGCGCTCTTCATTCACCTTTACGACCACGCCATCGGTATCGTAGGGCAGATCCTTGCGCAAGCGGTCCCATTTTTCAATGACCTCGTGGACCTGGTTCATGTCGGCGCACCATGAATGGTGCTCGCAGACCTGGAATCCGAGTTTTTCCAGTAGCTCCAGTTTTTCCTGCTGGGTGCGATCGCGGTTTTCATCCCCGATGAGCAGGTCATAGGCAAACATGCGGATCGGCCGCTTCGCCACGATCGAGGGCTCCTGCAGTTTCAGTGTACCGGCCGTGGCATTGCGGGGATTGGCAAAAACCGTCTCACCGTTTTTCTCACGGGCTGCATTCATTTTAACAAAAGCCATCCGTTCCATATAGGCTTCACCACGGACATCCAGGTCATCAGGTGCGTTCCGCGACAGGGTCAGGGGTACATCTTTAATGGTTCGGATGTTGGCAGTGATGTCGTCGCCCTGGGTGCCATCTCCACGCGTTGCTCCAATGTACAATTCCCGTTTACGGTAGCGCAACCGTATGGCCATTCCATCGAATTTGAGTTCTGCCAGGTAGCTGTAGTTATCGTGTCCGAGCAGGTTGCGCACCCGGCGGTCGAAATTATCCAGTTCCTCCCGGTTGTAGGTGTTGGAGAGGCTGAGCATCGGGACGGGATGGGTTACGCTGGGGAATTCCTTCGAAGGTTTTTCACCGATCCTTTTTGTGGGTGAGTCAGGCGAGGACAGCTGGTGTTCTTTTTCCAGCTGGCGCAGCTCCTCAAGCAGCCGGTCATATTCCCGGTCGGACATCAGCGGGGCGGCCTCCTGGTAATAGGCTTCGTTGGCCTGGTTCAGAAGATCGCGGAGTTTCTTGACCCGTTTTTTTGCCTGCGAATGTTTCATGGTACGGCAGTGGCAGATCAGGGTGAGAAACGGGGACGGTCGACAACGGACCGGGGAACCTCCAGCACCGTAAAGGGATCCTCTTCGGCTATTTCAAATGTCCCGTTATCGATCAGCCGTTCGCGAGTGATGCTGATACGTGATCCGTCAATATAAAAGTCGGCAAAGTTGTCTATGATATGGCCGTTTATGATAAGGACCATCCGGGCGAGACTTCCTTGCAGGATGATCTCGTCGAGAAACTCGAACCGCATGGCCTGATACTGTTCGACCCAATAGGGACGGGGCGGACCGTCCTGCAGATCTTCACCGGCAAAAACATCCGATTGCACGCGCACCGGCTCAAGATTTCCAAACAGCGCATAAGCCAGGGCATACAAGGTGTCTCCAGTCGTGTAATGTGCTTCGATATCGGCCAGTATCTCCTCTCTGGTCGGGGGAGGCGGGGGCTCCTCCGGCGGGACTTCATCTTCAATGTCCGACCCATCAACGGTCAGGATATCCTGCTGAGCAGGTTCCACGGCGGAAGGATCCGCTTCATCGGCCGGGAGGCCGGCTTGTGGGACCTCTTCCGGAACCGATTCCGGATCCGTTGGTGCAGGTACATCCTGTTCGACCGCCGGGGTCGGCGCCGGCTCGGTACCATAACCCTGCCAGTACCATACAATCGAAGCCAATGCCAGGGCCAGTGCCAGAAGGATGGCCAGGATCACCCAGAGCAGCCGGTTGCGCTGAGGACGGTAGACGGCTTTCTTGACCTTGGAAGCCCAGTCCACCCCTCCCACATCGGTTGGTTCGGGTGCAGGCACGGCTGAACCCGCATCAGCATCCCGCTTTTCTTCCTTATCGTAATCGGAAGGGGAAGTAGAAGTGGAAGTGGTACGTGTCTTTTTGATGTTTTCATCCTCCCATTCCACATCGTCGACGGTCTTTTCCTGAGATTCCGGGGTGATGACCTTGCTTTTGCCCTTCCTTTCGGCTCCCTGTTCTTTTACGTTGCCGGCGTCTCCGGTTTCCCTGCTTTCTTTCTTCTTTTTTTCCTTTGCGGGTTTGGCGGAGCTCTGCTTTTCGGCAGGAGTGGAATCATCCGGTTGGTCCGGCAGGTATTTGTGCATCAGACCATGATCATAGAGTCCGGCATCGTATTCATCCAGTGCCGTGATGATGTCTTCATCGCTGATGCCGAGCGTTTTGGCATAGGTTCGGAAATAGCTGCGGATGTAGGTCTTGTTCCGAACTTTGCCGGACATGATGGAGCCGTCTTCGATGGCCTCGATCATCTCCATCGGGATCCGGCACTTATAGTACACGTCTTGTCGGCTCAGTCTCTTCTCCTTGCGGATGCGTACCAGATCATCAAAAAAAGTGGCCATTTCATCGGACATATCAGGGTACCTGCAACGTGGAGTGTGGAAATGAAATTTGCATGAAATCAGTAAATGATAACGCTCAAACAGATAATTAACCAATTTTTTTCATAACAACCCAGGCCATTTGCCAATTTGACCACTGGCAAGAGTATCACCCAAAAAAAAACTCTTATGTAAGGGATTTGTTTCCCGATTGTCTGTTACATGGCGGAAGCAGATAAAATCCTGTTGATCGCGTACGGAGAACAAGGGTGATAATAAAATGATACAACAATGCTACAGGATACTGGAAGACCTTTCAGGCCTGCTTTACCCGGTGACCTGCCTTGTCTGCGGGGACAGATTGGGCGATGATGCTTACCTGTGCGGTTACTGCATGGACCATGCGTTCCCGGAATCCGGCGAGGAGGGGTGGGAATCAGGGTCCGGCATGGTCCTGCCCGAGTGGATTGCCACGCAGGTGGCGTTATGGGAATTTGATAAGGGCGGTTACCTTCAGGACGTGCTGCATCACCTGAAATACAGTGGTTTGGCCGATCTTGGAAGATTGCTCGGTGAACGGCTGGGATACAAGCTCATGAGAAACCGCTTTATGACTGTCTCTGGCGGGACCGTTCTGTTGCCGGTTCCGTTGCATCCTGCCAGGCAAAGAAAACGGGGATACAACCAATCCGCCTTGATTGCCAACGGGATTGCCGTGGTGACGGGGGCGCAGACCGCGGCGAATGGGGCGGTTGTACGTGTCAGCAACACACGGACTCAGACCGGACTGAGTGCGGCTGACCGCAAGGAAAACCTCAAGGGAGTGTTTCAGGTCAGAGATGCCAAAACATTCCGGGGACGTGATGTGATCATAGTGGATGACGTCATAACGACCGGGGCCACGGCATTTGAACTGGCCAGGCAAATCAGTCCTTCTGCCCTGAAAACAGGTGTTGCAACGATTGCCAGGGCATAGCGCATCGGCTGCTTCAGCCTATTCCACGGAGATAGAAGCCTTTGAGGAGGTTTCTAGAAGCCTTTGAGGCTGTTTGTCGTTTGTTCAGGATAACAATAAATTACAAGTTGATCTGCAAACCGTTATCCGGACGCATATTTTGTTTGTTCATGAGTCTATCCCGCCAACCCGACAGCCATTACATTGAAACACCCAGGGGTATTTTTACATCGGCAGGCAACTGGTTCCACATCACGTCCGGTGCACTGGAAAAGTACGCCCCCGGTCTGCTGAAGATCCACTCGCTTGAGAAAATGGTGAAGAAGGCGGAGGTGTGGATACGGAGCGCCGACAATATCGGTATTATCCTTTTCATGCTGCTGCTCTATTTTCAGGGACTTCTGCCCGCGTTCATCATTACCTGTTTTTTTGTGCCTGTCTGGCATATCAACAAAAGCAGCGTCATCAGTATTCCCCTGACCGGGGTGCTCACTGTTATCGACAAGGAAATCATCGTTGTACTTGTTGCGCTTGCCGTACTCAGCTGGATGGGCATTACCGAGCAGTATCTTTCGGTCTTTCTGGGTATTATCGTTTTTTGTGTCCTGAAGTTCGGGTGGTTTCGTTTTCTGGTGGAATGGCTATACGGAAAACTCATCCAGGGAACGTTATTGCTCAATGACAGGGTATTGAAGATGATCATACTCAAATATGCGATCAAGGAGGACATCCCTGTGAAGGAAGTGGGTGCGATGGAAAAAGAGATCCTGTCGTTGATCCGCAAGCAAAAAGAAGTGTTACGAAAGTACCGGAAGAGGAAATAAAAAGATATGAGCGAAGAAGTACGACGGATGTTCGCATCCATTTCCGACAGGTATGACCTGCTAAACTCGGTCCTGTCGCTGGGGGTGCATCACCGGTGGCGGACGAAAACGGTCAGGATGTCGGGGGCATCGGAAGGCATGAGCGTGCTGGACTGCGCCACGGGCACCGGTGATCTGGCGATCGCCTTCAAAAAGGCGGTCGGAACAACCGGGCGGGTCGTGGGAACCGATTTTTGTGCCGAAATGCTGGGGCCGGCCCCGGAAAAATCACGCAGGCAGGGTGTTGAAGTGGACTGGGAAGTGGCTGATGCCATGGATCTGCCCTATGATGACGACCGGTTCGATATAAGCAGTATCGCGTTCGGGATCCGGAATGTTGATGACCCGCTTACGGCGCTTTCCGAAATGGCACGTGTGGTCAGGCCGAATGGAAAAGTGATGGTTCTGGAATTCGGCCAGCCGTACGGTATCATGAAGCATCCCTTCCGTTGGCACAGCAAATATGTCATTCCGGTCCTGGGAGGATGGATAAGCGGAAACAGGGATGCCTATCACTATTTGCCTGAAACCAGTGCCCGTTTCCCGGCGGACGAACGGTTTTTGTCCCTGATGAAAAGCACCGGGCGCTTCAAATCATTTGAGTACAAGCCGTTGATGCAGGGTATAGCGTATATCTACATGGGGATAGTGCGTTAGGCGATCGGTCATGCCACGTCGTTTCGGCTGTTTTTTTTTGCCGGGATGTCGTGTGACCGGTTTCCCAAATAACCCCGGGGCATTGGTTCCCATCCACAACTTCTTTATTTTCCGTTTTGCGTCTTCGTCACCAACATGAACGTCATGCATATCAATGAAATAAAATCACTGCTGCCGCACCGCTATCCTTTTCTGATGGTCGATCGTGTTTTGGAGATTGGCGAGAGACATATTGTTGCGATCAAGAATGTGTCTGTCAATGAAGAGTTTTTCAATGGCCATTTTCCATTGGCGGCGGTCATGCCCGGAGTGTTGCAGGTGGAGGCACTGGCCCAGACCGGATGTCTGCTCACCCTCAAAAACCACATTGAAAATCCTGATGAGGTGATCATTGTTTTTTCCGGCATAAAAAATGCGCGTTTTCGCCGGCCTGTAGTGCCGGGGGACCAGCTGAAGATGGAAGTGGAACTGGTCAACGCCCGCCGGAACTTCCTGACGATGCGCGGCAAGGCAACCGTTGAGGGTGACATGGCCTGCGAAATGGAAGCGACAGCGGCTATTGTACCAAAGGATAAACTATGAGTACAAGCCATGACAAGGCACCGGGCAGGATTACCACGCGTACCGTTGTGGATATGAAGCAGCACGGCGAGAAGATTACCATGCTCACCGCCTACGATTATACCATGGCCCGCATCGTAGACCAGGCCGGGATCGACATCATCCTGGTCGGGGATTCCGCCAGCAACATCATGGCCGGTCATGAAACCACTTTGCCGATCACGCTCGAGGAGATGATGTATCATACCTCATGTGTGGTCCGTGCGGCGGAACGTTCCCTGGTGGTCGCCGACCTGCCGTTCATGAGCTATCAGGTCACCGATACGGGGGCGCTGAAAAGTGCCGGACGCATGATGAAGGAAGCCGGTGCACACGCGGTCAAACTGGAAGGCGGTGCAGTCGTGGTGCCCGCTATCAGAAAAATTGTGGATGCCGGCATCCCCGTCATGGGCCATCTGGGTCTAACCCCGCAGAGCATTTACAAATTCGGCACGTACAAGGTGCGCGCCACCGATTCAAAAGAAGCCGACCAGCTGCTCCGTGACGCACACAGCTTGCAACAATCGGGTTGTTTCGCGATTGTGCTGGAGAAGATACCCGCAGCACTCGCAAAACAGGTTACCGGGGAAATGGATATTCCCACTATCGGTATCGGGGCCGGCAAGGGCTGCGACGGCCAGGTGCTGGTGACGCATGACATGCTGGGACTGAACAAGGATTTCAGCCCGCGTTTCATACGGCGGTATGCAGATCTGCACACGACGATGACATCAGCCATACGGTCCTACCAGTCCGACGTCCGCCATGGCCGTTTCCCGGACGAGAATGAACAGTATGATTGATTTGACTGAACCGGCAGCAGGACGTGAATCCTCCCGGTTATTCCTCAGGATCCTGGCAATTACACAGGATCGGCGCATGCCGGACCACGCACCAAAAGCGAAAGAGAAAATTACGTTATGAATAGCAGTGAATACAGTGCAGACCGGATGATCCTTGTCTGCAACGACGATGGGATATTTGCCCCTGGGATCAGGGCGCTGGCAGAAGTGGCAAAGGAATTCGGTGAGGTGACGGTCATCGCACCCGACCGACAGCAAAGTGCGGTCGGCCACTCGATTACGGTGTCCGATCCTTTGCGTGCAACCCCGTTCCAGATCAATTCGAAAATGCAGGGTCAGGCTGTCAACGGAACCCCGGCCGATTGCGTGAAGCTGAGTCATGACAAGCTGATGGAAAAAAAGCCCGATCTGGTGCTTAGCGGCATCAACCATGGATCCAATGCCGGTATCAACATCATCTATTCCGGCACGGTAAGTGCCGCTACGGAAGCGACTATCCTCGGATATCCCGCTATTGCTGTCAGTTGTACCGAGTACAGTGAATCGGCCGACCTGGCTGGTGCCCAGGAAGCGACGCGGCGCGCTGTCCGTTATGTGCTCAAAAACGGCCTGCCAGCCGGTATCACCCTGAATGTCAATGCCCCGGCCGGATTCCTGAAGGGTATGAAATGGGCCCGACAGGCCAACAGCCGCTATGTTGAGGAGTTTGAAGGAAGGGTCGACCCCCATAACAAGCCCTATTTCTGGATAACCGGCCGGCTCGAGATCCTGGACAAAGGTGATGATCTGGATCTCAACGTGCTGAAACAGGGCTATGCCACCATTACACCGATCCAGTACGACCTGACGGCCCATACTTTCTATGGAAAGCAGGATGAGGACTTGGATTGAACCGTGCCGATCGACCCGCATCGGTACGCAGTTCCAGGCTCCGGATAATCGTATCCTCAAAGAGGATCATTACCTGTGTTTCCCGTTCAGGTACGTTCACAAAACCGATCGTCCGGACCTTGTAGGTACGAAATTTGCGATTCAATTCCGCATGGAGATGGGTCTGGGAAATCCCGGGTGGCACGGTGACCACATAGCGTTTTCGTGTAAAATCCTCGTTGATTTCGTATTCAAACGTCCGGATGTGCTCCTCTCCGATGTGAAAACGCGTAAGTTCATCCAGAATGAGCGAATCGGCCAGGGATATCCGGGGCAAAGGACGTGGCGGATTATCTGGTGGAAGCAGCAGCATCACGAATGCCAGTAAACAGGAAGCAGCCAGCAGGACGAGCAGTATTTTTTTTCTGGTCAGCAGAGGGATCGCGGGAAGGGTCATGCGAGGCTGCCTTGTGGATGTTAGGGGGCGAAGATATGATGCAGGATATTCCGCGAAACATCGTATTTCGTGCCTTCGAAATGGACTTCCGAGTGGACGCCGACCAGCACAACCTGATTGGTATCGAAGGCGAAACCCGATCCTTCGCTGCTCAGATCGTTGGCGACGATCCAGTCGGCACCCTTTCTTGCCCGTTTTTCACGGGCCTGCTGCAAAAGGTCACTGGTTTCCATGGCAAATCCGATGAGCACCTGATCCTTTTCACGGTGCTCACCAAGCCACTGGAGGATGTCGGGTGTGCGCTCCAGGGCAACACTGAGTTCGGCTTTTTCTTTCTTGACTTTCTGTGAGTGAGTCCGGGCGGGCCGGAAATCGGACACGGCTGCCGTCATGATGATGATATCACTGTCTGCGTGTGTCTTGACCTGGCGGAAAAGATCCTCGGTCGTGGTAAATGCCAGTTTGCGGATGGAAGGGGACAAGGCCGTTGTGCTCACCGAGTCGGAATGCAACAGGGTGACCTCGGCGCCGTGAGCCGCTGCGGCTGCGGCCATGGCCATGCCCATTTTACCGGTTGAAGGGTTCGACAGGAAACGGACCGGATCCAGATACTCGCGCGTTGGACCACAGGTTATCAGCATCTTTTTTCCGCTGAGCACATCCCGCAGAGTAGGGGCTACGTTTTCGTCAGTCGATCGCCTGGACGGAGCTACTTCCACTATCTGCATCATCCGGTCGATGATGACATCAGTTTCCGGAAGCCTCCCGACCCCTTCCATGCCGCTGGCCAGATAGCCGTGGTCAGGGGTAAGCAGATGATACCCCAGCTCTTCCGCTTTCCTGAGATTGTATTGGGTGGATGGAGCGCGGTACATTTCCCCGTCCATGGTCGGGCAGATAAGAATCGGACAGCGGGCCGCCAGTACCGTGGTGGTAACCATGGAATCGGAGAATCCATGGACGATCTTGGCCAGACTGTTGGCCGTGCAGGGTGCAATGACGATCAGGTCAGCCCACTCCGCCCAGTGGATGTGCTGGGTCCAGTTTTCACTGATGCCCGAGGGATTGTCCGGGAAGATGTGGACGGGGACATCATGGCGTGTAAGGGCGGCAAACGTATTACCCGCCACAAAACGGGTAGCGGCCTCGGTCATGGTCACGCGCACTTCCGCCCCGGATTCCTGCAACTGGCGTACCAGATAAACCGCTTTGTAAGCGGCAATGCCACCGGTTACCCCGATGACGATGTGTTTGCCGCGCATCATGTGTGTCAGGTGTTGGAGTCGTCTTTTTCGGGACCTCGATAGTATATTTTTTCTTCCATGAGCTCCTTGATTGACCGCTGGGTGGGATGGGGTCTGGCTTCGTACTCCTTGGTGATGCGTTCCTGCTCTTCGTTGAAGGTATACTCCTCTTCCTCCTCGAAGCCTTCAAAATACTTCAGTTTTTCGTCGAGCTCCATTTTCTCCTGAGCGGCAATTTGTCGCGCACGTTTGGAGAGGATTACGATGCTTTCGTACACGTTGCCGGTGGTATCCTGAATCTTTTCAAGATCAAGTGACTTGACTGCCATAGTTTCCTGTTCAGTGGGTGTGGGTATGATTCATGAATGAGGTGACCAGGCCGCGGAGCTCATCATAGCAACGGTCCAGATCATCGTTGACAATGACATGGTCAAAACGATCGGCATAGCTTAGCTCCATGCGAGCACGCTCCAGCCGCAACTGCAATGACTCGTCGTTTTCCGTGCCCCGGGTTTTAAGCCGTTCCACGAGAACGGCATCCGACGGAGGGCGTATGAAAATGGCCAGCGCGTCATCACCGTAATGCGACTTGACATTCAGCGCTCCTTTTACCTCAATGTCAAACAAAACAAAATAACCTTTTTCAAGCTCTTTTTCAACTTCTGAAATCAACGACCCATACCGTTTGCCTCCGTAGAACTCCTCCCATTCCAGGAATTGCCCGCGGTCAATGGCCTGCTGGAACTGCTTGGGTGACAGGAAGAAGTAGTCCTTTCCATGCACCTCGTGAGGACGGGGAGGGCGCGTGGTGGCCGAGACGGAGAATCGGATATCAGGAAACTCGTCCATCAGCCGGCGGGCCAGGGTGGTCTTGCCCGCACCGCTCGGGGCGACCAGGATGATAATCTTTCCTCTTTTGGATTTTCGGGCCATGGCGGGCTCAGGCGATATTCTGGATTTGCTCCCGTATGTTCTCGATGATCTCTTTCATACTCACGACAGTGCGGGAGATGGTGGAACTGTTGGCTTTTGATCCGATCGTGTTGACTTCACGATGCATTTCCTGCAGGATGAAATTGAGTTTTTTGCCCTGCAGGTCACTGCTGAGCAGGCATTCGTTGAAATAGCTGATGTGCGAATCCATACGTACCAGCTCTTCGGATATGTCGAGCCGGTCTGCCAGGATGGCAATTTCCTGTTCGATGCGATCTTCGCTGACCCTGTTTTCTTCCAGTATCTGGTCCAGCCGCTCGGTCATTCGCCGGCGGGCTTCATGAATGCGTTCTTGCTCGCCGTCGCGGATCTCCTTGCAGTAGGCAGCGAGCGTATCCAGGCGTTGTTCCAGGTCTTCCTGCATTTTTTGGCCTTCGCTTCTCCGCATTTCCAGCAATTCCTCTATAGCCTGCATGGTTGCTTTTTCCACGCATTTGTATTGTTCCTGCAACAGGGAGGGTTCACTTTCGGAAAGTTCGAACAGGTCCTCGAAAACCAGCAGGTGCTCCAGGCGGAGAGGGTCCTCGATTCCGGCGATTTCCCGCACTTTCTCCAGCGTCTTGATCCGGGTGCGGAGCATCTCTTCCTGGATTTGTACAGGTTCTTCTTTGTTGTAAAGGTGTTCCAGGGCTATGGTCAGTGAAACCTTTCCCCGTTTCAGATGTTTCTGGACTGTTTCCTTGAGGGGTTGTTCGTAGGTATGAAGTTGTGAGGGTGTTTTTAGTGAGATTTCACAATATCGGGAATTGACCGAACGCAGTTCTACAAAGGCCCGATAGTGTTCGGTTGTGTACTCACCCCGGCCGAAGCCGGTCATGGATTCAAGCATGGTACAGGTCCAGTATTAAGTGAAACAGTATATGTGTGGAACAGTATAGCTGTGGTGCAGCAAATATGTGGAGCAGTATAGCTGTGGTGCAGCAAATGTGTGAAGCAGTGCTATGTGAAAAAAGTAAGTAATAACTGAAAACTAACCTTGCCGGTCGCGTCGTCTTAGAGGTGTTGCACAGGTCTTGATTCCCATTGTGCAACATGTAGTGGTGCAATATGGCAAGCAATCCGGAGGTTTCGGTTGTTGGAGTGCATCAGACAACCCTGGCCTTGATGGAGCCTGCCAGTTCAGCTGCTTTTTCAGCATTGTGAGCTTCCGCATAGATGCGGATGATCGGCTCGGTATTGGATTTTCGCAAATGGACCCATCCGTCGGGAAAATCGATTTTTACCCCGTCGGTCGTATCGATCTTTTCCGAGGCATAGGATTCCGCCACGGATGAAAGGATGGCATCGGGATTCAGGTTTCCTATATCCACCTTGGTTTTGGTGATAACGTAATCGGGCATCTCCGAACGTACCTGTGCAGCTGTTTTGCCCGTCTCGGCCAGATGCTGCAGCACCATGGCAATGCCAACCAGTGCATCACGTCCGTAGTGCAGGTCAGGGTTGATGACCCCGCCGTTGCCTTCACCACCGATAACGGCACCGACACGCTGCATCTCCTTTACCACATTGATCTCACCGACGGCTGCCCGGTGGCAGGTCTGACCGTATTTGGCGGCAATGTCATCTGTCACGCGCGATGAGGACAGGTTGGTGGCCACGGGCCCCGGCTTTTTCTCCAGCATGAAATCAAAGGCCAATGCCTGGGTGTATTCCTCTCCGAGCAGATTTCCGTCCTCGCCAACGATGGAAAGTCGATCGGCATCGGGATCGGTCACAAAGCCAATATCACTGGCGGAATCTATGACCCGTTCGCAAATCTCCGAAAGATGCTCGGGCAGCGGTTCGGGATCATGTGGGAACAGTCCGTCGGGCACACAGTGCAGACGTGTGATCTTCGCCACACCCAGGCGCTCCAAAAGCCTCGGAATAGCGTGCGAGCCGGCGCCGTTGACCGCATCCAATGCCACACGAAATCCCGCACTGGCAATGCGGCCGGCGTCGATATAGGGCAATTCCAGGATGGCATCGATATGTCGTTCGACCAGGGTCTGGTCGCAAAAAACCCGGCCTATACCCTGATATCCGGCATAGCGTAAGTTGTGGTTCCTGGCAATTCGGATGACCTGGGCCCCCTGGGATACATCCAGGAACTCGCTCTTGCCATTGAGCAGTTTGAGCGCATTCCATTCGGCGGGATTGTGGCTGGCGGAGATGATGATGCCGCCGGCTGCCTTGTGCCGCAGCACACCCATTGCGACCGTAGGGGTAGGGACAATTCCCAGTTGTATGACATCGCAACCGACGGCCTGAAGGGCCGCGGTAACAGTGCGTTCACAAAGCTCACCTGTCACACGACTGTCACGACCCAGCACTACCGTGCCTCCCTGGAGCCACGTGCCAAATGCCGAGGCGTACAATGCCAGATTCTGCGGGGTAAGGTCGGTGCCGAAAATCCCCCGGATGCCGGAGATGGATATCATCAGTGACATAGGATGCGTAACTTGGTTCAAATGGTCATGCTGCTCAAATGGTCATGCTGCAAGGGCGGAGGACGCCTGCCGGTTCGGTGACTAAGGTATTCATTGTCGCCCTGTCCATCAAGTATACAAATTCCTGATAAAATATTTGTTCATGTAACAGCTTGTGTAGCAATTTAGGAAGTCAATCAGGCACGTGCAGCACCCTGTCGGGGCCTTTTACTTCGCATAATATTCATACTGAGCTTGTAGTTTAGAGTACGAATGCCAATCGTGTGCATCCTTGCGCGAAGCTTATATAGAGTTGGTATAAATAAGAGCTTATGGACTGGCAAGAATCAATAAGTATCGCGTAAAAACTTTATATTGGCTCCGACTTAATACCATCAAATTAGTGCCTCAAACACGTATTTACCTCTATGTCGAAAGCAGCTACTTTCCTTAATTCACAAGTGGGCCGCAAGATAGCAACAGGGATTACAGGTTTTGGCCTGGTCCTGTTCATCATCGTCCACTTGCTCGGCAACCTCGCCTACTTCGCGGGACCCGAAGCCATCAATACGTACTCCTATACCCTGCATCAGCTCGGACCGCTGCTCTGGATTGTCCGTCTCGGACTCCTGGCTTTCTTCCTGTATCATGCCTGGCTGGGTTTTTCCATCTGGCTGGGGCGTCGAGGGGCGCGGCCTGAAAAGTACGAGGTCTATGCTTCGCGCGGGGGAGTCAGCCGTCAGAGCTGGAGCTCAAGCTCGATGATCCTGACCGGCATCCTGCTGTTCCTCTTTGTGATCACCCACCTGTATACGTTCGCCTTTTATGATTTTACTCCAGTGACTCATGGTGACGTGGAGATGAATAACGTATATGCCCGGCTTACAGAGGTGTTCACCCAGCCGCTCTACACGGTCTATTATGTGGTGATCATGGTGCTGCTCGGCATGCACTTGCGCCACGGTGTCTGGAGCGCTTTCCAGTCTTTGGGCTGGATGTCCCGCAAAACCAACCCGATCATCTACTCGATTGCCTTCGTGCTGGCGCTGATCATCGCCATAGGGTTCATCGGTCTGCCCATCAGCATCTATTTTGAACTGGCTTAACCGGAGTTAGCTATTATGACTGCATCAAAAAACGGAACATTGAATTCTAAGGTCCCCGAAGGAAATCTGCAGGACAAGTGGGACAACCATAAAAACAACCTGAGGCTGGTCAATCCTGCCAACAAGCGAAAGTTTACGATCCTGGTAGTGGGAACCGGACTGGCAGGTGCATCCGCGGCCGCATCGCTTGCCGAGCTGGGCTACAATGTGAAGGCGTTCACCATTCTTGACTCGCCGCGCCGTTCTCACAGTATAGCGGCACAGGGTGGCATCAATGCCGCAAAAAATTATCCGAACGACGGCGACACCATCTGGCGGCTGTTCCATGACACCATCAAAGGCGGTGACTATCGTTCCCGCGAGGCCAATGTCTATCGCCTGGCCCAGGTGAGCAACAACATCATCGACCAGTGCGTGGCCCAGGGCGTGCCGTTTGCCCGTGAATACGGTGGTCTGCTCGACAACCGCTCTTTTGGCGGGGCGCAGGTCAGCCGCACATTCTACGCCCGTGGCCAGACCGGCCAGCAGCTGCTGCTTGGTGCCTATTCGTCCATGATGCGTCAGGTGCACAACGGCAAAATCGAGATATTCCCCCGCCGTGAGATGCTCGACCTGGTGAAGGTGGACGGCAAGGCGCGCGGTATCGTGACCCGCAATCTGACCACCGGTGAAATCGAGCGTTACGCCGGCGACGCGGTGCTGCTTTGCACCGGCGGATACGGCAACGTGTATTACCTTTCGACAATGGCCAAGAACTGCAACGCCACGGCAGTATGGCGATGCCACAAGCGCGGCGCCCAGTTCGGCAACCCGAGCTTCACCCAGATCCACCCTACCTGTATTCCCGTATCGGGCAAATACCAGTCCAAACTCACGCTTATGAGCGAAAGCCTCCGTAACGACGGACGCGTCTGGGTTCCCAAGAAGAAAGGCGACAACCGTCCGCCAAACGAGATTCCCGAAGAGGAGCGCGACTACTACCTGGAACGCAGGTACCCGAGCTTTGGTAACCTGGCGCCTCGCGACGTGTCCTCCCGCAGTGCAAAGTATGTCTGCGACGAAGGACGCGGTGTCGGGAAAACCGGTCTGGCGGTCTACATGGACTTCGCCGATGCCATCAAACGGCTCGGTGTGAATGCCATCAAGGCCAAGTACGGCAACCTGTTTGCCATGTACGAGAAGATCACGGCCGAGAACCCGTACGAAGTGCCCATGCGCATCTTTCCGGCGGTCCACTTTACGATGGGCGGACTCTGGGTGGATTACAATCTGTCATCCACCATTCCTGGTCTTTATGTCCTGGGTGAGGCCAACTTTGCCGATCACGGCGGCAACCGT
>JAWOCT010000005.1:0-63520 GCA_046483675.1 Cyclonatronaceae bacterium
CGGGTGGATGGCGATGGAGTTGATCTGCACGTGGCCGTGGGCCGGATCGGACACGTCGATGGTAATTTCCCGCGACCCGCGTCCGGCGTGCAGCCGGAGGTGCTCCCACTGGTAGTGATGGCGCTGCTCGACGAAACGCCGCATGACGCCGACCTCCTGTTCCCACTCCTCAAAGGTGATGAACAACCACCAATAGAAATCCCAGTTTTCGGGTTCGGTCTTGTTCCAGCGCACAATATGCTCTTCGATTTCCGGAGCGTAGATGGCCTGCATGGAATCGAGGACCGCCACCATGCGCTCGGGGCGAAAGGTGGTGTTGAGCAGGTCGGCAAACCGGGTGAAGAAGTCCCACCGGTACGTGTCGTTGCGCATGAGCCGGTGATAGAAGCGGGCGGCCCAGTCGCGATTGGTGCCCGGGTAACTGTCCAGGTGCCGGAACATGTCCTGAAGATAGGATTTGCGGTCATAGTGGCCCGGACGGTCCCAGTCGTTCGGACGGTACGGCGGCCATCCGCCCGGACCGGGCTGCCAGCCGAATGAAAAATCCATGTCGAACATCATCCAGCGCCAGCGTCCGTCCTGCTGGGGAATGGGAGCATCCGGGTTGTAGGCAGTGCGATGCCGGAAGTAGTCGACATTGTTGTGCGGCCAGTCGGTGTTGCGGGCGTAGATGTTGGCGATGTAGTAGTCCATGAAGTTGCCGGTATCCATCAGGGACCGGATGTGCTCCAGATGCGCATCGTCGGCCGGATCGTTGGCATTGATGTAGTTGCGCAGTACGTCATAGTGCGCGCGTTCGCCTTCCTTGAGGGAGGCGTTGCCGGTCATCAGGTCCACCTGCTCCCGGTCGATGCCGTAATGGGTTTCGATGTAGTGGATGTCGTACCGCTCGCGTATGTTGTAGATGCCCCAGTATTCGCCGTTGAGGAAGACAATGACCGCGCGGGAGGCCATCGTCGGGAATCGCAGGTGCTTCATGGATTCCTGGATATAGGCGTCGCGGAACAGCGTCATGACCACATCCTGGCCCGACTGTCGCAGGATGAGCCGGTTGAAATCGTCCAGCTCCATATCCGGGAAGAACCGGTGGCGGAACCGGCTGGTGCCGTAGTCGCTGCGTGAGTACAGGCGGAAGCTTTTCTGCGGGAAGGCGCGTGATGCCCCGCCGTGCAGGCGGAGGCCGATGTCCTGCGAAACGGCCATGCTGCCGTCGGACTCGTACATCTCCATATGAGCCGGCCGTTCCCATTCGTCCCCGGTCATGTAATAATTGGCTGCCGCCCCCAGTGAGTGGCTTTGACCGTTATCATCCCAGATTTTACCCAGGACATATATACCCCGCTCGTAACCAAACAGGCTGTCGCGGTGAGCGGTCAGGGAAATCACGGGCAGGCTTAAGCGGTTGCCGTCATCCGGGTCGATAAAAAAGGTGCGGGTCGCAACCTCGCTCCGCTCGCCGTGCGCAAAAGCGGCGGCGCGTACCACCGTGCTTTTGAACACCAGATCGGCGGGCAGGGCGGCATTGGCATAGTTATGGGAGATTTCGAGGATGGTCGACAGATCGTTGGGCTCGGAAGTGCGGTCCTCGATGCGGATCGGTCCGGTGTACAGGGTGGACTGGGCTGTCGGCTCGGAACCGTCGAGCGTGAAGCGGATCTCGGCGTCTTCGCGTCCGGCCGAGAGCTCCAGATCTATCGGGGCGCCGTGAAACCCGCCAGGGACCGAAAACGTGACACCTTCCGGAAAAGGGGATACGCTGCCTTCGCTGTTGGATTGGCCGGGTGAGGGTTCCCGGAAGATGACCAGGCTGTCGGCTCCATCGGGATAGCGTCCCAGGGACTTGTCGGACGGGATCTCGGTGGGCGGGATTGCATCCACCCGAATACCGGTCTGGAAATCGGTAAGCAGGATCTCCTCGCCGGCCTGTGCGATGCTGAAATTGGTGTGGAGCGGTTGGCCGGTTGACCGGCGATCTTTGCCGGATGCCCACACAAGCAGGATTCCGCCGGGTTCAAGGACCGTACCCCCGGGAAAAACCCAGCGGTAAGGCTGGCCGTTGTTGTCCGATAGGCCGAAGAAGCTGATGTCGGCGGTGTCGGGACCGGCATTGTACAGCTCGATCCAGTCCTCGTAGTCGCCGTCCTCATCGGCAAGTGTGGTCTGATTGGACGACTGGATCTCGTTGATCATAACCTGGGAAAAGCCGGAAACAGGGGATATCAGCAGAAGAAATACCAGCGTAATTATCAGTCGGGTAAAGCGAAAGAGGGGATACTTCATAAATGTGATAAAACGAAAAAAAATGGGAAAGAGATTCAGGTAGTTGTTCAAACGAACGGCATTCCGGTCCGGCGAAAAGTGTGGTGATGTCAACCCGGTTTGTGGCGCTTTTTCAGCTCGGCGACCAGATCTTCCAGTTTCATGTCTTCGCCTGCAAGCAGCATCATCAGGTGGAACAGCAGATCGGAAGCTTCATAGGTCAGCTCCTCGCGTGAATTTTTTGCTGCAATCACTGTCTCCACAGCTTCCTCGCCGACTTTCTGAGCCAGTTTGTCGCGCCCGGCACGGAACATCTTGCTGGTGTAGGAACCTTCAGGCAGTTTCTCCCTGCGATCGTAAAGCAGTTCCTGGAGCTCGTTCAAAAATGTCAAATCGCCACCGGGCTCATATTCAAATTCATGGAAGCATGAAGTCTCGCCTGTATGGCAGGTCGGCCCGGCCGGATCCGCCTCAACAAGCAGCGCATCATTGTCGCAATCTTTCTGGATGCGGACCACATTGAGCACATTGCCGGAGGATTCCCCCTTCATCCACAGACGTTTTTTCGACCGGCTGAAAAATGTGACCTTGCCGGTATCAAGTGTCGTCTGAAGGGCCTCTCGATTCATGTAGCCTAGCATCAGCACCTGGCCAGTGCCGGCATTCTGGATGACAGCCGGCACAAGCCCGTCCGCCGGATTGAAAACAATGTCATCGATTGAAAGCATAATATGGGTTTTATCGTATCGGTTATTGTGTTGACCGCCGCCCACCGGAAAGCAGCCTTGCAGAAAGGAAAGATACCATTTCTGCAGGACAAAATGGTCCGCTCAAGATCATGGCATGGCCAGGCTCACCGGATCACAAAACCGGCACCGCACATCTGCAAGTCACAATCTGACCGGGATTCCGGCATCGTACATGGTCTGCTTGAGATCGGCGATTTCGATCTCGCGGAAATGGAAGATGCTGGCCGCAAGCACCGCATCCGCCTTGCCCTCGGTGACGGCATGGATGCAGTGTGCGATTTCGCCGGCACCGCCGCTGGCGATGAGTGGTACATTGACGGCCTCGGAGATGCGGGCCAGCAGTTCGTTATCAAAGCCCGCCTTGGTGCCGTCCCGGTCCATGCTGGTCAGCAGGATTTCACCGGCCCCCCGATCCACCGCCTCCCGGCACCATTCAATGGCGTCAAGGCCGGTGTCTTTCTGACCGGCATTGATGTAGACGTTCCACGAACTACCGGTCCGCTTGGCGTCGACCGCCGCTACGATGCATTGCGAGCCGAACCGGTCGGCGGCCCGGGTGATGAGCTCCGGGTCCCGGACGATGCTGCTGTTCAGCGACACCTTGTCCGCCCCGGCCAGCAGCAGTTCGGAGATCTCTTCCACACTTCGAATGCCCCCGCCGACAGTGAACGGGATGCGAATATGACTCGCAATATCGCGCACCATCTGCACCAGTGTCTTGCGCTTTTCGTTGGTGGCGGTAATATCCAGGAAAACCAGCTCGTCCGCCCCTTCCGCGGAATAGCGTCCGGCCAGCTCCACGGGATCACCCGCATCCACCAGACCTAAAAAATTGACGCCCTTGACCGTACGGCCGTTTTTGATATCGAGGCAGGGAATGATACGCTTTGCTAACAAAATTTTTTTTAAGATTTTTATGTGATACCATGCGTTGGATACATTATTAACGATAGCCATGCCGTGTTTGGCATCGTCAATAATAATCAAATTGCGACTCACTGACCACCGCACAATTACGGAGATCCGGATGAATATACATCGCAGGCCTAGGACAGATGGAAACGGCGCATGCCGCCGGAACTTTACGGGAGCCGTCTTTTTTATGTTGATGATGCCGGCCTTCCTGGCAGCGCAGTCAACGGATCGCGATGAGCTGGATCTGACGATTTTTCCGCAATCGGGTTGGGTGCTCGACTCGCGGACGGTCGATTTGCAGGAGGGGATCAACGAGATTTCTTTTTTCGGGATTGCGCGCCAGCTGGATCCGGGTTCGCTGCAGATGGGGCTGGATGGCGAGGTGCAATCGTTTCGGACCCGCCTTGAGCAGCAGGGGTGGGACCGCATCTTCCGGCAGTTAAAGGGCCGTACTATCCGGCTCGTCAGCGAGACCGGACAACTTATAGAAGGGGAAGTGATCGACTACGACAGCGGCCGGCTCCAGCTTCGCAAAACAGACGGCCGTTACACCCTGATCCCCAACCCGCACAGCTATCGTCTCGAGTTTGACCGGCTGCCGGAGAAGGAGGAACCCGGAGCGCAACTCGATGTTGTGCTGAATGTTGCAAGCAGTGGTGCCTATCCGGTCCAGATATACTACATCGTGAACAACCTGGAATGGAGCCTTGATTATTCCGTCGTGCTTAGTGAAAACGAGGACCGGGCCCAAGTGAACGGCACAGCCCTCATCCGCAACAATACGGGTACGGTTTTTGAAGATGCTCGGGTGCTACTGGTGGCCGGTGATGCGCGTATTCAGGCGCGACCTGCTCCGCATTTCGATATGGAAGCCGGAATGGGCGAGATGGCCATGGCTCGCGCCGAATCGGTCCCCCAGGCCCGGGAGTACGCGGACCAGTACGTCTACGAGCTGCCCCGACGGGTCGACCTTCCCGAGCGCGAACTGTACCAGTTTCCTCTGGTCGAGGCATCAGGGGTGGATGTGACCAAGGTCTATCACCACGCGATGCGGCCCTTCTCGGGCAGCAGCCGGGATCCACAACGCGTGACAGTCCGGTATAAGTTTGAAAACAAGGAACAGCAGGGCCTGGGCCAGCCATTGCCGGCCGGCACGGTGAGGGTCTATCGGATGACCGGAATGGATGAAATGGGGGAAGGTAGCCTCCAGCTGCTTGGCATGGATCGCATGTCCCATGTGGCCGAAGGCGACCCTTTCCGGCTCACGACCGGAAGAGCATTCGATGTTCGTGTTACCGAAGAAGTGGTGCAACAGGACCAGATCGCCCCGCGCGTACGGGAGGAAACGCGTGAACTGACAGCCCGCAACGAGCGGGAAGAGCCGGTAACGGTCACGATCGAGCTGCCGGTCCACCGGAATATTATCGTGCGTGAAGCCAGCATGGAGCCCGTCAGCCGCACAGCCGATCGCCATATCTATGAGCTCATGGTGCCGGGCGAGGGGCAAAGCACATTTTCCGTCACGGTGCGGCAACAACCCTGAAGCGTGAATCGAAAACCTCTATCGTGATCCTGGAATCGTGAACCCTGAAGTCACTTCGTCTGGAATCGTGAACCCTGAAGTCACTTCGCCTGGAATCGTGAACCCTGAAGTCACTTCGCCTGGGTGGCGCCTTCATGGAAGGACAGCATGGTTTCAAGGCTGATGAGCCCCTCATAATAGGCGCGGCCGATCACCACTCCGTAAATCCCTTCGATGGCAAGCTGGCGCAGATCCTCCCCGCTGGCCACCCCGCCAGAGGCAATGATATTGACCTGGGGATACCGGTTCGCAATCTCGGTGTACAGGCCGGAATTGACTCCGGTCAGCATGCCGTCACGCGCCACATCGGTACATAGGACCGTTTTTATGCCCAGCCGAACCATACTTCCAAGAAAGTCCATCGCACTTTCGTCAGAGATTTCTTCCCATCCGCCGTAAGCCATTTTCCCTTCTTTGATATCCAGCCCCAGTACACAGGTGTCACCGCCATATATATCCAGGGATGCCAGCCACTCATCCGGACGCTGAACGGCCATGGAACTGCTGACGATCCGTGACACGCCGACGGAAAGCAGGGTCTTGATATCCCGCCTGCTGCGGATACCCCCGCCGAACTGTACGTTGACTCCGGTTGCCTCTATGATGTTCTCAATGACCGGCAGGTTGACGAAACGGCCTTCGCGCGCACCGTTCAGGTCCACTATGTGGATGAAGGAAAAACCGGCATCCCGGAATTTCCTGACAAAGGATACCGGATCGTCGGAATAGACCGTGACCTCGTCATAATCGCCCTTCTTCAATCGTACGACCTGTCCGTTCAGCAGGTCAATGGCTGGTATTACATGCATGGATATACCCGTTTACTAAATCCGCTGATGCTGCCGAAAAATTGCTTCTTTGTAATTTCGTAATGGTGTTTCCCCAATAATGGTTTCTACAGTCACAAGTAAACAATATACGTGCTGGCAGGTTATTCCGCACCCGATTTTTCAGCTCGTGGGGGATTTTTTTTTGGGCGTGTTTTGACGCGAGTCCACAGTACCCAAATCCCGAAGATGATAAAGGGAATGCTCAGCAGCTGTCCCATGCCGATCAGCCAGGTTTCGGTGAAGGCGGCTTGTTCCACTTTGGTGTATTCAACAAAGAAACGGCTGCTGAAAAGCAGGATCATGAATACGCCGGTAAGCAATCCCTCCGGAGGATGTTTTTTGTAGTACCGGTACAGGGCGATGAGGATCACGAAGAGGAGGATGCAGATCAGTGCCTCGTACAGCATGGTGGGATGGCGCGGCTCCAGATCCACGCGGGCGAAGACGACGGCCCAGGGCACCTCCGAGGGCAGTCCCACGATTTCGGAGTTGAAAAAGTTGCCGACCCGGATGAATGCCCCGCCCAGGATCACCGGAATGGTCAGCCGGTCACCCAGCCAGAAAAACCCGATGCCGCGATGCCGGTGCAAATACAACCACATGGCCAGTATGATGCCTATTGCAGCGCCGTGACTGGCGAGCCCGCCTTGCCAGATGAACAGCACCTCGTGAAGGTTGCGGATATAGTAGTCGAAATCGTAGAACAGCACATGGCCCAGCCGCGCACCGACAACCGTCCCGACAATGATGTACATCAGCAGTGTATCCGCCAGGGCTACATCCTTGCCGGCGTCGATGAACAGCTTGCGACCGATGAAATAGCCGATGAGGAACGCCGCGGCAAACAACACACCGTACCAGCGGATCAACACAGGACCGAACTGTTCGATGGTGGGTCCGGGAAGGACCAGGAAAACAAGCTGGCCGACGACCAGCGAACCAACCAGCAAGCCGAGAGTCTGCAAGGTTGTCAGTTCTTCAGGTTTGTCGTCCGTCCGGGCTCCTTTTTGGCGCTTCCGGCGCCTCTTTTTACCGGAGGATGTTTGTTCGTCCTTCCGCCGGAGCAGGAAGTAGGGAGCCGCCACGAACAGGACGGCTGCAAGTATGAGTCCGGGTATACTGACCGCAAAGGGCAGATTCACTTCACCCAGGTTGAACATGACCGGCTGGCCTTCCCAGAAAAAATAATCGGAATAATCGGAGTTCATTTGCTGATATCAGGATAATTTGTAGGTGGATCCGCCGGGTCCGTCCTCTACGGTGATCCCCAGTCCGGCAAGGCGGTTGCGTATCAGGTCGGCTGTTTCCCAGTCCTTGTTCTTGCGGGCGGCCTGTCTCAAATCCAGAAGGATCTGCATCACCCCGTCAAAAGGCAGGTCGCCGCCCGGTGCCGCGGCTTCGTCGGGTTGCCAGATTCCCAGCACATCGCGGCAAAAAGGCTCAACGAAGTCATACAGCTCAATGATATTCACCGGGATTTTGCCGCTCTGCAGGGCCGGCTTCAGGGGCCGGAGCTGCTCGAAGAGCAGGCCGATTGCTTTTGCAGTGTTGAAATCGTCGTTCATGCACGTATGCAGCCCGTCCCGGAGCATCTCCAGATCGAAAGATGAGCCGCTTGCCACATTGTCGCTACCGCCACCTTGCGCAGAATTGCCACCTTCTGCAGAACTGCCACCTTGCGCAGAATTGCCACCTTCTGCAGAATGGTCACCTTCTGCAGAACCGGCACCTCTGCTTTTCCGGCTATCGCCGCCACTTTTGTTCTTGCTGTCGTTGTCCACGGCGTCGCTTTGCCTGGCGTCATCGGCGGCCCTCCGGATCTGGTCCAGTATGGCCGCAAGGTTCCGGTAGCCGGTCTCGGCTGACTCCAGCGCGGACTCGGAAAAATCGGTGGTGCTCCGGTAATGGCTCTGAAGCAGGAAAAAGCGGATGACCTCGGGCGTCCAGGCCCGGCTGAGCAAATCGTGTTCGCCGGTAAAAAACTGATCAAGGGAAATCGCGTTGCCCAGGGACTTGCCCATCTTCTGACCGTTGAGGGTCACCATGTTGTTATGCATCCAGTAGCGCACGAAAGGCCGGTCATGGGCGCCTTCGCACTGTGCGATCTCACATTCGTGGTGCGGAAACTGGTTCTCGAGGCCTCCCCCGTGGATGTCGATAGTCTGGCCAAGGTATTTGGTGGCCATGGCCGAGCACTCGATATGCCAACCCGGGAAACCCTCGCCCCAGGGAGAGTCCCAGCGCATGATATGCGACTCATCGGCTTTCTTCCACAGGGCAAAGTCGGCCGCATTCTTCTTGCCGGAGCTCACTTCGACCCGCGCGCCGGCTTCGGCCTCGTCCAGGCTGCGGCCGCTCAGCTTGCCGTAATCGGGGAGAGAGGTGACATCGAAATAGACATTGCCGTCCACCTCGTATGCATGGCCCTTATTGATGAGCCTTTTGATCATGGCAATCTGCTCGGGAATGTGTCCGGTCGCACGCGGCGAGATATCCGGCCGGAGCACATTCAAGCGGTCCATATCCCGGAAATAGCGATAGGTGTACTTCTCGGCGATCTCCATCGGTTCCAGTCGCTCGATACGCGACTGTTTGGCCATCTTGTCCTCACCTTCGTCCGCATCATCGGACAAGTGTCCGACATCCGTAATGTTCTGAACATAGCGCACCCGGTAATCCAGATAACGGAAATAGCGAACAACGATATCAAAACTGACATAGCTTTTGGCATGCCCCAGGTGGGGATCTCCATAGACCGTGGGTCCGCATACATAAATGCCGACAAACCCCTCCCTCAGAGGTGAAAAGGCTTCTTTTTTCCGGGTCAGCGTATTGAATATGTGTAGTTCATGCATGGTGCGACGGATGGCGGATGGATCAAAATGGTCAATAAAGATGTCATTGAGAATGCAACAGAAACCCTGTCAAGGGATCATTTCCAGTCCACAAGATACGAAACGGCCGGCGAAAGGATAAATGCCGATTGTATTTTTGCCGGTGGAATGTAACAGATTGATGCAGATTTCTTATTTTGTGGAGCATCGAATGATTCCTGAACCCGTTTTTCCTACTCTACCATGACCGAGTTGAAAAGAAGTGAACTCTACCAGAAACAGCGCGGCGACGTTGAGCGGCTGTTTATGCACGGACTTGAACAGGTTTCACCCGAACAGATTATACGTTCTTCTGTAGTGCCCGGAGAGGATATGCTGACGATCTGTGGCCGATCCCATGCTCTGCCAGACGATCGGCGCATCTGGGTGTTCGGATCGGGGAAAGCGGCTGGACGCATGGCCTTCGAGCTGGAAAACATCCTCGGCAAACGGATCTATGACGGCATCGTCATCTGTCCGTACGGACTCAAAACATCCACCCGGCACATACAGCAGTTTGAAGCCGCCCATCCGGTTCCCGATCTCAACAGTCTTACCGCCACCTATGAGCTGGTGGATGTGGCTTCCGATGTGAGAGAGACCGACCTGGTTATCTATCTGATGAGTGGGGGAAGTTCATCCCTGCTCTGTATGCCCCACGAGGAGCTTGATTTTGATGATGCCCGGGTGCTGTACCGCGAACTGTTGCAATGCGGTGCGCCGATCGGCGATGTCAATCGTATCCGCAAGAGCATCTCACAGGTCAAAGGCGGCAGATTGCGGCCCCGTTTCGGCCATGCTGCCGTCACGCTGCTCGCGGTGTCCGATGTACCAGGCAATGATCCCGCCGATATCGGCAGCGGGCCCCTGGTTGATGATACCGTCTCGCCCGGAGAGGCACTGGAGCTGCTGCGCAAATATGAGCTGGAAAAAAAGATTCCACACCCAATTATACGGTTCCTTGAGAAAGGAGGCGCGCCGGCTCCGGAAAAAGCCGGTTGGAAGACACAGATCCATGTGGTGGCCAGTGTGGAGAAAGTAGCGGAAACCATCACCGCTGAAGCGAAATCAATGGGGTACAATACCTGGATGGATACGGACTTCACGACAGGTGAGGCTCGTACAGTTGCAAAAAAAATCGCTGAAAAAGCAGTGAGTGTCCTCTCCAAAGACAAGCCGGTAAAAAAGCCGGCTGCACTCGTCTTTTACGGGGAAACCACCGTCACCGTTACAGGATCCGGCAAGGGCGGCCGCAACCAGGAACTGGTCCTTGCCGCAGCCATGGCCTTTGAAGGCCGGCACAATATAACCCTGCTCAGTGGCGGCACCGATGGGAAAGACGGAGAGACCAACGCAGCGGGTGCCATTGCCAACGGCGAGACAGCCGAGGAGGCCCGAAAAAAGGACGTACGCCCTGAATCGTATCTTGAAAACAACGATTCCTGGACCTTTTTCAAAAAGACAGACGGATTGCTCGTTACGGGCGTTACCGGTAATAATCTGATGGACATTCAAATCGTGCTGGTTGAAAAATGACTTGGGACGCACCCGGCTATCTTTGGTTTTTACTGCTTCTCCCGCTACTCTTCGGCCTCAGCTGGTATATCCGTTACCGGCTGCGGAAAAAGCGGGAACGCTATTTCTCCGACCAGCTCTTCCACAAACTCCAGTCCCATGTCCGCCCGGTCCATCTCCGCACCAAGGAGGGCCTGTTTTTTGCCGGGCTTTTTTTCCTGTTCATTGCCCTGGCCGGTCCCAAGATCGGTACCGAGATCCGCGAGGTGCAGCGCGAGCAACTGGATCTGATCGTCGGACTTGATCTGTCGCTGAGCATGCTGGCAGAGGATGTGAGACCCAACCGTTTGGAAAAAGCCCGGTTTGAGATCAACCGGATGCTCAGATATCTGGATAATGATCGCATTGGACTCATCGTCTTTACAGGTCATGCCATGCTCCATTGCCCGCTGACCACCGACTATTCCGCATTCCGCATGTTCTTGGATATCGCCGAGCCGGATATCATGCCGTCTACTACCACCGATTACCGGCCCCTGTTCCGTGAAGCCGTCTCCGCCTTTGAATCCTCGGAGCGGGCCAGGGATAATCCGGCCCGCGTTCTCATTATCTTCTCGGACGGTGAGGACCAGTTCGACCGCTACAGTGAACCGCTCCAGATACTGCTGGACAAGGGCGTGTACATTTTTACGGTTGGCATCGGCACAAGGGATGGAGGAACGATACCTGTGACCGATTCGGATACCGGGATTTTCCGTGACTTTCACAGGGACCGAAATGGACGGGTGGTCACCACCCGGCTGGCCCCGGATCCCCTGCAGGATATGGCGGAGCTCTCAGGCGCACAATATTTCCAGATCTCGCGAACCGCACACAACATTGAAGGGTTTATCCGGCAGCTTGATCGCCTGGACCGCAGCACCTTCGCCACCGAAGAGATCACACGGTATCATAACCGTTTCTACGTCCCCGCCTTCTTTTCCCTGCTATGCTTTCTGGGAGCACTGTTCATCCCGGGATACCATCCTGATACCTTCCGCAATGGCGGCAATGGCAATGGCGGCAACGGCAATGGCAATGTCCAAAACAAAAACACCGGCAGCAGGGACACCGGTCTCTGAATGGCCCTTGAAGCTGAACCCTGCACTATTATAAACCTGTTCAAGTAATGATCAAGTATTTCGTCCTGGATCTGGACGGCTGTCTTACCTACCCCTTTGAAACACCGGACTGGCCGGCGGTTACGGCCATCCGCGATCTGCAATTTCGTAGTGAAAATGACCCGGCCATCCCGGCGCTGAGCCTGTGCACCGGCCGGCCGCTGCCCTATGTGGAAGCGGTGGCCCAATGGATGGCTATCCGGGACACGGTTGTTTTTGAAAGCGGCGGCGGCTTCTTCCATCCACTCACCAACGAACTGATCTGGTCGCCGCACTTCACCGACGACATCGCCCGAAAATCGCAGGAAATCCGGTCCTGGTTTGCCAGCGATGTACTTCCCCGGTTCCCCGGTGTCATGCTCGAATTCACCAAGCGCACCGATGTGGGTATAGTGCATACCAACCTGGATGCAATCGCAAGAGTCTATGAGATTGCGCGAAAACATGTTGAAGCGGACTATCCCGAGTTCGAGGTCCACATGACCAGCATCTCGGTCAATATCATTGTCAAGGCGTGCAACAAGGCCTCGGGCCTGCAGTATTTCGCCGATCTTCAGGGTATCCGGGCAAACGAAGTCGCCTATATCGGCGATTCGACCGGAGATATGATGGCGCTCGATTGGGTCGGGGCCGCTTTTGCACCCGCTAACGCTATTCCCGGGGTCAGGGAGCGCTCCCGCGTGATGAGCGGTGAAGCAACCGAAGGCGTCCTGCAGGCGTACCAGGCCATCATTGCTGAAAACCGGGAGCAGGGCTACGGTACAGTAAGGGAACAAACGCGCTAACGTTGTGATCGTGCTTCGGGATCTTCCAGCAATTCCTCCATCAGCTCGAAGTAGCGCTCGATCAAAAGCTGGTAATCCTCCCGGAACCGACTGTAATCCGTGCGGTCCACGCCCGAACGGATGCGCTGCCGCAGCTCCTCCATCGTCATTTCAGGTACATCCCGCGGATCGTACTCCTCCGCCGTTTCACCCAGGCGCTCTTCCTCGTCCTCGTCGCGTTTGTTGACCGACTCCTCGACCTCCAGCATGCGCGACAGGATGTTCTGCTGCCGTTCCACCATGAGATCATCGGTCGAACCGCCCCGCAGGTCGTTGATGGCATCTTCCATCTGCTCGGCCATCCGCTCCATCTCGCTCATCAGGCGATCGCCTTCGCGCCCACCTCTGCGCTGAAGTTCCCGCATCTGCTCGCGGATTTCGTTCTGCTGACGGGCCATCTGTTCCAGCCGCTCCATATGATCCTGTGTGAGCCGCTCACCCTGGATATCGTTGATGAAATCCTGGATCTGCTGATTCAGTTGCTGCTGGTCCTGAGACATGTTCTGCATCTGTTCCATCATCTGCTGCATGGTCATTCCGCCGCCGCCCCCGCCATTCTGCATGTCGCCAAGCTGGTCCAGCAGGTCGGCAACCATGGTTCCAATCTCGTTCAGTCCGCCCAGGGCCGTACGCTCCCGCGAGGTGGCCTGGCGGCGGTTGCGCTCGATCAAATACTCCAGCGCACGCTGCATGTTCCGCTGCACCTCACGCTTGCGGTCATTGATCATGTTGGAGAATTGGGGAATCTCCGTTGACACGCGGTACAGTGAATCGGCGACCATCCCGAACTGCCCGGCGATATTTCGCTGCCGACGTGCCTGATCGATGAAACCCGGACTGTTGGATGACAGGTCAGCCGTGCGGTGCGCCACATCCTCCTGCTCGCCGGAGAGAAGGATCAAGGACCTGAGTATGTAACGCAAGGCCTGCATGTTGATGCTGATGGCCTGCTGTTGCATCTGAGAACGCATATTCGACAGTGATTGAGCCATCTCACCCATCTGTCGGCTCATGTCCTGTTGCTGCCGACGGACACCGTCCGGATCGGTTTCTCCCTCTTCCATCTGTTCGATATTTTCCTGCAGGCCCTGGTCCATCTGCTCCATCTGCCCGCTCATATCATCACTCAACTGATCCATCTGCTCCAAACGGCGCTGAGGGCTATTTTCAGGAAGCTGCCGGACCTTGTCGGACAGTTCCTGCATCTGCTCGCGGATCTGCTCCTGCTGGCGGATTTCCTCTTCGCCGAACTGCTCCTGTCCGGAAAGGGCCTCTTCCTGTTGCGCCAGATCGTCCAGAAGCCTGGACATGCGATCCAGGTCCGCATCCAACCGCAGCGATTTGAACATCTCCAGTGTGCGCTCCAGGCGCTCCCGGTAGCGCTCTTCATTGAACTGGATCTGATCCAGCTGCTCGCGAAGCTCGGTCTGGTCCATCCGGCTCCGAATTTCCTGCATTTCTTCCAACAGCCGCATGATCTCAGGGTCGTCGATCTCGCTCATAAGCTGCTGAAGCTCCTCATAGCGCTCAATCGTCTCCTCGGACATCAGGTCCTGTTCCTCCATGTCACGGGTCAGCTGCTCAAAGTCCTTCCGCAGCTCCTCGATCTGCTCTTCGATACCACGGCGCTGTTCGCTGATCTCGTCGATCAGCTGCGAATGCTCCCACTCCTCGTCCGGCCGGGTTCTAATATCCTCGCGCAGGCGCTCCAGGTCGCGGTGCATCCGCTCATAAGCCTCTTCCACTTCGGAAAAACCGCTCTTTATCTGCTCCTCTTGCTCGTCCTGGTCAAAGAACCGCGACGCCAGCGAGGGGATTTCAATGACATGGGTGGATGAGCGGGCCGTCTGATATCCGGCGATCTCATTGTTGTCGGTCACCTCGATCCAGTATTCCAGGCGGTCCATGGCGCTCAGCTCCATCGGCCGGATGTCCCAGTCGTATTCACCCAGGCCCCGGTTGCGTGACGGCACGGCCAGATCCACAGTACCTTCAAGCGGAACGTTGACAAAGGCCTTGTGCAGGCGGTAATGCAACCGCACCGCGGTAAACCCGAAATCATCCTCGTACTCATACAGCAGCGGAAGCGAGCCGCTCACGAAATCGTTGATGCGGGGTTCCGGGCTGAGGATTTCCACATAAGGCGGCTGGTCGGCGATTACTGCGAGACGGAAACGGAAGGGATTGCTGTTTTCCAACCCGAAAGCATCGTGCATCACAAAATGGAACCGTTCATCCTCCATGGCGGTGATCTGTGTGATGATCAGCGTGTCCGGCGACAGGGCCAGTGAGTCACCGCTGTTCTCAGCGACCAGTGCCAGGTCATCAAGCGGTTTGTTTCTGCGTGCACTGATATCCAGCCTGGATCCGGCAATGGCCTGGATCCGGTTGAACGGATAGGTGAATGTCTCACTGCCCTCACCGGTATATTCCGGAGCATGAACCCTGACCGAAAGGTCCTGCAGCCGGGGAAGCAACTCGACGCGCACCCGCCTTGTTTCGGTGCGATAGCCATCCATATCCACAAAAAATTCGGCATCCTCGAACAGCTCCGTCTCGCGTGAGTGGAAGATGTGCCCTTCCTGCCGGGTCATTCCCTGGATACGCGGCTCATGTTCTTGTTCTGAACGAAGCCCCAGGCGGACCTGATCGGGTACCGTGCCTTCGAAACGGACCGCCACCCGGAAAGCCGAGCCCTGTTCGATGATCGTATCGCTTGGTGTTACGGTGAATTCAAAAGGAATGGGACGCTGATAGGTGGTCCAGAAAGTGCTGCTCCGGACCATGGCGTCACCAAGGAAGAGCAAAATGCCGGCGAAAAGAAGCACTCCCGCCGCTGAACTGAGCATCATGCGACGGTGTAGCACAGAGACGGGATGCTCCTCGCGAAAACGATGCAGGCGCCCCTCCGGATTCTGTGAAGCGATCTGCCGGAGATTCTGTTTGACCGCGGCTTCGGTGAGTCCGGATTCGGTTGGATACCGGCTGTGGGTCAGATCCAGGATGTGCCGTATACCCGGCAGGCCGATTGCATCGACTGCATTTCGGTAAAAAGTGGTGAACGGAGGGACACCAAATTGTTGCGAGATAAGCCATCCCGTTGCCATACCGCCGGCGAGGGCGGCGACCCAGAATCCGCTTTTGACCCAGGGCGGCAGCCAGAACCCCTCCTCAAAAAGTACGAACAGAACGAGCACTCCAAGCAGACCCGTGATGACTCCCAGAACGATCCCGACACGAAGCCGTCGGATCAGGACCTGGTGGCAGGACCGGAAAAGCTGTTCGATCGAACGTGTATGGTTATTGTTGTACATTGAGGCGCAGGGAGATTAAAGCATTG
Source organism: Cyclonatronaceae bacterium (assembly GCA_046483675.1). Taxonomy (GTDB): domain Bacteria; phylum Bacteroidota; class Rhodothermia; order Balneolales; family Natronogracilivirgulaceae; genus SKNL01. The sequence continues at coordinate 16,048 of JAWOCT010000005.1, forward strand.
TTACGGAGTAAAACGGATCAACCGGTCCGGCTTTACTTAATCTGCCGGGAAAAACGAAACATAACGAAGGAGTTACCTGCCACGGAGAGACATCCGTCACGGAAGCCCTCCCGTCGGCAAGGAGCCATCCGCCAGGGAAAACTGCTGAAACAAACGGAGTCAGCTCCCGGATAGTCTGCACCCGGGGAGTCTGCGTCCAGGGAGCCAGCACCTGCAGTTACGCATACGTTACGAGGGAGCAGCCGGGTTAGTATACAGGAAGACATGTCGTAGTAGAATGTCAGCCGTCAAATACCGTCAACCGTCAAAGGTCATTCAGTGTTCCACTCCACGCTACCAAAGGACGCTGTACCGTTTCACCGAGGGTGACAAGCTCGTTGGCGGGATCGTGCTCCAGGTAAAGCATGATCTCCTCCTGGATGCACTGCGAAAACACGCGTTTTTTATCTTCCAGGGTAAGGAGCGGACGCGTATCGAAGCTCATTACCCAGGGCAGGGGAAGATGCGATGTGGTGGGCAGCAGGTCCGCGGCAAACAGGAGCTGCCGTTCTTTGTCTTTCAGCAAGGGAAGCTGCTGGCCTGGTGTGTGCCCTTCCACCGTCAGGATCTCAAAGCCGGTTTCATAGACATGCCCGTCATCCACCAGACGGATATGGCCGGAATCCTTGAGCGGCTCGATGTTTTCCCGAAGAAAACTTGGTGCCTCCCGCTCGTTTGGGGAAAGCGCATTCTCCCACTGGGCCGTGTGGACCCAGTGTGGTATGCCGGGAAAAGCCAGTACGGTTTCACTCTCGGCATTGAGTTGCACCGCCCCGCCACAGTGATCGAAATGCAGATGTGTAAAAATCACATCGGTGATATCGGTGGGGGAGAATCCGTGATAAGCCAGTGACGAAGCCAGGGTGTAGCCGGAAAAATCAAGGCCGTAGATCCGGGAGAATTTTTCGTCAAACTTGTGACCGATACCCGTATCCACCAGGTAGACCCGATCGCTGGCCCGTGAGTGGATCAGCAGGGTCCGTGCGATGAGCAAGACCCTGTTTTGCTCGTCGCTTTCCTGATATCGCGACCACAGAGTCTTTGGAACCACACCGAACATCGATCCGCCATCCAGGCGGAATGTGCCCGTTTCAAGGGAGTAAAGATGAAAATCGCCGAATTGTGCTTTACTGAGCGTCATAAAATCCGTTGCGTTTTGTGGATGTTGATGGTTGTGGCATCCTGCCGGATTACAACTTGTTGAGCAGATCGGAAAGGAACAGGCGCACACGGCTCAGGTCCTGTTTTACTTCATGGGGCAGCTGGACCATATCTTTCTTATCTTTACCGGCGCGGGATTGCTTTTTTTGTTCCTGCAACACCTTGCGGGCCCCTGCGGTGGAGTATTTCTTTTCCTGTATGAGCTCCCTGAGGGTCAGTACTACCTGGATATCCCTGTCTTTGAAGACCCGTTTGCCGGCACGGTTCTTTACCGGGGTCAGTTCCGGGAAAAGTGTCTCCCAGTATCTGAGAACATGCGGTTCCACGCCGGTCAGCTTGGAAACCTCACCAATGGTGTAGTAGAGTTTGTTCATTTTTCAGATATTTATGATTACCGTATCCTCCATGATAGCAATTTAAAAAGAAGAAATTTTGGTAAAAAATAAATCAGGCAGCCATCCCGATGTGAGTGTGGTCGTACCCCTCCTCAATGAAGTCGAATCGCTGCAGGAGCTCACCGACCGCATCCATCAGGCCCTGTCGCCCGAATGGACATATGAGGTGATCCTGGTGGACGATGGCTCCGATGACGGCTCATGGGAAAAGATCGAGTCGCTCACAGCGGCCTCGCCGGACATCAAGGGTATTCGTTTCCGCCGGAATTATGGGAAGAGTCCGGCCCTGCAGCAGGGTTTCCGGAAAGCACGCGGAAAATTCATTGCCACGATGGATGCCGACCTGCAGGACGATCCCGCCGAAGTCCCCCACATGATTCGCTTGATGGAGGAGGAGGATCTGGACCTGGTGAGCGGTTGGAAGAAAGTGCGCTACGATCCGATTTCCAAGACTATCCCGTCCCGGTTCTTCAACTACGTAGCGTCGCTGACCACCGGCATCAAACTGCACGATTTTAACTGCGGACTTAAGGTGTACCGCAACGAAGTGGTACGGCATCTCACACTCTACGGCGAACTGCACCGCTATATTCCCTATCTCGCAAAGCAGGAGGGTTTCGGCCGAATCGGTGAAAAAATCGTACGGCACCACCCGCGGAAGCACGGAACCCCCAAATTCGGACTCTCGCGGTTCATCAGGGGGTTCCTGGACCTGCTGACCCTGCTATTCCTCGGACACTACATGAAGCGTCCGATGCATTTTTTCGGTGGTTTTGGCACCCTGTTCCTGATCCTCGGCTTTGGCATCACGGTATACATGACCATCATGCGTCTGTTTTTCGAAGTCTATCTGTCGGACCGGCCGCTCTTTCTGTTTGGTATCCTGTTCCTGATCCTCGGTGTACAGCTGTTTGCCATCGGATTCCTGGGCGAGATATTCAACCAGAACCGGGTGGATACCGGAGGAGACCCTGTGAACATCCGTGACACGGCCGGATTCGACGGGAGTCCGGCGAACGAACCCAAAAACGCGGAGCGTGGGTCATAATGAGCAAAATCGCCTACGACCCGACCAAAGACAAATTCGCCCGCTGGATCCGCCGTTCGCGTCTGCTGCGCACACTCTTCTACAAGACGCTCGACCTTTTTTTCCTGAGGGGATGGTATGTCCGGGCAGCACTGCGGAAATATTACCGGGAAGAATTTACCGGCAGGCAACCGTGGGATATCCTGGATGCCGGAAGCGGCTTCGGTCAGTACGACCACTTCATGCTCCGGCGCTTTCCCAATGCCCGGATCCACGCACTCGACATCAAGGAGGATTACCTCGAAGACTGCCGCTACTATTTCGACAAGGAGATCCGGTCCGGGAGGATCCGCTTTGAGAATCTGGATCTGGTATCCGGTGAGCTGCCGTCGGAATCGTACGATCTCGCCGTCTGTGTCGACGTGCTGGAGCACATCGAAGAAGATGTCACTGTAATGACGCGCATCCGCAAGGCCCTGCGTCCGGGCGGCATCTTTATCATGCACTCGCCTTCCCACCATTCCGAGGAGGATGCAGGAGAGGATGAGTTCTTTGTGGATGAACACGCCCGTGCAGGCTATTCAAAGGAGGAGCTGTCGGGAAAAATGCAGAAGGCAGGCTTGGAGCCAGTTTCTCTCCGTTATTCCTACGGCAAATGGGGGCACCGCGCATGGGTTATGCTCATCAAGATCCCCATGCTTTGGTTCACCCGTTTCGGAATGATCACCCTCATCTGGCTGCCGTTCTACTATCTGTTGACGCTGCTGCCCGGTACCGGAATGATGTGGCTGGACCGCCGCGCTGATAACGAACGCGGGACCGGGATCCTGGGTGTCGCCCGGCGCCCCGGCCGCCATGCCGATTAGATGTGATCTCGACCGCGGTTTGCAACCTGCGGTTCTACCGGGACGTGGTTCGATTCGGTTGCGGATGCCGCCGCTGTGTGCACAAACGGATTGCAGCATAAACAGACAGGCAAAAAAAGACATAAGAAATGAGACAGGCACAGCCCAATCCACCTCAATAATCGAAAAAAAAAGCCCGGCCTTCCGAAGAAAACCGGGCTTGATGTGTACCGCGTACGGGATTCGAACCCGTGCTACCGCCGTGAAAGGGCGGCGTCCTAGACCCCTAGACGAACGCGGCATTGTTGAAAGGGAGCCCAATGGGATTTGAACCCACGGCCTCCAGGGCCACAACCTGGCGCTCTAACCAACTGAGCTATGGGCTCCGTGATCGACAAACTGCTGCTTCTGTGTTGATATACCGTGCTGATGTACCGCGTACGGGATTCGAACCCGTGCTACCGCCGTGAAAGGGCGGCGTCCTAGGCCTCTAGACGAACGCGGCAAAATCAACCTGGTCACTGAGGCGACAGGCGGATTCGAACCGCCGTACGAGGTTTTGCAGACCTCTGCCTAGCCACTCGGCCATGTCGCCATTCTCAAGCAGGTGTACGCCCGACAGGACTCGAACCTGTAACCTACTGCTTAGAAGGCAGTTGCTCTATCCGGTTGAGCTACGGGCGCCTGTCAGATACCCCGTCGGTATGCCCGGTAAACCTGTAGATGTCAGGATCCGGACCGGTCAGTAACGGGTTGCGTATCCGAGGTGTCGGGGCGACAGGATTTGAACCTGCGACCCTCTGCTCCCAAAGCAGATGCGCTACCGGGCTGCGCTACGCCCCGATCAGATCCTTCAACCGAATTAGCCCAAATGATTGGTGCCGATCGTTACAAATCGCAATAACAGAAAGAACAAGTGCATTTCCCAAAATACAAAAGATGCATCTCTTTTTCACTCTGGAAAGACACCAAAGATAAGCGAAATGGCGGACTAAATCAACGACGTTCTGGCCATAAAATGGATCACTTGTAAAACGTCTCATCAAAAGCACTGGCACGTTTCCTGCGCAGTATGTGGACCAGCAGAAACGAGTGTATCAGACCGGTTCCGTAGCCGCTCAACTGTACCAGTCCGGCTGCCGGGGACAGAAGTGCAGCCCCCATGCTGCCGGTTGAACGGAAGCCGTCAACAAAGAGTATCAGGATCAGGATGCCGACCGGGTACCACAACACCCCGGAGATGAACAGCAGGGAAAGCAAGGCGGCCAGCAGGTAAAGGACAAAGAGGGAGGGAAGCAGATGGACCGCTTTCAGGGTGCCGGGATGAAGCCGGTTGAGCACAATGCGCGCCATGCCCGAATTGTAGACCTGTTTGAAGAATTTTTTGAGATCGGTGCGGCGCTTGTGGTACACCCATGCTCCCTCGATCAGCGCGGAACGGTATCCCGCTTTCATCAGCCGCATGCTCAGGTCCAGATCCTCCCCGAAACGCAGGCCCGAAAATCCCCCGACATCATCAAAAGCCGCTTTTCGCACTCCCATGTTGAAACTCCGGGGATAGTAGGTGTCCAGCTTGCGGCGCCCACCCCGTATCCCGCCGGTCGTCACAAAAGAGGTCATGGCGTAATCGATGGCCTTTTGCGTCGCCGTGAATTCCTCCGCTGCACGGTCAGGTCCTCCGAAAAAATCGACGCTGCCATCCCGAATTGCTTTACTTACCGCATCAAAATACCCCGCGGGAACGAGACAGTCCGAGTCGAAAAACAGAAGCCATTCACCCCGGGCCGAACGGGCGCCGGTATTGCGTGCTGCAGCCGGTCCCGCATTTTCCTGGTACAGGTAAGCAAGTTCGATCTCATCGGAAAACCCGTTGCAGATGTCTCTGGATTGCACGGCAGATCCGTCCTCCACCACGATCACCTCCCACGACAAGCCTTCAGTGTGCGGGGATTTGCTTTTTGCTTCATACAGGCTTTCAAGCAGCTCCCTGAGTTCGCCCGGCCGGTTATACACCGGAATGATAATCGAATATTGTATGGTCATCGATTGTGTATATTCTGTACTATGCTGAACAATATGTGCGTCCGTAATGTTAGGAAATCGCGGCGTGAGTTGCATGACCGATTCCGCAGAGCGTCCGCTCCGGAGAGGGAGTCTGCCGATCATAAAACCGGAAAACAACACTGAACCGTATGAAAAAAATCAGTTATTTCTTCTTTAATGTATTTTGTGCTGCCGTTTTACTCGTGCCATTCCAGCTGAAAGCCCAGGAGATTCGTTTCTGGTATCTGCCTGAAACCGAGCATTTTGCACCCGACGAATTCCGGACCGATCTGTGGCGTGATGACAGCGGGGGCCGTATCCGGGTTCGGGATCATGAACTGGTTTTCGGGGATGGACAGGCCATGGTTTCCGGCTATCAGCAGGCATCCATCAGTGAGGGCCGCTCGTTTGCCGGGGTCCTTTTTATTCGCGGTGACAGGGTTTCCGCCGAAATTTACCGAACTGACGGGACATTGCTGCACCAGATCGATCACCTCGCCGATTATGATGGTGAGGACCCATCCATTCGCCTGTACATGCTCAATAATGGCAGTTTTCTTTATCGGGACAACATCGCTTCATTCACCTACTTTGATGCTCGCGGGGAGGAAGTGTTCCAACTGTTCAACAGCACAGGGAGTCCCGATGGTGAAGCCATATCGGAATTCACTGCCACCCCGTTCGGACATGCCATGGCTGCCTATAATCCACGGATTTTCACCGGGGACCGGGTGGAATCGCGTCTGCAGCTGGTCCAGCGTGACGGTGAGTCCAGTACGCTGCTCCGGCCGGATGCGCACAGCATGGTCTCCGTAAAGATGCATCGCGCCGGGCGTCTGATGCTGGTTCATGTCCTTGATGAATCCAAAAACCGGCATCGCGCACAACTGGTTTCGGTACGTGGTGACCTGATCGCCGATATCGATTACGAGGACAATGACATAGAAGACCTGGTCATGAGTGACTGCGCGCGATACATCACGGCATGGACATCCGGCCGCGTTATGGTGCACGACGCCGTTTCCGGAGAACGGCTGGGCAGCGCAAGCTTCCGTGAACGGGTTCAGGCGGCTTCATACATGCCGGACGGCAACCTCGCCGTCCTGACCGGCAACAGGAGCAACCGTCAACTTCGGGATCTGCGCATGCATATCATCGACATAAGTGACCGGCGGGTGGTACGGGAGGAAACAGCCCTCACGGCATACACTTCCGGATACTTCCCCTTGACACTGATCTACGAAGGCAGTTCCACCTACAGGCTGCAGGGTGTCAACCGGGAGCTGATCATCCGGCATACACTTTGATTTTCGGCGCCCCGTTCACGCGCCCGCCCGCAAAAAAGTAATACGTGCCGCAACTGCGCTGCAGCACCATGTCCTTGTTGCCGGGCACCTTGGGTCGGCAAACTAAGCTTGGCAGCCTAAGCTCGTCACCTTGAGCTTGGCACCCTAAGCTTGGCACCCTAAGCATGGCACCCTAAGCATGGCACCTTAAGCTCGTCACCTTGAGTCGTCACCTTCAGTTTCGCGCTTCCTGTGAAAAGTTCTCCGAGGAGGTGCTCTTGCCGGTTTTGTCGGTGATTTTCTGCTGCTCTTTGTCGGGAATTTTCCAGTCGAAGGTCAGCCCGTCGCGCGAATGGTTCATCTTGATCCGGATGATGGAACCCTCGGCTTTGGTGGCGCCCAGAATCTCTTCGGCCAGCGGATCCTCGACATATTTCTGGATGGCGCGCTTGAGCGGCCGTGCTCCGAATTTCTGGTCAAAGCCCTTGTCCGACAGGAACTCTTTCGCACCTTTGGTGATCTCGACCTTGTAACCCAGGTTCTCGATCCTTGCGAACAGCTCCTCTGCCATGTTGTCGATGATCTTGAAGATGTCGGTTTTCTCGAGCGGCTTGAAGACGATTACATCATCCACCCGGTTCAGGAATTCAGGATTGAACACCTTGTTGAGGGCATCCTGGATGGTGGACTTCATCTTGGCATAGTCGAACGTGGTTTCCGAGTTGGAGAACCCGATGCCGCGTCCAAGATTCTTGATATCCCGGGCACCGATGTTGGAGGTCATGATGATGATGGTGTTCCGGAAATCGACTTTCCGTCCCAGGCTGTCGGTGAGTATGCCGTCATCCAGCACCTGAAGCAGAAGGTTGAAGACGTCAGGGTGTGCTTTCTCAATTTCGTCGAGAAGGACTACGCTGTAGGGCTTGCGCCGAACCTTTTCGGTAAGAATGCCGCCCTCTTCGTATCCGACGTAGCCGGGAGGGGCTCCGACGAGGCGCGACACGGAGAATTTCTCCATATATTCGCTCATGTCGATGCGGATAAGCGCATCTGTTGAGTCGAAAAGGTACTTCGACATAACCTTGGCAAGCTCGGTTTTTCCGACCCCGGTAGGACCGAGGAAAATGAATGAGCCGATCGGGCGGAACGGGTCCTTCAGACCGGCCCGCGTGCGCTGGATGGCCTTGCTCAGCTTGAGGATGGCCTCGTCCTGACCGATGACGTTGGTCGCCAGCTCTTCCTTCATCTTGAGCAGCTTCTGTCCTTCGCTCTGGGCGATCTTGTTGACCGGTATTCCGGTAATCATGGCAACAACCGTGGCCACATCCGATTCATTCACGTCATGGATGATCTTCTCGGATTCTTTTTCCCAATCCCGTTGCTCACGCTCCAGCTCTTCCATCAGTCGCTTTTCGGTATCACGAAGACGGGCCGCATCCTCAAAACGCTGCTTTTTAACCATGTTGTTCTTCTCCGCACTCGTGAGCTCGATTTCTTCCTCCAGCTTAACAATGTGGTCGGGAACAGTGATATTGGACAGGTGGACCCGTGCGCCGGCTTCGTCCATGGCGTCAATGGCCTTGTCGGGGAGAAAACGATCGGTAATGTAACGGTCCGTGATGGACACGCAGGCCTTGATGGCTTCTTCGGAATAGCGAACACTGTGGTGCTTTTCGTATTTGCCCTTGATCTGGTTCAGAATGGTGATGGTCTCTTCCGGCGTGGTGGCATCCACCATGATTTTCTGGAAACGCCGTTCCAGCGCACCGTCTTTTTCAATGTACTGCCGGAATTCGTTCAGGGTCGTAGCCCCGATGGCCTGAACGTCGCCCCGGGCCAGCGCCGGTTTGAGCATGTTGGATGCGTCCAGGGAACCACTGGCACCGCCGGCGCCCACGATGGTATGGAGTTCATCGATGAAGAGGATGATATCCGGCGTTTTTTCCAGTTCGGTCATCACCGCTTTCATGCGCTCCTCGAACTGTCCGCGGTATTTGGTCCCGGCCACCAGTGCGGCAAGGTCCAGTGCGATCACGCGCTTGTCGTAGAGCACACGCGATACTTTTCGCTTGATGATCCGCAGGGCGAGACCTTCGGCGATGGCCGTTTTACCGACACCGGGCTCACCGATGAGCACCGGATTGTTTTTCTTGCGGCGGCTCAGGACCTGCGCAACCCGCTCGATTTCCTCTTCGCGGCCAACGATTGGGTCGAGTTTGTCCTCTTCTGCCAGTTTGGTGAGGTCACGGCCGAAATTGTCAAGTACGGGGGTCTTGGTCTTTTCCATTTTTCGTTCTCTGGCGCTTCCGGATGATTTGGGATTCTGTGGTGGCGGCGCTTCACTCGCCCGCGTCTGTGAGACATCGGATTTGGGGGCCTGACCCGAAACGATCAGGTCAAGATCCTCCCGGACCGCATCATAGGTGATATTGAACTGGTGCAGTATCTGTGCCGCGATGTTTTCGTCGTCGCGCAACAGTGATAGCAGCAGGTGCTCAGTCCCGATCGTATCGCTTTTGTACAGTTTGGCTTCCAGATAGGTGATACGCAGCACTTTTTCCGCCTGCTTGGTCAGCGGGATGTTACCGACCGTAACGGCCGAGCCGGTTCCCCGCACCGTATCTTCGATGGTTTTTTTTAGTTTGTAGAGGTCACAACGGAGATTTTTGAGGATCTTGATTGCCACACCATCGCCCAGCCGCAAGATACCCAGGATCAGATGCTCTGTTCCAATGTAATCATGCCCAAGACGAAGTGCTTCTTCCCGGCTGAACTGAATGACATCACGTACTCTGTTCGAAAAATTGCCTTCCATAAAAAATAAGGTGGTTGTCAGGTTGCTGGTTGCACGGCAGCAACGGATATTATAACCGCGACTCTCCCGTCAACGTTCGAAGACAGTAACGAATGTAGGCCGGGCTTAGTGTAAATGCAAGCTTGTTCAACCGCTTGTTTCTGACAATCCGGCAGGGGGCCGGGCCGGATGTAAGTACGCCGGGAATCCCTCGGGAATCTCTTTAGAACAATGCCTTGCCGGTCATTTCTTCCGGCTGCTCGATTTCCATGAGCCTGAGCAGTGACGGGGCGACATCGGCAAGGATTCCGTCTTCCGTTTTGGATGCTTCCGGGGCATTGACGACGATGAAGGGAACCCTGGCCGTAGTATGAGCTGTGTGGGCGCTTCCATCAATTTCCTTCATCCGGTCGGCGTTGCCGTGGTCGGCAATCACAATGGTCTTGTATCCCTGCTCATTGGCAGCCTCGATGACCCGCTTCATGCATTGATCGACGGTCTCAACGGCTTTGACAGCCGCATCAAAGTCCCCGGTATGACCGACCATGTCCGGGTTGGCATAGTTCAATATGATCATGTCGTACACATCCTGCCTGATCAGCTTAACCAGCTCGTCGGTCAGTTCCGGAGCGCTCATCTCGGGCTGGTGATCGTAAGTGGGGACTTTGGGACTGGGAATGAGTTTGCGGTCCTCTCCTTCATTCGGGTCTTCCACGCCTCCATTGAAAAAATAGGTGACGTGTGGATATTTCTCAGTCTCGGCAATACGAAGCTGTTTCAGTCCACGCTTGGCGACGACTTCGCCCAGCGTGTTGACCAGCGACAGGGGAGGATAGGCTACCTCCACATTCGTGAATCGTTTGTCGTATTGCGTGAAGCAGACATAGTGCAGGTTCAGGTCCTTTTCGGTTTCGAATCCATCGAAGTCCGGATCGGTCAGTGCCGAGGTGATCTGCCGGGCACGGTCACCGCGGATATTGTAAAAAATTACGGGATCGCCCTTCTGCAAGCGGGAAGCGGGACTTTCATCAAGCAGGATGGGCTTGATGAACTCATCGGTCACACCCTCCTCGTAGGAAGCCTTGACCGCATCCAGCGGATCGGTGGCTGCACGGCCTTCGCCCTTTGCCAGGAGATCATAGGCCAGCTGGGTGCGTTCCCAGCGTCGGTCACGGTCCATGGCATAGTACCGTCCCACAATGGAAGCCAGTTTGCCGGCACCGGTCTCAGCGGCGCGTTCCTGGAACTCTGTGACATAGCGTGCACCGCCGTGGGGGGAGGTGTCGCGTCCGTCCATGAAGGCATGAACATAGATGTCATCGATTCCCTGATCCTTGAAAAAACGAAGCAGGGCAAAGAGGTGGTTGTTGTGGCTGTGGACCCCGCCGTCGGAGAACAGTCCCATGACGTGAACCTTGCCGGCCTTGCGAGCCTGTTTGGCCGCTGCAAGCAACGCCTCGTTATTGAAAAATCCGCCGTCCTCGATATCCTTGTTGACCCGCGTAAGCTCCTGCCAGACGATGCGGCCTGCGCCGATGTTCAGGTGGCCGACCTCGGAGTTGCCGAACTGACCTTCGGGAAGTCCGACTTCAAGCCCGGAAGCACTAAGCGTGGAGTGGGGGTACTTCTCAAAGAGTGAGTCGATGAAGGGAGTGTTGGCAGCGGTGATGGCACTGACAGATTCATCTTCTGTAATGCCGTAACCGTCGAGTATCGCGAGAAGGGCTTTGGCCATGGATTATCTCGTTTGGTTGGTGCCGGAAACAGTGCATCCGGCCGCAGGTAAAATGATAATATTGTCTTGAAAGTTGGTGACCGATGAAGGGCGTTTCAAGGCGAATTGTTTGTGAGTCAGCCTTTTGCTTGTCACCCGGCTAATCGGGGAAAAAAAACGGCCGTGCACAGGCAGGGCGGACCTGACGGTCTGGAACCTGCTGAGGGAAGGATACCCTTCCGGGGAAAAAATCATCCCAGATTGTTGACGTGCCTGAGCAGGGTGGATTTGCGATTGGCAGCTGTGTTCCTGTGGACCAGGCCCTTGCAGGTCATCCTGTCGATATACGAAACCGCATCCTTGAGCAGCACCTCCGCTTGCTCCTTTTCCTGAGCCTCCAGCACCTTGCGTGTCAGTGTACGCATCCTGGAGCGTTTTTCACGGTTGGCCAGACGGCGTTTCTGGGACTGGCGAGCTCGTTTAGCAGCTGATTTATGTTGAGGCATAATGTGTTACAGAGAAAGCATTCAAAGTTTCGAATTGGCGATTTTGCAGAGAAACCAAATTTAGGATTTAATCAGGCTTTTTACAAGAATATTTTGCAAAAAAAACATTTAAGGCATAAATTACCCCACATTTTTGTTAGCAGTATAATGCGTCAGGCAAACGGAACAGGTCATTGATCATAGTGATAGATGGTCCGGCAGGCGCCGGAAAAAGTACAACCGCGATGGAAGTTGCCCGCCAGACCGGCTTCGATTATGTCGACAGCGGCGCAATCTATCGTGGTTTTACATACCTCTATCTCTTGAACGACAGGGACCGCTCCCGTTTGCAGAATGTACTGAACGAGCACGGGTTGCATTTTGATTTTTACATTACCGAAGCCCGCGTTTTCCTCGGAAACCGGGATATTACCAGTGACATCAGAACTGACAAGGTAAACGATCATGTCAGTGAAGTCGCAGCGATGCCGGAAGTAAGGGATACCGTCCGCCGGATACTCCGGGACCTGTCGCGAGACAGGGACGTGGTTATGGAGGGGCGTGACCTCGGCACTGTGGTCTTCCCCAATGCCGAATACAAGTTCTTTCTCACAGCTGATACAACGGAACGCGCCCGCCGCAGATATGATGAGCGCATAAAAAAGGGCGAACAGGTTTCCTTTGAAGAGATTCGAAGGAATGTGGAACGTCGCGATCGCATCGACTCCACCCGGGACATTGCTCCCCTGAAAAAAGCGGACGATGCCATTACGATCGATTCTACGTCGCTGACCTTCGAGGAACAGGTGGCAAGAATCCTGAATTACGTTCGTAATATACCTGCAGATGAAAAACAGCTATCTGCAGATAAAAAACAGCACAACAAGCATTAAACAAGTACATTACCAGAGCCAGTAAACAAGTTCATTGCCGGCAAGAGCATTGCACAGTCAACAAAACAAAAACCATAACCATAATCCCCTGACACAGAACACCGGTCAGGCGGTAAACAGGAACAAAGGATAACTAAATGACCGATGAAGTAAACAAAGACCTTAAAAAGGAAGAGCAGAACGCACCGGCGGCACCCTCATCCGAAAAGAAAGAAGAAGCGGTGAAGGAAGAAATGGCACCGAAAGAGGGAGAGACCGGCGGAAAGAAATCCGAAGCCGGAGAAAAAGCGCCCGAAGAAGAAAAAGAATCGACTGAAGAAAATGAGGCAAAGACAGCGGCTGAAGCAACCGGGGATAAGTCGGAAGAGGCGGAAGAAAAAAGCGTAAAAGAAGCCGAGCTGAAAGACACCCTTTCGGAGCCGCAGTCCGAAAAAACCGAAGAAGAAGAGGCTCAGACAGAGACGGTTGAAAAGGATGAGACCCCCCAAGCCGAAGCGTCTGAATCTGCTGCAGAAACTGAAAAAGAGGACGCGGAGGAGCCTTCTGGCGTACCGACTTTTACCGGGGAAGTAGGCGACAAGGTCTACAAAATGGAAGAACTCGAAGAAGCTTCCGAAGAGTATGACGATGACCAATTCAATCAGATGGTCAAAATGTATGAGGGCACACTAACCGCATTCACGGAAAAAGAGATCGTGACCGGCCGCGTGCTTTCAATGGATGAAAAGTATGTCATTGTCGATATCGGCTTCAAATCCGAAGGTATCGTCCCGCTCAACGAATTCAAGAACCCCGAAGAGTTGAACATTGGCGATGAGGTGGAAGTCTTTCTCGACAAAGTGGAAGACCGCGACGGACAGCTGGTGCTTTCCCGGCGTAAAGCCGACTCTCTGCGTGTCTGGCAGGATATTGAAGAGGCGCACAATTCCGAGAAAATCATCGAAGGATACATCAAGCGCCGGATCAAGGGCGGAATGGTCGTGGATATCCACGGAATCGACGCTTTCCTTCCCGGTTCGCAAATCGATGTGCGCCCTGTACGCGACTTCGACGCTTACGTCGGCAAGACCATGGAGTTCATGGTGGTCAAACTCAACATGTCCAGCGAAAATGTGGTCGTATCACACCGCGCACTGGTGGAATCGGATCTGGAAGAGCAGCGTGAGCAGATCCTGGCGAGTATGGAACCCGGACAGATCCTCGAAGGCGTGGTCAAGAACATCACCGACTTTGGAGTCTTTATTGACCTTGGCGGGGTGGACGGACTCCTTCACATCACCGACCTCTCCTGGGGCCGCGTGGAGCATCCATCCGAAATCGTACGTCTGGATCAGCGCCTGAATGTCGTAGTACTCGAGTTCGACGAGGAGCGCAAGCGGATCTCGCTCGGCCTCAAGCAGCTGCAACCACATCCGTGGGATGAGATCGGCGAAAAGTATCCCGAGAAAATCCAGGTTCAGGGCAAGGTCGTATCCATCGCCGATTACGGGGCCTTTATCGAGCTCGAGAAGGGAGTCGAAGGCCTGGTACACATCAGCGAGATGTCCTGGACCCAGCACATCAAGCATCCGTCCCAGCTTGTTGAGAAAAACCAGGTGATCGAATGTGTCGTGCTGAATATAAACAAGGACGAACGCAAGGTTTCGCTCGGTGTCAAACAGCTGCAGTCGGATCCGTGGGAGGATTTGCTGGAACGCTATCCGGTTGGTTCAAAACATAAAGGAGTGGTCCGCAACCTCACTAACTTCGGTGTATTTGTGGAGCTCGAGCCGGGTATTGACGGCCTCGTCCACATCTCCGATATGAGCTGGACTGACAAGGTGAATCACCCCAGTGAAGTTGTCAGTAAAGGCGATGAAATGGAAGTCGTAATCCTTTCGGTGGACTTCGACAACAGGCGAATTTCACTCGGACACAAGCAGGTTGAAGAAAATCCGTGGGAAAAATACGCTGTTGAGTACGCAGTCGGCACCGAAGTCGAGGCCGACGTTAGCCGTGTTACCGACAAAGGGGTGTTTGCCAAACTGCCCCTCGGCGTGGAAGCATTCATGCCGGCCCGCGAAGCTGAACATGGTGATAACCTGACGGAGTCCTATAACGAAGGGGACAAGTTGAAAGTCGTGGTCATCGACCTGGATGAAAACAGCAAAAGCATTGTCGTCAGCCAGAACAAAATCGGCAAAATGGACAAGAAAAAGGAAACGGCTGCAAGGAAGAAAGAACAGAAAGCCGCCACTTCCTCAACCTCGGGTGCCATGACGCTCGGGGAGATGTCCGGCCTGCAGGATCTGAAGGAAAAACTGCAGAAGAGGGAACAGGCAGATGCTCCTGTAAAAGCCGGTAAAAAGGCTGAGAAAACCACAAAGGCAGAGGAGGCTGACAAAGCCGAAAAAGCTAAAGTAGAAAAAGCTAAAACCGATGAAGCTGAGAAGTCGGATGAAGCTGACAGTGAAAAAGAAGACAAGGAAAGCTGATCTACAGCGTTGACTTGTTGATGGTTTCTTCGAAAGGAGGTATGATGTCCATCATGCCTCCTTTTTTTTCGTATTCCTTTGTCGTATTCTTTTTTTCGATTCAGGACAAAATCTACTATTGCCATGACAGTGAAAATGCCCGACGAAGCAACGGCATCGCAAACGCTTGAGCATCTTAAAAAGACCCTTCACAATATCGTACCGGAAAGTGAACTGGTGTACAAGGCGGAAATCGCCCATGAGATAAACCGGTTGAAAAAGGAAAAAAATGCGGTGATCCTGGGTCATAATTATATGGAGCCAGCCCTGTTTTACAGCATCCCCGACCATGTGGGTGATTCCCTGGGACTTGCCCGGATCGCAGCCGCATCGTATGCCGACCGCATCGTTTTCTGCGGGGTGCGCTTCATGGCTGAAACCGCCAAAATCCTCAATCCTGACCGCATGGTATTGCTGCCGGCCAGAATTGCAGGATGCTCCCTGGCGGCCAGTATAACCGCCCAGGATGTCAGGGATCTGAAAGCCAAATATCCGGGCATTCCCGTGGTTACCTACATCAACACCTATGCCGATGTCAAGGCGGAAACCGATGTCTGCTGCACCTCAAGCAACGCATCGGATATCGTACGGAAGCTGGACTCAGATTCGGTTATCTGTCTGCCGGATGAATTCCTGGCCAAAAACATCGCAAGGGAGACAGGCAAGAACGTAATCTATCCCGGAAGCGAGCGAAGCGGCGACAATGATATGGTCATTTGGGACGGACGTTGCGAGGTCCATGACAAATTCACCGTAGAGGACATCCAGAACGCCCGCCGGCAGTTCCCTGATACGGTGGTGGTTGCCCATCCGGAATGTCCACCTGAAGTGGTGGAAGCCGCTGATTACAGCGGTTCCACGACAGCTATGACTCGTTTTGTAAGGGAGTCCGATGCCAACCGGTTTCTTATATTGACCGAATGTGCCATGGGTGACAATATCGCTGCGGAAAATCCAGAAAAGGAAATGCTCCGAATGTGCAGCATTCGATGCCCGCACATGAACGAGATCACCCTTGAAGACACCCTGACCTCTCTAAGGGAGGATATCTATCAGATCGAGGTTCCCGAAGAAATCAGGGTGAAAGCAAAGCGGTCCCTCGACCGCATGCTGGAAATGAGCTGAGAGTCTGAAAAACCCGGTGCTTGTTTAACCCCCCAGAAAAAAAAGCCATCCGTATTTTCGGGTGGCTTTTTTTGTATTCAAATTTGATGTGGTGTACGTATTACACCCTCGATGGTTTATTTTTCCTTGTAGAAAAAAACTTTTCCGTTCACGGTGTCTTTACCGCTCTTGATTTTTGCACCGGTTTCCCTGTTGTAGGTATATACAACGTTTCTCATTGAATTGAGTTCTTTTTCATTCGAAAAAGTCACTTCGAGTGCGTCTCCACCTGGCTCCAGTTTGTTCAGTGACTCAATCAACGGCCTGAACTTGGAAGAGCTTTTTTTGGTAACGCGTACATCTGAACGTGGAACAAATTTCAATTTCATTTCCATCCTGTATTTACGTTAATAAAAGAGTTTAACTGAATTTAGTTAAAAAATTGTACTAATGTCAACGTAAATACAAACTCAATATTATGGAACCTGAATATTTTTTAGTATGGTTTCTATGATGTCCTCTGTTTTTATTTCTTCTGCCTCCGCTTCATACGTGAGTACGATTCTGTGACGCAAAATATCATAGGCAACAGCACGGATATCTTCAGGTGTCACATAAGCACGATGTTGGGTAAATGCATGGGCTCGTGCAGCAAGGTTTAAATTAATACTGCCCCTTGGTGATGCACCGTAATCGATTAAACCTTCAATTTTATCAATATGGTATTGTGAGGGATTTCTTGTTGCCATGATAATATTGACGATATATTGTTCCACTTTCTCGTCCATATATATATCATTAAGCACTTTTCGGGCTTCCAGGATCGTATACGGGCTCACAACGGGTTTGATCCCATAAGGCTTGACGGTGCGGGCCATCCGGCGCATAATAGCCATTTCTTCTTCTTCAGAGGGATAATCAATAGTGATCTTCATCATAAAACGGTCGACCTGGGCTTCCGGCAACGGATACGTCCCTTCCTGTTCCACCGGATTCTGTGTCGCCAGCACAAGGAACGGATTGTCCAGCCGGAATGTCTCCTCACCGATCGTCACCTGCCGTTCCTGCATCGCTTCAAGCAGGGCGCTCTGTACCTTGGCTGGTGAACGGTTGATCTCATCAGCCAGGATGATATTGGAAAAAACAGGCCCTTTCTTGACGGAGAATTCTCCCGTCTTCTGATTGAAGATCAATGTGCCGATCAGGTCGGCCGGCAACAGGTCAGGGGTGAACTGAATGCGCTGGAAACCGGTGTCGATGGCCTTTGCCAGGCTTGATATGGTCAGGGTTTTAGCCAACCCCGGGACCCCTTCCAACAGGACGTGTCCGTCGGACAGCAGCCCGATCAGGAGCCGGTCGATCATTCCGCGCTGCCCGATGATCACCTTGTCCAGCTCTTTGTAAATATCCTTGATAAAATGACTGGTTTCCTGTATACGGTCGGTCAGGATCCGCATGTCAGGGCTTTTTTGAATCATGTGTGCCGTGCCTTGTTAGTGATAGAAAGAATTTTGATATGATCGAGAAAAAAATCTGAAGTAAAAACAAACTTTTCTTAAATTCCCGCACGAATTTACTAAAAAATCGGATACCTTTTCACAGGTTCTGTCCGGTTGTTTTAACACCCGCATTTTGGTTTATCGGACATCCGGTCGCCAGCGAACCGGTTTCCATCAAACATAGCAGATATAGTTGAAGGCACAAAGTTTTTTAGGTACCTTGCGTCTCATTTTCAAATAGCGCCAACCCATGGAGACATACATTTTCATCCTCTTTGCTACCTTGGCCGTCGCCTCCGCTGTTGGAATGATCATGAGCAGGGACACGGTCAACAGCGCGCTTTTCCTGGTACTTAATCTTGTTTCAGTGGCCGGTATTTTTCTGCTGCTGAAAGCCCAGTTTCTGGCCGTGGTACAGGTTTTGGTCTATGGTGGCGCCATCATGGTGCTGTTCCTTTTTGTGATCATGTTGCTGAATCTTTCCGAAGAGGAGCAAATGCTCAGAAGGTTCAGCGTGCGATATGCTGCAGGTTTTCTTCTGGGGGTCATCGTGCTGTCACAGCTGCTGTATGCCATTGCCAGTATGACCGGAACCCTTCCCGAAATCCATCCTGAAATGGAACAGATCGGTACGGTCGAATCCATCGGGGACGCCCTCTTTTCGATCTACATGCTCCCGGTGCTGGTAACCGCCATTTTGCTCACCGCGGCTGTGGTCGGGGCTCTGCTGCTCGCGCAACGAAAAATCAGTGGAAAGGAAAAAAAGTAATGGAAATGGATTGGTATCTCGGTTTGTCGGCCGTACTGTTCACCATCGGGGTCATCGGTGTGTTGACCCGCAAAAACGCGATCGTAATCTTCATGTGCGCCGAACTCATGCTCAACTCGGTCAACCTCACGCTGGTTTCTTTCAGCGCCCAGCTTGGAGATGTTCATGGACAGATCCTCGTTTTCTTCGCCTTGTGCGTAGCTGCCGCGGAAGCTGCCGTTGGCCTGGCGATCATTATCGCCATTTATCGGAATCACCTTACGGTCGATGTCACCAGGATAAACCTGCTCAGATGGTAACAGCCGGTCAGCATTGATCTGAAAATCAAAAATGGAAATAGTGTAACTTCATGGACGCATACGTGCATCTCGTACCCTGGATCGTACTTATTCCGCTGGCCGGATTCCTGTTCAACGGCTTGCTAGGACTCGCGTCTGAATCTTTCCGCGCCATGAAGCCGCTCATAGGCGGCGTGGCGACCCTGGCTGTTTTCATCCCCTTCCTGCTGGCATTATGGCTGTTCTTTCAGATGAGCGGGGATAGCGAGGCGGCCACCGTCAGCTTGTTTACCTGGGTCGAAGCCGGCAATTTCACTACCGACATCGGCTACCGGTTGGACCAGCTTTCGCTGCTCATGACCCTCGTAGTGACCGGAGTTGGCGCCCTCATACACTTTTATTCCATTGGCTACATGGCCGGAGATGACGGCTACTGGAAGTTTTTTTCCTTCATGAACCTCTTCATCTTCACCATGCTCAACCTGGTGCTGGCCGACAACATGCTGCTGCTGTTCCTTGGCTGGGAAGGGGTCGGACTCTGTTCCTACCTGCTGATCGGCTTTTGGTATGCAGACATGGCCAAATCCGATGCCGCAAAGAAGGCGTTTATGTACAACAGGGTGGGGGACTTCGCTTTTCTGATCGCCATGTTCATGATTTTTCACATTGTCGGCTCCCTTCGCTTCGAGGATATCCTGGCCGCCACCGCGCTGTTCTCCATCGACCAGGTTTTCCTGATCGGACTGCTGATCCTTATCGGTGCTACCGGCAAAAGCGCTCAGATCCCCCTGTTCGTGTGGCTTCCTGATGCCATGGCCGGCCCTACGCCCGTTTCGGCACTTATCCATGCCGCCACCATGGTGACCTCCGGAATCTATGTCATCTCGCGCCTCTCACCGTTTTTCATGCAGTCACCGGAACTGATGCTTTTCGTTGCGGTAATCGGGGCATTCACGGCCGTGGTCGCTGCCACCATCGCACTGACCAAATACGACATCAAGGCCGTACTGGCCTATTCCACGGTCTCGCAGCTTGGATTCATGTTCCTGGCACTGGGTTCGGGCGCCTATGTCGCTGCCATGTTCCATGTGGTCACCCACGCCTTCTTCAAGGCCTGCCTCTTCCTCGGCTCCGGTTCGGTCATCCACGCCATGCATCACATTGAGCACAAATTGCATGACCAGGGCAAAAACGTACATTTCGATGCACAGGACATGCGGTACATGGGCGGACTTCGCAACTATCTGCCGCACACCTACAAGACCTTCCTTATTGCAACCATTGCCATAGCCGGTATTCCGCCGCTGGCCGGATTCTTTTCGAAGGACGAAATCCTTGTCATGACCTTCAATGCTGGCATGGGTACGTACGGGGCCGTATACATCGGTCTATGGGCTTTGGCATTGATCACTGCCTTCATGACCGCCTTCTACATGTTTCGGCTCACGCTTGGAATCTTCCACGGCAAATTCCGGCTGCCGGAAAAATCAGCTGATGCCCGGGGTTCGGAAAAGTATCTGCACGAAAGCCCCTTTACCATGACCTCAGTACTGTGGACGCTGGCAGGCCTTGCGATCGTCGGAGGATTCATAGGTATACCGAATTTCATTGTAGCCACTTTCACCGGTACGGCCGATGTCAATTTGCTCTCCAACTGGCTCGATAAAACCACACTGGACGCCGACCTCATCCTCAGCAAACAGGTGGAATGGCTGCTGCTGTTCGGATCGATACTGGTTGCCCTGGCAGGTGTCTTTGTCTCTTACCGGCTGTATGATAACAACCGGTTGGAAGCATCCGATGCCGGCATCGCTGAACGCCTTGGTGCTGTTTACCAGGTCTGGATTGACAAGTACAAGATCGATGAGATTTACGAAGGCGGGATCGTTCGACCGACCGTATGGTTCTCCCGCGTCCTGGCCGTGTTCGACATAAAGGGTATTGACGGCTTTGTCAATTTTGTGGCTGCCGTGATACGTTTTGCCGGCAGTGTGGTGCGATACTTCCAGACCGGAATCGTTCAATCCTACGCTTACGGCATCGTTCTTGGAGTCATTCTGGTCATATACATGTTGCTGTTTCGATAAATATCCCGGATAACCAATGGAAATCCTGCTAAATATTGTCATCTATCTGCCGCTTTTCGGCGCCCTACTCCTGTTGGTCATCCGACGGGATCAATGGGTGCGGTGGACCAGTCTTATTATCACCACGGCAACCTTTCTGCTGTCGATTCCGTTGCTGCTGAATTTTGACATATCGGCTACGGGTGCGGCACAGTACCTGACGGTCGGCCAACCGTTCCTTGCGGACTGGGATGTCAAATACATGATGGGTCTCGACGGACTCAGCATACTGCTGTTCATGCTCACCACTTTTATGGCGCCCATTGTGGTGCTGTCCTCCTGGAGCTCTGTCACCAGGCATGTCGCGGGCTTCTATTCCATGCTGCTCATACTCCAGACCGGGTCGCTGGGAGTATTTGCCGCTTTCGACCTGTTCATGTTCTATATTTTCTTCGAGCTCACACAGATCCCCATGTTTTTCCTCATTGGGATATGGGGCGGGACGGACCGCATCTATGCGACCGTCAAGTTCTTCATTTATACACTGGTAGGTTGGCTGCTGATGCTCGTGGCCCTTATCTATGTTGGATATGCCGCCGGAAACATGGTCAATGACGGGGTGTTCACCACCGATTGGCGGCTGATAACCAGTCCAGAATTCCAGCTCGGACTCGTGGAGCAGACCTGGCTATTCCTGGCATTCGGCCTTGCCTTCTGCATCAAGGTGCCCATCTTTCCGTTTCACAGCTGGCTGCCACTGGCACACACCGAGGCACCCACAGCCGGATCCGTGGTACTTGCCGCCATTGCCCTTAAAATGGGGACCTATGCCGTGCTCCGGTATCTTATCCCGCTGTTTCCCAATGCGGCCATTGCTTTTGCACCCCTGTTTGCCGTGCTCGGAATTATCGGCATCATTTACGGCGCCCTGGTTGCCATGGTTCAGAAAGACGTGAAAAAACTGGTCGCCTATTCGTCCATCAGCCACCTGGGCTTTGTCGTACTGGGGATGTTTGCCTTCAACACCACGGGCGCCCAGGGGGCCATCATTCAGATGGTCAATCATGGGCTTTCAACCGGAGCCCTGTTTATCATCGTCGGCATGCTTTATGAACGACGGCACAGCAGGTTGATCGCTGACTTCGGAGGTGTCGCCAAAATGATGCCGGTACTGACCCTGATGTTCATGATAGCCACGCTGGCCTCCATTGGCCTGCCTGGCCTGAACGGCTTCGTCGGGGAATTCCTGATCCTGGTGGGCAGCTTCAACTCCGGAGTGCTCGGCTCGTACTGGTACGCCGTGTTCGCTGCGGTGGGCGTGATCCTTGCCGCCGGATATATGCTTTGGATGTTCCAGCGGGTGATGTTCGGCCCCATCACACACGATGAGAACAAGAAGCTGATCGATATCAACGGCCGGGAAATCGGCCTGCTCGTTCCCATTATGGTTTTCATTGTCTGGATCGGGATACGCCCTGCCGACTTTACCCGGTATTCCGAAGCCCAGGTGACCTGGCTGCTCGAGGATACCCAAACAAGGGCCGATGTGATCGCTGAGAATGCGCATCATGCAGACCTGCCTTCCTGGGCACTTAAACTGTATGATGTCACCCCGCAACTGGCATCCACCCTTGAAGCCGGAAACGATAATAGGCAGATATCCGGGAATACGGGATCAGCCGGGAACAATACGGAATCATTAATTGACAACGATGCAATCGGCACCAGTGATGCAACCCGCAACGATAAATTGGAGTAAACACTATGACACAAGCACTTCAGCCAGCCCAGCTCGAAAAAGAACTTGAGGCGCTCGACGGATGGAGCGTAGAAGGGGACAAGCTTACCAAACAGTTCAGCCTTGCCGACTTCCGCGAGGCGATGTCCTTCATGGTCAGGGTCGCTTTCGAGGCAGAGGAACTGGCGCATCATCCTGAATTTTTCAACGTCTACAAAGATGTGCGAATCCAGCTCGCCACACACGATGCCGGCGGCAAGATCACCTCAAAAGATATCGATCTGGCAAAACGTATCGACGCTCTTTAACCGACATTCATGGAATCAGCAAACGAATTATTGACCATTCTCCCCCTGATCATCATTGGGGTCGCGGGACTTTTTGTGATAATGATCGATGCCTTCACGGGCAGCGCACGTTTGGCTTACCTGTCCACCGTGCTTTTTTCGGCCGCCGCCCTCGCCGTAGCCGTTGCGGATCTGTTCGGTCCGACCGGCGAGTCGTTTCGCAATCTGATCACATTCGGTGGCACATCGTCATTCGGCATGGTGGTGGTGATGATCGGAACACTGTTTTCCGTCATCCTGAGCCGCGACTACTTTGAAATGATCGGTGAGCATATTGCGGAAGTCTATTCAATGATCCTGTTTGCCTGTTTCGGAATGCTGCTTCTGGTGGCCTCCAATAATCTGATTACACTTTTTCTCGGTATAGAGACCATGTCCATTTCACTGTATGTACTGGCCGGATTGGTCAGGGACCGGAAAAAAAGTGTGGAAGCGGCCCTCAAATATTTTCTGCTGGGAGCCTTTGCGACCGGGTTTCTGCTCTATGGCATTGCCCTGTTGTACGGAGCATCGGGATCCACGTTCCTTACGGAAATTGCCGCCGCAGAGCAGAAGGGAATGATCTACTGGGCCGGTCTCGGACTGTTGCTGGTCGGTTTCTTTTTCAAGATATCGGCTGTGCCCTTCCACATGTGGACGCCGGATGTCTACCAGGGAGCTCCTACTACCATTACGGCGTTCATGGCAACGGCATCCAAGACGGCCGGTTTCGTAGCTTTTGTGCTGGTGCTCAGCCGTGCCCTGCCCGATGCTCGGGCCGAATGGGGCGATGTCATCTGGGTGTTCGCCCTGCTGACCATGGTGGTCGGAAATATCCTGGCACTGGTCCAGGATAATGTAAAACGCATGCTTGCCTACTCGAGCATTGCCCACGCCGGGTACATCATGATCGGACTGGCCACCGGAACCGATGCCGCCTACAGCGCGGTGCTATTCTATCTGTTTGCCTACACCCTGATGAATCTTGGCGCTTTCGGTGTCGTCGCTTTCTACGAATGGCATAAAGGCTACGACTTCACCGAGGTTAAAAACTATTCCGGCCTTGGATTCCAGCAGCCGGTCATGGGTGTCCTCATGTCCATCTTTCTGTTTTCCATGGTCGGCATCCCGCCTTTCGCAGGATTCATCGGAAAATACCGCGTTTTTGCTGCCGCAATCGATGAAGGTCTTATCAGCCTGGTGATCGTTGGTGTACTCGCCAGTGCGGCCAGCGTATACTATTATCTGAGGGTGCTGGTGCATCTGTACATGAAAGAAAGCGAGACCGGCATCACCCTTGCGCAGCCGGGGATGATGTACTCTGCCGCTCTCGTTGTCCTGGCCGCACTGACAATCTACTTCGGTATCAACCCCGGAATACTGACGGACCTTCTGGGATCGTTCAGGGGAGTCTACTGACCTGAAGATTCGACAATGACGGGAAATTGAGAGAAATCAGGTCTTACAGAATAGGTCAGAAAAAGAATGCCGGACGGGCCCGGTCATCCGGGTGAACGGGCCGCGTGCAGATAGCCTTTGCACCGGAAGCATAATCTCGTTATCTTTGCGCCGCCTGCCGCTGGAGACGCCAGCGGCTGTTTGAACAAACAACCGAAGGTGATATGAAAACGAACTATTATGAGGTGACATTTGTCATCAATCCTGTTCTCGAAGAAGAGCAGGTCAAAGAAGTCAAAGACGGTTTCGAATCCTTTATTGCCAAGAAAGGAGCCGAAATTGACGAAGTGGATGAGTGGGGCATCAAACGCCTCGCGTATGAAATCGACGGCAAGAACAGCGGCTATTTCGTGAATGCCTATTTTCAAGCGCCGGGAACCATCGTCAGCGAACTCGAGAGATATTTCAAACTGCAGGAAAATATCCTGCGTAATATCATACTCAAGTACGACAACAAAATGCTGAAACACCGAGAGCTTCAGAAGAAAGGCAAGCTGCCTGCGATCTTCAGCGAGACTCCCGAAGAGGAATAATGACACCTCCCATCCATCTCAAAAGAATATCATAATGCTTAAAAATCCTGCACACCCCAAAAAAGGCAACCTCAAAGAGAAGGAGTGCAAGTTCTCTAAAGCCGGTGTTGTCTATATCGATTACAAGGATGTCGATACCCTGGAGCGTTTTATCAATGACCAGGGCAAGATCCTACCCCGCCGTGTTACCGGCACCAGCGCCAAATATCAGCGGCAGCTTGCCCTTGCCATCAAGCGTGCAAGACATCTTGGTCTTCTGTCCTTTGTCGCCGAAAATCTCAGATAATTACATTCCCTGGAGGATATCATGCAAGTCATATTAAAAGAAGATGTCGAAAAACTGGGACTGGCCGGTGAAGTGGTGGATGTGAAGGACGGTTACGGAAGAAACTACCTCATACCCAAAGGCAAGGCCGTGCTTGCAACACCGAGCGCCCGTAAAGCAGTCGACCAGCAGATGAAAAAGGTACTTGAGCAGCGGCTTGCCGAACTCGAGAAAGCCAAGGAAATCGCTGAAGCGCTTCAGGGTACCAATGTTACCGTTGCTGTGAAAGCCGGAGAGGAAGGCAAAATCTTCGGTACCGTCACCAATGTCCAGATCGCCGAAGCGCTTAAAGAAAAAGGATTTGACATCGACCGCCGCAAGATCCAGATCGATGAAGATGTCAAACAGCTCGGAGAATATACCGCAACGATCAATCTGCATGAAGAGGTGAAGAGCAGCCTGACATTCTGGGTCGTCAAAGCCCAGGATTGATTCCAGGGCAAGACGATTTGCCACAAAAAAACCGTTCTGAAAAGGAAACGCAGATGCTGTGTTTCCTTTTTTTTTAGGTAACATACCCGGCCTCTTGAAACAACGGATTCCTTTTCTGCTTACCGTGTTGTGTCTTTGCGCCCTGTCGGATCTGCAGGCACAGATCCCGATGGAAAAGGAGCGGTCTGTAGCGGTAGCCCTCACGGATTCCGTATACACGCTCGACTCCTGGATCGTGCCCGGGACATTCCAGGTCAATGCCGACAGCATCAGGCTGCCAGTGGATCAATGGTCGTTGTACCCCGTGGAAGGCCGATGGAGCTGGGATATTCCAGTAGGATTGCGACAACACTTCGATTCCCTGCACTTCCGATACGAGTACTGGCCAATGGATTTACCCGTTTCAATCTACGAACGGGAACTTGTAGCCATTGACACGACGGACGAACGTTATGAACCAGGCGAGTCCGTGCAGGTGGAACGAAGGCCCCTTCAACAGCAGGAATTGTTTGCCGGCACGCAGCTGCAACGGAGCGGGAGCCTCCGGCGAGGGATCGTTGTCGGTACCAACCAGGACCTCACCCTTGAAAGCGGTCTCCAGTTTGAAGTCAATGGACAGATTACCGATGACATCGAAGTGGTGGCCTCCCTTACCGATCGCAGTACCCCTATCCAGCCCGATGGCACCACGCAGACGCTCCGGGAATTCGACCAGGTCTACATCCGTTTGAAGCACGATTCCGGCATGCTGCAGATGGGCGATATCGACACCCGCCTCGACCGCAGCAACTTTGCCGTTATCGACCGCAGGCTGCAGGGGCTCGGCCTGGAAGCCGACCTGGCCCGTTACGGCAACTATGAAGGCTCAGCAGCGGTGGTCCGCGGGCAATACCGTGAAATGCAATTTACCGGGGAGGATGGCGTCCAGGGGCCTTACCGCCTGAGCGGTGCCGATAATGAACCGTTCATCATCGTGCTGGCCGGTTCCGAACGCGTGTATATCAACGGGGAGCGGATGATCCGTGGTGAGGAGAACGACTATGTCATCGACTATGGACTTGGTGAGATCACCTTTACATCCAGCCGTATCATCACAGACCACACGCGCATAACCGCCGATTTCCAGTATCTTCGGGATGCCTACACCCGCAGCGTCGTCGCGGCTGAAGCGGAGCATGACCATTTGTTCAATGACCGCATGTCCTTCGGGGTATCCGTCATCAGGGAAGCCGACAATGTGAACCTAAGCACCCAGCTGTTCCTTACCGAACAGGAGCGCGAGGTGCTCCGTCAGGCCGGTAACGATCCGGATCAAGCTGTCATCAGCGGAGCAGATTCCGTCGGATTCCGGCGGGAGGCCGACTTTCTTCTGTACAGCAAGGTGGATACGGTGTTTCAGGGTCAGACGTATCGCATCTTCCGTCACATTCCGGGTGATACTACCGGTGTCTACCGGGTGCAGTTCAGCCGCGTGGACGAGGGTGAAGGGGACTATCGTCGCGTGGGCCGGGCGGCCAACGGCATCCTGTACGAGTGGGTCGGGCCCGGCCTGGGCAACTATCTGCCGCAGCGCCGTCTTCCGCGTCCGGTCAACCACAGTATGGTAGCCCTGCGCAGCCGCCTGCAGGCTGCCCGCCACCTCAGCATATACGGGGAGTGGGCCGGCAGCAATTTCGACCAGAACAGACTCTCATCCATTGGCAACGAAGACAACAACGACATGGGACTGCTTGCCGGCGTGCGCCTCGAACCCGTATCCACCCGTGTGGGTACCCTGGCGTTCGACCTGAATGGCCGCTACGAAGGAAAGCACTTTGCCTATTTTGACCGGGTCCGTGAAGTGGAATTCGACCGGAAATGGAACCTGTCACAGAACGGACCTGCAACCGAAGAGCGACTGGAGGGGAGCGCAAGCTGGGCGCCTACCAGCCGGACGCAACTGGATATCGGTGCCGGAGGATTGCAACGCGATGCATTCCGGGGTCTGCGGGGCGACCTGCACCTTGTCTCACGTGAGGAGCGGATGCCCGGGATGGATTACTGGCTCGAACGTATCAGAAGCAGGGACCGTGATTTCGGTGAAGAGGGTAACTGGTGGCGGCAGCGCGGGCGTATCGATTACGAAATAGCGTTGCCGGCCGGCGCGCTGCAACCCGAACTGGAATTCGAGCAAGAGCGGCGTATCCAGAAAGAGGTGGCAGCGGATTCCCTGCTACCGGGCTCGCTGCAATTCCTGGAATTCGGTCCCGGTCTTTATTACACGCTTTCTGACCGTCTGCGGGTGGGCAGTTCCATCCGCTACCGGGAGGACAGGGCCGTGCTGACGGGCGATTTGCTGGATGAGTCCTGGGAAATCACTCAGCGTTACGTGCTGGATTACAACCGGGGTGCGCGGTTCCAGACAAGGAACACCATCGGCCTGCGCCAGCGAACATTTGAGGAGCTCTTCCGGGTGGAAGAGCAGCGCCTGAACAACCGTGGTGTCCTCGTGCGCTCGGTCACCGATTACCGGCCCTGGAACCGTTTCCTCGAGGCACAACTGTTCTATGATGCCAATACCGAGCGACGATCTCTGCTGCAGGAAACCTTTATCGAAGTGGGACCCGAACTGGGACAATACGTATGGATCGACCTCAACGAGGATGGGGTGCAGCAGGTGGATGAGTTCTTCACGGAACAGGGCCCCAATGAAGGCGCCTTCATCAAGCAGCTGGTCCCTTCCGAAGAGCTGTTTCCGGTAATCGCCCTGCAGGCCAGATGGCGGATGAGCGTGGATCCATCCAGGCTCATTGATGACTATGATGCCCGCTTTTCCGACTGGCTGGATTTTCTTTCCGGTGTCCGTTGGCACACACGAATCGACATACGCGAAGAAAACCGGACCGAGAAGCTAAGTGACATATACTTCATGCGGCTGCACCGCTTTCGCGACGATTCACTGACCATCAACGGCCGGATATTCATCGAACAGGATATCGAGCTCTTTCGCAATGATACGCGCAGAGAACTTCGGATCACGGCCGATCGCATGCGGTCCCAGCAGCGCCAGGCAAGCGGTCTTGAAAAGCGCGTCACGGAACATCTTCGTCTCCGGGGAGGAGCAAGGGTATCACGCCGATTCCGTGTCATGGTGGATGCGTCCCTGGGACGGAACGAAAACCGCAGTGAGACCTTTGCCTCCCGGAATTTCTCGATCCGCGGCGGGGAGATCCGGCCAGGGTTGGATGCGCGCTGGAGTTCTTCCATTCAGTCGGGGACAGGATTTTCACTCATTCGCAGAACAGACCGTTTCCCGACTACCCGAGCTATGGTTGCCGGTACCACACTGCATGTGAATACCCGTGTCAACCTGGGTGGTCGAATTCAGTCGGCAGCCAGAATTGAGTATCGCAATTTCGATCTGTCGGGTGGACCGTCAACAAGTCTGGGCGAATTCGAACTGACCGATGGCGCCGGCATGGGACAGTCCTTGGCATGGTCCCTGCAGTCCGATTATCGCATCAGTGACTTCCTGAGGGCAAATCTGCAGTACAACGGGCGCACGGTTCCGGGCAGGCCTGCCATACAGACCGTGCGGTTTTCCGTGAATGCCGTTTTTTGACGTGATGCCAAAAAAACTTGTGCAAGGTGTTATTGTCACAGGTGCCATACCAGATCGTATGTCCGGATCAGAAAAAATGTCCGGATCAGAAAAAATAGGATTGCGTGTGATTCCGCGCGCAACAAATCATGATGAACCAGCGTTTTGGGCAGAGCTGAATAGATATGACCTGTATTTTTTTATTATTTATTGCAAGGCATATTTTTCAAATTTTTGTATTATTGCAGGTGATTTTGTCAATGGCTTTTCATGGGCATTCCCGGTTGCTGATCTATTGGTTTCCAGGATGTATCCTGTTTTTGACATTTGACACAAAATAGTCTATAATCCTCGTATTGCGAATTGGCTTTACTACGAAATACAACATTAGGTAAAAATCGGAGAATCGTATGACCCTCTCGTTTAGTGCTTTGCTTTTCCAGGGCGCCCTGGAAGAAGGCTTATTCAACATGCTCGTCGGGTACTTCAATGAAGGCGGCCCGTTCATGTGGCCCGTACTCATAGCCCTTATTCTCGGGCTTGCCATATTCCTCGAGCGACTGATCACGCTCAACAGAGCTGACATCAATACGCGCAAATTCATTCTTGATGTGAAGGAAGCGCTTCAGGAAGGCGGCATCCAGTCCGCTGAAGAACTTTGTTCCTCCACTAGAGGGCCGGTTGCTTCGGTCTTCCAGGCAGGTTTGCTTCGTGCCGATGAAGGCATCGAGGCCGCTGAAAAAGCGATTCAGTCCTACGGATCCATTGAGATGAGCTTCCTTGAAAGAGGCCTGGTGTGGCTTTCTCTCTTTATTGCCATTGCCCCGATGCTTGGATTTACCGGAACGGTAATCGGGATGATCCAGGCCTTCGACGCCATCGAGGCGGCCGGTGACATTTCGCCGAGTCTTGTAGCTGGTGGTATCAAGGTAGCCCTCCTTACAACCGCATCCGGTCTGATCGCCGGTATCATCCTGCAAGTAGGGTACAACTACTGCGTTTCCAAGATTGACCGTCTTGTCGTGGATATGGAAGAGAGTTCCATCGTCCTGGTCGACTCCATAGCACTCCTTCAGCAGGGCAAGCAGATTATCTCCGATGAGGAGCGCGCCGAACGCAGTGCCGGTAAAGGCGATGATTCGGACAAAGACAAATCCGATTCCTAATCACTTACTTACCCATATCCAACCATTATGTACGTACCTATAGCAATCGGACTGATGCTTGCATTGGTAGCCATTGGTTTGGCATCCATGATCGGGTTCGGTATCAAAAATATCGTTCAGGGAAAACAGGAATTGTCGAAGATCCTGGTCTATCTGGTCCCCATACTGATTTTCCTGATTTCCTATCTGATCGCCGGTGCCGTCACCGATGCGGCTATCCTAACCATGCTGATCACCATGGCCCTGTTGGCCGTCATGCTGATCATCACCGGTTTGCGCACCACTTTTAAATTCTGATTTCAGATATGAAATTAAAAAAACGCAATCGTGAAGTAGCGGAAGTGCCTCAGGCGGGGATGGCGGACATCGCCTTCCTGCTCCTGATTTTCTTCCTCGTGGTCACGACTATTGACGTGGATACAGGTATCGGCATGCAGCTGCCGCCACCGCCCGATCCCGATCAGGAACCGCCTCCGATTCGTGAACGCAACCTCATGAATATCCTTGTGAATGCACGGGGGCAGATACTGATCAACGAGGAACGGGCCAGTCTTCCCGAGGTAAAGCAGCTGGTCATGGATTTTGTGGACAATGAGAACCGTGCACAGGATCCCAACCTGTCCGAATCACCCCGTCAGGCTATTGTTTCCATTAAAACCGACCGGCAGACGAATTACGAGATTTACATCGACATGCTCGATGAAGTGATCGGCGCCTACCGGCAGCTCAGGGACGAGGCGTCCATGCGGGAGTTCGGCATCCCCTACCGGCAATACAGCGCACGTGTAAGCCGGGAAGACAATGTCATAAGAGAAATGTATCCCCAGAATATCTCACTTGCTGAGCCGGATCCGGGATCGTAAAACCACCCTGAACAGTTATGTCAAAATTCAAGAAAAAACAGGCTAACACCAAGCAGCAGGTGCCGACTGCAGCCATGCCGGACATCATTTTCATGTTGCTTATCTTCTTCATGGTGGTGACGGTCCTGCGTGAAGTGGAACTGCAGGTCAGGGTTGACTTCACCCGGGCCGACAACATCGAAAAGATAGAGCAGAAGCGCCTGGTCAGTTACATATATATCGGGCCTGAAATCCTCGGAGACGGGCGTTACGGTGACACCAAGGTCCAGATCGATGACGCCCTTATCGACGATATCTTTGCCATCCGTCGGCTGATGTACGACAAGCTCATGGAGGAACCGCGCCTCATTGTTTCGCTGCGTGTGGACCAGAAGTCGGAGATGGGTATCGTCAGTGATGTGCAGGAGGAACTCCGGGAAGCCGGGACCCTGCGGATTAACTACTCTACGCTTCGCGGCTCAGAGGCGCCGATGTAAACAGGTCACTAATGCCTGACCGGCGCCGGTTGAACCGGGGTGATTGTGTCTCCGTTATAAAACCGTTGTATTTCTGAAAGGCAATCCGGCCACTTCCCGGGTTGCCTTTTTTTCTGAGGCCGTGACGCTTGTTCAACATTCATTGCTCTAAACAGAAACTTCGTTCATGTCAACACCAGAAGGAAATGCGATTTCCAGCCTGGGACGGACCGGATTGATCCGTAAAATCGCTGGATATTCCACGTATCGCTCCGGGCAGGTACACATGGGAATCGGCGACGATGCCGCTGTGCTTTCCTGTGATGGTTCACGCTACAGCCTGTTGTCCAGTGAAACATTCATCGAAGGAGTCGAATTCGATCTGACCTTCATGCCGTTCCACCAGGTGGGAGCAAAGGTGATTTCTGCGGCCGTTAGTGACATCTATGCCATGAACGGACAGCCGCAGGCCGTGCTGGTGAACCTCGGCGTGCCCAACAGGATAACCGTGGAAATGATCGGGGAACTCTATAAAGGGATCGGGATGGCATGTTCCGATTACGGATGCCAGCTGTCGGGTGGGGACCTCACAGGCTCGCACCATGCCCTGGTAATTTCGGTCACGGTATACGGTGATGTGGCAAAAGAGCGCATTGTCTATAACAGCGGCGCCAGGGAAGGCGATGCGGTCTGTTTGACTGGAGATCTGGGCAGCGCACTGGCCGGACTCAAGGTGCTCCTGCGGGAGAAGCGTCACTGGGAAGACTCCGATGATCCAGTCATGCAACCTGACCTCACTGAGTGGGATTATGTCGTCAAACGGCAACTTGTACCGGTGGCCAGAAAAGATATGATCACCCTCTTCAAAGAAATGGATATCACGCCCCATACGTTGATCGATGTAAGCCAGGGACTGTTGAATGATATCCAGCGGATAGCAGATTATTCTAAAAAAGGGATGTACATTTACCAATCCGCATTGCCCATAGACCTGCAGACCCGCCGGGTTGCTGATGAAATGAAGGAAGATGTCGACAAATATGCCCTCTATGGCGGCGAGGATTTTGAATTGCTGTTTACGCTGCCCGAACATCAGGTCCGCAAGCTCGCCGATGTCAGCAAGGAGTTTACCGTAATCGGCAAAGTTACCGATAACGCAGGTGTTGTGGAAATGCAGACCGCCGAAGGGGATACCATTGTCTTCGGTGAAAGTAGCTGAGGAACCTGCCGCGTTCAGGTCCGGAAATTTGCGTATCTTATTGCTATGGCTAAAAAAAAACACCCCTCAAAGGACAGTTACGAAACAGGGAAAAAGGAGAACAGGAATCCCCGGTTTCCGATATGGATCTATCTTGTCCTGTTTCTCATACTGCTGGCTATACCCTACCTTTCTGTCTTCCCGGACGGAACCAAACAGCTGACATACAGTGAGTTTCTGGATCATGTACGAAAGGGACATGTGGATAAGATCATCATCGTTGACGGCAAGACCATCGAAGGATTCTTCCTGGAAGATGCCGTAAAGGAGGGGCATGTTCCCTTCGACGAACCGTCAGGCAGCCAATGGTTTGAAAGCAGCAACGAAGACCAGCCTGCAAGCTACCCCTTTACGCTGACCATGATCGAGGGCGACGACATCCGACCCCTGCTGGAAGAACACGGTGTGGCCTATGATGCCCGCTTCAGTGGCAACTTGTTCAGCAATGTCTTCATCTGGTTCATCCCCCTGATGCTCATCATCGCTTTCTGGATCTTTATTTTCCGTCGGATGAACCCCGGTTCGCAGCTCATGAATATTGGCAAAAACAAGGCCTCGCTGTATGACCGCCAGAGTGACCAGAAAATCACGTTCAAGGATGTAGCCGGCCTGGAGGAAGCAAAGGAAGAAGTCGAAGAGGTCGTCGCTTTCCTGAAAGATCCCCAAAAGTTCACCAAGCTGGGTGGAAATATTCCGAAAGGAGTCCTGCTGGTCGGACCGCCGGGCACAGGCAAGACCATGCTTGGCAAAGCCACCGCAGGCGAAGCAGACGTGCCGTTTTTCAGCCTGAGTGGATCCGATTTTGTGGAAATGTTCGTAGGTGTTGGGGCTTCCAGGGTCCGGGACCTGTTTAAACAGGCCAAGGAAAAAGCCCCGTGTATTATATTTATTGACGAAATTGATGCCATCGGGCGAAGCCGGGGTAAAAACCAGGTGACCGGATCCAATGATGAACGCGAAAACACCCTGAACCAGCTGCTGTCGGAGATGGACGGGTTCAACACCGAAAAAGGGGTCATCATCATGGCTGCGACCAACCGTCCGGATGTGCTTGATTCGGCCCTTATGCGTCCGGGACGTTTCGACCGCCAGATCCTCATTGACAAGCCGGACCTGAAGGGCAGGGTGGAAGTACTTCAGGTGCATACAAAAAAGCTGAAAGTGGCTGAGAATGTCGACATGCAGCTGATTGCTTCGCAGACTCCGGGCTTTGCCGGAGCCGAACTGGCCAACATGTGCAACGAAGCGGCACTGCTGGCTTCCCGCCGGAACAAGGAAGCCGTCGAAATGATCGATTTTCAGGACGCAATCGAACGGGTGGTCGCCGGCCTCGAAAAAAAGAACAAAATCATCAGCCCGAATGAACGCGAAATCATCGCCTACCACGAAGCGGGACACGCCATCGCAGGCTGGTACCTGGAGCACACCGATCCGGTCCTTAAAGTGAGTATCGTTCCCAGAGGGTTCGCCGCCCTGGGCTATACACTGCAGACCCCGCTTGAAGACCGATTCCTGATGACCACCGGGGAACTGGATGACAAGATATGCGCACTGCTCGGTGGACGCGTATCAGAAGAGATCATCTTCGGAAGGATTTCAACCGGAGCCCGAAACGACCTTGAGCGCATATCCCGCCTGGCTTACGCCATGGTCACGGAATATGGCATGAGTGAGGAACTGGGAAACATATCCTACCACGACCCTGCCGGAGACGATGGTGGATTTGCCTTCCAGAAGAAATATTCCGAGCGCACGTCTGAGCGGATAGATGAAGCTGTGCAAACCATCATAAAAAGAAACTACGAACGCACAAAAAAACTTCTGCTCGACAAAAAAAACACACTCGTTATCCTGTCCAAAACCCTTCTGGAAAAAGAGATACTCGGCTCGCACGATCTGATTGCATTGCTGGGTGAACGACCCCATGGAAACTACCCCGTCAGCAAGGCCCAGGCACAGACACTGAATTTAAGTGACCAGGCGTTACATAATACGGATGGAGACGGAGAGGAGCATGAATCCGGCTTGAAAAGCAACTGATCACGTTTTTAAGCAAGGAACCTTTTTCCGTAATTTTAACGTTGACGTACATCCAACATATCACACATTCACTGAACAGCAGATTGTGGTTTACGTCACCAGAAAAGAACACTTCACAGCCGCCCACCGGCTCCACAATCCGGGAAAAAGTCCGGAATGGAACCAGGCTACTTTCGGGCCGTGCAATCATCCCAACTGGCATGGTCACAATTATGTGATCGAAGTCACAGTCGCCGGTGAACCCGATCCCGATACAGGATATGTCGTTGATTTGGGCAAATTGAAAAAAGTGATCCAGGATCGTATCCTGTCAAAATGTGATCACAAAAATCTGAATCTGGATGTCGATTTTCTCCAGGGGGTCATTCCATCCTCAGAAAACCTGGCCCGATGCTTTTTTCAGGAACTCAGGGACGATGTGGCTGCCATATGCAAAAGCGGAACCCTCTACGCAGTGAAGTTGCATGAAACGGAACGAAATATCGCCGAATACCGGGAAAACTAACTTACTATCTATCCGCCTCACCTCATGATTACGTCAACGCTCAAACGATTTTATGATCCGACCTTTACGGTCTCGGATGCTTATCGCAGTTCGTTACCCGACCTGCAAAACGGACCTGCATCTCTTATCGAAGGGGCCAATGTGCCCATCCAGCAGGTTGGGATCTCCAACTTCCGGTTGCCCTTGACCTATGCAACGCGTGACGGGGGCGAAATGACACTGGAAACTTCTGTGGATGGATATGTAAGCCTGGACGCGGGCAAGAAAGGGATCAACATGAGCCGTATCATCCGCACGTTTTATGAGTACAGGGACGAGGTGATGACACAGGAGGTCCTTGAATACATCCTGCGCGCCTACAGGGATAACCTCAAGAGCAGGGAAAGTTTTGTGAAACTGCAGGTGAACTATCCCATGATGCAGGAAAGCCTGCGATCGGATCTGAGCGGCTACCAGTACTATCCGCTTTCGTTCGAGGGGCATATGGACGCGCAGGGCCGCATGCGGATGTTCATGCACATTGATTTCGAATACAGCAGCGCCTGCCCCTGTTCTTTTGAATTGGCAGAGCACGCCCGCAACACACGCGACGTGGCAGCCATTTCCCACAGCCAGCGCAGTATCACCAATGTGACTGTCGAATGCTCCGAGTTCCTGCCACCTGAATCGCTGATCGAATTGCTCAGGGAAGCCCTCATGACCGAGACCCAGGTTATGGTCAAACGGGAGGATGAGCAGGCTTTCGCCGAGATGAACGGCGCCTACCAGAAATTTGTGGAGGATGCTGCCCGGTTGATATACGATCAGCTGAACCGCAAACCGGAAATACGCGATTTTGTGGTTCGGTGCAATCATATGGAAAGTCTGCACAGCCACGACGCCATCAGCCGGATCTGCAAGGGGGTACCCGGGGGCCTGCGGTAAACGGATAACGTACGGTACGCTTCGCACATCATACGCTCTGTATATTGTACACGCCGAATATCCTGCCTGGCAGGATCGGCATAGCAATATCATGGATAACGGCATCACAGATCATGGAATCTCTCGCCGAGGGCTGTCGAACAGCTGCAGAACAGTCAGCAGTGGGTTTATCAGCTTTCGCTATCAAGTCCGAGTGCTTCACGGACCAGCAATTCCTGCTCGGCTTCATGGATCTTGACCGAACCGGTAGCCGATGATGCGGATGCCACCCTGCCCGCGTAAGCGGTTTTTGATTCGCCGATCAGTTCATCAATGCGGGGCTTGACAAAACGCCAACCTCCCATATTTTCAGGCTCTTCCTGACACCAAATGATATCCGTCGCGTTGCTGTACGTATCCAGCACCGCACGAATGCTTTCGTCCGGGAAAGGGTAGAACTGCTCAAGACGTACCAGCGCCGCGTCCTTCAACTCCTCCTTGTCACGCTGATCAAGCAGATCATAGTACACCTTGCCGGAGCAGAAAACAATACGTTTTACGGAGGATGCGTCTTCAATCGAAGCGTCATCAATGACCTCATGAAAAGAACCCTCGGCAAGTTCTTCGATGCTGGCGACGACCTTGCTGTGACGGAGCAGGCTTTTCGGAGTCATGATGACCAGGGGCTTTTTGCTGATGCGCAGTGCCTGACGACGCAGCAGATGATAATACTGGGCAGGAGTGGTACAGTTGGCTACCTGGATGTTGTTATCGGCGCTGAGCTGCAGAAAGCGCTCCAGCCGCGCTGATGAATGTTCGGGTCCCTGCCCTTCGTACCCATGAGGCAACAGCAACACCACACCGCTGGTCTGGCGCCACTTCGATTCGCTTGCGGCGATGTACTGATCAATGATAATCTGCGCGCCATTGCTGAAATCACCAAATTGCGCTTCCCATAGAACCAGTGTTTCCGGTCGCAGGCTGCTGTAGCCAAATTCGAAACCGAGTACGGCAAATTCACTGAGCAGGCTGTTGAAGACCTCGAAGGTGGCCTGATCTTCCTGCAGATTGTTGAGCGGAACGAACACCTGGTCTTTTGCCGTGCCGTGGAGCACGGAATGCCGATGCGAAAAGGTACCCCGCTCCGTATCCTGGCCTGTGAGCCGCACAGAGTGCTTTTCCGTCAGAAGTGATCCGAATGCCAGGGCTTCTGCCAGTCCCCAGTCGATTTTCTTTTGGTTTTTATCGGTGATCTCGGAACGTTTCGCAAGGATGCGCAACAGCTTGGGATTGCCATCGAAATCCTGTGGCAGGGTATTCAGCTTGAGTCCGATCTCCTTGAGTTTCTGGATATCGAACCGGGTATCCGGCAGATGCTTTTTCCACTCATTCTGGGAGAGCTCCTCCCGCTTCAAGTGATCACGTGTGAGCTGCCCGATATTGCCTGCCTTCCTGGCATCCTTGAACGCCGCTTCCAACAGTTCATCAAATTCATCAAAGATCTGCTGCACCTCCTTTTTGGTGAGCTCTCCGCGCTTGACCAGCTGACGGGTGTATCTTTCGCGAACGCTTGGGTGATCCTGGATTTCCTTGTAAAGATAGGGTTGGGTGAAGGCCGGTTCGTCGCCTTCATTGTGACCATGCTTGCGGTAGCAGATCAGGTCGATGACCACATCTTTTCCGAACTTCTGGCGATAATCCAGCGCCAGCTTGATGCTCTGGATAGCCGCTTCAGGTTCATCGCCATTGACATGGAAAATGGGTGCCAGTATCGTTTTAGCCAGGTCGGACGCATACTCGGTCGATCGCCCGTCCTTTGGAAGAGTGGTAAAACCGATCTGGTTGTTGATGATCAGATGGATGGTGCCGCCGGTTGAAAAACCTTCCAGCTGGGACATGTTAAGCGTTTCGGCCACTACACCCTGCCCGGCAAAAGCCGCATCCCCGTGAATAAGCAACGGAATTACTTTTTCGCGCGATTTCTTTTTGCCGTCCTTGTCCTGAAGCGCCCGTGCCGCCCCTTCAACGACCGGGTTGACCGACTCCAGGTGACTGGGATTGGGCATAAGCATCAGGTTGATCTTTTTGCCATCCTTCGTCTTGTGGACAGCCGTGGTACCCAGGTGATATTTTACGTCGCCGGTACCCATCGCACTTTCAGGGTCGATGTTCCCCTCAAATTCTGCGAACACCTTTTTGTAGGACTTGCCCATGGTATTGACCAGTACATTGAGCCGCCCGCGGTGCGCCATGCCCAGTACAAGATCGGTGATTTCATAATCCCCTGCGCGCTCCAGCAGGTAGTCGATCATCGGGATCAGGGTGTCGGCCCCCTCCAGGGAGAACCGCTTGTGGCCGATATACTTTTTGTGCAGAAACTCCTCAAAGGCGCTGGCCTGGTTCAGTTTGTGAAGGATACGCCGTTTTTGCTCCTTGTTGAGCTCCGGGTCATTCAGCGACGTCTCCATAACGTCCCTAAGCCAGGAGCGTTCTTCCACCTCCAGGATATGGGTGTACTCGGAACCTATGTATCCGCAATACGTCTTCCGAAGAATGTCGATGATGTTACGCAGGGAAGTGACCTGATCCGATCCACCCAGATGGGGGACGTAGAATTTTCTGTCCAGGTCCCACATGGTAAGTCCGTGGTAATGAAAATCAAGTTCGGGATTGTAGCCGGTACCGAACTGCAACGGATTGAGCTCGGCCATCACGTGGCCATGCCGGCGGTAGCGGTCCACCAGCCGACTTACAGCCACCGCTTTTTTGTCGGATTCAATCCGGTCCGATCCTCCATCCAGAAAACCGGTGTACTGATCCTCGCCAAACGGAATCGGTTCATAGGGAATGTTGAGCTCCTCGAAGATGGATGCGAAGAAATCGGTTGGACCAGCGAGGAATTCCTGGATGCGCGACAGGAAGGAACCGGATTCAGCCCCCTGGATGATCCGATGGTCGTACGTGCACGTTACGTTCATCACCATGCTGATACCCAGGTGACCCAGCAACTCCTGTGACATCGACTGGAATTCAGCGGGGTAATTCATGGCTCCGGTCGCGATGATCGCTCCCTGTCCTTTCATCAGGCGCGGCATCGAAGAAACCGTTCCGATCGTGCCGGGATTGGTAATGGTAATGGTGGTGTTCTCAAAATCCCCTACTTCCAGCTTGCCCTTGCGCGCCCGGTCGATGAGATCCAGAAAAGAATGCAGGAATTCATCGAATGACATTTTGTCGGCTTCCTTGATATTCGGCACCACCAGATTGCGTGACCCGTCTTTGTTGGGCAGGTCGATGGCGACTCCCAGATTCACCGATTTCGGTTCAACCCGCGCCGGTTTGCCGTCCTTCTCGCCAAAATGATGGTTCAGCCGCGGAAACTCTTTGAGCGCCCTGATTACAGCCCAGGCAACGAAATGGGTAAGGGTTGCCTTGGGTTGCAGCCTTTTCTCCAGATAGCTGTTGATGATGCGGCGGTCCTCCATGAGCATCTTGACCGGTATAACGCGCAACGAAGTGGCCGTGGGTACTTCCAGGCTGGCCTCCATGTTGGCAGACAGTTTGCCGGCCGCACCCTTGAGCGGCTTGTATTCGAAAAGCTTTTTCTCAACGGCCTCATCTCCGGTTTCCCTGTCCCTTTCCGCAGGGGTCTCCTTTTTTTTGTCCACCTCTTTATCGGCCTTCTTCGGCTTGGAAGGAACTTCCGGTTCGTGTTTGCGCCGCTCCTTAAAAGGCTCCTTTTTCCTGTCTGCTTTCCGGTCAGCCTTAACTTCAGCTTCGCCTGCCGGAGCAGGAGCTCCGTTGACCATCTCATCAAAATACGTCCGCCAATACGGCGGCACGGATTCTGGATTCTCCAGGTATTGTTCGTAAAGCTCTTCGGCGAGAGCTGCGTTGGGACCGAACTGCGCTTCTAGTTGCTTCACGGCACGGGAATTTTCAGGATGTTGGTTGGGGTTCGAAAATTAAGAAATGACGCCAAGAAAATTATGATGAATACGCCACAATCCACATAACGAAATGCCTCCAAAAAACGTTGTCATTTTTTCCTTATAATCCCACATCACGGAAACCCCGAAATTATTATGAAGCAAAAGGAAACAACAGGCGCGGAACATGTACGATGGGATCTGTCCGACCTGTATAAAAGCCTCGACGATCCTGCACTCCGAACCGACCGCGAAAAAGTGCGCGAACTGGCAGATCGTTTTGAAAAGCAGTATCGTAACCGGGTGGCAAGTCTCTCACCGGTTGAGTTTGCCGAAGCCCTCGACCGCTATTCGGAAATACTGGAGATCATGGGCCGGCTCGGTTCGTTTGCCTACCTTAGCTGGACTACAAATACAGAAGATCCGGCACTGGGCAAGGCCGTCCAGGAAGTCACCGAACTTTCTTCCGAGCTTTCGCAAAAGACCGTCTTTTTTACTATTGAATGGCTTGCCATGGACGAGGCATCTGCCCGGGATCGCATCGACAGCCCGGAGCTCTCGAAGTACAGCCATTATCTGGAGACATCTCGCCTGGACAAGCCCCACACCCTCGGGGAAAAGGAAGAGCAGATCCTTTCCGCCAAGGCCGTGACCGGTTCGCGTGCCTGGGTCCGTTTTTTCGATGAGACACTCGGCGCTTCCCGCTTCCAGCTTGATGGCGAAGAGCTTACCGAATCGCAGATCCTGAGCCGGATGAGCGACCCCGACCGCGATGTTCGCCGCCGGGCCTCTGAAGTGTTTACCGGTGGGCTGGACCATATGAAGCGTCCGTTGACCTATGTCTTCAACACCCTGCTGGCCGACAAGCATACCAATGACCGGCTTCGCAAATATCCACATTGGCTCAAAGCCAGGAACCTCGCCAATGAGATTGCCGACAAGAGCGTAGAGGCTCTGGTGGATGCGGTCACCAGCCAGTATCCGTTGGTGCAACGGTTCTACCGCCTTAAAAAGCAGCTCCTGGGAGTGGATGAAATGATGGAGTATGACCGGTATGCTCCGGTGCTCAAAAACCGGGAGAAAATCACATGGGACGATGCCCGGGATATGGTGCTGGATGCCTACTCCGAGTTTCATCCAGAAATGGGTGAAATCGCAGGGCGTTTCTTCAGCGAGCAATGGATCGATGCAGCTGTTGTTCCAGGCAAGCGAGGCGGAGCCTACTCGGCCTCGACCATCCCGTCAGTCCATCCGTATGTATTCATGAACTACGACGGCAAGATCCGTGATGTGCAGACCCTGGCCCATGAGCTCGGACACGGCGTCCACCAGTACCTGGCCCGCAAACAGGGCGTACTGCAATCGGACACCCCCCTCACGACCGCTGAAACCGCCTCCGTTTTCGGCGAGATGCTGGTCTTTCGAAAGCTGCTGTCCAGCCTGCAGGACCCGGAGGAAAAAATGGCGTTGCTGGTGGGAAAGATTGATGATACCATTGCCACGGTCTTCCGCCAGGTCTCTATGAACCGTTTTGAAGACCGTATCCATCGCGCCCGC
Source organism: Cyclonatronaceae bacterium (assembly GCA_046483675.1). Lineage (GTDB taxonomy): Bacteria > Bacteroidota > Rhodothermia > Balneolales > Natronogracilivirgulaceae > SKNL01. Next base: position 58,027 of record JAWOCT010000005.1, read on the forward strand.
CGCGAGGAAGGAGAACTTACAGCCGACCGTTTATCCGAGCTTTGGATGGAGACGCAGGGCCCGGTCTACGGGGATTCGGTCACCCTGACCGACAACTATCGCCTCTGGTGGAGTTATATCCCTCATTTTATCCATACGCCCGGTTACGTCTATGCTTATGCGTTCGGTGAGCTGCTTGTGCTGGCGTTGTATCAGGAATTTCTTGCTTCCGGAAACGGATTTAATGAATCCTACCTCAGGATGCTGGAAAAAGGAGGCTCCGATTGGCCGGCCAACCTGATGTCGGATCTCGGGGTGGATATCAATGACGGCAGCTTCTGGAACCGCGGCCTCCATGCCATCGATTCGCTGATCGGTGAAGCCGAAGCGCTGCTGCCCCGGATCGACTCATCCAGAAAGACGTAAGCATATGAATAGCATGAATATATCCCAGGTGGAAGAAAGGGAAAAAGACAACCTGCAAAATTTCAAAAAGGTAGTGCGCGACATGGTCCTTCTGCTGAGAACTTCGATGCAGGCGGAGACGGTGTCGATGCACTGGGTGAACGCCAATCGCGACATATTCGTCCTGGCCGGCTATGCCACGGTCCGCAAGGATGTTGTATATCAGGATCGTGTGAGACGGGAGAACCATTTTCTCAGAGACTACAGCAACATAAAGTCCCTGACGCGGCTTGAACAGGGCACCCATTTCGAGGCTGGTGAGCTCTCGCATTACACTTCTACACCGCCGGTTACACATATCTACCTGATCCCCTTTGTCTATAATGCGGAAACCGTGGCCATTACGACGGTGGAGACAGCAGGCAGGCATGAGCTCGTCCCCACTGATGAACAGGTGATCACTGCTTATCGCAAGGTTTTGGGGCGCATGCTGCAATCCTATCAGGAGGTGGCTGATCTTGCCGAAAAGCAGACCGAGTGGGTGGATTACGACCAAATGGTGGGCGATCTCATGAAAGCCGAAGATCCCCTGGATCTGGTGACCTCACTGGTGGATAACATCCAGCACTACATCGGCGAAAACGGGGGTGTAGTGCTTCTGGCACGCGGTATGAACGACTGGCACACCGTACTCCATTCCCTGGATGCCAGATATCCGCCCCCGATCGGCCTGGCATTGGAGAAAGGATCTGTGGCAGCACACGCACTTACGGAAGGGGAACCTTTCTTCTCTCCGCACTTGAATGGCAATCCGAAACGCATCTCGGCTTCTGAGCCGCTCTGCTACGGAGCCTCGTTGGCGTTACCGATTTTGCACCGGCAGCGACGGCAGCTGCTGATTCTTGCCTACAGCGAAAATATGCTGATCTTCAGTGAAGCACTGAAATACAAGATCAGCAACCTGTGCCGCTCAGCCGGACTCAAACTGGAATCTATGCTGCCGAACCTTGATATAAGCCAGAATATCTTTTCAACCGGACTCACCAGTTACACGCGTGAGCTGATATATACGACGTTCAACCGGTTGACGCAGCATGCACGGCACAGGACGCCGGCCCTTTCCACGTGGGTCGGAATGATCAGTATTGGCAATATCAACGATCTGCGGACCCGCTATCGCCTGGATGACCTTACCAACCTGCAGCAGCAGATACTGATGGCCATCCGCCCCCAAAATCACGGCATCCCGGGCATTGTTGGAGCCCACAGCGATTATGTGTATACTTTTATATTGCAATCAACCGATGAATCATCGTTTTTGGGATGGACGGGCCGTATCCGCGAGTTGTTCCGTGAGCCGTTTGCCTTTGCGGTGCAAAAGCGGGAACCCATCCGGATCAATACGGGTGTGACCCGGCTTAACGGGGTCACCGAACCGGACGAAGTCCTGCAAAAAGTGAAAAGGGCGGTCAATGAGGCCGTCCGGATGAACAAGTTTATCGTGGAGGTGTGAGATGCCGGCATGTTACCTGGTAATCATTGACGGACTCGGGGTAGGAGCACAGGAAGACGCTCACTTGTACGGAGATGAGGGAAGCAATACGCTGGGACATGTGGTCGCACTCACACGCTGCCAGCTGCCCTCAATGCAGCGGCTGGGACTTGGCAACATCATTCCGCTGGATACGGTTGCACCCGTACTCGAACCGCTGGCGGCCCATGGCAAGATGCGGGAAGCATCTGCCGGGAAGGATTCCACTACCGGACATTGGGAAATTGCCGGATTGCAACTGGAACGCCCGTTCCCTACCTATCCTGAAGGATTTCCAAAGGAAGTCATCGACGTTTTTACCGAGCTTGCCGGAGTCGATGGTGTTCTGGCCAACAAGCCCGCATCAGGCACTGCCGTTATCGATGAGTTTGGAGAGGAGCATCAACGAACCGGTTTACCCATCGTCTATACCTCTGCCGACAGCGTTTTTCAGATAGCCTGCGATGTGAATACCGTCCCACTGGAGAAACTTTATCGGTGGTGCGAAATCGCCAGGAACGATGTGTTGACCGGTGAACACGCGGTGGGACGGGTCATCGCCCGGCCGTTCGAGGGAAAGCCGGGATCTTATCGGCGGCTCTCCGACCATCGGCATGATTATTCCGTGGAGCCGTTCCGGCCGTTCCTCCCGGGATACCTTCAGGAACAGGGTGTCGAAACAGTTTCCATAGGCAAAGTGATCGACCTTTTCACCGACCAGGGTTTTGACCGCTCCAACAGGACGAAAAGCAATGCCGAGGGAATAGAGAAGATTCTCGATGAGATGAACGTCTACAATGAATCCGGGACCGCAGACCAGCAAACCGGTAGCCGGTTTGTTTTTGCGAACCTTATCGAGACCGATCAGAATTACGGACACCGTAACGATACCGATGGATATGCCCGTGCGCTGGAGGAGATCGATCGGGCTGTTCCGTCACTCCTTAAGGCCGTGGGACCCGATGACCTCCTTATTATTACAGGTGACCACGGGAACGATCCCACGATGCCGAGCACCGATCACTCACGCGAATTCACACCCTTGCTGGTCTATCCGGTCTCAGCAGCGGCTTCTACGGAACTTCCGACCCGTCCTGCTTTTTCGGATATCGCCGTGTCAGTGTGTCATTTTTTTGGGTTGAGGAACCCGTTTCCAGGAGCGTCCTTTCTCAGTCAGAAATAAAAAAGCAACATCTGAAACATAACATCCTTACATTTGTATCGTTTTTTTAAGTAATTGGAACCATTTCTGAAACGAATCAGCAGGATGTGATCCGGGCCGGGAAATCAACTTTGAAACATCGTATATTCCGTAACCTGATATTGCGGTTGTCAGAAGTCCGAACAAAAACAAACCAAGATACTTCAAGTGGCTAAGAAGAAAAAAGAACCGAAAAATCCAAGCCCAAGCGGAATTTCAACAAGAGAATCACAGTCTCTTGACAGATACCTGCAGGAAATCGGCAAGGTAAGCCTTATCACTCCCGATGAGGAAGTGGAGCTTGCCAAGAGGATTCAGGCAGGGGATCAGGATGCCCTTGAAAAGCTTACCAAAGCCAATCTGCGTTTCGTAGTATCGGTGGCAAAGCAGTATCAAAATCAGGGCCTTTCTCTCGGCGATCTTATCAACGAAGGCAACCTGGGCCTTATCAAGGCCGCAAAGCGGTTCGATGAGACCCGAGGATTCAAATTTATATCCTACGCTGTCTGGTGGATCCGACAGTCCATTCTTCAGGCGCTTGCCGAACAAAGCCGGATCGTTCGCCTGCCCTTGAACCGCGTCGGAGCCCTGAACAAGATTGGAAAAGAGCTATCCAAGCTTGAGCAGGAATACGAACGGATACCGTCCGCTTCCGAGTTGGCTGAAAGCCTGGAAATGACGGTCTCCGAAGTTTCCGATACCCTCAAGATCTCCGGACGGCATCTCTCCGTCGATGCCCCTTTTGCCCAGGGTGAAGACAATCGCCTGCTGGATGTGCTCGAAAATGAGGAAACGCCCGATCCCGATAACGATCTGATGGGAGAATCGCTCAAAGTAGAAATTGAACGAGCCCTCTCGAAATTGTCAAAACGGGAAGCTGAAGTCATCCGCCTTTATTTTGGCATCGGCAGGGAACACTCGCTCACACTGGAAGAAATCGGTGAGCGATTCGACCTGACACGCGAGCGTGTCCGCCAGATCAAGGAAAAAGCCCTCCGAAAGCTGCGGCATCACAACCGAAGCCTGGCCTTGCGTGTCTACCTGGGATAAAATCCGGACAGGCCGATACGGTATCTGTTCAGTGGCAATCCGGTGAAGTTGTTGTTATTTGATGGATTGTCGGTTTTATCCTCAAAAAAAGGCGATTGCAGCCGAACCTTTTCGCCGGTGGATCGTAAAAAGTTGTACAGGGATGCGGAATTCTCGCGTTTTCTGATATATTTGCATTAGGTAGCAAGCGTTTCCCGGGTGTATTAAGTATAGAGAGTGCAACCGGGTGTAAGAAAATAAAAGCCTGCGCGTTTTACTTGTATAACACGGCAGCAACAACCAATTGGCGGAACAGGAGTGAGAGCAAGGTCAGTTTTGACAGCAGCAGGAATAAAAAGGAGTACATTATGGCACATCTGAAAAACATATCCACCATATTGATGGCCGCCTTTCTTTTTACAGGCTGCTATACCCAGGTAAGGGTAATCGAGGAGCGTCCGGCACGGACCGTTTCGGATTACTACACGGAAGAGCGTGCCCAGCCGGTAACGGATCAGGACATCTACGATATGGGTTATGATGACGGACTGCAAGATGCCGGACTGTACTTCCGTGACTATGACCGGTACCAATGGTCTGCGCGCTTCCAATACGGGTACAGTCATCCAGGTTATTATCCCTCCAGCTCATGGTCCTTCGGAATTCATATGGGTACGGGATACCATTACAGTGATTGGGGTTGGCATTCACAGTGGCATGCAGGCTTCTGGCACCCCTGGCATGTTTCTTACCCCTATTACACCCACAACATATACCGAGGGTATCATTATCCGGCTTACGGATGGGGTTATCCCTATTCCTACGGCCCAGGTAAATATGTCGTTTATAACTATTATAATGTGACGGGACAAAAAACGACGCGTGTCCGGACGACGCGATCGCCCATAACCGCCACGGGAACAACGGCTTCAAGGGTGACCCGTGACGGGGCACGGTCAACGGCGGTCAGAGGTGCCACATCACCACAGGGCATAACCCGCACAAGAACAACAACCGTGGACAGAAGGTCCGGCGTAACCAGGAGCAGCAGCCCGGGAACCAGCAGTGTACGACGTACAACAGGTACCACCACACGATCAACGGGCTCGGTAACCCGGCGTACTGCGCCTTCGCGCAGCTCCGGAACGGTGAATCGTGGGAGCACGACAACCACCCGTAGCAGCGGCACGGTGAATCGCAGCAGTTCCAGTTCGCGCAGCAGCGGCACGGTGAATCGCAGCAGTTCCAGTTCGCGCAGCAGCGGCACGGTGAATCGCAGCAGTTCCAGTTCGCGCAGCAGCGGCACGGTGAATCGCAGCAGTTCCAGTTCGCGCAGCAGCGGCACGGTG
>JAWOCT010000044.1:0-8796 GCA_046483675.1 Cyclonatronaceae bacterium
GTATCAAAAGAACGCGTTTGTTCTTTGATGCCACGGCCACGTATCGTGGCCACCAAAACTTCCTTGTGGATATCGATGCCACATCCACGCTCAATGACCTGCTCAAAGGCTATACTGGGCTGTTGGTTTTCCATAGTCGCAACGGCTGAAGTGGTGGTTTCGGCTTTATAATCATGCCCCTGTGTGTCGTAAGATGCTTCCGGCATGAATATTTCATGTGTTTAAATTTTAAGATTTATTAGGTCACATAGAATGTCCATGACACTTTTAATCATGCTCCTGTGTGACCGGGCAACGGTCATGGACATTTCATCTGTTCAAATCAATTATGGATTTATAAGGACAGAATGAATTCACATGGTAGGATTTGATCATGCTCCTGTGTGTCATCCGGAGTCTGCCATGTCCATTTCATCTGTTTAAATGTTTCGATTTATAATGTCAGATGTAATGCCATGACCGTATTTAATCATTCGCCTGTGTGTCCGGGCACCGGCCCGGTCATGAGCATTTCATGCGTTCCTCCTGTTCATATACCATTATACCGGGTGAAAGATCATCCTGTTCAAGATAGCAAATGACCGCGACAGGGAAAGCCCATAAACGAATTTGTTCGTTTTCCGGTTATGACAGTGTGTCTGATTTCACCCAACACCTATCCACCCAATATCCACCCAACATTTGTTAAAACTGACCATGAGACCAGAAACCCCGACTTTTGTCATGCAAACCCCGTTTTCTTTACTTCTGTTGACGGCAATTTTCCTTTTGTCGACGACGTCGTCCGACTTGTCAGCGGCTTCAACCGACCATCATTCCGATCCGGACCGGCCCAGCGTCGGTGATCCCGCCCCGGAATTCGAGGCCATGACCGATGAGGGCGAAATGTGGCGCAGCGCCGATCATGAGGGTGGTATCCTGGTGGTCTTCTTCTTCCCTGCCGCCATGACGGGCGGATGTACAGCCCAGGCTTGCAGTTTCCGCGACAACCGCTCAGAACTTGTGGATATGGGGGCCGAGGTCGTGGGCATCAGCGGCGACCAGATACGCAACCTGCAACTCTTCCGCCGGACCAATAACCTCAATTTCCCGCTCCTTTCCGATGCCGACGGCAGCATTGCCCGCGATTTCGGCGTGCCGGTCCGCGACGGCGGCACCTTCACCACGGAGGTGGATGGTGAGCAGGTGGAACTCACGCGCAACGTGACCACTTCCCGCTGGACTTTCATCATCGACGAGGAAGGCCGCATCGCCTACGTAGACACCGAGGTCAATGCATCTGTTGACAGTGAAGCCGTACTTTCCGCACTGCGGGATATGACCGACAATTGAACGACCGGCTGCAATTCATGCAAAGGCGCGTCGGCGCAAGCCGAGCCGGGTGTAGACAGGCCGAGTGAAAGCGTGTCGGCACAAGGTGAGCCTTCGGTAATCAGATTTGCGTGATGTCGAGTCGACAGGAAGAAATCCGCGCGAAAGCGTATCGGCATAAGGTGAGCCGAGGGGAACCGGATCTGCATGATGTCGAGTCGACAGGAAGAAGTCCGCGCCAAAGCGTGTCGGCGGAAGGTGAAACGGGTGAAAGCGAATCGACGACAGGCGGTCCGTGCGAGAGGAACTTTTCCTGACAGAACAAAAAATTTTGCTCATCATTGATCCGGACTGTGTAAATTGCCGGCAGACAACTGGCACCTGCATCCGGAGAAATAAATATGATGAAAAATATCTGTCTCACCGCCCTGGTTCTGTTTGTTTTTGGAACCGCGGCCATAGCCGCTGATGAATCCAGTGACAATGCAAAAAACCATGACGAGGCCTTCCGCCTGATCGATGTCTGGCTGGACGCCCAGAGGGACTTCGACCGTCTTCCGGGCATATCGCTTGCCATCGTGGAAGACCAGGAAACGATATGGACCGGCGCGTACGGTTGCGCCAATGTGGAAGACGGGGTCCCATCCACCCCGAACACCATCGGAAGTATCTGCTCCATCTCCAAGCTGTTCACCTCCATCGCCATCATGAAGCTGTACGACGACGGAAAGCTTCGCCTGGACGACCGTATCGAGGACCTGCTTCCCTGGTACAACCTGGAGCAAGGCTTTGCTGACAGCGGACCTGTAACCGTCCGCACCATGCTCACCCACTCTTCCGGCCTTCCTCGGGAGGCCAATTTCCCCTACTGGATCGGGCCGTATCCCTTCCCGGATCGCGAGCAGATTATCGAAGAAATGAGCAACCAGCAGACGCTCTACCCGTCATCCACCTACTTCCAGTACAGCAACCTGGCCATGACGCTCCTCGGCGAAGTCATTGCCGAGGTGTCGGGGGTATCTTATGATGAATTCGTTTACAGCAACATCATCGAACCGCTCGGTCTGTACGACACCCGGACCGTCCTGCCCGAAGAACTTTACGGAGATCAGCTGGCGTACGGCTACAGTGTCCTGCTGAGGGACGGGACCCGGCTCAGGGAGGAGCTTTTCCAGGCCAACGGCATCAAGGCAGCGGCCGGTTTTTCATCGACGGCCGTCGATCTGGCCTCGTTTGCATCCTGGCATCTGCGGCTGCTCGATTCCGACACCACGGAAATCCTGAAGCCGGCCACCTTGCGTTACATGACCAATGTGCACTACACCGATCCCGACTGGGAAAGGACCTGGGGGCTGGGCTACTCGGTCCGGCAGGGCAGTGGCGGCACGAAATGGGTCGGTCACGGCGGGTACTGTCCGGGGTATCAGTCCATTCTGCAGATCCACCCCGAAAGCAAGCGCGCCTATTCGGTCATCATCAATGCCAACGGGGTATCCCCGATGAAATACGCCATGGGTGTCCATGATATTCTAGATCAGGTGAAGGCAGGCCCCGGCGAGTCCATCGGGACACAAAACAGCGGCACGCCGGACGACAACAGCCGGCCGGACCTTTCCGAATACACCGGTTACTACCTGTACAATCACAGTGAGCGCTATATTTCCACCTGGGACGGTCAGCTGGTGATGTTGTCCCTGCCCACGGATTACCCGGCCGAGGACATGACGTTTTTCGAACATTCGGAAGGCGATACATTTTACCGGGTACGATCCGATGGCAACCGTGGGGAGCCTCTGGAGTTTCACCGTGATAGCGACGGCAACATCGTCCACTACACCCTTCACCAGATGCACAGTGTGAAGCAACAACGATAGGAAACTTTGATTCCGGGTTTTACGTAAAAGGCACACAAACGGCTGGCCTGAGGGCCGCACCCACTTGCCCGAATCTTTCGTGTTTCAAATCATTCTGATAAAATAAGTGACCTCATGAAGACACATGCCCTATTATACATGGCCCTGGTGCTGACTGTCTGCCTGATCCCTGTCCAGATTGCTGCCCGGACTGCAGGCGATCCGGCCGATTCGACCCGTAAGCTGCTGTCGGACTACTCCGGTGAAGATGTCCCGGGTGCTGCCGTCATGGTAATGAAAGACGACGACATCCTGTTCCGGGAAAATTACGGCATGGCCAGCCTGACCTACGGCATACCTGTCAGCAACGACACCCGCCACAACATCGGGTCCACATCCAAACAATTCACCTGTTTCGCCGTGGCCCTGCTGGCCGAAGAGGGCAAGCTCTCACTGGATGACGATGTGCGCGATCATCTGCCTGAACTGCCGGATTTCGGCCACACCGTCACCCTGAGAAATCTGATGACTCATACAAGCGGGTACCGTGAATTCCTGAACACACTGGCCATGACGGGCTACTATCCTGGAAGCCCGTTCAAAAGAGAGAAAATCATTGAGATCGTGCAACGTCAGCCGGAACTGCAGAACATTCCCGGCGAGGAATTCAACTACAACAACACCGGCTATTCCCTGCTGACCATTGTAGTGGAACGGGTAAGCGGTGACTCGTTCCCCGAGTTTTTGAAAAACCATGTATTTGAACCGGCCGGCATGGCTCACACTGTGGTCCGTGAGCGTCCGGCTGTGATCATCCCCGAGGGCTCGCAGGGCTACACCCCCTCTGATGACGGCACGTTCCATGAAACCCCTGATCTCTACGGGGCCATGGGAGCGGGGGGCATCTACACCACCATGGAGGACCTCGCCGCCTGGATCCGGTTTCTTCATGATCCCGGAGAAGAATACGAGCGTGTCGTTGCCGATCTGAAAACTCCTTTCATGCTCAACAATGGGGAATCCACCCAGTACGGCCTTGGCCTGTTCCTGGGAGAATACCGGGGACGCACGATGATCTATCATCCGGGCGGTGACATGGCGCACCGGTCCATGATGGTCTATTTCCCGGATTTCAACGGCGCCGTGGTCACCCAGAGCAACCATGCCGCATTTCCCGGCAGCATGGCCTTTCAGATTGCCGATCTCTTTTTCCAGGATGAATTCGAGCCTGCGGACGAACCGGCACCCCTTGCCGAAGGAGCGATACCGGATGATCATGCAGCGCAAGATCGCGCCGATACTTCCCGGTACGCTCCCGAAGACTTCGATGCCCTGACGGGACGATACGAACTGGATGCCGTACCCGGTTTCATCCTCAGTTTTTATCGTGACGAGGACCGCATCTACACGCAGGCATCCAACCAGCCCGAACTGGATTTGGAAGCTCTATCAGATTCCACCTTCCGGCTGATCGGTGTTCCTGCCACCATTACATTCCACCGTAACCGTGACGGTTCAGCCGATTCGCTCACGCTGCATCAAAACGGCCGTCATCTGGCCCGACGGATCGTCTGGCAACCGGATCCTGATATGCTGCCTCGCTACGCAGGCAATTATTTCAGTGATGAAATTGAAACGTTCTGTACCATTGCACTTGAAGATGACAAACTGCATCTCAATAGCTACTGGATGGATAAACGCCCGCTTTCTGCAGCCAGTGAGGACACCTTTTCTGCCGGTTCCCCTCTTGGTAACCTGAATTTTATTCGAAATGAATCGGGCAGTATCACCGGTTTCGAAGCGAATATCGGACGCACGAAGGGTATTTATTTTGAAAAAATGGAATGAGTTCAAGCGAGGAAAACCCTTCAGATATATCACCTGATCCGGGAGATAAAACACCTGCTCCGGAAATCTGGCTGATGTCGGCCTACCGCACCGACAGTCATGCCCGCTGGGCGGACTGGCTCGCATCGGCGCATCCGCATGTGAACTGGAAGCGGCTCGAACTGCCCGGGCGGCGGTTTCGGTGGCGGATACGCGGCAACCCGATTTCCTGGCTGAACAGGCTGCCCGCTTCGACTCCCGACCTGATTTTTGCCACGTCCATGGTCGATCTGGCGACCATAAAGGGGCTTCATCCGCGCCTGGCGCACGTGCCGGCCTGGTACTACTTTCACGAGAACCAGTTTGCCTATCCGCTCAGCGAGCATCAGACCAACAAGGTCGACCCCCAGATGGTCCAGCTGTACGGCGCCCTTGCCTCGGAGCGCCTGTTCTTCAACTCCGAGTTCAACCGCCGCACGTTCCTTGACGGCGTATTCGAACTGCTCCGGACCAAACCCCAGGCCGACAGCCTCGGAATACGGCTGCAACTGGAACGCAAATCGGAGGTGCTGCCCATACCCGTTAAACCGATTCCGCCGACCGAGGGGAAGGATCCAGGGCTCATTCTGTGGAACCATCGCTGGGAATACGACAAAGCCCCGGAAATTTTTGCCGATGCCATGCTGCAACTCGCCAAACGGGAGGATATTGACTTCCGCCTCGCCCTGCTTGGTGACCGTTCATCCGCTTTTCCGAGCGAAGCCTTGCTGCAGCTGCGCGACGGGCTGGGCGACCGGATCGTAATCGATGAGCGTGCCGACTCTGCGACCTATCGCCTCTTTGTGAGCAAGGCCATGGTCGTGATAAGCACAGCCCTGCACGAATTCCAGGGACTGGCCATGCTCGAGGCGGCAAGCGCGGGCGCGCGTCCCCTTGTACCCGATGATCTGTGCTATCCGGAGCAGTATCCGGATATCTACCGTTATCCTCCCGGTGACAGAGAAGCCATTGTGGACCGGTTGTCGGAATGGTTCCGGCGCGGGTTTCCCCCCGCACCGGATGTCACAAAATGGCACTCCCCTGAACTGGAAACGAAATGGCAAGAGTGCTTCTCACCGGATCAATTCTGACAGGATATCAGTTATCCTCTATTTCAAAGGAAACTTTGGCATTAACACCATAAGACACGATTTTGCCATCCTCGACAATTGCTTTCATCTCATTGACATAGATGGACTTGATATTCCGCACAGACTTGGAAGCTTCAATAAGAACGTTCTTTGTGGCGTCATCAAAACTTTTCTCGGATCCTGCAATCACTTCAATTACTTTTATAATAGCCATAATGACCTCATTTTAAGGTTGCGGGTTGACTCTTTTTGTATAACATACCGGAGCAACTCAGCATTCAGGTTATCTGTACGGTTCCAGATTTTCCACGATCTGTTGCCGGCGCGGCTCCTGCCAGTCGGGAAGCCTGAGCGAACTTCCCAGCTCCTCACGGGTCTCGTCCACCATGAAACCCGGGCCCACGGTGGCCACCTCGAAGAGAACGCCGCCGGGAATACGAAAATAGATCGACTTGAAATACTTGCGGTCCCGCACGTAGGTCACGCGGATGCCCATCTCGCCTTCCAGCCAATCCCTGATCTGGAGCGAATCCTCGAGCTTCGCGACCCGGTGCGCCACGTGGTGGACCGTGCCGAGGCCGTTGACGCCACGAGGGTATCCCTCCGCACTCCGAATCACCAGCGCGTTTCCTGCCTGTGTATGCAGCGACAGCTTGTCCCCTGTCGCTTCCATAAGTGCCATCCCGCGGTCGCTTCTCGCCTTTCTGTAGCCTAACGACTCGATAAACCGGACAGTTACTTCGGGTTCGTCCACAGCCAGTGTGACATGATGGATCCCGCGTATTGCTTGCGCCTGTTCAATACCATCGGTGGCCCACACCGGCTCACGGGTGTCGGTGTCGTCTTCCAGCAGGGACAGCCGGAGTCCGGACGGATCCTGGAATAGCAGGAACAACCGTCCGAACCGGGTGGCTTCCTCCATGCCGGTTCCATGCTGCTCAAGTCGCTCGCGCCAGAACGGCAGAGCACCGGCCGGGACCGAAAACGCTGTTTCCACAACCTGTCCATATCCAACCACGCCCTGCCTGACCCTCTGTCCCTTGTAGGGAAAGGTGGTGAAAACCGTAGAAGGAAGGCCAGTCTCGTTGGCGTAATAGAAATGATAGACCTGTTCATTGTCGAAATTGACGGTCTCCTTGACCAGCCGCAGTCCGAGCACGCTGGTATAAAAATGATAGTCCTCCTGCGCGTCATTGACCGTGGCGGTGACGTGGTGCAATCCTTTGACAATTTCCCTGAAATCCATAATCATGTTCATTTAGGTGTGATGGTTGGACGGGAGCCGTTCCAGGCATTGCGAAGCATCCGGGTCAGGCGTTCGGGTTCCAACGGGGCCGGATTGCTATAGGTTTGAGCCTTCTTACCGTAGTTTTGGGTCTTCTTACCATAGTTTTCGGCCTGCTTGCCGTAGTTTTCAGTCTGCTTACCGTTGGATTGAGCCTGGATGCCATAGTTTTGGGCCTGCTTGCTGTTGGATTGGACCTGGATGGCGGCTGCGGCTTCGGGGAGAGGGATCGCGACCGCGCAGGCCGCGGTGCCGGCCGGGCGCAGAAGGCCCCCGGCGCGCCCGCCGTGTCCGCCCGTCGCCGGAGCCACGCGCCGTTGCCGCAATGCCCCGGCCGCCCGACGCGCCCTGCCGCGAGCCCCGAAACTTCCCGCTTGACCCCCGTTCGCGCCTCGCCTATGTCCCGCGTCGCTCGGGGCGGAGTAGCTCAGGTGGTTAGAGCAGCGGAATCATAATCCGCGTGTCGGGGGTTCAAGTCCCTCCTCCGCTACCATTCTTCAGGCATTGTCCAGCGATTGTCTCGACCCTGAGGGGGTGTGGGAGCGGTACAGGCCGGTCCCTGCATCGATCCTTCAAGGTCGTCTCGGGGGCGTGATTGCACGCGCATCGACGCGGCTGTTGGGACCACGCGGCGACCGGGGGCGCGTCTGTGTCGTCCGGCGCCGTTCAGATGCTTCCGGGCACGACCGGCGACGGCCGCGAGGTGTTCGGCGGGACACGTGAGAGATGCGGTTTGGTGGAGCCGAGGGGGATCGAACCCCTGACCTCGTCATTGCGAACGACGCGCTCTCCCGGCTGAGCTACGGCCCCGACGGGGCGGGCGTATGCGCCGGATCGGGGACGGGGTCAAGGGGCATCGGCCTTGCCGTCGGGGGCGTCGGGTCGCATCTTCGACAGGGAGATGCAGAGGGGAGTGCCGCGGTGTGCCCGACCGACGGACCCGGGGCGTGGAAGGACCGGTCGCAACGGCGTCGGGATCGACGATTGCCCGACATGCCGGGGCGCCTGGCCGGACCGGGGCGCGCGCGACAGGACCATCGCGCGCAGCGCCGCGTCGGTGGCGCCCAAGCCGGCGCCCCGCACGACACCGATGGCTGCCGCAGGACGGAGCGCGGCGGGTACCTTGACGAGCGGTTCGATTTCCGAAGGAGGCGGCGAGGCGCCGGAGGGCGCGTGATGTGACGCGCCGGTTGGGGAATGCTGCGGGGTGCGTGGCGCGCACGCACCCTGCACCCCGGCCGCCTCGCACTCCCCCGCGCTGCCCGTCCGTTCGTGGCCGTAGGGCGCGTGATCTCACGCGCCGTGGCGGCGAGGGATCGGTGCGTGGCGAGCACGCACCCTACGATGGATCAAAAACAGGTGTGGGAGCATAAGCTATGCCCTTCTTTCC
>JAWOCT010000046.1:0-9668 GCA_046483675.1 Cyclonatronaceae bacterium
ACTTCATCGTCACTTATGACAAACTTGTTTTGATCTTCTTTAGAGACTGGCTCGTTTTTTACACCCGTGTCAGAATAAATCATTCGTTTTTCTTTACTACCAAGTTTCTTTTCGCACTCTAACCCCGTAAACGGGGGACAGTGCTTGGTGGGTAGTTTAACTGGGGCGGTTGCCTCCTAAAGAGTAACGGAGGCGCACAAAGGTTAGCTATTACCGGATGGAAATCGGTAAGATAGTGTATTCGCATAAGCTAGCTTAACTGAAAGACTAACAAGTCTACCAGAGACGAAAGTCGGTGAAAATGATCCGGCACCTAAGAATGGAATTGGTGTCGCTCAACGGATAAAAGTTACCCTAGGGATAACAGGCTGATTTCCCCCAAGAGTTCATATCGACGGGGAAGTTTGGCACCTCGATGTCGGCTCGTCGCATCCTGGGGCTGGAGAAGGTCCCAAGGGTATGGCTGTTCGCCATTTAAAGCGGTACGCGAGCTGGGTTCAGAACGTCGTGAGACAGTTCGGTCCCTATCTACTGTGGGCGTTGGAATACTGAGGAGAGCTGCCTCTAGTACGAGAGGACCGGGGTGGACGAACCGCTGGTGTACCTGTTGTGTGGTCGCATGCACCGCAGGGTAGCTATGTTCGGACGGGATAAGCCGCTGAAAGCATCTAAGCGCGAAGCCCACTCCAAGATAAGTATTCCCCCAAGAGCCCTGGAAGACGACCAGGTCGATAGGCGGTCGGTGTACGCATGGTAACATGTTCAGCCAAACCGTACTAATCGCTCTTACGGCTTTTGTACTTTGTCCTGCACAGGGCGTGTCCGGCCCTGTGAGCTGTTTGCCGCCCGGGCCCCGGCCCGGCGCTTCTACCCACCTATGTCACCCTTACTTACCGATCTTGATGAGGTGATCATAGCCAGGAGGCCACACCCGTTCCCATCCCGAACACGGCCGTTAAGCTCCTGCGCGCCGATGGTACTGCCCAAAGCGGGAGAGTAGGTCGTCGCCTCATCATCTTTTTTTACCCCTTGCAGCGGCCCCTGTCGTGACCATCAACGGCAGCGGGCCGTTGTCCGTTTGGAAAGGGACGTTACCAGAAAAGTGGTTGAGCAGACAGTCCGGCAAAAAAGGCTTGCCCGTTAGAAAAACCGTTAACTCAACAGGAACGACGGAGGGTATTAGCAGGTTCTATAGACTGGAAAATAATGATATATTCCTAACATCAATAAAAACCTGAACAGGAACTGTACTTAATTCAGACCGTTTTGATTTCGGAACACACAGAAACCACTACCCGACCCGATTTCGAGAACTTCATTGACCGTTACCGTGAAGTGCTCAAAACCCTTTTTCGTGAGCCACAAAACCATAAATTCGTAAGCCTAAACCGTGGCCTTCCACCCATGCTCATGAGGGATGTGATGCAGTGCGAGCCTCTGCGTGTTTTCATCCCGAAAGAACACGGCGGACTGGGTGGGGAAGTGAGCCATTGCCTGAGCATGCTGGAAGCATCCTCATACGAATCCTTGCCCCTATCACTGATGATGGGCATCAATGGTGCACTGTTCATCCAACCCGTCTCACGATATGCCGATCCGAGCGTCAGAGCAGGAATTTTCAACCGTTTTATCGAAGACAAGGCCATGGGTGGTCTCATGATCACTGAACCTGATTACGGTTCGGACGCCTTGCATATGCAAACTTTCTACTACCAGGAACAAAGTGGTCATCGCGTGGATGGAGTCAAACATTGGGCTGGTCTAACCGGGTGGGCCGACTATTGGCTTCTTACGGCACGGCGCAAAAACAAGGATGGTACCCTGGCCAGGGATGTTGATTTTTTCATCCATGACGCAAGAAATCCCGGTATCCATGTAGAAGAGTATTTTGAAAACCTGGGTCTCTATATGCTGCCTTATGGACGAAACAGGATCAATGCATACGTGCCCGAAAACTTCAGACTTCAACCACCCTCCACCGGAATCAAGCTGATGCTGGATATGCTGCACCGGAGCCGGTTGCAATTTCCCGGTATGGCCATGGGTTTTCTGAGGCGCATCGTAGACGATTCACTCGATCATGTAAAAAACAGGAATGTTGGTGGGAAAAGTCTCTTTGAGTATGACCAGGTCAGGGAACGGATTGTAAAGATGCAGTCCTGGTTTACAACCTGTGCAGCTATGTGCCGATTTACAAGCCATAATGCCGCTATCACAAAGGATCTTTCACTGGAGGATGTTCCGGCCAATTCCATCAAATCGGTGGTAACGGACATGATGCAGGATTCCGCCCAGTCTTTTCTGCAGCTGGTCGGAGCCAAAGGATACCGTTTGGACCACATGGCCGGCCGCAGCATCATCGACAGCCGGCCTTTCCAGATCTTTGAGGGTTCCAATGATATATTGTACCAGCAGATAGCCGAATCAGTACTGAAAAAGATGAGAAAAGCAAAACAGACTTCTCTCTACCAGTTTTTGAAAGCATACGATTTGACCGGCAAAGCTGCAGCTTATCTGCGCGAGATCGCGGATATCAGAGTGGACTATAATACCCTGAGCCAAAGAAAACACGTGATCCTCGGGAAAATGCTGGGCTATGCCGTTTCCCTGAACATGGTCATCGAACTCGGGGAAAAAGGCTTCAACAGCCATCTGATCCAAAATGCCGCCGATGTCCTCACGGGTGAAATGCACACTCTTTTGGCATCCCTGCACGGCAACAAGGATACCCGGCCTGCTGAGTCGATTGATCAGGCAGGTGACTGGTTTGCTTTTGTCTGAACCGTTTGCCCGTTTACGGATTGTGCGCCATGGATGGTATCGTGGGTAATCATCGCTCCATGCTTCAGCATTTTATGGACGGGGCATTTTCCGGCGATGACATCCAGTTTCTGAACCTGGCCCGGAGTCAGTTTTCCGGTGACAAGGATATAGGCATGAATAAAGCGTACCTGTCCCTTGTCGATCATCCACGGCTTATCCTTGAAACGTTCATCAACGCTGTCCACCCGCTTCTTTTCAGCTTGAATATCGACATGCACCTGCTCCAGAGGAATCTTTTTTGCGTCCGCGTACATCCGTAACGTCATGCATATGCAACCGGCCAGCGCCGAATAGACATTCTGTACCGGTGTGGGGCCTTGATTGTTTCCGCCCAGGGAGACAGGTTCGTCGAGTATCTGAGTGTGCCCATCAATTTCTATAGTGGTCATGAATTTCGGGTCGGTCTTCAGTCTGGCTTTAATCATTGTATGGAAGGTTTCTAATTTTTTTTTTTTATTCTAATATTCTAAATAAGATGACTATATGTTCGTGACATACTGACATATATAAATATTAATATATAGTTTTATATGGATAAAGAAAAGCTTGTAGTTTTGACTGGTGCCGGAATCAGTGCAGATAGCGGAATTACAACATTTCGCGACTCCGGCGGACTCTGGGAAGGATTCGATGTGATGGAAGTGGCTTCCATCGAAGGATGGTACCGGGATCCGGAAAAAGTACTGGAGTTTTACAATTCAAGACGACGACACCTGGAACATGCCACTCCGAATGAAGGGCATAAGGCGCTGGTTGAGCTGGAAAGACTTTATGATGTCACGATCATCACACAGAATGTAGATGATTTGCACGAGCGGGCCGGATCGGAAAAGGTGATCCACTTGCACGGTGAACTCACAAAAGCCCGTCCTGAAAATGCCGAGCAACCGATATGGGAAATCGGATACCGGGATATATCACTGGGTGATTGCGATGAAAGAGGGAGCCAGCTTCGTCCGCATATTGTCTGGTTTGGTGAGATGGTCCCCATGATGGAGCGGGCTGCACTTGAAGTGGCTACATCCAATAAATTGCTGATCATTGGCACCTCTCTTGTGGTTTACCCCGCGGCCGGACTGGTGGAGCTGGCACCTGAACATGCCCCGGTTTATGTCATAGATCCGGTGCAACCCGAATACCGTTTCCCGTCCAATGTTCACTTCATCCATGAAAGTGCCGCCGTCGGTACACCCAAACTGGTTTCGGAACTGCTGGAGTCCGTCTCCTGAGGCCCCTCGCGTTTATTTACGAACTGCTTGCGAAGGAGCGAGTCTGCCGTTCCGGCATCAGGGGGGCGGCAGATAAAACGTAAACAACATGGGAAAAAGGCTGTGTAACTTGATTAGGGCTTAACGTATCTTTAGAAGAGACTCATCAACCAGGGCACTTTACACACGGGATGATAGGAGGGAAGCTTACGCAATATCGCTGCGATGGAAAGGATCGACAGATGGAACGTTATGACAACCTGCTGAAATCCCGAAAAAGTATATCATTATGAAACAGGAAGAAAAGGAAGCTTTGCTTGAATACCTGGTACAGTTTTCCAACATAGAAAAACGGTTCCCCCTGTTTCAGGGTATTCAGGATCAGGAGGCGGTTGCGGATTTCATCGGTATTGACCCGGATGATTTCAGGAAGATCCGCGAGAGTTTCGACCAGCAGGTCCGGCAGGCCGCTGAAGAGCTCCTGAAAGATCCGGTGTTGATAGAGAAAGCCAGTCAGTTGCCATTCAAGGCCAATGATACCATTGCCGTTCTCGGAGACAGCATTACGGATGACCGGCAGAGCTGGTTCTATATTTTTCGCAATGTGCTGGACATGGTCATCCCCAAGGCGAAAATCCGTTATATTGATGCCAGCGTGAGTGATTCGATCTCTGCGGATGCCTTGCGCCGGATGGAGCGTGATGTCATTTCAAAAAATCCGGACTGGATCTTGGTAGCTATTGGCAGTCAGGATGCCTTGCGACTGCACCTGACGACGGGACGGACACTGGTTTCCATCGCTGAATTTTGGGAAAATATCAACTCCATCGAATCGGCTATACTTCAGAATTGCAAAAATCCGCCCGTCTGGATAACTCCGCCTCCGGTCATTCCGGAGCTTATGCAACAGATGCCATTGCTGGAAGGGGTTGTGGATGAGGAGGATCTCAAAGACTTCAGGGAAGTGATCGCGGGGAAAACAGGCTACATCGTGGATCCGTCTGGAGACAGGATGGGCATTCCCCCAAAGGAGTGGAACTATATGAATGACGGGTTTCATCCATCCCTTGCCGGAAACATGGAAACCGTGAGGAGTATTCTCATGACCATGGCCCGCAGCGAGGAGAACGTTTGATTCCGGTATTATCCTGTTCTAGAATGCGATATTGAGCCGTGTGAATGCAATTCCCCAATGGGATTGCAAAGCAAGATCGCCGTTGCCGTGGCCGCTGTACGACCGGAACAGCATTGGATCGAGGAAACCCAGGGCGTACTGATCATTGGCTGAGCGGATTTCAACGAGTCCAGTCGGTGGGGGGGAGGAACGCCGTGCATACTCATCATAAAAACTCTCGTAGTTACCTGAGGTACTGATGGCGAATGCATCCACCAGTCCGAATGCAAAGCCGACCCATGCTCCGGCCCCGCTTCCGTACTGCAGCCCTTTGAGGATATCGGAGTCCCTGCTCATGAGGCTTATGGCCATGCCGACGATAGAGCCGGTTGCCGCACCATAAAACGTATCCAGCAGGATGATGGTACCGCTAGCGTTAGCCGAGCTGATGAGTCCGCTTACATGGTAGCCGTAATCGGCTGTGGACCGTGAAAGGTCGTAGAAACCGGTGCCGAGTCCCAGAATGGTACCCAATCCAAGACCGAAGCGGAGGGGGTATTCATCGTATTCATTTTGGAGGGCGATGGTGGCCCCACCCAGAGCTGTACCTGTAATGGCACCGTTGAATGTATTGATGCTGACGATACGCAAAGATTGAGACTGAACTGGTTGCAAGCAACAGGCCAGCAGTAACAGTGCGATGACCGGAATAGCGGCTTTAATATTGTTCATGATGGCAAATAGACTGTTCCCTGAAATAGGTTGTAATGAGCTGACTTTTGTGAGCTTCGGCGAGCCAAAAAAGGACGAAAATAGCAGATTTCGGCTCATAATCGCAGTTACGGATCCCCGAGGGCCACCGGCAATACCTTGCCGTTCATGAAGCGATGGCCTTCAAGGGCAAAGTCGCCGATGAAACCGGCAATCTCGTCGGGTGCAACTGGTGCTTTCACGCCCGGGAAAGCTGCTTTCAGCATTTCTGTTTGGACCGCGCCAAGGCATAGGCAGTTGACGGATATGCCATCGTCTTTCAGCTCGGCTGCCATGCACTCGCTCCAAATGCTCAAGGCGCCTTTGCTGGTGCTGTAGGCAGAGAGACCGGGAAATTTGGAGCTTCCCTGAAATCCACCCATGCTGCCAATGGTTACGATGTGGGCATTTTTGTCAAAAAAGGGCAACAGCGCTCGCAGGAGTCTAACGGCAGACAGGACGTTCATGTTCCACATGGTGTTCCAGTCATCGTCGCTCAATTCGCGGAAGGGTTTGTTAATTAGACCTCCGGCATTGTGGATCAGGCCGGTAATACGGACGTTGTTGTCACGGATATAGTCGATGATACTCTGGATAGATGCCGCATCCAGCAGGTCGCAGGCAACGTAGTCGATACGTTTGGAGTGAGAAGATTTGAGCTTTTCAAGCGCTTCGACAGAACGGGCAACAGCCAGTACGTGATTTTTTTTTCCGGCCAGATATGTGGCAGTGGCGTAGCCTATGCCTTTGCTGGCGCCGGTGATGAGGACCATTTTTTTTTTCAACATTCTGTTCTCGATTTCAGGTTGGAAGCCATTGGTTGCTCCGTATGTGAATGTCCCGGAAAGGGTCAGGGTTTACAGATCTCCGCCATCCATGGGATCCGGGTCAAGAAGGTTGTGTTCTGACAGTACACCATTGTAACCAATCTGGATAGCAAAAATAGCAGGTTGGACTATGACGGTATCGGGTTCGATCCCCAGTTTTGTAAGCAGTTCCCTTTTTCGTACGGCAAAAGCGCCATGGTGTTTTTGCTGAATGGGTTCAGCCGGTGGCAGATCGATGCGCTGCGGATCTACGGGCTGTCCATGCTGCCAGAAACGGAAGCACAAATGGGGTCCGGTCGCGAGTCCGGTCGCGCCCACATAGCCGATGACCTGTCCCTGTTCTACTTCGGTGCCAGGTTGCATTCCACTGGCAAAGCGTGACATGTGCAGATATCCTGTTTCGTAGACGCTGTTGTGCCGGATTCGGATGTAGTTGCCGTTGTTTCTGCCGTATCGGGCTGCGGTAATGACGCCGTCACCCACCGCCCGGATCGGCGTGCCCACCGGAGCAGCATAATCAGTGCCGTGGTGGGGTATGTTCCTCTTGAGTACCGGATGATAACGGCGGTTAGAAAAGCGGGAGCTGATGCGTGTATAATCGAGGGGTGCTGCCATGAACTGCCGCCGCAGGGAGTTGCCTTCCTCGTCAAAATATTCATCCAGGTCGTCCTGCCTGTAGTGGAATGCGTAGAAATCCTCATTTTGATGCGTAAAGATAGCCGCTTCGATCCGGCCGAGTTCAACAGCCTCTCCGTCAATCACACGCTCCTCGAACAGCACTTTGAAACGGTCTCCTGGCTGGATTCGGTAAAAATCCACCTGCCAGGCAAATACGTCGGCAAGCCGGTGGGCCAGTTGCGGGTCGACATCGAGCTGACGCATGGTCTGGTAGAGCGAGTTGGTGATGCTCCCGCTCACCAGGTGCAGTTTCACATCGACCGGCTTGGCATCCCGTTCCACATACAGGGAGTCTGATAGATGAAAGCGTACGAATTCGGAGGCATTATCTTCGTATACAGCGTATGCAACAGAACGATATCCGCTGCTGTCTTCCCGCGTTTTATAAATATGGAGGGGGCGACCTGAACGCATCCTGCGAACATCAAAGACACCGGCAGAGGCTCTGCTGAGCTCGTGTATCTGACGGGGTGAAATCCCATGGTTTCTCAGGATGGTCGCAAGGGATTCACTTCTGCGTATGACATGCGTGGTAATATCCAGGCTTTGATCGATTCCGAAAACGTCATGTACCTGTTCCGCTTCCACAAGTGGTGCAGCGGAGATTTGTTCCGTCTCCGAATTAGAGACGGTAGTAGCAGGTTCTTGTGAGGTGTCCGATCTGAAATCGCAGGACACCCAGAAGGTGGCCATCAGGATCAAAGACAGAATCGATCGATGCATAGTGACTTTTGGTGGAGGATGTTAAGGATACTGGTAATTAGCAATAATTTTTCCCTTTTTCAAAGGTAAAGTCCAGATTGCACAAGAAGGTCAGCGGCTGTTTTGCAATTGGGTTTCAAGCTGCCGGATCCATGATTGCAGTCCGGGAAAATCGGGCCGCATGCGTTCGAGGCTGCGTGCGGTCTCATAGGCCGTTTGCAGGTCACCGTTGAGCGCCTGTGCTCCCGACAGATTGAACATCGCCTGAACATCGTCTGGATTGAATTCCAATGCTTTTTCTAGAAGCATGATACCACGCTCATAGTTCCCGTCGTTGACTTCGATCGATCCGAGCATGCGAGCCGCATAATTGGAGGGATTGATACGCAAGGCCTTCTCGAAGTGAGGCCTGGCACGTTCAAAATCGTTCATGAGCTGAAGCAGCAATCGACCCGCATATATGTAGGGGGAATGATTGTAGGGCTGGTCACGGATAAGGCTCTCATATTCCCAGAGTGCCTGTTCAAGCAGGCCGTTTTCCACGTAGTGCTCGGCTATCTCGAGTTTGGCCTGGTCCCAGCGCTTGTTGGTATGGACAACATCAAATGCCAGCTGATCCACAATATCCACAGGCCGGTAAGCCGAAGGATATCCGTCGGGACTCGGGCCGGTCACGAACGGCCACCCCCCGGTCAGAAGGCGAATGCGGTGGTAAGCGATCCGTTCGTCAAGTTCGGTGACCCGCATGCCGTCAAAATAGGCGTCCCAGCTTTGAAGGGCCGGGTAATCTGCCTCAGGATCCAGCATGCCGCTTTCGGCAACAGCCTCGTAAAACGATCGTCCCATGATGAAATAGCCGGTTTGGTTGGGATGAAGGTGTTCCAGCATCAGGTCAAATCCGATAATGCGGTTTTCACTTTGTTCCCTCATATTCTCATAGACCGGAACAAAATGGGCCCCGTGTTTATCTGCAGCTTCTTTGATTATATCGTTGAAGATTTCCGGTGCGCGGAATTTCAGGGCATCCAGGTCCTTGGCATAGACGAACTGCTCGTATGCGCGCTGGAAATCGCCTTGCCGGTACAGGCGCCGGGCCTGCTCGTAAACCTGCTGTGCAGGGGGATGTCCGGTTGTCTCGATCGATATAAACGGTTCCTGGTCGCGCAGGTTGCTGGAGAGACTTGCGATAAACACGGGGATCTCCTGCTCGCCGAACCGCCTCAGGATACGATCGAGATTACTTTTGAACTGGGTTTTACCGTATTCGAAAGTTTGGCTGTCAAGCGTAATGGTCTGGTCCTGAACCATGCGTTGCATCAATGTGCCGTCACCGGCGGGATGGGGCTCACCCAGTAGGCCGCCTGTGATCCAATGCGACAATCTGGCAATACCGTCGCGCAGCAGCATGAAGGTCTTGAGGCGCTGCAGTTTTAGATAAGTGCGTACGAAACCGGGGTAGGCGCCAAACTGTTCACTCGAACCGACGCCCAAGGCTCCGTAGAATTCATTATGTCCGGTATAGATGAAGATGACATCGGGATGGTATTCCAGGATTTCCGGGATCTG
>JAWOCT010000053.1:0-17328 GCA_046483675.1 Cyclonatronaceae bacterium
GTATCAAAAGAACGCGTTTGTTCTTTGATGCCACGGCCACGTATCGTGGCCACCAAAACTTCCTTGTGGATATCGATGCCACATCCACGCTCAATGACCTGCTCAAAGGCTATACTGGGCTGTTGGTTTTCCATAGTCGCAACGGCTGAAGTGGTGGTTTCGGCTTTATAATCATGCCCCTGTGTGTCGAAAGATGCTTCCGGCATGAATATTTCATGTGTTTAAATTCTAAGATTTATTAGGTCACATAGAATGTCCATGACACTTTTAATCATGCTCCTGTGTGACCGGGCAACGGTCATGGACATTTCATCTGTTTAAATGTTTCGATTTATAATGTCAGATGTAATGCCATGACCGTATTTAATCATGCGCCTGTGTGTCCGGGCACCGGCCCGGTCATGTACATTTCATTTTTTTCTTCTCATTTTGTTGTCAATGATCCTGATAACAGCCCCTTCGGCTGCATGTCATTCAGCAACCACCATCAGGAATAACCTTTTGTACCGGTTCAATAACTTCTCCGGGTGTGATGGCCCCTTCATCGGATATCATGGGATAGTGGAATATATCTTTCTCCTCAGCGAAGTGTCTCCCGGGGCTTTCTTCCTCCTTCATTATGGAATACATGAAGCTGTTGGCGCCATATACCATACTCTTCGCATCATATCCCAGGATATTCAAATATAAGGTTACAAAGTTGGAATGGGTTCCCATAAAGCATTGAATGACAATGGGCATATCCAGTGGCAGGGTATTCAGGCTTTTATCTGATCGCAACGCGTTTTTGGGTTGATAGCGGATGGCTCCCGGCAAATGGCCCCTGTTGTATCTTGACTCGGGCCAGTAGGAGATCAGATAATAGGATTCCCTGTCATCCATCACATCATCAATAGTGATAAACCGATCAGTGATATCATCGCTTAAAATTTCTATGATCCGGTCCCTCAGGATCTCATAACCATCTGACCGGGTAGTTTTTATGACCGGGAATTCACCGGCCGGATTCATCTGAAATCCGGTTGTAACAAGGTTGTCTATTTGAGAATCGGAGATATTTTTCAATCGGTGTTCCCGGGCAATGGAGTAGTCCCAGGAACTCAGCCCGTTCCTGATCGGATATACATTTGAGTATCCCAAATATCTTGCTGCCATTGCAACATAGGCAGACTCATGTCCTCCATTGCAAACAAGGGCAATCTTTTCAAAACCTGGTGCATGGATGTCGTTTTCGAGAAAGGGAATGACGTCTTTCGGGAGGACATGTACGGAGCCCTTGATGCGGGCTTTTTCATATTCCTCGGACGACCGGATATCAATGACCAGATAATTGTTCTGCAAGTTGCTGTAAATTTCCGGGGCACTGATGAGGAAAGGGGTATCAGGTGCATTTACAAAATCTGCTTCAGATTCCATGTAGGAGATAAGGGTGTCAAATCCATTCACGGCAACATCGGCATCCATCTCATCCGTCGAATGGCAGGCAACCAAGAAGCAAAAGAAGGAAATCAGGATAAGGGATTTTGCAAGATCATACATTTTCATGATAGTCAATGAGTCTGTGCTTCATGGTCTTTTTCTTCGTGGTCTTTCAGTTCCTCCCAGCCGGTAATCATCGCTTTCAGATTCGAAGTGGGTGTATGGCCGGTAGTAGTCAGGTAAACATGGACAATCACGAAAGCGACCAGAAGGAAAGCCCCGAAGGTATGGATCAGGGCGACGGGTTCAATGGAAACTATATCCAATTCTTTGATCTCACCGCCGACAGGGTACCGGTGCAGATAGTAGATGATTCCGGTGACCACCACCGTCGGGATCAAGATCAATTTCAATGCCAGGTATGTCAATCGCTGCAAGGGGTTAAGTTTGGATAGCGTTGTTTTGCGCGTGGGGTGAGGTGCATTCTGGAAGATGCCGGTAATGTAAAAGTCGACCTGGGCTCGTATGTTTTTGAATGTGGGGATATACTGTCGCCACTCACCCGTGGTAAAGTGCCAGAAAATGGCAAAAATGACCAGCACGATGAGTGATACGGCCGAAATATTGTGGATCATGGTGGCGCTTTCATACCCAAAAAGCTTGTACGCACCATTGATTTCAAATCCGGTTGTCGCCAGAATAAAAATCAGAGCTGATTGCATCCAGTGCCAGAATCTTTCGAAGGATCTATAGATGTATGCTTTTGCCATTAATGTTCACAATTTTTCTGTGTCTGTGTGGTATTGGTCACCAACAGGTGGCCGATACACCTGTTATTCAGTTACTCAAACTTTCTTTTGTAATGGGTAAAAATCCGTAATCCGGCGTGAATGACGACGCCCAGAATACACACCCAAATAAATAACATCCCCGCAAAATTCAATTTGGCACTATAGCTTGTTGCCGGAATGTAGATTCCTTCCACGTTTTTCAACCGGCTGTTGGTGCGATGGTGGCAGTCTGTACAGCTAAGGGCTTTTTCTGCAGGAGAAACCATGTGACTGAGCGGGAGATACATTTTTGTTGAAATAAAATCGTACTCCCCGCTGTAGGGCATGCCCACATATTCCATTCCACTGCGAAGAGCCTCGTCCCAGTCCAGATCGACCCATAAAGCACCTTCACCTTCGTTTCTGGCCCAAAGTTTTGCCTGAATCAGGTTGTTATACACTGTGTCATAGGGTTGTCTGCCTCTGTGGATCTTTACAGGAATGATTTTGGAATCCGGGTCCTCTGCTGCGCCCATCAATGTATTTATGTTGATGGTATCTGATGTAATCTCATCTGTGATCAAATGATGGTCGGCATATCCGTTAAACCACACATATTCCGGTTGGACATTTGTTTTCCAATCAAAATCGCCTTTTTCGGATAAATAGACCTCATTCCCCAGGGAGTCATATGTGGCATAAGGCATTCCATTATCACGTTGACCGGCTGTGGACCAGTCCCAGCTCATTTTTGTCGGGTTAACCTTTGCATATTCCGGTATGTGGCATGTGCGGCAGTCCACTTTAAGGGTATGTTCGTTTATTTTGCTTTTAGTATGAGGGAACTGGCCATGGCAATCCGTGCAGCTTGCATTGTTGTTTGGTGTTGATGAAACGGCGTAATAATTGCCTCTCATTTGATGATTTTCCGTAACATGGCAGTCGGTGCAGCTTAAGTTCAAACCATCCTTTGCCATATGGACATCAATGGCTTTATCTGCTTCCAGTAATGCAAACTCCAAATCTCCGTGCTTTACGTTATTTCCGCCTGCACTCATGAAATGGCAGTACCCGCAATTGTAATTTGTTGGAAGTCCGACATTCTGGGTGATATGATTATAATCCGGGGCGTCCTCACCCATTGGCGGATATCCGGCAGCACCAGATGCTTTTGTGTACTGCCCGGTATTATCATGACAGATCAGGCAATCAATATTGCGTTGGTCTGAAAAATCAAAGGAGTGGTCTTCCCATCCATATCCGATGTGGCATCTGTTGCAGGCCTGCTCATTGCTCAGAATGCCCGTGCAGAAATTGTTCAGGAGATTTTTCTTGCCCAGATATGTTACTCCCCGACCTTCTATGTACTCCTCGCGCTCCCAATTCCAGTGAGCATTGCCCAATACTTCCTTGCCTCGCTCAGTATGGCAGCTTAAACAAGCGGTAGTCATCTCTTGCGGCGACGTGAAATCGACTTTCAGTGCGTCAAACTTTGAGTGATCAACAGATGGCTTGCTCTGACCTGAATACAGTGATCTTACATCTTCCAAATGCCTGTTTTCTTGTTCACCATCACTCAGTGCCAATGTTATGATGACAATTGGAAAAACAACTATGAGCGTGAATATGATTATTTGCTTGATATTGTCAACATTATCCATCATTTGCTGTAAGTCATTGTTTATTAATGGCGTATAAAAGCAGGAAAATGCTTTGCACCAACCAGGATTAATCTCTGTAAACAAGCTATCCTGCAAGTAATTATGTTGGGTTGTTGACTAGTAGATAATTCTCAACAGCCCTATTAAATAATTAAAAAATACTGCTGCAAAGTATTGTCGTGTATTTGTATTGGTATGTATATAATTATATGTGAATGGTTGTATTAAATATTCTTTATGAACGGAGGGACAATTTCAGGCTATTGTCGTTGATACTTTTAATATATGGCCAATATTTTACTTTAAATACTTTTCAACTGCAACACTATTGGACATTTTTTTGAACCAAATAAAAAAATCTGTAGAAGGTTGAGAATATGTACTTTGAATGGGTGAGGGTTCGTGATAATGCGGTCCCTGGACGATTTCCTGTAATACCCGGGTACCCTGCTCTCCGATATATGTGCAAGAAGTAAAGTGTGTAGGACAGCCTGAGATTAATGGTATTATGAACCGCGATACGGACGGTTAACGCCGGATATAGCGGCTATAAGTACCCATGCCATCGTAATCGGTCGGAGTCTCTATCCGTTGTTTGCGATCGACATGGTGATCTTTGATCCATCCGATTGGGAGAATGAGCAGAAGGATGAGGATACCTAGCAGGGTGGCGAGCAAGGGCGTCATGTTTGTTATCTTTTTGTTGTTGTCTGTTACCATTTCCTGTTGCCCGAACCGGAGGCCAAGTGATATCGTTCCGTCTCCGACCAGCCCGTAAATCATCACTACACTGGATATGGTGCCTTTGCGGAACCAAGGGTATTGACCATGCGCGAGCCCAACGGCTCCAGGCAGTCCGTCATCCGTTTTGAAAATCCCGATGGGCTGGATCCGGATTCTCTCTACATCCGGTCATCCAGTTCGGATTATGATGGCCTGCACTACACTACCCATGCTGCCGGACCCTTTATGTCTGACGATGACAGCGATGACAATGTTCTCATTTTTGACATTACGGCCTATCTTGAGACCCACCATTCCGTTGAGCGCCGCGCCTTGTCATTTGCCGTGACCTGGTAAATGAGGGATATCTGCCGGTTTGTCTCGGACGGTTATCTGATCCGGGTTAAGAAGACCGAACCGGGGTGACTCCGGTGAACGCATGGTTCCTGGCCGCTGCTGAGGTACGGCTGGCAGGATCAGCTATTCATCAGTTATTCAATGAGATGTCAGCCCGCTTGTTCAAGTGCTTGTCAGACGGCCCCCTGATCTATCATGGCATCAGCCACCTTGCAAAAACCTGCAAGGATGGCACCTTTTACGTAGTCTATTTCGTCCTTCTCGTTTTTTCCATACCGCATACACTGTTTGTGAATATTTTTCATGATGTAGACAAGTTTGTGCTCCACTGTTTTCCGTTCCCAATATAATTGCGCGGCATTTTGCGCCATTTCGAGTCCTGATGTGGCAACACCGCCGGCATTGACGGCTTTGCCGGGACCAAAAAGCACCTTTTTTTCCTTAAATATGTCAATCGCCTCGGAAGTGCAGGGCATGTTGGCGCCCTCACCGACGATGCGTACTCCTTTTTCGATGAGTTTCCGGGCGTCATCTTCGTCCAGTTCATTCTGGGTGGCACACGGGATGGCTACATCCACTTTGTCGGGAAGATCCCAGGCTTTTTTATCTTTGTAATACTCGAAATCGCTGAATTTTTCAGCCATCGTTTTCAAACGACCGCGATCTTCGTTTTTAAGTATCATCATGAACTTCAAGTGATTGGTCGTAAGGCCATCTTTTGCGTAAATATATCCTGACGAATCAGATGCTGTAACGACCTTGCCGCCCAGCTGGATAACTTTTTCTGCTGTGTACTGGGATACATTACCCGATCCGGAGATAGCCACGCGTTTCCCTTTGAAATCTTCATTTACCCTCTTGAGCATTTCGAGCATGAAATAGACGGTGCCATAGCCGGTTGATTCCGGACGGATGAGCGAGCCGCCCCAGTTGGGGTCCTTGCCGGTGAGCACACTTGTGAATCTGTTCCTTAGACGTTTGAACTGGCCAAAGAGGTATCCTATTTCCCTCTTTCCTACTCCGATATCTCCGGCCGGGATGTCGGTGTCTTTTCTGATATGCCGATGCAGCTCGGTCATGAAGCTTTGGCAGAATCTCATCACTTCATAATCAGATTTGCCCTTTGGGTCGAAGTCAGAACCTCCCTTGGCTCCGCCAAGTGGCAGAGTGGTCAGGGCGTTTTTGAACGTCTGTTCAAATCCAAGAAACTTGAGGATGCTCAGGTTGACGGACGGGTGGAAGCGGAGTCCGCCCTTGTAGGGTCCGATCGCTGAATTGAACTGAACCCGGTAACCTCGATTGACCTGGATACGGTCGTATCGATCCACCCA
The DNA here is from genome assembly GCA_046483675.1 of Cyclonatronaceae bacterium. Classification (GTDB taxonomy): domain Bacteria; phylum Bacteroidota; class Rhodothermia; order Balneolales; family Natronogracilivirgulaceae; genus SKNL01. The sequence continues at coordinate 6,262 of JAWOCT010000053.1, forward strand.
GGGTACCCGGAAGATGATTATCCGCTCGGGTTCGACCATGTACTTCAGGATGTTGGTCTCTTTGTACCTGGGACGCTCCTCAATATATGGAATAACAACCTGGGCTACCTTCCGCACGGATTGCAGAAATTCCGTTTCATTGGGGTTTTTTGATTCCACTTCGTCAAGGAAGGCAATGATCTGGGATTCAACTTGTTTGCTCATATGTGATTATCCGTTAAGTGAGTAAACTCTGTTAGCAATAATGATTCAGGTCAGTCTCTGACAAATACTGTGACAAGACGGATACTAAGAGCTGCTGACATTTTTATGTCATCAAATAGTAAGGCACTCAGTCAGCATTAAGTGAATATAATGAACCGCTGATAGCTAACAAAGGCTTCAGGATAGAGAAATACGCTGGTTTTAAAGGACCATTTCTACCGCAAAGAAGTAAAGGGTTTGAGTCCACAACGGAATGTCCTATTTTGTGGGATAAATCTGGACGGCAGAACCAGCTGCCGAACACCGCTTAAAGGCCGTCCTCAGCAATGTAAACAAAGAATCCAATCGTGTCAGGGGTTGGCGGTCGCAGGCCATTTGCCAACGGCATGTTTTGGTGGTAACAGACAAGGGATAACATGAGTGATAAAAAGAAAAAAAGACTGACGACAACGGCCGGTAATCCGGTGTCTGACAACCAGAATTCGAAAACAGCGGGACCGCGCGGACCGGTACTTCTTGAGGACTATCAGCTGATCGAAAAACTGGCTCACCAGAACCGTGAGCGGATACCCGAACGGGTAGTGCATGCGAATGGCTGGGGTGCTTTCGGCACCTTCACCGTAACCAACGACATTACGAAATATACCCGGGCTTCCATATTTTCCGAGGTTGGTAAGAAGACGGAATTGGTAGCCCGTTTTTCAACGGTTGCCGGTGAATTGGGAGCGGCAGACGCCGAGCGCGATGTTCGCGGGTTCTCTTTGAAATTCTACACGGAAGAGGGCAACTGGGACATGGTGGGTAACAACACACCGGTCTTTTTTGTGCGGGATCCCTACAAATTCCCGGATTTCATCCATACCCAGAAGCGCCATCCCCGGTCCAATCTGCGCTCTCCGACCGCCATGTGGGATTTCTGGTCGCTGAGTCCGGAAAGCCTGCACCAGGTAACGATACTGATGTCGGATCGCGGAATTCCGGTGGCGCCGATGTACATGAACGGGTACGGTTCGCACACCTACAGCTTCTGGAACGACAAAGGCGAGCGGTTCTGGGTGAAGTTCCACTTCAAAACACAGCAAGGCCATAAGCACTACACCAACGAAGAGGCCAAAAAAGTGATCGGTGAGAGCCGCGAATCCTACCAGGAGGAGTTGTTCGGAGCCATTGAAAACGACCATTTCCCGAAATGGAACCTGAAAGTGCAGATCATGCCGGAGGCGGATGCTGAAAAAACGCCTTACAACCCCTTCGATCTGACCAAAGTCTGGCCGCACGGAGATTATCCGCTCATCGATGTCGGTGTTCTCGAGCTCAACCGCAATGCGGACAACTACTTCACCGACATTGAAATGGCGGCCTACTCGCCCTCCAACGTAGTTCCGGGTATCGGGTTTTCGCCGGACAAGATGCTGCAGGCCCGGATTTTTTCCTACGCGGATGCCCATCGCTATCGACTCGGCACGCACTACGAAGCGCTGCCGGTCAACCGTCCAAAAACAGAGGTAAACCACTATCACAAGGATGGGCACATGCGGTTCTTCGACAACAACACGGGCAATCCGGATGCCTACTACGAGCCAAACAGCTTCAGTGGTCCGGTCGAGGACCCGTCCGTGAAAGAGCCGCCTCTGGGGATCTCGGGGGATGCCGACCGGTACAACCATCGCGAGGGCAATGATGATTACACGCAGCCGGGCAACCTGTTCCGACTGTTTGACGATGCGCAGAAACAGCGCCTGTTCAGCAACATAGCTGATGCGATGAACGGAGTGCCCGGGGAAATCGTACAGCGGCAGCTGGTCCATTTCCACAAGGCCGATCCCGAGTATGCCGAAGGCGTTGCCAAAGCCCTTGGCGTGGAGAACAAGGCGGCCTCATCGTAAAAATCTTATTGAACATGAAAGCGACGGGTATCGGGTTGCAGTGTGAACGGCGGCCCGACTAACCGGCGCTGACCGGGCAGCCCTGCAGCCCTGCTGCCTGTGGCACAAGCAGAGTGGGGGGACGGCCCCGTTGCCTATGGATGCGCATGTGACCAAAGCCGAGGAGGAACGGTACGCTGAATTGCAGCGTATGGCCCTTGATTTTGCCCGTGGGGGTGAGAATGAGGAGCTGGAGAAGATGATAATGGCCGGCATGCCGGTCAACCTGGCCGATGAGAAGGGCAATACCCTGCTGATGCTGGCTGCGTACCACGGTGAGACGGAGACGGTGCAGATGCTATTGCGCCACGGTGCGGATCCGGATCGTCGCAACGACCGGGGGCAGACGCCTTTGGGCGGAGTGGCGTTCAAGGGCTTTGCCGGGGTGGCGGAGTTGCTGGTGGATGCCGGGGCCGACCTGCACGCGGACAACGGTGCCGGAATGAAACCGGTCCATTTTGCCGCCATGTTCGGCCGTTTTGAGATAGTCCGGCTACTGGAAGCACGTGGATCCCCTCTTGAGGGAAAACCGGGTTTCGGTCGGCGCCTCATGCCGTTTATCGCCCGCATGGTCGGCCGCCTGCGTTTCAGGTTCAGCTCCCTTATGGGCCGGAAAGCTTGATCATGTACCTTTTCTGCCATTTCGTATTTTGTACTCAAGCCTGGTGTACGGCCTGTCCGTGACAGGTACCCCCGGATGACTGGCATGTATGCTATATTACTTAAAACCGGTGACAAAACGGTCCACATTTACAAACAAAACAACATGTAATATGCAGATTATAACCCGTGACATTCACCTGCAAACGCAAGGCTTCTCCGACATCCACGACCTTACCTCGCAGGTCGATGAAATTATCCGGGAGGCCGGTATCAGCGAGGGTATTTGCCACGTGTTTGCTGTCGGCTCCACCGCGTCCATATCCACCATGGAATATGAACCGGCACTGGTCCGGGACATCAGGGAGAAGCTGGAGGATTTTGCATCCGAATCGATGCGCTCCCACCATTCACAGACCTGGGGGGATGACAACGGCTTTTCGCACATCCGGGCCACGTTCATGGGACCGGGTATCACCGTTCCGGTGCGTGACGCAAAGTGCATACTGGGCACCTGGCAGCAGATCGTGCTGCTGGACCATGACAATCGTCCGCGCGACCGGCACGTGGTGGTGCAGGTGATGGGGACGAAATAAGCAGGTACGTGCCTGAAAGACCGGAAGCGCTTATATTGTCGTCTGTCAGACCGATGGGCGATGCCGCTCCAACGGAGCCGTTCCCCATTTTCCACCCAAATCACCTTCTCACCCAATCTCTATTACACCAAACTATCTTTACCCAAAGCACCTTGCCACTCAAAACATCTTTCGATTTAATCCACCTTTCAACTCAAGTCATCTTCTGATTCAAATCAGCTTCCGACCCAAACCACCATTCGATTCAAACCACCTTGCGTTATGACCGAGAAACCCTGGCTTATTGCCGAAACAAACTGGAAAACCGTCAAAGAGTACGACTACGAGGTGGCCGTACTGCCCTGGGGGGCTACCGAGCCACACAACTATCATCTTCCATATGCTACTGATAACATGGAGTGCGGATATGTGGCCGCGGAGGCCGGGCGCCTGGCGTGGGAACAGGGTGCCAGGGTGGCTGTTTTGCCGACGGTACCCTATGGCGTGCAGACCGGTATGCTGGATCTTCCTTTCGCTGTCAATATGAATCCGTCTACACAGGAGGCGGTCCTTGGGGATATCGCCCGGTCGCTTGAGGGCCAGGGAGTAAGGAAACTGCTGGTGCTTAATGGACATGGCGCCAACCACTTCCGCCAGATGATCCGAGAGATTCAGCCGGAACTTGACTTGCTGCTGCTGACGGCTGACTGGTATCGTGCGGCCGACTGGAACGATTTTTTTGATGAGCCGGGCGATCATGCCGGAGAGTTCGAGACCAGTGCCGTCATGCACATCCGACCTGATCTGGTGCGTCCGTTATCGGAGGCCGGTGATGGAAGCGAGCGCAAATTCCGTCTGAATGCCATGAAACAAGGTTGGGTGTGGGCGCCGCGTGAATGGTCAGAAATAACCCGGGATACCGGGGTCGGCAATCCCGGCCAGGCCACAAAGGAAAAGGGCGTCCGGTTTCTTGAGGTCTGTTCACGGAACCTGGCTGATTTCCTGGTTGAGCTGGCGGGTTCGGATCGAACGGATATGTACGAAAAAAAATAGAAAGGATGAACGGTATATTGATGTAACAACCCCAGATATGTACATGCAAAAACTTTTTTACACGCTACTCGCCTTCTGCAGTTTATTGTGCAGCTTAACTGTGCTTGCCTGTGCTTCGGCCGGGACGGGTCAGGAAGTGGCGGCCCCGGAATCAATCGGATCAGAGGGGCAAGCGGAACCCGCCTTGACCGAATACCATGTGCCTGAACGGCCGCTTCCCCGCGAAATCGTTCCACCCCAGGGATACCGACTGTCCGTCATGAGGGGAAACCGTACAACGAACGGGCAACCAGGTGAAAATTACTGGCAGCAGTTCACCGAGTACGATATAGAAGTCATCCTGGATCCCGCCGAGCGTATGCTGTCGGCCAATGCACAGATTACATGGCACAATAATTCCCCGGACACCCTGAGGCGGATACATCTGGAGCTGGTGCAGAACCACCATGCCGAAGGGGCCATGCGCAACCGTCCGGCCGAAGTAACCGGTGGCATAAACCTCGAGCGGGTCGCGGTGGACGGTGAGGAATTCGGACAGGAGCGGGAGTCTCGTAATTATTACAATGTGAACGGAACACGTATGTCTCTTTGGCTGCCGGCCCCGGTGGGTCCCGGCGAGCAGGCACAAATCGACATTACATACGATTTTTTGATCCCTCAACGTGGTGCGAGCGGTCGCATGGGTCACAGCCGTGACAACCTTTTTTACCTTGGCTACTGGTATCCCCACATGGTTGTGTATGATGATGTGGTGGGATGGCATCCGGACCCCTATCTGGGTCAGGCGGAGTTTTACCATGGCTTTGGTGATTATGAACTCACCATCCATGCGCCTGCCGACTGGATTGTGATGGCTACCGGCCAGTTGCAGAATCCCGACGAGGTTTTGCATCCCGAGGTGCTCGCGCGCTGGCAGGCGGCCATGGAAAGCGATGAACCGGCGCGTGTATTCACTGCCGGAGAGGATGCACCCGCTACGGTCCGGCACCGGCCTGCCGCTCAAGATGCTTCCAGCGGCGAAACCGACACCTTGCTTGCCTGGCGGTTTTCGGCCCGGAATGTCCGGGATGTTGCCTTCAGTGCCACCCGTGCCTCGCACTGGGATGCCGCCCGCACCCCGGTCGGTGACCTCAGCGGTGACGGACAGGACGATTACACTGTGATCAACACGTTCTGGCGCGAAGAGGCGCCGCTCTGGTCCGAGGTGACCGCCTACCAGCAGCACGCGATCACTTTCCTTTCGGAAATGACCGGATTCCCCTACCCATGGCCGCATATGACAGCCGTAGAAGGTGCCGGCATCATCGGCGGCGGCATGGAGTACCCGATGATGACCCTCATGGGCGATTACAATCAGCGCGGTGCCGAAGCCCTCTATTCGGTCACGGCCCACGAGCTGGCGCATATGTGGGTTCCAATGACCGTGAGCACCGACGAACGCCGGTACAGCTGGGTGGATGAGGGGAACACTGTTTTCAGCACGGCCGAGGCGGTCCAAGCCTATGATCCGAAACGGGATTCGCATCGACAGAGCCGCTTTTCGTATATCAGTGCTGCCCGGCGCGGTGATGAAGGACCCATAATGCGGTGGTCCGATTACCATTATACCTGGGAACAGTTCCGGCTCGCATCCTACAGCAAGCCGGCCGTCGTCCTGGCGGCGCTCAGAAAGGTGCTGGGGGAGGAGGTGTTCCATCAGGCCTATCGCCAGTTCATCAACGACTGGGCGTTCAAACAGGCTTATCCGTGGGATTTTTTCCGTACGTTTGAACGTGTGAGCGGCCGCGATCTCGGATGGTTCTGGCACAGCTGGTATTATGAAACAGGGGTGCTGAATCAGGGTGTCGAATCCGTACAGGTAACGGAAAAAGGCACCCGTATCGTCATACGTGATGAGGGAGAAATCCCCATGCCGGTCTACCTCCGCGTCACTCGGGATGAAGGCAACGTTTCAGAGCATGAAATCCCGGTGGATACCTGGCTGGAAGGGAAACGCCGGGCGGAAATCGATCTTCCGTATGATGATGTAAGCAAGGTCGAGATCGATGCGGATGAAAACCTGCCCGATATCGAGCGTCGCAACATGGTCTGGATCAGGTAATCCGTCCGCGCAGCCCGGTGTATTCGCTTTTGCGAACTTCTGTCACCTTTTTTGACTTGTAGGCCGGAACTTGTCTATTTTAGCAGGACGATGCTTGTCTATTTTAGCAGGACGATGACCGACTATCTCTCTTTACAACAATGACCATGAGCGACCACCATGAGCGATCACAACCCTTCGCGGCATGAAATTTCGGGCAAACCGCTGGTATGTCCCGTGTGCAATAATGATCAATTTACCATTCGTTATGCCCTGTTGAATACCCGTGCAACGACGTTTTTCGGTTTTGATTTCCTGAACAGGAAGGCCACCACTTATGTATGCTCGAAGTGCGGACATATCCTGTGGTTCCTGCCGCCGGAAAAAAACCGTTAGCCGGAGCGGGTTGTCTGTACCGGCATATCGAGAGCTCAAGGGACCAGGATGAACAAATCACCGTAATTGGAAAATCACGTTGGAAAACAAAGTAGAATTGCCCTGGTATGTCAAACTGACCATTATCCTGGCCGGGCTGAGCCTCTTTGTTTTTTTTCTCATCCAAGCCAGCTCCATTCTCGTTCCGTTCCTGTTTGCTGTCTTCTTCTCGATCCTGCTGGCACCGCTTTCCTCGTTTTTTGAGAAATACCGCATCCACCGTATCTTCTCCTCCCTTTTCAGTGTGTTGATAGGAATCATCTTCCTGGCCGGTGTCATCTTTTTTTTCTACAGCCAGATCACCAGTTTCGCCCAGGATCTGGGAATGATCGAAAAACGGATCAACGAGCTTTTCGATCAGTTTTCGGGCTTTTTCATTGCCTATCTGGATGTGGAGCCTGACCTACAGCTGGAATCGGCTCAGGATGCCATCATATCATTCCTGAGGGACAATGTAGAGCCCCTGACCCGCGGGGTTATGACGGCGGCCACCACGGTCACCATGTTTTTCCTCATCCCAATCTATGTTTTCCTGCTGCTGTTGTACCGGGATTTCTTCCGGAATTTCTTCTTTATGGCGCTGACCCGCACCGTTCGCGACAACAAGGCCCGCACCGTACAGGACAGCAAGGCCCGCACCGCTCGCGACACCAAGGTTGAGCACGTATTGAACAAAGTCCGCGGCGTGGTCCAGAACTACATCACCGGCATGTTCTTCGTGATCTGCATCCTTGCCGTACTCAACAGCACGGCACTTTATATCATCGGTGTGGATCACCCTCTCTTCTTCGGGGTATTCGCCGGCATGCTCAACGTGATTCCCTTCCTGGGACCGATCATGGGATCCATCCTCCCTATCGTCTACTCCTTGCTGACCATGGACTCGCTTTGGTATCCGGTGGCTGTTCTTGCATCCTTCTATGTGATTCAGTTGTTCGAAAGCAATCTGTTCACACCGATGATCGTCGGACAGCGGGTCAGCCTCAACCCGCTGGTCACCTTGCTGGCAATCTTCATCGGCGGGCAGATTTGGGGGCTTTCCGGAATGATCCTTTTCATACCGGCGCTGGCCATGCTCAAGGAGGTATGCGACGAGGTGGAATCCCTGCGACCCTACGGATACCTGCTTGGCAAGGTCAAGACCCGACCGGAAATGGAGAAAGAATACTTTTCAGGGCGGTTTGCACGGTTTAAAAAAGTGGAGAAAAGGAAAGATGTGGATGGTGACGATAAGAACCAAAAGCATGAAAGTGGAAGCCGGGACAAGAAAAAAAAGGACCGGAAAGATGATGTCAGCAAAAGTGAGGTCACAGAAGATGATATCGGCCAAACAGAGAAATCTGATATAAAATAGAGTACGGCAGGGCGGGAGCAGAAACAGGCCTGCTGACGGTGGCATTTTGCCGGTGGTCGCCTGTCGCTACCAGTCACCTGTTTCCGAAAGGTTCCCGGTAAATTCGGATAGCCCATCGGTAAGGTCCTGCAACTGTCCGTACTTCCTGAAATAATCCGCCAGTCCCTCGACGATCTTCTCTGCCATCCTGTCCTGAAAATCCGGGTCCTGAAGTTTTATTTCATCTTCCGGATGGGAAACAAAGGCAGTTTCCACCAAAACGTTGGGCATTTGGGTGAGGGCATTGAGCGAAAAGTTGAAACTGCCGATCAGTCCGAAATCGCCCAGTGGCAGTTCCAGCATGCGGTTGTGCACCAGCTGTGCAAGTGGCTGAAATACGTCATGGCGGTAGTAGGTGCTGGTGCCGTAGATGGCATCGGGATCCGTGGCACTTCCGATGGAATTGGCATGGATGCTGACGAGCAGCTGGGCATCAGAAGCGATGAGCATTTCACTGCGCTCGGTCATGGAGACATCCACGTCCCGGTCCCGCGTCATGAAAACCTGGGCACCTGCCTGCCCGAGCCGGTCCCGCACTTTCTTCGATATATCCAGTACAATGTCTTTTTCCTGTATGCCCGTGGCACCCAGGGCGCCGCGGCTGCGGCCGCCGTGTCCGGCATCCACGGCAATGACCGCCCCTTCCAGCGGACGGTGGGCGGAGAGAAGAACAGGAGGACGCTGAACCTGGATTCGAAGGCTGGAGCCGACACCATATCCCACATGGTATCCCCAGTGTACGTCATGCTCCAGATGGATGTAGAGCCGGTAGTGATGGGTGCCGATCTGATCCCAGCTCACACTGCGGATGCCTTTGGCGCTTTCGCGATGGGTGATCCAGTTGGTGTTGGAATCGGCTCCGAAAATATCAACTTCAATGACATGGGGGTGGGTGCGCATACGGGCAATGTAGGGCAGACGCTGCCCCAGGGACAGGGTAACCATGTCGAACTGGTCCGTGCCGGTAACCGTGGCCGATCCGGTCAGCGAACGCGGGGGCGGTGTGCCATCGGGCAGGAGTTCAGCGAAGCGTGCTGGAAGATAGGCTTCCATGTTGTCGGACAGGCGGACCCGGTAAAACGAGCCATACTGTCCCACCACCTCCAGCCGCACGCCGCGTTCCAGGAAACCCAATCGGGCACCGCCCAGCCGGTCGGTGCCGGAGCCGGAATTGAGGAAGGCGCGACGGGAATGAATCTCCGCCACGGCCGGGAAACGGTCGTCTACTCCCATGTCATCCGCGTCAACATCCCGTTCTGCGGGCGCATCCGGAAGCGCATCGGGGTCCGGCCGGACGAACACCAGCTCCCTTGTCCGCGATTGCCCGTCGGGCGTCTCCACGCGGAGGCGGGCCGTGTACCGGTCTGACGGCACATCCACCAGTCCCACAAAAGCACCGCTTGGATAAACCGCAACTTCCCTGCCGTCGATGAAGGCCCGGTTTTCCGGATCGGTGTTGGCGGCGATGCGGTGCCGGCTCAGTGTCACAGACGTGGTATCACTGCCGGGGACTACCACGTTCAGCCGAATGGCTTCCTCTCCGGTATGTCGGGATGTTCCATCCGGGATGTGCGGGCTTGTCAGTGCAAACGAACACAGGGAGAAAAGAAGCAACGGGAAAAAATGCCGGGATGAGGAGTGCATGGGCTCAGTTTGAGTTTTTGCTGTTTTTCTCCTTTTTGGCCTTTTTCTCTTCCAGGAGTTTTTCCTTGCGCATCTTCTTGGCCTTCTTTTTGTCGACAGACTCCATGATCTTGACGTGGTCGATTTTTTTGTTGATCAACATCTGCTGGGCGATGGAGAGGGCGTTGTAGATCAGATAATAGAGGCTCAAACCGGAAGAGAGGCGGTTGAAAATCACCAGCAGCATTACCGGGAGTACATACTGCATCATTTTGAGCGTAGGATTCGGAGCGGTCGAGCCCTGGCCGGATACCCGCATCTGGATCACCATGGAAGCGGTCATCAACAAGACGAATCCAGCGATATGGTTGCCCATGAGCGGGATGGAAAACGGCAGGTTGACCAGGATGTCCGGTGCGGAAAGATCCGCCGCCCAGAGGAATTGCTCCTGTCGGACTTCAATGGAGTTCTGGAAAAAGCGCCAGAAGGTGATCAACACCGGGATCTGAAGCAGGTTGGGCAGACAGCTTCCCAGCGGGTTCACCTTGGCCGTCTTGAACAGCTTCATGGTGGCCTGCTGCTGCTTCTGCGGCTCGTCTTTGTATTTCTCTTTTATCGCCTCCATTTCCGGCTGGAGTTCACGCATGGCCGCCATGCTTTCGAAGCTTTTCTTGGTGAGCGGATAGAGGACGACCTTGATCAGCAGGGCAAACAGGATAATGGTGATCCCCATGTTGCCGGTGATGTTTCCGACGAACCAGAAAAACGGCAGAATGATGTACTTGACGAACGGGTCGGAGAACCAGCGGATGAAGCGGAACCCGGTGTCGACCATGTCGTAGGTTTTGGGATCAAAATCACGAAGGTGTTTATAGTCGAGCGGCCCCAGGTAGAGTTGATATCCGTAGGTATCGGTATCAGTGAGGCGGGTTCGCATGGCTGTGTTGAAATCGTGGATCGTCTCGCCGTTGTCCGGATCGGTGGTAAGTTCAGCCGTGAGAATGGCCCCGTCGGTAGGCTCCTGCGCCTTCATGATCTGCGTGAAGAACTTGGATTTGCTGGCCACCCAGGTCACGTTACCGGTGATGATGCTTTCGGAATAGCCCTCGTCGGAGGGTTTAAAGCGCTCCAGTACGCCTCCGGCATAGCTGTAAGCGGCCGTGTACTGCTCCTCCGAGG
>JAWOCT010000060.1:0-24284 GCA_046483675.1 Cyclonatronaceae bacterium
CAATCTGTGGAGAGACGTAAAAGTTGGCGCTTACTTTGCCTCCCGGGAAATGCGCGAACGCCTGAGTATTTTCGGCGGAGCCCTGTTCGGACCCGGTTCCCGTTCAAGCGACGGAATCAGCAACTTTTTCCGGCCCGGTCGCCTGGTCAACCTCGACCGTGACCTGTTCCTGGAAGCTGAATATGCCGGCCTGCCGTTCATCAAGCGGCACTGGTCCCCTACCGTTTCCGTTGCGTTCTTCAATATCCGCCGCAATGTACAGGACGGGCTTCAGATCGAGGAATTTCCCTGCACGGCCTGTCTTCCCGACACCACATCCACCGACATCGCCTACAACATGTGGCAGGTCGAGGTAAACCTGATCAGCAAGATCAACCGGTGGAGCCTGATCGAACTTGGTTATTACTACAGCCCCTACCGTGTTTCCACCGACTCCTTTTTCTCGCGTGAATTCCGTCAGGAAGTCTCCGGGTCGACCTCCCGCTATTTCATCGGATCCACCTGGACCGGCGCCTGGATCTTCGATCTGTCGCTGCCGGATCGCCACGGTGATATTGCCCCTATGGGCTGGAAGGGGCTGTTGCGCTACAGTTACGAACCCAGTGAACTGCTCGATTCCTACGACATCCGGGACGGTACACTGGTTCCGGTTTACAATACCTTCGAAAACCATTCTGTGGAAGCCGACGTACGAATCGGCTTCATGTTGAAGCGACAGCGGTTCAACATGCGAACACGCTTCTTTACCTACTTCGACAGTCCCGACGAGTTCTTTTTCCTGGACTACATCGGCGGCATGACCGGCATGCGCAGCTATCCGTTTTTTGCCTTGGGCGGGAATACCACGACCTTTTCCACCCTCTCATGGTTCCTGCCCCTGCGCACCGGGATCTACCGCCAGATGGGCCGGTTGACACTGGACAAGGTATTCCTCCGACTTTTTGCCGAAGCCGGCAATGGCTGGGGCGGTCCGCTGAACATCGATAAATCCATCAAGACCGGTGTCGGGGCCGAACTCCGAATCGGCATGAATTCCTACTATTTCTTTCCCACCAGTTTCTTCATCAGCAGTGCCTACGGTTTCAATGCATACGATTTACAGCTGCCCGATGCGTTTATTACGGAAACACCAACCGGCAGGGTCACATACGGAAACCAGATCCTGATCAACTTCGGTATACTATTTGATTTTGAATTCTGATGAGAAGATTTACATTCATATCCACAGCATATAAAATCATAATCGGCCTCCGGAAATTTGCGCACGTTTCTTGCGTTGGACACTTTGTCTGGACAACCCCGGCTACATGTCTGGTTGCCATAATCGGCACTATCATCCTTATTGCCTCCATTCCGGCTGCTACCCTGGCGGGTCAGGACCAGGCAACAAAAGAAGATAAGGGGGAAACCCGCATAACCTCGGCCGACCTGCGCCTGTCGCCGGTCCTGCCGGGACCGCGTTATGTCACGAGTACGGATATGGAAGCCAGCGGATGGAACTCGGGATTCATGCACACCCTGGGTACGAATCCCGGCTTTGCCATGCTCGCTTCAGCTATCGTGCCGGGTCTGGGCCAGGCTGCCAACCGCCAGTGGTGGAAAACTGCGCTCTTTGTGGCCGCTGAAGCCACAACCATCGGCATCTATATCCACCGCGAAAACCGGGGACGGGACGGGGAACGCTATTATGAGGAATTCGGTAACCAGCACTGGAGCGTAGTCCAGTATGCGCAGTATCTGGTCCAGTATCATGGCGACGAACACGGCAAGACATTCCAGGATTTACTGACAAGCAAAGGGATGCAACAATATACAGATGGTGAGGATTTCGGTGGTATCGATCCGGCATTTGATATCAATGTCGACTGGGACCTGATCGACATCAGCGCCTTGCGTTCCGCTGAACGGAACAGCTATTATGCCACTGGATTCGCTTTTTCCCATGATCTGCCCGATTACGGTTCCCAGCAATATTATGAATTGATGAGCAAATATTTCCAGTTCGGACCAGGCTGGCGTGAATGGGATATTTCCCGAAACGATCAGTACAGTATCGATGACGGCACCATGCCCGATCAGTTCTGGTACCACGCGCAGATCGGTTATGATTTCAACAATGATCTCAGAGTGGCCAATAACATGCTTACGCTTTTGGTCGTCAACCATTTCGTAGCTGCTCTGGACGCCTATTTTACGCAACAGCTCAGAAAAGCCCGCGTACAGCCTACCGCGTCCATGGAATACGGACTGCGTCCAACATTGGGTTTCCATTTACGTTTTTAAGAAAAACAGGTAAATTCCCCGAAACGGGCACCAACAGCTTATGAAAAACGTATTCCGGATCCTTTTTGACTTCTTTACCGATCGTAAACTTTACTACCTGCTTGCCGGGCTAATCCTGTTTGGCGCCATCAGCCTGGTGGCCATGGATCGTTTCATCATGCCGGCTTATACCAATCACGGCCATGGCACCACCGTACCCGATGTGGCTCGCATGCCCCTTGAGGAGGCTACGGCCACGCTGGAGTCGCGGGGGTTGCGCCATGAACTGGCTGCCAAACGCTCCAACGAGGCTTTCCCGTCCGATTATGTCATCGACCAAACCCCTGACGCCGGCATGATCGTCAAACCGAACAGAAAAATCTATATCACCATCAACACCAGATCCACCCCCACCGTCACAGTGCCGGATGTGCAAAATCTTTCGCTGCGAAATGCCACCATCCAGCTTGAGAATTCCGGGTTGCAGGTTGGCAACGTCACATACGAATCCTCCCGATTCCGCAACAGTGTACTGCGTCAGTCCATCCCGTCCGGCCGGAGCGTGAACCAGAATACCACGGTCGACCTGATTGTTGGCGACGGCCTGGGCACCGACATGGTCAGCGTACCGGATATAGCCAATATGCACCTGACCGAGGCTCAGAACGCACTTCGCGAAGCCGGTCTGCGTGTTGGGACCATTCAGTTCCAACCGACCGACCGTGTCTCTCCAAACACCGTTCTCAGCTACGATCCGGACGATGAGCCGAATGTCTTTGAAGGGACCGCCATCGACCTTGTGGTTTCTGTGAGTCCCAGCGAAGAGGAAGCCGAAGAGACCGGTCCGCTGATCATCGACGAATCGGAGAACGACGAGGCATCGAATAACGGACCGGACCCGGACGGGATCCAGCAAGATTGACCAAAATCTCATCCAGGTATGCCATAAACCATACGTCCAAATAAATCCACCATGAACGAATTGTTCAAAAGTCCGCTCCCCATCATTGCCCCTTCCATTCTGGCCGCCGATTTCCGAAAACTCGAATCGGATGTTAACGAAGCGGTCGGAGCCGGAGCACCCTGGATACACTGTGACGTCATGGACGGACATTTTGTGCCGAATATCAGTTTTGGTCCGGCCATCGTGGAGACCGTAAACTCGATTACCAACGCCTTTCTGGACGTGCATCTGATGATCCGTGAACCCGACCGTTATATCGCCGATTTCGCCCGATCCGGCGCCAACCTGATCACCGTGCATATCGAAACATGTGACCATATCCACCGGACCTTGCAGCTTATCCGCGAACAGGGTTGCCTTACCGGTGTAGCCGTGAATCCCGGAACCGCGCTTTCCTCCCTGCGTGCCATACTGAACAGTGTGGACCTGGTCCTCCTCATGACAGTGAATCCCGGTTTTGGCGGACAGAAATTCATCGATTACAGCCTTGATCGCCTGCGCGCGCTGCGTCTTGTTCGGGAGGAGCTTAACTGCCAGTTCTATATTGAAGTAGATGGCGGAGTCGGACGCAACAACGCCCGTGACATTGCCGATGCGGGAGCGGATATACTGGTTGCCGGAAGCAGTGTCTTCAAAAGCAAGGATATCGCTTCAGAAGTGAAAGCCCTCAGGAATGATGCCGCATCCGGTTACCGTTCAATGTATGTGTAAATGCACAATGGTATAAACAATATCACAACCACCCACTAACCCGTTTCAGACAGCTATCGTAACGAAAACAGAACACCAGGAATCCAAATCCATTTTCATCGACCACGTGGACCCCGTTGTGGTCCTGGGCCTGAATGACCAGATTATCGACAAGATCGATAAAGCCTTCGAGGAGAGTAAACTGACCGTCCGCGGCAACGAGATCAAAATCAGCGGTCCACCTGAACAGTTCGAGGCCATTGAAGCCATTGTCAAGGAACTCATCCGGCTTGCCCGAAGGAACGGCGCGGTCACTGAAAACGACGTATCCACACTGCTGGCACTCCAGAAAAGCGACCGTCTGCTGCGTCAAGTGACCATCTCCCCCGACGAAACCCTGCTCTACACGACCACTGGCGCGCCTGTGATGGCCCGCACACCGAACCAGAAAGTAATCGTAAAGGCATCCAATGAAAACGACATTGTTTTTGCCATCGGTCCGGCCGGGACAGGTAAAACCTACACCTCCGTTGCCCTGGCAGTCAGGGCACTGAAAGAACGACAGGTCAAAAAAATCGTACTGGTGAGACCGGCCGTGGAAGCCGGCGAAAGCCTCGGATTCCTGCCCGGTAACCTGAGGGAAAAGATCGATCCTTATCTGCGGCCACTCTACGACGCCCTGGAAGAGATGATGGATTTCGACAAGCTCGAGATGAACCTGAGCAAGAACATCATCGAGATCGCTCCGCTTGCCTACATGCGCGGACGCACCCTGAACAACGCCTTCGTGATTTTGGATGAGGCCCAGAACGCCACACAGACACAGATGAAGATGTTCCTGACCCGCCTCGGGGTCAACAGCAAGGCAATCATCACCGGCGACCTGACCCAGACAGACCTGCCGAAAAACGAACATTCCGGACTCAAGACCATCCAGCACGTCCTGGAGAAAATCAAGGGTATCGCATTTGTCTATATGGATCAGAACGATGTGGTCCGCCACAAACTCATCCGCGATATCATCGAGGCTTATGACCGATATGAAGAAAAACAGGAGCTGCAGAAGCTGGCCGCCAAAAAATTAAAAGAAGAAAATCCGGACAATCCATCAGAATCGGAACAGGGAAAACATACCGGGAATAATCACAATAAGGCAACATGATCGCAGCACTGAACGAAGGGACGTACTCAGTCGGCAGCGATGGTCGGTTTGTTCCTATTGATCCGGATGAACCGCCTAAAAGAGGGGATTTCAAATTGGGTATCAACCCGTTCCTCATCCGGAATGGTTCGTTCACGGCCCTTATCGACGCCGGACTCGGACCTTTCACCGACAGGGATCATTACGAAATCCTCAATCGCAATCTGTCCCGGTTCGACTGCACTCCCGAGGATATCCGGCATGTCTACTGCAGCCATGTCCACCTGGACCATGTTGGGGGCCTGCTCAGCGAACGCTATGGCACTTTTGACGTCACCTTTCCCAATGCTGCCATATGGGTATCTGGAAAGGACTGGCAGCGTTTTGTTGAAGAGGTCGACCGCAACGACCGGCACGAAGCCCTCCGCTGGGCTATCTTTCTCGAAACCCATGCCGACCTCCGCTTCCTCGAAAACCATTCACCCGAACCGGAATGCATCAACATGAAGACCATCGGCGGCCATACCGAATTCCATCAGGCGATTTTTTATGAAAACGGGTCGGAAAAGGCGATGATGCTGGGGGATGTCCTCGGCCGTCCGGAGGCCATCAACCGGAAATTTTCCGCCAAATTCGATTTTGACGGAAAAAAAAGCCAGCAAATCCGGGAACAGTATTTGCAAAAAGCCCTGAAGGAGAATTACTTTGTGCTGACATACCACGGATGCCAGGCGGCCATATCCGTGTTGAAAGATTACGATCAAAAAAAAGGATATGAGGTCGAGCACATCACATCGGGCATCATCGGAAACGGATCTTGAACCGGTATTGAGTCTGCTGCACGAGCGAGGGGTGGGTAAACCGGACAGCTCCATTATCCTGGGTTCCGGACTAGGCAAATTCACCCGTTCGATGCAGAATGCTGTTGTGGTCCCCTATTCGGAAATACCGGGTTTTCCGGAGACAAGCGTGACCGGGCACGACGGAGCGCTTCATTTTGGGAATATCGGCAGCCGCAAAGTGCTGGCCTGGTCCGGACGCTTTCACCACTATGAAGGACATCCGTTCGAACGGACCATCCTTCCGGTGCGCGTGGCCCATGTCCTCGGTTGCACCGCCATGGTCGTAACCAACGCCGCCGGCGGCATCAACTTTCGGTTCCGCGTAG
The DNA here is from genome assembly GCA_046483675.1 of Cyclonatronaceae bacterium. Classification (GTDB taxonomy): domain Bacteria; phylum Bacteroidota; class Rhodothermia; order Balneolales; family Natronogracilivirgulaceae; genus SKNL01. The sequence goes on from JAWOCT010000060.1 coordinate 6,226, forward strand.
GTGACCTGATGCTGATCGACGATATTATAAGCCTGCCCGTTCGCATCAGTCCTCATACCCGCCGTTTTCCGCGCCGGTATGCCAATGACGATCTGATCACGGACGTAAGTCGAATGGCCGCCTCCGCCGGAATTCCGGTCACCCGTGGTACCTATCTGTATACAAAGGGACCCACCTACGAAACCAAGGCCGAAATACGTGCTTTCCGCATCATGGGAGCCGACGCCGTAGGCATGTCTACCGCTGCTGAACTCAACGAGGGCATACGGCTGGAAATGGCCTGTCTCGGTTTGACGCTTATCACCAACATGGCCACCGGCGTGAGCAAGGAAAAGCTGGACCACAGCGAGATCGCCGAAGCCGCCAGTCTGCGGAAAAAGGACCTGATCAACCTGATCACGCTCATCCTTTCCGACCCGGACAGCCCGCTCTACAAGCCCGAGTACCGCTTCAGGTAATTGTCGAGCTTCACTTTCTTCCGTGTACTGTCGCTGGTCATGTATCGGATTTTTCCGAAAATCGGACGTTCTGGCCCCCATGCGCGATCGAAACGGCCAAAGATCCAGAATATTCCGGAATAACTGTTGGGATCCCGCCCATCGATGGCATAGTAATTGTTCAGATCGATAAGATACGAGAGTGCCGTCTGTGGATCCGGAGTCCATTCAAGCACTTTTTTACCCCACAGCATCCTCAGATAATTGTGGATGCGGCCTTCCTGCCTGAGCTGCGTCTGCGCCGCGTTCCACACCGGATCGTGCGTGCGTGATTCCGCCAGTTCCTGATATGAATAGGTATGCTCCCGGGGATCGTCCGCATGATCCGAGAGCGTTTCCCTGGCCCATGAAGGCAGCGACCCGAACTGGTCATAATCCGCCGTGTGCCTGGCAAAGTGGTACCCGACCTCGCGCCAGGTGATCACCTCGTCCAAAAACGATTCGATGGCATCGTGCCCTCCGAAAAACCCGCTCCGTTTACCCCCTGCCGGCGTAGCATTCCGGATATCCCAGCCCTCCGGCTGCATGGCAAACACCTCGGCTACCACTTCAAATGCCGACAGCTTCCCTATATGCATCCACGGACTCAAACGGCTGGTACGCTCCTTGTCCGGATCGTTGCGGTCGTCGTCGTATCGGAGCAGGTCATTGCCCGTGAAATCATGAAGCCGCTCAAGGCCCGCCTCACGCGTACCCTTGATTTTTACAGGCCCTATGGAATGATCCAATTCGGAAATACCAGATACAAATTGCGCAATGGTATCAGCTGATTCAAGACGTGACATGCCCGTCTGCTGTTTTGACCGGATGTCGTCGGGAAGGTCCGGGCGCCCCTGGTCCTTCAGGCCTTTAAGCGGATGCTCCAGTGGCGGTTGCTCCCAGCACGTCAGGAACATCTTCTGCATCAGCTTACGGAATATGAAAGCCGAATACGGCGCCTTATCCGAAAGGGCCATGGGTATGATGCCGTTGGAATCGATTGTGTGGAACGGGATCTCTAGCTCCTTTTCCAGCCGTTCATTGCGCTCCCGCATGATGAAAACCGGGTATTCATCCGATACCAGAAGGGCGGACCGCTTGCACAGATCGCCAACCAGCGTGCTGTAGCTGCCCTTTTGCTGTTCGGGATACGGGATGTAGGTGACCGAGTCCACGTTCTGGAGCTGTCGCAAATGTCCGGCCATGCCTTCAAGGATGAACGTACTGGTACGCGCCGTAGCCCAGGGGTAATCGCAGGCCAGACCTTCCAGGATCACCAGCGGCCGTTCGAGTTTGTTGGCCCAGGCCACCGCATATTCCAGGGCGAAATTGTGGTGCAGACGGCGATTGATCTGCATCCAGTAGAGCACGTACTCCCCTTCGGGTTCACCTGCCTTTCGTACATTTTTCCGATATGTGTTGATGTTTTTCATCGGTCGTAACGCTTCAGGTTGGATATGAACGATTCCGCCTGCTCTCGGATCTCTTTCTTTTCCATGTCGCTTTTCCGGTTCCAGGTCTTGAGCATGAACCCGATGCGCGGGTTTTTCTGCAGCTGCTCCTGTTCCCGGTCCACAAAGGCCCAGTAGAGATAATTGAACGGGCAGGCATCTTCTCCGGTGCGGTCCTTTACCTTGTAGCGACATCCGTTGCAGTAGTCGCTCATTTTCCGTATGTAATTGCCCCCGGCAATATACGGCTTGGAGGCCAGTACCCCGCCATCGGCAAAGGTCGACATCCCGAGTGCGTTCGGCAGGACCACCCATTCATGGGCATCCACAAAGCCGAACCAGAACCACTCAAACAATTCATGGGGATCGGATGCGGTCAGGTTGCTGAAATTGCTCAGCACCATCAGGCGCTGGATATGATGCGCATATCCGTGATCCCTCACACTCTGCACCGACTCGCTCATGCATCGCATATCCGTGTCAGCTGTCCAGAAAAGTTCCGGCAGCGGCCGGTCGTATTTGAAGTAATTGGCCTCGCGCACCTGGGGCATCATCGCTTCGTAGTATATGCGGATATACTCCCGCCAGCCTATTATCTGCCGGATGAATCCCTCGACGGAGTTGATCGTCAAGCCGTTCCTGTTCTTGCCGCCTGAAGACATGCCGCCATTCTTGTTGCCAGCGGGGGAACTGCCGTCATTCTTGTTACGGCCAGAAAACGTACCGGCTTTCTTGTTACGGCCAGAAAACGTACCGGCTTTCTTGTTACTGCCGGAAGACGTACCGGTAACGTGCCAGGCTTGGAGCACCGCCTCGCACACCTCCCTGGCGGTGATCAATCCCAAGTTCATATAGGGTGACAGCAGGGAGTGGAACAGAAAAGGCTCCCCTGAGGTCATGGCATCCTGGTACGGCCCAAAACGGACAAGACGCCGGTCAATAAAATCGTCAAGCACTTCCAGGGCCTGGTTGCGAGTGACCGCGAAAGTAAAACCGTCCGTATGACCAAAATGGTTGGGAAACCGGTCCTCTATCTCATCGATAACCTCGCGGGTGAGTTTGTCAGGTTTGAATCCGGTGGATTCGGGTACGTCCAGATCATCCGGAAGCGGCTCCCGATTCTGGTCGTCGTAGTTCCATTCGCCGCCCTCCGGTGAACCGTCGTCCATGAGATAACCGGTCTGGCGACGCATGGCCCGGTAGAAAAATTCCATCCGGTAGCCGGACCGGACTTTTTCTTTCCAGGGTTCGGGATCGGCCATGAAAAATTGGTTGGGCAGAATGTGGACCCGTTCATCATACTTTGTTCCCAGCTTAAGCACCCCCTCACGAGGTGTCCATTCGGCGGGTTCCATCACTTGCAACGTGATATTACCGTGATGGTTCAGCAGCTTCTCGATGTAATCCACGGAGGGCTGCTCCGTACGGGCATAACAGACCCTGTAACCCGACTTTGCCGCATCGATGGCAAAATGACGGCGTGCACTCCACTCGAAAACCAGCTTTTTCTTGTGAAAGGGAAGCTGACGGGCATCGGCGACCGATTCCACAAGGAGCAGCACCGGCTTCTTATGGATGAACTCTCCGGGAAACACGTCCAGCTGGAGTTGATCCTCGTACACGTAAAGTACATCGGTTTCCTCATTCTCCGACAAAAAACCGGACAGTTCATCGGAAGCATCGTGGCGGGTCAGTGCTTTGCCAAATTCTTCCGGCCATTGTTCCATTGCTTTCTGTCTACCGGGCACGGTGTGGCTCCATTCCTGTCATTTGCGGCCGTCTGGGTATCTGCTTACGGCCGGTTTGAATTCTGTTTTGAACATTTTCTGACTCCAAGATATTGCCATGTGATGCAATTAGTTCCGGCGCCTGCAAGGATACACCGATGCCTTTTATCCCCTGCAATCTGTTATCATCCTAAAGAGTGAAACCGGCAGAATAGTTCCGAAAGCAACGTATGCATCCCGATGTATACGGATCGATGCAAAGGTTCCGGTCCTTGTTCCATGCACGATGAAACATAACGCTCTCACCACGCGTAAGACGAAGATAACTGCAACCGGAACACCTCAAAAACGAAATCATGGCATTGACTCAAAGACTCACCAAATCAGCGACCGACAAGGTTTTACTCGGCGTGTGCGGCGGCCTTGCAGAATATCTCGGATGGGACAGCACAATCCTTCGCCTGATTTTTGTACTGGCTACCATTTTTGGATTTGGATCATTTGTTCTATTTTATCTGGTCCTCGCTGTGATCATGCCACGATGACAGCCCGCATCAACTTCAATAGAACCAGGTATGAAAGTCGGCATCGTCGGACCCGGCCCCATGGCGCATACATGGGAGCAGCACCTTCGGTTCGTCACCGGAGTGCACGAAGTGGTGATGGCCCGGGAAATCGACTTGCTGGACGATAGCGATGCCTGCCTGATTCTGAATGACGCCTCGGTACCCGCCACCGACTCCAACCAGCTCCTGACCGCCCTCAAACGCGGATTCCATGTTCTCTGGGTTGCTCCGCTTCCCGCCGATCCGGACGAGATACGCCGCTGGCATGAAGCCTCTGAAGAATCCTCGGTCACGGTAATGTTCTCGATGTGGGCACACTATTCTCCGGCCACCCAGTGGCTCTTCAATCATATCTCCCCGCCCGGAAAGATCCATGTCCACCGGGAGTGGTCCGGACCTGATCATACCCCCGATGCCAGTACCCTGTACCGGATCTTACTGGAAGAAGTTTCCCTGTGCGTCGAATGGAGCCGCAGCCACATCATCCATTTTGAGGGGGACGTGGCCATACCCTCTTCGGACACAGCGGGACCGCCCGCCATGCAGCAGCTCCACCTGCGTTTTGCCAACGGATCGGCATCCTCCCTGTTCCTGAACCCCTATGGACTCGAAAATCGTCATTCACGCTTCATAACCGGCCGAAAAATGGCTGCCGTTTGTCAGATCGACGCACATCTGATCAAAAAATGGATGTTGGACGGCACCGGACAGGATACCCCTCAGATCATGCGGTTCGATTACAGCGACCCCGCCCGTCACCTGATATCCCTGTTCATACGATCTGTGCGAACCGGTTGCAAACCCATCTTCGGGATCGATGAACTGCACCAGCTGGCTGACCTGATCGATCACTTCCGAACCCGCTGACCGATTTCAAATCCATCTACAAGCATTTCCGTTATTGGACGTTATTCATCCAACGGCTTTTTTGAGCTATGAAATCTATTTAAAATCCGCTATTCTTGGATGGATGGAACAATATCAACAATAATCGGAATTATGAAACAACTGACATTAATTGTATCTGCTTTTTTCTTTCTGTTCACCTTCTGGGGCTGTAATGGCGACGGTACCAGAGTGACAGATGAAGGACTTGAAATCACGGACACCGAAGTGGGCACCGGTGAAGAGGCCCAGGACGGAGATTTCCTGACCATACATTTCAGGGGAACTCTGGAAGACGGACAGGTCTTTGAATCCACATTTGAACGCGATGAACCCATTGTCGTGCAGGTAGGCAAAGGCCAGCTTCCCATACAGGGTTGGGATGAAGGCATGATAGGCATGCGCGAGGGTGGAAAACGCTCGCTGGTTATACCGCCCAATCTCGCTTTCGGTGAAGAGGGTGTTCCCGGCTTTATCCCGGGCGGCGAAGATATCCACATGGACATCGAACTGGTTTCCATCGTAAAACCTCCAACACCTTGGGATTACGATGAGTCAGAACTGGAAACGACCGAGAGCGGCCTTCAATACCACGTATATGAGGAAGGAAGCGGGGAAAAACCGGAAGCCGGAGACACAGTGTCTGTCCATTACTCAGGATACCTTGAAGATGGCACCATGTTCGACAGTTCCGCACTCAGAGACCAGACCTTTGTTTTCCAGGTCGGCCAGGGACAGGTCATCCCCGGGTGGGACGAGGGTCTTCTGGATATGTCGGTCGGCGAAAAGAGAATCCTTGTCATACCGCCTGAACTCGCTTATGGAGACCAGGGTGCCGGAGAGGTAATACCGCCCAACACAACAATCATATTTGACGTTGAGCTGGTCGAAATCCAGTGATCCGCCCCGGTACTGTGCCATTAATTTCATATTGACCCATACCATTTACATCCATGGCCGCATCCACAATCCGCTTTCGTCAGGTTGACGCATTCACGCGCAAACCGTTCACAGGCAATCCGGCCGGTGTCGTACCTGATGCCGGACAGCTCCGCTCGAAAGATATGCAGAATATCGCGCGGGAGATCAATGTTTCGGAGACCGTGTTCATCCTGCCTCCGGAAAGTGAAAACAACGACCTGAAGCTTCGCTGGTTTACCCCTACGCTGGAAGTGGATCTGTGTGGCCATGCTACCATCGCCGCGTTTCATGTGCTGGCCGAGGAAGGGCAATTCGGGCTTCAGGTCAATGAACCCCAGTCTTTTCTGGTGGAAACCCGGGTAGGGGTACTCACTGTCGATGTTGAATGGTTCGATCTTCGTCCGTTCATTCGGTTTTCTCTTCCGCCGCCCCGCTTCTTTCCCTATCCCGGCGATACCCGGTATCTCTGCGGGGCACTTGGTCTGTCGGATATTGAACTCAGTCAGAAGGTCAAACCGCAGATCACCGGAAACGGATTCTGTTATGTCCCGGTCCGGAATCTGGAAAGCCTGGAAACACTGGAGCCCAACCAACACCTTCTCCGCAAACTCAACGAGCGCCATGATCTTCATGGATTCGCCGTTATGACGACCGACACCGGTGATTTGGAAGAGGACTGGGTAATGCGCTTCTTTGCGCCCTCCCTCGGTATCTTTGAGGATCCGGTGACCGGGACTGCCAACGGTCCGATGGCGGCATTTTTATGGGAAAACGGATTCCTGGATATAAGCAGGAACCATTTTTCGTTCCGCGCCCTTCAAGGTGACAACATCGGCCGCCCGGGCATCGTACATGTGAACATGCTGGTAAAAGACGGGAAGGTTGATATGATCCAGATTGCCGGTGAAGCGGTTTCCGTTATCGATGGAAACATCCGGATCAGGGGTGATTCGGCCGACCGTTTCTGATGCTCTGCCGACCATGAATTCGTACATGAAATCATGAATATTGACCCGGAATTGGCAAATCGCTGGGAACACCTCCGCAAGACAGGGGCTCCCGGCATGATGGAAACCCTGTCCATTACGATTACCGACCTGTATCAGGGATCGGTTCAAGCCTCCATGCCCGTAAACGATGCCGTTCGACAACCTTTCGGCCTGCTGCACGGCGGCGCATCCGTTGCTTTGGCGGAAACGGTCGCATCCCTTGGAAGCGCCATACTCATCGATCCGCAGAAGAAGCACGCAACCGGCATCGAGATCAATGCCAATCATCTTCGGCCTGTTCGTGAAGGTACCGTCCATGCCCGGGCAACCATGGTCCACCAGGGCAGGCAAATCCATGTCTGGGATATCCGGCTCACGGATGACAACGGTCGCCAGACCTGCCTGAGCCGGTGTACCGTCGCCATACTACCGGTGAAATGAGGGTATTCAACCCGAGCCCGGTACCAGGCATTAGATGTTTCCGGTAGTGCTCAGTGCCTCTCAATGCCTGATCGGGTCCCGTTCTGAGTTGATCATTCCCTGTGGCGATATGCGGCACTCACCTTGCCTGTCAGGGACTCAAATACCGAGTACATCACCGGGACGATCACCAGTGTAAGGAAAGTCGCGAACATGAGCCCACTGATAATGGTGATGCCCATTGGACCCCAGAACTGGGTGCTCTCCGTTCCAAACTGGAACGCCGGATCAAAATCGGTCAGCAGGCCAATGTAGTCGATATCGATACCGAAGGTCAGCGGGATGAGGCCCAGGATTGTGGTCAGAGCGGTGAGCAGTACCGGACGCAAGCGGATGGCCCCCGCTTCGATGATGGCCTGCATCCTGGGCAGGCCCTTGTCTATAAGCTGTCTGATGTATTCCACAAGTACGATATTGTTGATACAGACAATTCCGGCCAGACTGATAATCCCTACGAATACCATCACATTGAACTCCGTTCGGGTCACGATCATGCCAAGGAAAACGCCAAGCAGGCTTAGACCCACCGCGATAATGATTATGAAGGGTATGATAAGACTGTTGAACTTGGCAAGCAGGACCAGGAAAATGAGTACGAAACTGATAAGCAGCGCAAGGGTGAGAAATTCAAAACTTTCATCCTGGTCCTCACTTTCACCGGTGTACTTCATGGTGTATCCCGGCGGCAAGGCGGCCCGGTAGTCCTCCAGATGATCCTGGACTTCCGCAAGCACTTGCGGGCCGCTGAAACCCGGACCGGCATCTGCTTCCACTATAGCCGTGCGCAACAGGTCAAGGCGCGTGATCCGTCCCGGTCCATCACTTTCTTCAAAGCTGGCCACCGAGACCAGGGGGACCTGCAATCCCATGCTGTTGACCGTCAAGTCTCCAAGTTTATCCAGGTCGTCCCGGTCTTCCTCACGCAACCGGACTGTTATGTCGTACTCGTCTTCGCCGTCACGGAACGTGCTGGCTTCCAATCCGTTTACGGCAATCCGCACGGTCTGGGCGATATCGGACAGAGTAAGGCCGAACTGACGCGCTTTCTCATGGTCGATGTGGATGCTGTATTCGGGCAGACCGCCGCTTACGTTGTCACGTACATCCACCAGACCCGGAATACGACCGGCAAAACGGGCTTCACGCAACATCTGGCTAATTTCACGTGTCATTCGTTCAACCTGATTAAAATTCGGTCCGGAAATTTCGATATTTACCGGTGAACCGGTGGGTGGACCCATTTCCTGTCCCTCTACCTGGATCAGGAAATCGGGTATGGTACCGACAGCCTCACGCAACCTGGCCATGGTCTGGCTGCTGGATTCTTTACGATTGGAAAAATCCACCATGTTCAGTGAAATACGGCCACGCTCAGGACTCGGAACGCCCGCACCGAAACCACCGGTTGCGGCGATTCCCACATTCACCTGGATGTTTTTAATGCTTTCCCTGGTCTCAGGATGTTCTTCCAGCAACCGGTCAATACGCCTCTGGATTTCGCGGATGTTGTCATTGGTGGCATCGACGTTCATGCCAAGCGGACCCTCGATATTGATATCGATCCGGTTCGGATCGGTTTCGGGAAAGAAGTTGAGGCCCGTCGGGACCAGGTTGAAGACCAGGATGATGGCGAACAGGGCTCCGAAGATGGAATTGAGCAACCGTGCCCGGTTATCCGAGAGGATCAGTGGTGTCCTGCGGGGGCGGAACATTCCGAGAAAACCGATGAGCATTACCAGCAAAGGGATACCCAGGACGGCCATGATGACACTCTTGTCGACTTCGGCGCCCAAAAGGGAAAACCCGAATAGTGTAACTGCAAAAATCAGGGCAACGACAAGGCCTCCTCCTACACTACGCTTCCCCCCCAAAAAGACGGATTCAAAGGTGTGGACGAAGATCCCCAGGATACCGATACCCAGTGACAGCAGACCCAGTGCCCATATCGGAGCCGTGGCGGCCGGAACAGACACAGATCCGAGGTGTATTTCAGGCTCGGACAGAAAGACGGCCAGCAGGGCGCCGGCAACCATCAAAAGAAAACCGAGCGTAAAAGCCGACAAGCTGAACATGTTTCTCCAGTAGGCATACCGCATCTTGTAGTTGCGTTGCAGCATCCAGGCGAGAAATGACTTGTACCCCTCGATGAAAGCGGGGAGCAACCGGCCAGTGAAAACAATACTCAGCGGTTTGACAATGAGACGGTAAGTGATAACAAAAAAGAGCACGATCAGTGCCAGCACCATCAAGGTTACCGGATTGTTGATGCCGATTACCGCGGCAACGATCACCACTCCCGCCAGGATCGTTCCCTTCATGAGCCGGTTCCTCTTTTTCTTCTTTTCAGTATCCAGCCGGACGAAAAAACCGGTCAATGACGGGTATATCACCAGGGCGATAAACAGGGAGCCGAGCAGCAGGATGATGAGTGTCATGGGCAGATACCCCATGAACTTCCCGATGATCCCGGGCCAGAACAGCATCGGCAGAAAAGCCGCAACCAGTGTGGCCGTAGCGGCCAGAAGGGCAAAACCGACTTCATTGGCTCCGATCCGGGCCGCCTCGAATCGCTCGTGACCCTGCTCACGGAACCGGTAGATATTTTCGACGATCACCACGGAGTTGTCCACCAACAGGCCCAGCGCCAGGATAAGACTGAACAAAATCACAAAGTTGATAGTCAGTCCCATCAGCGCCATCACCAGGAAACCGGTAAAAATGGCCAGCGGGACAGCCGTTCCAACCAGAAGGGCATTGCGGATGCCGAGAAAAAAAACCAGCACCAACACAACGAACAGCATTCCGCTGATGATACTGTTTTCCAGGTCAGAAATCAGGTTCTGGATATCATCGCTTGCGTCATTGGTCATCACGATCTGTGTACCGGACGGAAATCCAAACCCGGCAAGAACTTCATTCACCTCTTCCGAAATCTCCAGGATATTGGAACCGGAGCGCTGCTTGATGTCCAGACTGACCACCGCACTTTCGATGACCTCCTCTTCCGGAATGTGGACGAAATCGCCATTGTCTTCTTCGATCCCGTAGGCCGTGAGACGGGCATAGCTTTCCCGGTCCTTGAAACCATAGATGACCTCGGCCAGGTCGCGCATGTATACCATCCCGAGTGGTTTTGGTGCATCATTTCCTCCATTCGCCCCCCCGCCACTGCCTGCAGGAGCAAACACGACCAAATCCTCGATTTCATTGGGATGTTCAAATTCACCGGTGATCCGCAGAAGATAGGACAGCCTGTCCACGTCGATGTTCCCACCCGGGATCGTCAGGTTCTGGGTCTGGATTGCACCGATGATCTGTTGAAAGGATATGTTGTAACCTTTCAGATTATTCAGATCCACATTGACCTGGACTTCCCGTTCCAGACCTCCGATCACGTCCACCTCGCGCACACCTGGTATCGTCTCCAGATCGTCCTCCAACCGTTCGGCAATCTGGGTGAGTTGCGCCAGGGGATATTCAGCTGCCAGGTTGAGGGTCATGATGGGAAAATCATCAATGCTGAACTCGGTAATAACAGGGTCTTCGGCATCCGAAGGCAACTCCGATCGGGCCAGATCCACCTGCTCGCGTACCCGCTGGCTGGCTACGATGTTTTCCACATCCAGGTCGAATTCAACCACGATACTGCTGAAGCCTTCGAAGGTCGTGGACCGTATCTGGCTGACCCCCTCAATGCCTTGCAGTTCGCGTTCCAGGGGTTGGGTAACCAGCGATTCCATATCGGCCGGACCGATACCCGGATAAACGGTGCTGATGATGAACAGTGGAATATCAATCGAGGGGGCAGACTCCTTGGGTATGGTTATGTAGGAGTAGAGCCCGGCAACTATCAGGATCCCCGTAACAACAAGGATCAGCGTTCTGTTCTTAATGGCTTGTTCAATTACTTTCATGAAATAGGTGGCAATCGTTTGCCTTAAACGTTTGTTGATATCTCGGGTTCATACTGCACGGGCAGATACAGAAGGAGACAGCGGATAACCGGCTCACTGATAACGATCGTAGGTCCGGCGTTCATGGATCCGGATGAGATCCCCGTCGCTTACATTGGTCTGACCAGTGACGATCACTTCATCTCCGTGCTGCAATCCTTCCTCTATAACTATCAGGGGTCCGGAAGCCGCTCCGGCGACCACCCTTCTGGCTTCCGCCATCCGTCGCTCACCCTCTCCCCCGTTGACTACAAAAAGCTGAAAGCCGTCTTCATCACGTACTAAAGCCGTGCGCGGGACGAGGAGCACATCCTCCCAAACTTTTCTGGTTATCGCCAGATTGACCACCATCTCGGGTTTCAGGAGGCCATCGCTGTTGTCCATAACAACTTCCACCGGGAAAGTCCGGGTTTCCGGAATGATGAGACTCCCAGCATAATGCACCTCTCCCTCAAGCACGCCGCCGCCATAGGATGCCAGGCTAACTCTCACTGCTGAGCCTTCGCCGATTTCGTTGATATAGCGCTCCGGCACTCCCGCGTTGATACGCACTTTGTCAAGGTTGACCAGCCTGAGTACCGGTATACCCGGATTTACCAGCTCGCCGGCACTGACCATGCGATCTTCGACCCGGCCTTCAAACGGAGCAGATATACGCGAATCATTCAGCTGCTTTTCTGCCTGCTCAAGTTGAGCCCTGGCCCGGTCGCGCTGGGTGCGTATCTCATTGTACTGCAACGTGCTGATAATGGAATCACGGAGCAGCGGCTCTTGACGCTGCAGCGCATCCTCGGCCAGCTCGTAATTGGCCCGGGCTATTTCCAGGGAAGAACGCACAATACGATCGTCCAGACTGACAAGTTCCTGGCCCATTTTTAAACGGGTGCCGCGGTCGGCAATCGATTGTACGCGGCCGGATACCTCTGCCGAGATGATGGCATCGTCTATGGCTTCCACCGTTCCGGTTATCCGGATTTGCTCATCAAAAGAGCGCAGCTCTGTCTCGAGTGTCTCGACGACCACCCGCCGTTCCCGGTTCTCGTTGTTTCCGTTGTTGTTGTCCGGGCCGCATGCATTGAATACGAGGGCTGCCGTCAGAAGCAGGACAGCCATCGGTACAAATACGGTCTTTGATAATGGTTTCATCTATTATTTGGAATTTGAATGATAAGACATAGGGAGGCCCACCCCGGGAAGCGGATTCCGGGGCAACCAAGACACCTTGCATGGCGGGCCTGGGTTGTCATGATGGTTAATTTTATGCTTCGCTCTGAAAAACATTGTTTTCGGCACCACTACGGTATGGCGATGGATTTTACAGCGTATCGATGGATGTGCCCAGCACGAGTTCAAACCGGCTAACGGCCAACAGGTAGTCATGGACGGCAGCCAGATACGCAAGCCTGCTCTGATCCAGCAGCATGGAAGCCTGGCGTTCTTCCAGATTGGCCCCGACCCCTTCGAGCAGACGGGTTCGTGCAAATTCATAATTCACCTGTGCCTGTTCGATATTCCGCTGCTGGCTCTGGACACGCCGTTCGGCGGTTCGCAGGTTGCGCATGGCCTGATCCACTTCCACCCGGATCGCATGGTTCAGGTATTCATAGCGCAATTCGCTTTTCCTTGTCTCGATGCGGCTCTGCTCCATGCGGGCCCTGTTCTGGAAACCGGAAAAGATACTCCAGCTCACATTTATGCCAACGGAAATGTTCGGATTCCAATACGAATTGTGGAAAAATCCACGGTCTTCGCTTGTGAAACGGAACGGATTGTCAGGTTCGGCGGGATCACGTCCAATAACCGTGCGGTTATCCGGGACGCGCCCGATGTAATCCAGATTCGCAAAGGCGTTGACTACCGGCCGGTATGATGAACGCTGGATCCGTTCGTTGATGCGGTTGATCTCGATCATTCCTTCAGCCTGCTGCAGATCGGGGCGGAACTCCCGTGCCAAAGAGACGGCCTCATCCAGAGAAAGGTCACCTACCGGCTGCATAGCCGCCATCGTGAGGTCGCCAGCCAGTTCAATGGGACGGACAGGATCCAGGTTCAGTACCAGGCTGATATTCTTCTTCGCCAGTTCAGCCTGATTTTCCGCTTCGATAAGCTCCGTTTCCAGGTTCACCAACTCAACTTCGGCGCTGAGCCGCTCATAGCGCGATGCAAGTCCCTGTTCAACGGTACGAGAGACATCTTCGGCGGTCTTGCGCAACCGCTCAACACTGCTTCGTATCACTCCGACCTGTTGCGAGGCAAGCAATGCACTGAAATAGGCCCGGCGGACCTCGTCGATCACTACCTGCCGTTCGCGGTGCAGGGCATCTTCACTTAGTTTCTGGAACTGCTCGGACCCCTGGATGGCGGCAAAGGCCGATCCGTTGAAAAGTGTCTGTGTAACGCTGAGTGACAGGGCAAACTGATTGTCCACGCTGAAAGGGTCGTCCTGCATGGATGGAGGGGTGATTCCGGCCTCTTCGTATCCCTGCATCTGCCGCTCGTTATACTCTTCGAACGTTAATTGCTCCCTTCCTTCAAGCCGCGCTTCCTCATTGTACCGGAGCCAGCCGATAGCCCCGAAATCGGCAAACAACTCTTCGGCGCCACTGCCGGCAAAGGGGTTGGCCGTCACGATATTCCTGGAAAAATTCCCGGTTGCGTTGACCTGTGGATAGACGCGCCCCCAGGCTTCGCGAACTTGCTGGGAGGCCGTTTCCCGATCAAGGATAACCTCCCTGAGACCGAAATTGTTTTCCAGTGCCATTTGGACGGCATCATCCAGGGTCAGTTTGAGCGTGTCCGCATCCATCCGGTTTTGTCCATGCACCGCCACAGGACCGGCTGCAACAACCAAGAAAAGGGACAACGTGACAAGGATCCACTTTCCCGCAGGTTGGAAAAGCATATCTTCCGATGTCCGTCCTGATGCGTTGTGAGTTCCGGATCCTTTCCGGGATAACAACATATCGTCTGGCATAAATACTATCCTGAATTAAATCGTGACTGATTCTGTACATGTACGCTGGAATTCGCAACATGCATTCAATAACATGATCCAACCGTCTTTTCCTTCGTCCGACTCCCGGCCCGGCACGTTCGGCACTCACATATCATTCGGACCATGTATGGCCAATGGTCTCCAGAAATATGCGTGCGTTTGAACCAAGCGGAACCCGATTCAATCAGTTGTTTAACAGATGTCTTTCAGAGAACGTTTCAACCGGCTGAATCTTTGGTCATCTGGTCCAGCAAGGATGAAAGGTGTTCTTTAAGACGCTGTCTCATTGCCTCTGAAGACTTTTTTTCAATGCCCAGAAAAGGAAATCCTTTTTCAAACATGAACATGTTGACCAGGAAACTTTCTACGGTTGAACTGAATGTCAATACGCAGAATTCGACATCAATGTTTCGCAGACAGCCATTTTTTTTTGCTTCGGCCAATACCCCGATAAACATGCCGTGCACCTCCAACATGGTTTTCTGCAATTCCTTGAGGATATCCGGTCGCTGATTGAGCAGACCGATCTCCCTTATCGCAATGATCACCGGCTTCGGGTTGTCAAAGGAGTAATCGACAAAGGCAAAGAGAAATTTTCTGAACATGGTAACCGGAGGTTCCTGTTTGTTGGTGATCTGTTCCAGCAGTTTCTTCACATTCGCCGTATGCCGGTCTATGAGTGCCTTCAGAAGCTGCTCCTTCGATCCGTAATAATAGGACAGCATGGCTACGTTGACACCGGCTTCCTCGGCTATCATCCTTGTTGTCGTACTTCGGTATCCGTTGACGGCAATCAGGTCCTCAGCGGCATCCAGAATGGCAATTTTTTTATCTGACATAGATCAAGGCAATAATACTTAACAATCCGGTAAAATAACTATCGTGCCGACACCGCCTTTTCAAATCACACCATGTTCGACCGGACACATATTGCGTAAACGCTCGAAACGGTAAATGCCTGTTTGGTGTCCATCGTCCCAGACTATCTGGATTGCGTAATTCCCGATCTGTTCGATACGGCTGATGGACCAGGTGCGTGACGGCTTTTCCAGGAATATGGCAGGGTCCACCGGTTTCCCCATGTTCTCATGTCCACCCTGGCAGAACACACAGGGACAGGCACGGCGCAATCCGTGCAGGGGGTACCGGCTGTGATGCCCGTCTTTCCAAGTAACCTGCATTTCCTGGAGTCCGGAATCGACCGTGATTTTTTGTACTTGATATCGGGGTTCCATGTCGACTGTTGTTTATACCACAATTTTAAAAAGTAGGGTAAATTCAGGATATTTACCAACAGAATCCCACATCATCATCGTTTCAAAATCATGCCGGAAAACAGACTTGCAACACTGGCCCAGACCGTCTCCGCCCGGTTCACTGACCGCGGATCGCGTTTCCATGCCCATGCATTTCCGGTCGTGGATCTGCAGGACACTGAAAAGCACCGGTCGGCCATTGCAGAACAGTACCCGGACGCCACCCATCACTGCTTTGCCTGGCGGTACGATCCATTCCAGCCTAAGGAATTTTCACAGGATGACGGGGAACCATCCGGTACGGCCGGCCTTCCCATCCTGGGAGTCATCCGTGCGGAGTCGCTGGTGAATGTCCTTATCATCGTCGTCCGGTATTTCGGCGGAACAAAACTTGGTAAACCGGGGTTGATACAGGCTTACAGGCAGGCCGCATCCCTTGCCGTTGCAAATGCGAAAACCATACACCTGGACCGGTTCACGCCTTTTGAAATCCATTATCCTTACAACCAGGAAAACCGGATTCGGGAACTGATCAGCCGGTTCCGGATGGAACCATCGCAGGAACAATATCTGGAATCCATAAAAATGACCCTTTACTGCAGGTCGGACCATGCCGGAGAAGTGGCAGGCATCCTCCAGCATCTTGCACACCATGGAATCACCTCTCGGATACAGCCGGAATGTTATCGTCCGGTAGAACATGAAT
This sequence comes from Cyclonatronaceae bacterium, assembly GCA_046483675.1. Taxonomy (GTDB): domain Bacteria; phylum Bacteroidota; class Rhodothermia; order Balneolales; family Natronogracilivirgulaceae; genus SKNL01. The sequence goes on from JAWOCT010000060.1 coordinate 22,631, forward strand.
GACAACCTGCATCCATCCACCCGGAAACCCGGCTGTATGAAGCAGGCTCAAAAACGACGAACATGAAAATCTACACCAAGACCGGAGATCACGGCGACACTTCGCTTTTCGGCGGACAGCGCGTCTCCAAAAACCACTCCCGCATCATGGCCTATGGAACGGTTGACGAGCTGAACTCCATCCTCGGCATCTGCCGGTCAGGCGACCCCGATCCCGTACTGGAGGAAATCCTGGCACGCGTGCAGAACGAGCTTTTTGTACTTGGTGCTGACCTTGCCACTCCACCTGAGAAAAACACAAAGATTGAGCGTATCGGACGGACGCATGTAAACCGGCTGGAAGAGGATATCGACCGGCTTGAGAAAGGTCTGGAGCCGCTCCGCACATTCATCCTGCCCGGGGGATCCGGCGTGGCTGCGCACCTGCACCTGGCCCGGACTGTTTGCCGTAGGGCAGAACGCAGCTGTTTCAATTGCCGTCAGTCCGAAATTGTTTCCGACGAAGCCCTTATCTTCCTTAACAGGCTCTCCGATCTTCTTTTCGTGATGGCCAGATATCAAAACCGATCGCAAAACATTTCTGATGTGGCGTGGAAGGCTCGCTAAGGATCATCATTTCACATCGCTATGGCGCTGACCAACAAGCAGAAAAAATACATCCGTGACCACTACCGGAACAAAAACGCTGAACAGCTTGCCCGTGAACTGAAAACGGACAGGGATGACATTCAGGCTTTCCTGAAAACGATTGCACCCGACGCAACGGGAGGGAAAAAAACGGCCTTTCTTGTGATGGCCCTGCTCATCCCGGTTCTTTTTTTTCTGCTCCTGGAGGGTGCTCTGCGCCTGTTCGACTACCGTGGCGACACCAGCCTTTTCATTTTCCCCGAAGAATATTTCGAGGGTGAGTACGGATTTGCGAACCGGAATTTCAATGCCCGCTATTTTTTCAACACCGGTAATCTGCCCGGGTTTTCCAATGATGCCTTTCTCACCGAGAAACCGGATACCTCGTTTCGTGTATTCGCCATGGGTGGCTCCTCGACAGCGGGATATCCTTACGGTTTCAACGCTACCTTTTCCCGCGTCACGGCCGATGCACTTCAGGATATCCTTCCCGGCCGGCTTGTGGAAGTCATCAACCTGGGATCTTCGGCTGTCAATACGTACACGCTGTACGATCAGATCCCGGAAATCCTGGAATACCATCCCGATGTCATCTTCATCTATACCGGACATAATGAATTCTACGGAGCCTTGGGCGTCGGTTCGAGTGAACAGTTTGGCGCCTACCCCGGTTTCGTACGCAATTATCTAAAACTGCAGCGCCTCAAGACCTTCATGCTGCTGCGCGACGGTATTGCCAGATTGTCGCAGTGGATCGCAGGCGGCCTAATGGGCGAACCCCATCCCGCTGGTGACGGCACATTGATGCAACGCATGGTTCAGGACCAAACCATCACGCTTGACAGCCAAACTTTCGAATACGGTAAAACCCAGTTCAAAAGTAATCTCGATCGTATCCTGAGGCGGTTCGGCGAGCAGGAGATCCCCGTGTTTATCGCAACTCTCTCCAGCAACCTGCGCGACCAGGAACCGTTTATATCGATCGAGACAACCGGACATCCCCCTGCACGGCAGGTTTACGAGCAGGC
>JAWOCT010000091.1:0-110406 GCA_046483675.1 Cyclonatronaceae bacterium
CTCAGAACTTTTCATATTGCTTCTCAAACTCTTGAACCAGCTCACTCGCCTTCATATCAAGCGCCTTTGCCATCCTCACCACGGTTTTGAACTGAATAGACCTTATACCCGTTTCGACTTTTGAAATATACGAGCGTTCAAAATCACCCAATTCGGCAAGCTTCTCTTGTGACAAATTTCTTGCTACCCTCAGTTCACGTATAACAGAACCTAATACCTTCTCAATGTCCCTTTCATTTGCCATGGTTTGACAAAGAAACGGGAATGTGTTAAAATGGGCTACGCCCAAAGTGTCACAATATTACAATTATGAGATTATCAAAAAGTATTCTCCTCGTTTTATTATTAGTACAACTATCTACTGGTTGTACAAGTAAAACGGTAGGCGACATTGGTCCAGGTGGAGGAATAATCTTTTATGACAAAGGTTCGTACTCTGATGGTTGGCGATATCTGGAAGCGGCACCGGAAGATATTGAAAGTTTTGCTTTTGGTTTTTCATGGGGCTGTACTGATTATTATATTCCCGGCACATCAAGTGAACTCGGAACTGGAAAAATAAACACAGTCAGGATCAATTATCATTGTGATAATACATCTGCTGCTAAAGTAGCAAGATCTTACAATAATGCCGATTTAAATGACTGGTATTTACCATCCAAAATGGAATTGCTTGAAATTTACAAGCATCGAGAAATAATTAAAAACCTGAATACCAGTCATGCTTATAGTCTCTATTGGAGTTCTACTCAAAGCTGTGAGTCAAGTGCTTGGGGAATAGCTTTTTATAAGGGACATGAAGTAGAACTCTATAAAAATTTCCAAGGTAACATCCGACCTGTTCGTGCTTTTTGATTGAACAAATAGCAACATACCAGTACGGCGGTCGTGCGGATTGATGGAACGCCTATATCCTTCACGGAAACAGCTGAAATGGACGCCAACCTGTTTCATGCGACTGTGGGGCTGTCAGTGCATTTTTAATGTCTACAGGCTGCATGATGACAATCGTTGCCTATATTAACAAAAAAAACAGGATCATGGAACTATTGAAAAGTGCTCTATCCGAAGCATTTATGAATACCTGTATTGGTCCACTGCTCATATTGGTCGTTATTGGATTCATTTATCTACTGGTTTCAATTTTTGGATCGATGGGACCAAAAGAAGACGGGAAAAGTGACCCGCCTTACTACGGAAGTTGAATAAATACCTCTACAGGAAAGAAGTCACAGAAGTACAAATCCCTTATCGGTGCAATCAGAGGACTTCTGATTTCGCGGGCTGTTCACCAGCGGAGACACCTTATGGAATTGGATCCCATCATCCGGATACGGTCGAAGGAGATCGATAAGCATATCAGTATCCTGATTGTCCGGGTTTAACTACATTCAAATTCCTCGGTGATCAACGCCAAAAAACTATAAGTAAACGGCCGCTACCGTATTCTGAAGGTGGTAAAAAAGTGGTAAAATTTAAAAAACATCAAAAAATAAAAAGGCCCAACAACCCGTAAGTCATTGAGCCTTAATCGTCGGGGCGACAAGATTTGAACTTGCGACCCCTTGCACCCCATGCAAGTGCGCTACCGGACTGCGCCACGCCCCGAGCCGCCGGCAATCAACTTGCCGTATTTTTCTAGAATTATAAATATAAGAATTCATCACCAAGGATACAACGGCACTCAAGCCTCTTCCTGCGCCGGATAACAGCCCAGGACCTTGAAATGCGCCGCCTTGTCCTCGATCTCCTTCAGCGCCTTCCTGACACCGGGCTCGTCCCGGTTCCCCTCGATATCCACATAGAACAGATACTGCCAGGGCTTGCCGATGCGCGGACGCGATTCCAGCTTCGTCATGTTGATACCGTGCCGATCCAGCACTTTCAGGCACTGCAGCAGCGCCCCCTTCTCATGCACCGTCGCCAGCATCAGCGAGGTCTTGGCAGGGATCCGCGGATCGCATACCATCGGCTCCCGCGAGACGATCACGAACCGTGTGTAGTTGCCGGGCTGGTTGGCAAGATCCTTGGCCAAAATATTCAGATCGTACAGCTCGGCCGCATACGAACTGGCGATCGCCGCCTGGGTGGGATCGCCCTCCTCCATGACCTTTTTGGCCGCCATCGCCGTATCGGTGTACGGATCCACCTGGCAATGCTCCAGCGTGGCCAGGAACCGGCTGCACTGCGAAATGGCTTGCGGATGCGACCGGATCCGCCGAAGTTCTTCCAGCGGTGTCGGCTCTGTTGCCATCAGGCAGTGATTCACCTTGAGAACTTCTTCGCCGGTTACATGCAAATCCTTGTCAGCCAATAGATCATATGTATCATTGATTGATCCGGCCGTCGTGTTTTCAATCGGGAGGATGGCCACGTCGGTCTCGCCTTCTTCCATGGCGATGGCCGCCTGTTCAAACGTCTTGAACCCGATGCAGCGCACATCGTCGTACCGCTCCGAGAAGTGCCGCATGGCCGCCTGGTGGCTGTACGCCCCGCGCGTACCCTGGTAGGAGACGGTGATGGTCCGCACGTCCAGCTTGTTGTTGCTGTGATCCAGCAGCGAATGGCTCTGATAACGAACTGACTGGTAGATGATATCGCGGAAGAGCTGCTCGGTGAAGTAAGGATCGATGCCGGCATCCAGCGCCATTTCGCGCACCTTGCGCAACAGATTCTCCTCCCGGCCCGCATCACGGATAAAGGCGCTTTCGGAAAGCTTGTTGGAGAACACCTCACGCACCACCTTGTGGCGCTCGGCCAGGGTGCGGATCAGCTGCTCATCCAGCCGGTCAATCTGTTCACGGTAGCGGGACAGGAAATCGGTTTCAGGATCTCCGCCCTCCGGCGACGCTGGACTTCTTGCAGGCCTTTCTTTACTTTTTTTTGACATTATTTCTGAAATGATGCAGCTTTGGTCTTTTTTTCAGAACGCAATATACGGCATTATGATACACAAATGTCAGTGCTCACATTCCGGCAATCACTCACGGCAATTATGCAACAAGAGCTATCGACTGGCAGCCACCAGCTGGCAAAAGTAACAGAACTGGCAACAGTTCAGTAGTCATACCGCCACATAACATCCACGCCGCTGCGGTACTCGTCGCCGGCCGTGATGATAAGCTCCAGATTCCTTCCGAGCAGGTATTCGACCATCACCTGTCGTCCGTCTTCGGTACCGCCAAGCTCTTGCAGGAATGCAATGAAGAGCCGGTCTGAAACAAATTTGCCAGCTTTGATGCTGGTCCCGCCGCTGCCCCGGCGGCTGTTTTCGATCTCTATCACATCGATCCCGAGACGGTCGGCCGCCAGGGTCTCGATACGGTCGAGCATGATATCCATCGCCAGGTTGGTAGCCATGCTGCCGTCGGATCGGCCGGACATGGTCTGCTCCCATCCGGCCAGGGCATGGAAAGGACGTCCGAACAAGGTGTAGCTGATAATGTCCTGCAGCTCCATTTCCGGTTCGCTTTCGTACTCAAATTCCGGATCCGACAATGTACCGCCAATAATATAATAGATACGGATATCCTCATACTGCTGGCGGGGCTCATAGAGCGTGCGGATGTCGAGCATCGGGTCCATTGGATCACCGCTGAAGGTGACGTTGCCGCGTTCAAGCTGGAACCGTTTGTTGAAGGTGGTCACGTGCCCGGAGGTGACCCCCATGTCACCGAACAATTGCACCTCTTCAAATGCTTCTTTTAGAATATCGATCTCCCCGCGCAATGCCAGGTTGATCTCAGGGTCCCCCCGGTTGCGCACAAAGGCGTTCCGGTCCACCGAAAATTCCAGTTCCAAGGCCAGCCGATCGAAAAACTCCGGACCTTCCGGCTCCGGGGCCGGCTCTTCATCCAGGACGACCTCCTCCACTTCGCGATCACCGAAATCGTCGAGGAAAATGGTCCCCCGCTCCCAGAGAATATCTCCGTCGAGAAAAGGCTCGTCCATTGTCCCGGTCATGCTGATATCCATACCGGCGAAAACATCCATATCATCCGTGTTGAAGACACGAAAATTGGTAGCCCGGAATCGCAGATCCAACCGGTCGGGCATCAGTCCTTCCAGGGTAATTTCGCCCTGACCGCTGAACGATCCGGCACTCCGTGCCGACAGCTCTTCCAGTATGATGCGGCCGGGTGTCATCGCCACGTTCATCTGCATGCGCTGCAATGTGATATTGTTTTCAACCAGCCGAACCTGTCCGCCCGACAAGGCCAGTCTACCGTCCAGGGCAGGAGCCGTCATAGTTCCTTCGACCTCAATTTCAGCATCAAGACGCCCTTGCAGATTGCGAAGAAGGGCCGGATCCAGAAAGTCGTTGACAGCGGCCAGATTGAAATCGCTGGTGTTAACGGAAAAAGCAATGGCATCGTCGGGATCGGGTCCTTCAAACGCCAGAGCCGGGATATCGAGATACAATGGCACACGTCCGGTTATATCCAGGGCCTTTTGTCCGACAGAGTGGATACGGGAGTCCAGCTCCAGATTGCTTTTTGTGTGGTCGTAATCCCAGATCATGACCAGTGAATCCAGGTTGACGCCGGAGAGGGCCCCCTCTTTCAGATACAACCTGCCATCGAACTCCGGAGCACCTGCCGTGCCGGACAGCTCCGTGGATATGGAAAACTCCCCGCTCGTTCTTTCCAGGCCAAATCTGTTCAGGATTTCCTGGAACAGGCTGATATCAAAAGGAAGTACCCGGATATATCCACTCAGGGGCCTTTCAAAAAACGCTTCGTCCAATGTCCCCGGATCCACCGGTTCGAAAGGAAGGTCCAGTTCGGATCGCACCAGCTCCAATCCGTCATGCCATATAGCGGCATCAGTGCGCATGCGTCCGTCAGCGAGGTCAAAGGCAAGATGCAATGAATCCAGCTCCACCGTATCCCACCGGACGTCCTCCAGGGCCGTTCGAGCATCGACTTCCATTTCGTGTTCATCCACCCGGAACCCTATGCGGCCGGTCAATACAGCACCGAAAAGAGGCTCATCCAGGAAGATATGCTGCACCTGACCGAGGTCCGTGCCGCTGGCATCAATAAATCCGGTCCAGGGCGTCCCTTCCGCCTTGTCCAGGTACAGCGACAACTCGGATCCGGACGTATTGACCAGCCGCAATGTATCCACCCGGACCATGCCCCCGGCAAGGGTCACATCGAAAGGCCGGTCAAGCTGATAGGTGCCGGCCGGGTCGGTCAAACGCAGTCCGTAAGTGTGAAGTTGAACGGTATCACGGCTCACATGGTAACGGGCCTCTTGCCGGATGCTGCTTTCGCTTTCCACGTTGAATTCAAAGACATATTCCCCGTCGACTACCTCATCGGCCACGTCGCCATTGGTCGCGAAGGTGATATCGCGTATGCCGTATGGACCGACTGACGGACCGCGGACCGACAGATCGGCCTGGTATTCGATTTTATCGCCTAAGTTGGCCGTTGCCGAACCGGTGAGCTCTTCAACCCGGATGGTGTCGTAGCGCAATCCGTGAAGATCCAAATCGGACTGCAACACCAGCTGCCCGCGTGTGTCGGCCTGCAGGGATCCGCGAAACGATCCCTGAACCTCGAGGATTTCCGCGCCGGCCAGATCGGCGAAGCCCTTGAGATCCAGCAGTTCCAGCTCAAAATCCATTCTGTTTCGGAGATCGTACACATCGGATATATTCTGGCGCAGGGTCAGGTTGGCCGTGGCCAGGGCACTGTGGAGCCGTCCCTCATCGACGTATACTATGCCGTCCCGTAGACGGAGATCCATAGCAACTTCCTCAATCGGCTGGCGGTTGACATGCGAATCGGTAATCCGGAGTGTCGCATCCAGCAGCATTGTTTCAGGGTCGAATCCCTCGCCGCTGACATCAGCCGACCCGTTTATGTCGGTAACCAGCATCTCCAGCCCGGGGAGCAGACTTGCATTGAGCTGGCGGAAACGGATCCCGGCTTCGAATGTGGGCTCTTGCCGGGCCCACAGCAGATCCGCGCTGATCTCCATCTCCGATCCGTCAAATTGTACGGGGCTCTCAAATTGCAGTCGTTCTCCGGTCAGCTCCGCGATCATCCCAGCAGATATTTCCGGATAGCCGGCAAGCTTCAGTCGTTCCACATTGACCTCGGCGGTCCAGGGCGTTTCCACCGCCTCCGGGGCGCGACCTCTTCCGCCGACACGCCCTTCCATGGTCAGAAGTCCGGCAAGTTCATCCAACCCTGTCCAGTAGCCGGGATCCAGATCCTTCATCTGCCATGAAACCGTCCAATCCAGGTCCTCTTCCCACCAGCGATAGGCCTCCGCCTCCAGGTCAATCGATTCGCTCCCTTTTCGCACGGTCAGGTCGGCCTGCAAGATACCGGTGGATGCGGCCATGCCAAGTTGAACGGCGTCCACCGAGTAGGTATCGAACCGCGCATCCTCCAGGAAAAAATTACCGGTAATGTTGACGCGATCCCACTCCATGAGCGGTACAGTGCCTTCCATCGACAGGGAAAATCCGCCGACAGAAGCCTGCATGGTGTCGTCGCCTGTCAGCGTGGCAGCATCGACAGGACCTGATTGCACCGTAAGCTCCGTGAGCACCGGTTCCTGCAAATTGGACCAGCGGGTGTCGATGGACAGGCGCTCGAGTCCGGCGGCCTGCAGGGTGAGCCCGGTGCGCAGGTCCTGCCGTGAGCCGCTGACCCGAATCTCCACGTCCAGGTCCTGCTGCAATGGATACGCCTCGGCGTAGGCTGCGGCCTCCCGCCAGGACAAAGGATCGAGCAGGGCGTCCAGGCGGGCGCCGGTGGTAACGGTGTTGTAGCTCCCGGACGCCTCGAACAAGGAATACGCACTGGCAACCAACAGCCTGTCCAGCGTTATGCGCTGTCCATCCCATGCCGCTCCGGTCTGCACTGTCACCGGGGCATCGAGGCGGGATTCATGCAGGGAGAGCTCCAACTGTTGCAAATCGGCAAAAAAACCCGGCTCATCCATACCCAGGCGGAGCTTCGCTTCAAGGTCGCGGATGGAAAGCGGCTCTCCGGGCAGCGAGGCATGCGCATCGATAGATATTTCCGGGGCGGTCATCCTGACATCACTCAGCACAAACCGGAATCCGGATGGCTCTTCGTCCGGTTTCTCATCAGATTCGAACAACTCCGGCGGCAACAGTTCCAGCACGTTCCATGAGCCGTCCTCCGCCTGCACCAGGGAAGCGCGGATGCCGAGTGCGTGCAGCTTTCGTATCTCCAGGGGACGCCGGAAGATCAGGTCCGGAACCGACCATGAAATGTACAACGAGTCCATGCTCATAACAGGGGATGGGGCTTCGGAGGGATTGTCCGCCCTTATCCGAATATTTTCCACAATCAGATGCGACCACAGGTCTCCGCTCATCCGTTCGATACGCAGTTCCCCGTTGATCATTTCGGAAGTGCGCGTTTCGACTTGCGTGCGGAGGTAGTCCAGCAGCATACCGGAGCGCAGGGCCAGACGCATGCTGCCAAGCAGCACGAGGAGGACCGCCAGGGTCACCCAGGGCCAGATCCTTCGCCTTTTATGTTGTTCTGATTCGGACATCAGGGTTTGCTTTAATTGGTATGTGTCATGATACGGTTCCGCTCTTTACCGGCGAAGCAGGTATAAGCCCGCAAACGAGCTGATGCCCGCGCTTGCTGTTCCACTGGCCCATCGGTCAAAATGCCTGGCCGATGCTGAAATGGACGCCCCAGCGCGAAAACCAGTTTCCAAAATCTTCACCATCATAAATATTGAGATCGGCATCGGTCGGGTTCATCTTGCGGGCCAGATCAATCCGTATCGGTCCGATCGGCGACCGGTACCGAAACCCGCCACCTACACCGAACTGCAGATCGCCCAGTTCAAAGTATTCCGGCTTGTCCCAGACCGCTCCGCCATCCAGGAAGAGGGCGAATCCCAAATGCCGAATAAGCCAGCGCATTTCCTGCCGCAACTCGATATTAAAATGGTACATGCCCTCGCCACCGACCGGCACATACTCTGTAAACCGGCCTGTTTCATCAAATATTGCGCGTTTGGGTCCGAGCTGGTGCCGTTGCCAGCCGCGCACCGAACTGGTTCCACCTACATAGAACCGGATATTGGACGGCAGGTCATGATCACCGACTGATGAAAAAAATCCGCCTTTCTTACGCAGTGCCAGCTGGGTGCTTCCGGTGATATCCAAATAGCGGCGCACATCGAGCACATATCGGTTGTAGCGAAGGGTACCACTTCCGAAAAAACCCGAAAACTCAACGTAGGGGCGCAGAGCCCAACCCTGATACTGCTCTACTTCCAGCTTGTTATAGTATCCAGAAAGCGTTAGCGATGATGCATTGTAACGTTGTTCTTCATCGGGCTGGGTCATATCCGAGCTGAGCAGGATCTCCCGGTTGCTGGTGAATTCGTACGAAAGAGTGGCGGCGGCTTCACGGTTTATCTGGTAAATGAAAGTGTTGTTGACACCCCCGCGAAGCAGGATATAGCCGGGTTCGTCACGCCGCTGTCCGAACGGCGATATGTTGATGCGGCTTTTGGGATTGAAGACATAGGGAATGTGATAGTCCAGACTGGCGCGCTGTTCCAGGAATGATGCACGGGTGGCAGTGGAAAATGTATGGGCATTTCCAAACGGATTTCGGTGCATCCATGATACGCTCAGGCGAAAGATCTCCTCCAGTCCGACCCCGCCCTGCACCCTCACGCTTCGCAGGGCATGCTCGCGCACGCGGATGTTGATATCCACCACCGAATCGGGTGGCTGCGGCGGCATGTTGACCGTGACAAACCGGAAAAGCGGATGCCCGAATATCTGTTGCTGTGCATTTCGCAGCTTGCGCGAACTGAACCGGTCCCCGGTTTTGAGGCCGGAATGGCGAAGAATGATCGACTCGGGTACGGTTTCATGACCTTCCACCTGAATGGTGCCAAAATCGGCCAGGGGTCCGGGAATCAGCGTAATGATGACATCCGCGTGCCGGCCGGCTGTATCCATCTGGGCCGTAACGTACGTTTCGGCGTGCGCAAATCCGATGTTCCTGAGCGTGGACAAGAACAGCCCTTCAACATCGCTGTGCTGGATGAGCTGATACCGCCTGCCATCTTTCATCAATTGCCTGCGTTGTGCCCGCTCATACTCGCGCTGCTCTTCCAGCCAGGCTATCACTTCCTCATCGGCGTCAACCTCGTAGCGCACGTTCCGTATCATGGTCGGTTCACCTTCATCAATGATGAACCTGATCCGACGGACCCAGTCCCGCCGGCCTTCCCTTACCTCGGACCGCACCTGCACATGCGGGAACCCACGCCGCTGATAATATCGCTGGATGCGGATCTCGTCACGGCGCAACTCCCTGGCATCGAATTCAAATCCCGACCGGTTCCAGAAACGCAGCTTCCGGAAAAACGATGGTGCCTCCAGCGCAGTGATATTACTCAATTCCATGTCGGAACAGGTATCGTTACCCTCGAAATCAATGCCCCAAACCCGGGCCGGACCATCATCGTTTAAAGCTGCGGAGGCTGGCACCGCCCGGGCCTGTCCGGACGGTATCCATCCGTAAGAAAACAGAAAAAACAGCATCAGGAACAAATACAAACGGCCGGCTTTTTCCAGGCCCCGGATCCCCGGCTCGCTTTCGGCTCCGTTTCTGCTGAGGGCCGTCATCGATAAGTCAGCCTTGTGACGGATCCCGCTTCCGTTACCTGATGTCCGGCCGTATTTTCTGCTGCCGTAAAAGCGGGTCATGATGAAGTGGGTATGGTTCCCCGTAAATGAAAATGGGTGCATAAAATAATTTGCAACTCATGGCGGCCGATGACGGTCATCAAACCGTTCAACTGTTTAACAACGGCAAGATAGCTGATAACCGTTCATGCTGGCAAATAGTATGCGCATTCTTTCCTTGATTTCGAAAACCGGTGCCTGTGATGCCGGCCCTGCCGCTCACGCATAACCTATGAAAACCGCTATGGCTATGGCCACCACCGCCACCAGGTAAAACCAGAGAAGGCGCAACGCCAGCCAGGATGCCCAGGTGCTCCACGGAACACGGGCCATTCCCAAAACGGCCATGGTCACCCCGGACGTCGGGATGATCATATTGGTGATGCCGTCTCCCATCTGGAATACCAGCACCACCGTCTGGCGCGTAATTCCGACCAGATCGCCCAGCGGGGCCATGATCGGAATGGTAAGCGCCGCCTGCCCGCTCCCGCTCGGCACCACGAAATTGATGACTGTCTGGACCAGCAGCATGATCTCGGCCGAAACAACCGGATGCCATCCATCGATGGCGTTGGACAGGCTGTAAAGAATCGTATCGATGATCTGCGCATCGGTGATCAGAAGCAGGATTGATCGCGACAAGGCAATGATAACCGCGGCGCCGAGTACATCCTTCATCCCGTCCACAAAGGCATTGGCGGCATCGTTGCCCGACAAACCCCCTATGACCGCCGAAAGCACCCCGATCACCAGAAACAGTGCGGCCATCTCGGTAATGTACCAATCCAGATTGGTAGCCCCGAAGATCAGCACTCCGATACCCAGGACAAAGGTCAGCAGCACCAGCTTCTGCCTCCAGGTAAACGGCTCGTCCTCCGAGGCATCGGTACTGACTTCCTGCTCCCGTGTTCGGTCAAAGTCGCGCATGGGCGACCGAAAGGGGTCCCGGTATATCTTGCGGGCATAACTGCTCACGATCCAGATGGCCGTCACCGTCATGACCAGCCAGAGTCCCATCCGGAATTCCCAGCCGGAGAGGAGCGGGATCTCTGCCAGACCCTGGGCCACCCCCACTGTAAACGGATTCACAACGGCGCCCGCAAAACCCGCACTGGCACCGATGAACGGAACGGAAACGCCCACGATTGAGTCATAACCCAATGCCAGGGCCAGCGGTACGAACAGCGGAATGAAAATGATCACTTCTTCCGCCATCCCGAAGATGCTGCCCATGAGAGAGAACAGGACAATAAACACCGGGATGAAGAACGGACGCAGAAAGTCATTCCGGTTGAACAGGATGGCTGCCTTGCGGATGCCCAGGGTGAAGGCCCCTGTTTTCTGGATGATGGAAAAGGCGCCGGCCACGATGAAGACAAATGTGATGATCAGGATGGCGAAGGAATCCGTGAATCCGTTGATGGGCGCCATGATGAGTTCCACCAGTCCCGCCGGCTCCGAATCCACCGGCTGGAAAGAACCCGGATCTACCACGATTCGGCCGTCTTCTTCCACACGCTCGTAGCTGCCGCCGGGGATGATCCAGGTCAGCAAAGAAAAAAAGATCAGCAGCGACAGGATCAGGATGATGGTGTTCGGGGCCTTGAACCGGCTCAGGCGGTCCTTGAATCGATCGGTCATAAGGGTCAGGGTGTCATGAACAGAGGTGGACGGACAGCACGGCACGCGATACACAGTATACTGCACGCAGCATACTGCACACTGTACACTACACTACACTACGCAGGGCAGACTGTACAAAGCGCCGTACCAGGATCAATCCCTGAAGATACTAACCCCGCACCATCTTCAAAAATCCGGCAACCAGTCCTCTGCATTTTTTCGGAAACCACTTTCTTTTAAAATCGCACTTGCGCTAATTATTTATAATTACATAATTTATTATCATTTTACTGTTTATAAATAACAAATAACTTCTTCACGACCTCACTTTCATCCCTCCGGACCCGTTCGACCGTAAAAGTCCCGGAAAGTGATCCGTAACACGGCAACACTTCCAACACCGATAAAAAAAATGAGAAAAGCCATCAAATATCCGCTTATCCTGCTCGGTATCGTTGCAGTCCTGGTGCTGACCTTGCTGGTCTGGCTGACCGTCTTTATGCCGAATGTTGGTCCGCCTCCTGATATTTCCGTATCCATCACCGAATCGAACGTACAGCGCGGCCGTTACCTGGCTCATCATGTGATGCTTTGCATGGATTGTCATGCCACACGTGACTGGAACCTCTTTGCCGGTCCCCCCAAACCAGGTACCGAAGGGGGGGGTGGCGATGTTTTTAATCAGGATCTGGGCTTCCCGGGACGTTTTGTCGCGCCAAACATCACCCCGTATGCCCTCGGGGACTGGACGGACGGTGAAATTTTTCGTGCCCTCACAGCCGGGGTGAACAAGGAAGGCAAGGCCCTGTTCCCCCTGATGCCCTGGCATCTCTACGGACAGCTCAGCGTTGAAGATATCCATGCCGTGATCGCTTATATACGCACCTTGCCTCCCATTGAACATGATCCGCCGCCATCCAAAGCCGATTTTCCGATGAACCTGATCATGAACACCATGCCGGAAAAACCCAATCTGCAATCCAGACCTACCCGCGATAACATCGTCGAATACGGGCGCTACATGGCCACCGCATCGGGTTGCGTTGATTGCCACACACGCCACGAAAAAGGCGAGTTCGTCGGCGAGTTTTTTGCAGGTGGGATGGATTTCCGCCTGCCCGACGGCTCCGTTTCACGCTCGGCAAACCTTACGCCTCACGAGACGGGCATCGGATCCTGGACCGGAGACCAGTTCGTCGAACGTTTCAAAGCTTATGCCGATTCCGTTTTTACACCCCACACCGTTCAGCCAGGCGAGTACCAGACCATCATGCCCTGGACGATGTATTCCGGCATGAAACGGCACGACCTGGAAGCGATCTATGCATATCTGAGGTCCCTGCGTCCTGTGGAAAACCATGTAGTTCTGTTTGATGCAGGTGAATAAGCCCGGCCCTGCTACCCTAATTGCCGGATGGCATCCTTGTAGCCGATGTCGATCAGATCATTGATCTGGTCGGTGTCCACCTTGTCAAAGCCGGAAAGGTCAGGCTTGATCAGCAGCTTCACATCCTCCAGATACGGTTTGCTGATGTTGCTGATCATGAACTCAAAGGTGTTCAGCATGACTTCGATGATATGATCGGGTTTTTTGGCCGCCTGGTGGACCAGCAGCTGCACGGCGATGATCCTGTCGGCTTCCAGTGATTTTAACGGCGTCACCGGGACGTTTTCCACGATGCCTCCGTCCACCAGCATCCGTCCGTCTATTTCTACCGGTTTGAATATACCGGGGATGCAGGCACTCGCCCTCACCGCTTTGGCCAGATTGCCTTTCTCGAGGATTACCTTTTCCCCGGACGAGATATCCGTGGCAATAATCCGCAGCGGTATATCCGCATCCTCAATATTCTTGTCCCCGATGTGGTCAACGAGCAGTTCGCCGATTTTTTCATTGCCGAGCAGTCCGTATTTCGACAGGGATACCTCGGTTATATCCAGCCATTTTACATCCCGGGTGATTTTTTCAATATCCCCCATATCCACCCGGAAGGCATACAGGGCAGCCACCAATGCCCCAATGCTGGTCCCGGAAATGCAATCGACCCGGATCTCTTTTTCTTTGATTGCCTTGAGCACCCCGACATGGACGGCTCCAAGCACCGCACCGCCCCCCAATGCCAGACCGGTTTTCTTCTCCATTACCTGAAATAATTTCATCGAAACCCTCCTTCAGTATCCGTTTTTTTAACCCAGCTTTTCCAGGGCGGTATCCAGCCGTCGGATCACCTCGTCGCGGCCCAGCAGCTCCATGGACTCGAACAGATCCGGCCCGGAGCCCGTCCCCGTTACAGCCGCACGCAGCGGCATCATCAGCTTGCCGAATCCGATACCCTCCGCCTCGATGATATCGGTGAGGATCTGCTTGAGTTTGGAAGCCACAAATTCCTGCCCTTCCAAAGCCGATATACGGTCACGGTACATGGTAATGCGGGGTGGCGCATCCTCCTTCCATCCCTTCCTGACCGCTTTTTCTTCATATTCTGTAGGTGCCTGGAAGAAAAAGGCACCCGCTTCCAGAAATTCCGGCAGTCTGGAGACCCTCTCCTTGAGCAACCGGACCACCCCCGCCAGGTATGCACGGTCTCCCGCCTTTTCCTTTTGTGCATCGGTAAGCGAATCAGGGCCCTGCGTTGAATTCGGGTCGGCCGCCAGCCCGCGCTCCCCGATCAGTATCATCAGTTCCTCCGCCAGGTCGTCGTCGCCGCGCTCCCGCATGTAATGCTCATTGAACCATAGCAATTTCTTGAAATCGAAGATCGACCCGCTTTTGCCAACACGTTCCAGAGCGAACCCTTCAACCATTTCGTCGAGAGTCAGAAGCTCACGATCGTCGCCCGGACTCCATCCCAGGAGCGCCAGGAAATTGACCACCGCATCACGCTCGTACCGGTCGCGGCGGTAATCGCGCACATTCACCGGGATGCCCTCCTCCTCAGCCTTGCGCTTCGACAGCTTGCCGCCGCTCGGGGACATAATGAGCGGCAGATGCGCCATCGCCGGCGGCTCCCAGCCCAGATAGCGGTACAGAAGGATGTGTTTGGGCGCCGAACTGAGCCACTCCTCGCCGCGGATCACATGCGTGATCTTCATTTCGTGATCGTCGACAACATTGGCCAGATGATAGGTCGGCATGCTGTCAGCCTTGAGCAGAACCTGGTCGTCAAGACCGTCGGTCTCGAAGGAAACCGGTCCGCGCACCAGATCTTCAAACAGCACCGTTTCGCCTTGCGGCACCTTGAGCCGCACAACATACTCAGCGCCCTCCTCCAGCAGTTCTTGCATCTCCTGTTCACTGAGGGTCAGGCTGTTGCGCATCTGCATGCGTGTCTGGGAATCGTATTTTGGATTCGGGTTGTCCGGGGTCCGCAGCCGCTGTCGCATATTTTCTATTTCCCCAACCGTATCGTAGGCGTAATAGGCATGACCGGCCTCGATCAGCTGCTGCGCATACATCGCATACCGGTTCCGGCGTTTGCTCTGGTGATATGGCCCGAATGTGCCCACATAACCTGTACCGGCGGCAGGCTCTTCCGCATTCACATCGTAATCAACCCGCGAAACCGGCTTGGCCGCTCCGCCGGTGGCATCGGCATCCGAAGTTTTTTCATCCGTACTCAGCACGGCCGGTCCTTCATCGGGATGCAACCCCGCCCACGCCAGGCTCTCCAGTATGTCCTGCTCGGCCTCCTCCACATACCGGGCCTGGTCGGTGTCCTCGATGCGCAGCACGAATGTACCGCCATGATGACGCGCAAACAGGTAGTTGTAAAGTGCGGTACGGAGTCCGCCTATGTGAAGCAATCCGGTTGGGGAAGGGGCGAAACGAACGCGAACATCGGTATTCATTGACTTGGCAGTTTAGTGGCAGTTCCTTGTTGCAATTGGCAGTTCCTTTATTCAAAATGTACCGAAAGGTAAGGTGGATTGAAATAAGATGCGTATGGTGCTGAACGGTGAGTAAGGATTTCGGCACGCGCGCGTCATCAAATCCGTCACCGTACCTCGGAACAGCATTCAATAGGGCTTCTGCGTCCGAAATGGCATCCTCATCCGAAATGGCATCCGAAATGGCATCCGCATCCCATACCGATCCCCGTCCGGACAACCGGGTTACGGCCCTGTTGCTGCCGGGCTATTCACCCAACCTGGCATGGCTGGCACGGGCTTTGAACGCCAACCGGGTGATCCTGGACGATCTGCATCCTTTTTCCCGGAAAAGCAGGGTCCACCGGACAAAGATACGCACCCCGGACGGACACCAGTGGCTGACCATCCCGTTCGTGGGCGAAGACCGGCGCAAGCCCATCAATCGCGTACGCATCGACGAACACCGTCCCTGGCTCAGACACCACCTGCAGGCACTGGAATACAACTACCGCAACAGTCCATACTTCGATTTTTACGAACCGGAAATTCGCGCCGATCTTGAAACGGCATACGGATTTGTGTTTCTGGTGGATGCGGTCCGTCACCTGATGCAGCGGCAATGGCTTTATCTTGAGCTTCCGTTCACCCCGGAGTGGGCCAGTGAGCTGGACAGCCCGGAAAGCGATCCGGTGTACATCCATCGGCCTTCCCGGCGGGAAAACCGCACGGGGTCAGAACGTCAAAAGCCTGGGGAGCACTTGCCGGAAAAACGGGCTCCGGAAGACCGCGTGACCGTCTGGCAGGAACCGGACAGCCGCCATTACCAGAGGCCCCATCCTGATGCCAACCAGTCTGATGCCAAGCATTCCCCTTCCGGCCAACCCGTTTCAGGACAAACCATTGTCAGCCAATCAGATACAGTTCAACCAAATGCCATCCGGCCTGTTTTCCATATTCCCCAATACCGTCAGCATTTCCCGGGATTCGTACCCGGCTGCGGGATGCTGGATCTGCTCTTCGAGTACGGGCCGGATGCCTGGCAGATCCTCGATCGGCTGACAGGTCCTCGATCGGCTGACAGGTCCTCGGTCACTGGCGGGTCATAGATCACTGACAGGTCCTCGGCCACTGGCAGGTCCTCGGTCACTGGCGGGTCATAGATCACTGACAGGTCCTCGGCCACTGACAGGTACCGGTTCAGCTGTGAGTACGTCAACCAACCTGACATGGCTGCCTTAACACGGGAACCCCATGGACAGCCATGTCCTGCCAAATCGGTCTGACTATTTTGCCGCACTTGTTCTGCCCGACCTATTTCATGCTTTCTTCGTGTTCGCGGGACATATCCTCCAGAGTGCGCCCCTTGGTTTCCCGGATCACCTTGCGTACGAAGATGAATGCCACGATGCCGAAGAAGGCATAAATACCGTAGGAAAGACCCAGTCCTATCGAGGCCAACAGTATCGGGAACGTCATGGTTATGATAAAGTTGGAACCCCATTGCGAAATACCGCATATCGCCAGGGCAGCCCCGCGGAACCTGTTCGGGAACATTTCACCGAGCATCACCCACATGACCGGACCCCAGGTGGTAGCAAAGAAGGCGATATAGGCATTGGCCGCCAGCAGCGCAACGATACCTTCGGTGCCGGTGAGTTCGAGCCGGCCGGCATCACCCTCGGCGGCAAACCCGAAGACCAGTGCCAGTACACCCAGCATCAGCGCCTGTCCGAGTGCTCCTGCCATCAGCAATGGCCTGCGTCCGACCTTGTCCACCAGGTAGATGGCCAAGAAGGTGAAGGCTACGTTCACCGATCCGCTGATTACGTTGGTCAGCAAGGCATCGGCTTCGGTGAAACCGGCTGCCTGCCATAACACGGCGCCGTAATAGAAGACCACGTTGATTCCTGTAAACTGCTGCAGAGCGGCCAGTCCGAGCCCGGCCCAAACAATGGGATGAAGGTTTTTGGTCCGCTTGTTGACCAGATCCCAGAGGCTGGGTTTCTCTTCGCGTATCACCGTAACCCGGATATCCTCGACCTTGGCCTTGACATCCATGTTCCTGAAAAGGCCGCTCAGGACCTCTTCGGCCTTTTCATATTTCCGGGCTGCAACCAGATAGCGCGGCGACTCCGGGATGAACATGAGAGCGATCAGGAAAATGGAGGCTGGGATGATCTCCATCCAGAACATCCATTGCCAGGCCCCGAAACCGAACCAGAATTGTTCTGTGGATGAGCCTGCCGACGTGGCGATGGCGTAATTGCTGACAAAAGAGGTAAACAGTCCGATCACGATGGCCAGCTGCTGAAGAGATATCAATGCGCCACGGTAGCGTGCAGGGGCGATCTCCCCGATGTAGGCCGGTGCGATGATACTGGCGGCTCCGACAGCGAGTCCACCCAGCACCCTGAACGTTACGAATTCAGCCGAACTGGCGGAGATACCCGATCCCCAGGCGCTGATGATGAATGCAGCAGCCGTAACGAGCAATACAGGCTTGCGTCCGAATTTATCAGCCAGTGTACCGGCAAAGAAGGCACCCACCGCACAACCGAGCAACATGGATGCTACATTGAATCCGGTTCCCACGGCATCGGAATCAAAAGCCAGTTGAAGCGCATCGACCGTACCGTTGATCACGCCGCTGTCATACCCGAAAAGAAACCCACCCAAGGCGGCAACTATAGACAGTAACAGTACCCGGCCCATGTTGTCGCCACTTTCATTTTGTGTCATGGCAATCGATTTTTTTTCCGTTTTCTACTCTTTGCGTTCGTTCCAGCCGGTTTTTTTCCGTTCAACCAGCCGCGACGCTCTTGGTGCACAAGCCTGAATGCATTGCAATATAGAAAACTCATGGCTTGTTGCACAGACCCTTTCAGAAAATTGGTTTTTTTTATTTCACATGCGGCGGATCCCGATGTTTCACCTGTCGAATTATCGCCTGAATTTCTATCTTACGCTGTCACATCCCTGCAAGCAGTTCCTCCCAAAACCATATTCTTATACAACGGCAAGGTCTAACTGCTTTTTCGCAGCTTTTTTACGGTCCCAAATCCAGTCAGACACTTTTCATGTCAACCCGACTCCACTTTTACTCCGATATCCTTACACGCCAGCTCTACTCCAGTGACGCCTCGCTCTACCAGGAGCTCCCTGCCGCCGTCACCTTTCCGAAAACCCGGGAGGATTTCCGCGCGCTCATTGACCGGGCCCGCCGCGACAGACTCTCCATAACCATGCGCGCCGCCGGCACGAGCCTGGCCGGGCAGACTACCGGCAACGGTATCATCGCTGATATTTCCCGCTTCATGCATCGGATCGTGGATATTGATGAGGCCAACTGCACGGCACGCGTTCAGCCGGGAGTCATACGCGACCAGCTCAACCGGGCTGCCGGTGAGTACGGACTCCTTTTCGGGCCGGACACCTCCACCACAGATCGCTGCATGATCAGCGGCATGATCGCCAACAACTCCTGCGGCTCCTACTCCATCAAATACGGAACTACACGGGAACATGTAGAGGAACTGGATGTGGTCCTCAGTGACGGTTCATACGCTACCTTCAAACCGCTCACCGAACAGGAACTGAAGGACAAGATGGCAATGAACTCCCTCGAGGGCCGCATATATCGTGAAACGGTCCGTATTCTCAGGGAACATCGCAATCTGATCCGCGAACGTTTTCCCCATCCGGATGTAAAGCGGCGCAATACCGGATATGCCCTGGACAAGCTCTGCGAAATGCATCCCATTACCCCCGGCGGACGCCCGTTCAATATCTGTGAACTCCTGAGCGGCAGCGAAGGCACCCTGGCCCTGATCAGTGAAGCCGTAGTCCGGCTGAAACCGGTTGAAAAGCACAAACTGCTGCTCATCCCCCAGTTCGCATCCCTCCAGGAAGCCCTGCGCAGCACCGTGAATGCCGTGGCATTCGATCCGGCGGCCGTCGAGCTGGTAGACAACTTTATCCTGGATGCTACCAAAGGGAACATTGAACAGAAACGCAACCGGTTCTTCCTGGAAGGTGAGCCGATGGCGTTGCTGATCATTGAATTCCAGGGAGATGACATGGACGAGCTCCGGGACCGCGCACGCCGGCTGCGTGAAAAGCTCATCGCCGAAAAGAAGGGCTATGCGCACCCGCTCATGGAAAATCCGGAGGATATGGCCCGGGTATGGAACCTCCGCAAAGCGGGCCTTGGCCTGCTCATGGGACACCTCGCCGATTCCAATTCTCCAGAATTCGTAGATGACACGGCTGTACGTGTCGAAGACCTGCCCGACTATATCGCCGAATTCCAGCAGATACTTGAAAAATACGACACCCGAAGTGTCTATTACGCACATGCCTCAGTCGGCGAACTGCACCTTCGCCCGATCCTGGATATCAAGACGCAGGACGGTATCGACAATATGAAAGCGATAGCCGAAGACACCGCCGGGCTGGTGAAAAAGTACCGGGGATCGCTATCTGGTGAGCATGGTGACGGGCGCCTGCGATCCCACCTCATTGAAAAAATGGTAGGTCCCGAGATCATGCGGCTGTTTCGGGAAGTCAAGCAGTTGTGGGATCCCGACCGCATCTTCAACCCGGGCAAGATCCTTGACCCTGAACCAATGGACACCGATCTGCGGTACTCGCCCGAATACCGGGAAATCGAGGTGGACACCCTGTTCAAATGGAGGGCGGAAAAAGGATTCGGCCCGGCGCTGGAGCTGTGCAACGGCGCGGGAGTCTGTCGCAAAAAGGCCGAGAGCGGCGGCACGATGTGTCCATCCTACATGGCCACACTGGATGAAAAAGACAGCACGCGGGGCCGGGCGAATATTTTCCGCCAGGTGTTCTCGAGCCGGCAGCATGACGCATTCACCTCAGAGGAAATACGCGAAGCCCTCAGCCTGTGCCTGAGCTGCAAGGCCTGCAAATCCGAATGCCCGGCCAACGTGGATATGGCCAAGATGAAAGCCGAATTCACGCACGGATGGCACCGGCAGCACGGCATCAGCCTGGCATCACGCTTTTTCGGTAATGCCGCGCTGGTCTATCCGCTTGCAGGCGCCTTTGCACCCGTCGTGAATTTCATCAATGGCTTGCCGCCCGTCAAAGGCGTGTACCAGCAGCTCCTGAACATCCATCCCGAACGCAAATTGCCCGACTTTGCCTTCCGGACTTTCATGCGATGGTACCGGAAACACGGACAGGACCAGGTGCAAAATGGTGCTCCATACAGTGCTCCTGAAGATATTCACGCATCTGCGGATGCCAAAACGGATACGTCCACGGCCGCATCCACCCGGACCAAGGTCGCGTTGATCGTCGACTGGTTCACCGATTACCATGATCCGGCAGTCGCCAGGGCTGCATTGAACACCCTGCGCACCCTGAACTGCGATGTGCTCGTCACAGGTCCGCTGGAAAGCGGGCGCACGCAAATTTCCCGCGGCATCCTGGATGGTGCCAAAAAATTGGCCGAACGCAACATCAGGCAGATGAAACCTCTTGTGGACAACGGCTACCGGCTGGTCGGACTCGAACCCAGTGAGATACTCACCTTTCGCGACGAATACCCCGATCTCTGCGATGATGATCTGCTGGATGATGCCCGCGCCGTCGCCGATGCTTCTTTTCTCTTTGAGGAGTTTATTGCAAATGTCGTGGATCCCGGACTCGTTGAGTCCCGTTTCTACGGGGCCGGTCAAAAGGTCTTTGTACACGGACACTGTTATACCAAGGCCCTGGTGGGGACCACACCCATCCTGGATTCATTGCGCCAGGCCGGTTACGAACCCGTAGAGCTCAAGACCGGCTGTTGCGGCATGGCCGGAAGTTTCGGCTATGAAGCGAAGAACTACGAGGTTTCCATGCAGATCGGTGAGCTGGCCCTGTTCCCGCAGATCCGAAATCTGAAAGAAGACGATATCATCTGTTCACACGGATTTTCGTGCCGGCACCAAATATCCGACGGCACCAAACGCACGGGACGCCATACCGCCGAGATCATATGGGACAGCCGCAGATTTTGAACCCGGGGCCGTGAATCGGATACCGTAAATCAGGCATATGCATATGCGAGCCGGGTAGTCTGGTTCAGACACTGCCCATCAAACACAGCGACTGCCTGATCGGCTGGCTGCAAACCAAAAACGTATCCGTCATTCTTCTTCCTGCGGCTGTTTGACAAGGGCGATAGCCCCCTTGATGTCAAATGTCTGGACGTCCACCGTCTTGGCGTAATCCATCACGGGAATCTCATTGCCGTTCTTGTCGACGATCCTGTAATCAATGCACATGGAACGCCCATCCGATACCTTTTTGAGGTGACCAAGGGCCTTTTCCTGATCGTCGGGATGAATGAGTTTCTTCCATCCTTCGTAGCCTTCACACTCATCGGTGCTGTATCCGGTAATATTGGTGACATCCGCCGAGATCCATTTGAATTCAGGCTGTCCCTGCTTGTTGAAGCTGAGGCCGTACTTGAAATCGCTCTTCGTATTGAAGATGCGGTTGAAGTCCTGATTGCGCTGGTAAAGCGTCTTGAGCACTTTCTTGCGCAGTGAAATGTTGCTTACCTCGGTGCGCATCACCTTTTCGGTCTTCAGTTCCAGCGGCTTGATCGTCGCCTCTACCTGAACAGGCAGTCCGCCTTTGTGCTGAAAGATAAACCGGTAATCCGGCTGGTGACTGAAATCTTCTTTCCACAGTTCATCAAAGCGGTCACGCAGAATTTTTCCATGTTTTTCCGGCATGATCTCCCAGAACTTCATTTTCTGAAGCTCCTCTTTTTCGTACCCTAACAGTTCCTGAAGGGATTTGTTGGCAAACCGGATCGAACCATCCCCGGCAATATCGAGGATTGTTCGTTTGGAGGTCTCATAGAAGTCATCCATTTCGACCTTGCTGTCGACGAGCGTCTGCTCCACCCGCTTGCGTTCGGTTATGTCATGCTGATAGGAGACCCAATGCGTGATCTTCCCGTCCTTGTCCACAAGAGGATGGATATCCCACTGGTTAATGAACTCCGATCCATCCTTGCGGTAGTTGACAGTCTGTCCAAAGAAGGCTTTACCTTCGATAAGTGATTCCTTGAGGCGATCCAGTGTGGCCCGATCGGTTTTGGGTCCCTGGAGGATCCGCGGGGTCTTACCGATGACCTCTTCTTTCTTGTAGCCGGTCATCTTTTCAAAACCTTCGTTTACATACACGATTTTTGGACCGGGACTTTCAAGATCCAATTCTGTGATGACAATCGATTCATAATCGTTGCGGATGACAGCTTCCAATAATTCCAGTTCCTTTTTTGCCTGGTCCCGCTCTTCAATGATTTCTTCAAAAAGATCTTTCAATGCCTCAAGGGAATAATCATCCTTTGCATGAGCGCGAATGATGCGCATTGATTCCAAAATATCCATAACGGAGAAGATGTTTTATTAATAATATGCGTTGCAACAGATTGGGTAGATAAGCGCCTGATTTTTCACGGCAGATATATTACCGGTATTTTGAAGATAAACACAATCTATCTACACCATAATCCACAAATGAAGTCAAATCGTTCCCAATAATACATTTTTTTTGAACAATGCCGCCCGGATCAGTTGCTCTCCCGTTCCGATTGCCTGAAGCTGGATAATTCGGCATCGGCCATATCTTCCTCACCGAGATGTTTCTGCATTTCATAACGCAGTTTCTGAATGGTCATTCCACTGGTAAGGGCGCCGTTATGTGCAATCGATATCCGTCCCGTTTCCTCTGATACGACAAGGACCAGCACGTCGTTCACTTCACTGATCCCCAGGGCTGCACGGTGGCGGGTACCGAAGACCGATGAAATGTTTGGATTCTGACTGATGGGCAGATAGGCGCTTGCAGCCACAATCTTGTTTTCACGGATCAGCACCGCCCCGTCATGCAGCGGTGTTTCCCGGTTGAAGATAGTCAGCAGCAACTCGCTGCTCACACGGGCATTCAGCTCTATCCCTTTGTCCACCAAATCGTTGAGCGGTGAGCCTTTGGAGAATACGATCAGGGCACCTGTTTTCGAGCGCGACAGGTTCTTCACGGCCTCGATGACCTCCTCGATGACGGAAAACGAGCCGCCGCGATCGAAGAACTTGTAAAGCCGTGTGTTCTGGCCGATGTTATACAACAGCTTGCGGATCTCGGGCTGGAAGATGATGATCACGGCCAGGATCCCCACATCCAGCAGCCTGCGCAGCACCCAGTTGATAGTGGACAGGCCAAACAGGCTCACCACGGCATTGACGACAAAGACAATCAACAGCCCGATGACCACAGGCACAGCAAAGAAACCGCGAACCCAGCGGTAAAGCAAAAGGATCGCAAACGCTATGATAAGCGTCTCTATAAAATCCTTGAGACCGAATGGGATGATTTCCAATGCCTTGGGTATAATTAACGGTTCGGGGTATGGAAACAGAAACGCCTTTCAGGGCGAATTACCGGCAAGATACGTTCTTTGGCGCTAAAAAACGGAAGAAACCGCCTTGAAAACTTCAAGAGAGTCCCTCGCTTCACGGACATCATGCACCCGAAGGATATCGGCACCCTGCATGAGTGCATGATAATGAAGAGCAAGCGTCCCGGCAAGCCGTTTGCTCACCGGGCGGTCGCCGCTTTCATCAGCCAGTATTTTGCCAACGAGTGACTTGCGCGATGCGCCGACAAGAAGCGGATGCTCCGGACCGGCAATTTCATCCAGACGGGCGATGATCTGCAGATTGTGTGATACGGTTTTGCCGAATCCAATACCCGGATCCAGGATGATCTGATGCACTCCGGCCGAACGGGCCGTTGCTGCCTGCTTTTTCAGGAACCGCATGATCTCGCCGATGACATCCTCGTATTCCGGCCGGTGCTGCATGGTTTTGGGAGTGGCAATACTGTGCATGATCACCAGCAGCGCCCCGTACTCCGCACACAAGGGAGCCAGACGTGGTTCTTTCCGCAGACCGCTGACATCATTGACGATCTGCACGCCGCAATCCAGGGCCTGCTTCGCCACGCCGGCTTTTGTAGTGTCAATAGAAAACATGACCTCCGGAAATGCCGGAACGGCCTTTTCGAGGACCGGTATTACCCTGCGGACCTCTTCCTCCTGCGTAACCGGTTCTGATCCGGGCCTGGTCGATTCCCCGCCGATATCGATGATCACAGCCCCCTCGCGGACCATCGTATCGATTCGCTCCATGGCCGCACGGACATCATACGCCAGACTTCCATCCGAAAAAGAGTCCGGCGTAACATTCAACACTCCCATAATAGCAGGTGTGGAAACAGAAAGCGCCTTGCCTGTTAGGACAAAGCGCTTTCGATTCTGACGATCCGAACGGGACCGGGATTCGGTGTTTCCCACGATAGTTTCCGTCAATGTCGCGGCCTGCCGATGATCATTCCTTGATCATGTCAGGGGTTTTCTCTTTTTCCGCCCACTCATCGGCTTCCGGCAGCGGATCCTTGGATTCATTGATGACCGCATCGTCCCAAAGGTCGGCGAGTCGCTCATTGATTTCTATGTAGTTTTCCCATTTTTCCGGCACTTCGTCATCCGGGAAGATGGCTTCGACCGGACACTCCGCAACGCATGCATCGCAATCGATGCAATCGTCGGGATGGATGACCAGAAAATTCGGGCCTTCACGGAAGGCGTCAACCGGGCAAACGGCTACACAGTCCGTGTATTTGCAGTTGATGCAGGGTTCGGCTACTACGTAAGTCATTCTTCTATTCCTTGCTTGGTTACTAATTTCGTGTGATATGCAACTTCCAAAAATTCCTCTTTATTCTTTGATTAGCTCCTGAATCTCGAATCAAATTATCTGAAAATTAAATCAGATTCAATCCAAATAGGCTTTCGCGTCAGGCCAGGGCGTCGGGCGGTCATTCCCAGGAACTGAACCAGGACGAGCGGACCGAGCGCTTGGACGGCTGCTGCATATTGTGGATTTTACCGCCAGGCTGATTGTAGAACTTTACGAGTAGCCTTATCTTTTTGTACCTTGAAGACGCTATCCAAGGACCCGAACACCCTACTAACATCCATTTTTAAATCAGAATAAAGCAGATGAAAAAAACCGTTGCCCTACTTGCCATTATTCTTCTTCCGGTTTTGATGGTCGAAGCCCAGAACACAGAGAGAAACAAGGGTCTGGGGGCCATACTCGGTGACCCCACCGGAGTGAGCCTGTCCTACTGGACTTCCAATGCCAATGCTTTCAGCGCCGGTGCCGCCTGGCATTTTGTAAACAATCCATCCATGCACCTGCACGTCGATTACCTGTTCTACCGGTTCGATATCATCCAGCCCAGCCAGGGTTCACTGCCGCTGTATTTCGGTCTGGGAGGACGTATCCGCTTTGACAATAACGACACCTTCGGAGTCCGGTTTCCCCTTGGAATTGCTTACCATTTCAAGGACGATCCACTCGAGATCTTCCTTGAGATCGTACCCGTGCTGGATCTTGTACCCGGAACAGATGTGAACGGCAACAGCGGCATCGGCATCCGGTACTACTTTTAGCAACGAACAGATACCAGCCTGCCTCAGAATCATTCCGACTTTATCCGGATATGTGGAAAGTCTGTCCTTCCCTTGCGAGATCGGCATGCATCTGGGAATCCCTGGACATTTTCTTCACTTTGTCTTCGACCTTTTCAAGCTCGCCGTCGCTGAATTCAGGTCCGAAATGTGTCAGGATAAGATGCTTGACGCCATTCTTTTTGGCTCTTTCCACCACCAGCTCCCATGCCGAATGCCCGCGGTTTTCCATGTCGCGGTATTCTTCCAGATCGAACTGTGCGTTATGGACCAGCAGATCGGCATCGGCAACAAAATTGTCGAACTGCTTCAGATAAGGCATATTCTTGCCCCTCATGCTGCTGTTCTCCAGGGTGTTGAGTTCGTTGTCCGGAGAAAATATGATTTTCTTCTTGCCGATTTCGAATTTGTATATGGCCGTTTCCACTGGATGGTTGGCTGATATATATCGCACCGAATAA
Organism: Cyclonatronaceae bacterium; assembly: GCA_046483675.1. Taxonomy (GTDB): domain Bacteria; phylum Bacteroidota; class Rhodothermia; order Balneolales; family Natronogracilivirgulaceae; genus SKNL01. Next base: position 26,240 of record JAWOCT010000091.1, read on the forward strand.
CCCTCAAGGTTCTGACCATCCCGCTTCATGACATGGTAATCCAGCTGGGCCTTGAACATCTGTGCCGTGATCGGTGAATAGGTGTAAGAAACCTGGTCGACCAGTACCTCTTTTGTCGATCCGGTAATCTGCTGGGGCATGTAGACGTCAAATTTGTTCCGCTCCGAGAACAACGGCTTGAAGAAGGGAAATCCCTGGATGTGATCCCAGTGGGGGTGGGTAATGAAAATCCTTCCCGTCACCGGACCCTCTTCTTCAGCAAGCTGATTGCCAAGCTGACGGATGCCGGAACCGGCATCCAGAATGAGGTGCTGCTTTTGCCCCGGCACCTTGATCTGCACGCAGGTCGTATTGCCGCCAAAACCTGCAAAATCTTTTCCGGGACATGGTATGGATCCGCGAACCCCCCAGAAGGTCACCTGGATGGCATCGCCAAGCACTTCCTCGATCTTTTCAGCGAGCTTGCTGTAGACCATGGGCTTGTGAAAGAAATCCGTCACACCCGACTTCAGGGCGATGTCTTTCTCCACCGGATAATCGCGACCGGTGAGGACAAGAATCGGAAGATTCTCGAAGTTTTCGTCTTCCTTGAGCTGCTTGCACAAATGGAGCCCATTGCCATCCGGGAAGTGGAGGTCCATGATGATCAGGTCGGGCCTGACATCATACACGCTCTGTATCGCTCCCTCGAAAGTATTGTGCTGATAGAATTTGTATCCCTTTTTCCTGAGAAAGGAACCGACCAGTTCGCAAAGCGTAAGATCGTCCTCAATCATCAGGATCTTCATTCCCCTTTCAGTCTTGGCCATAGAGCTTGATCCTTTTTTTATTTTTTGTCAGGGTAATAACCAACGCTTGATAAAATTTGCAATCAATATAAGGGATTGTCCAGAAAAAAAGTGCCTATTTTTTAAGGTAATACAGCACTATTCTGTTATCAATCCTCCATTTTTTGCCGGAGTTCTTCAAGTTTTTCCTGTTTCTTATCCAGTTTTTCCTGCGTCTTGTCAATTTTCTGCTGTATTTCGTCAATCAATGCGTTGCCCTTTCCTCCGGGATTGATGAATGTTTTAGTGTCCTGGTAACGCATGATTTCCTCGTGCAGATCGTCACACTCTTTGCGCAGACGGAAGTATTCCGCTTTTTGTGATTTGTCGGCCGTTGCCCTGGCATCCCGCGCTGTACCGACCGCCTTTCGCCCCGCGCCGCGTGCACGCTGGTAGATCCGGTCACAAGCCTCCTTGTAGGCCTTCTCGATCTTGCTTTTTTTCTTGATCGGCACGAATCCGATCTTGCGGAACTGTTCCTGCAACGGCTTGGCCTGTTTTACAGCCTCTTCGGCATCCTCAAGTTCGCCAAGTTTTTCCAGCTCTGCTACGACCTGCTTCTTTTTCTCGTAATTCTCTTTCTGCTCGTCCCTGACCTGCCTGAAATGCTTTCTGCGCTTTTCATAAAAGGTATCCATGGCCTTTTTGAAACGCTTCCAGATCTTTCCGGCTTTCCGTCTCGGCACAGGGCCGGTTTCCTTCCAGGCCTTCATCAGGGCATCCATCTCCGCTGCAGCCTCATTCCAGTCTGTACGATCCGACAGCTTTTCCGCTTTCTCGCACAGCTCCTGCCTTTCATTCAGGTTCTGCTGCTCCTGCTCGCGGATGACATCCAGGTTCTCGTTCTTTTTTTCGTTGAACTTGTGGGTCGCCTCGTTAAACCGCTCCCACAATTCGTCGTTCTTCTCTTTCGGAACGGGTCCGATTTTCTTCCACTTTTTGTGGAGGTTGTTCATTTCCCGGACGGCAACGGCCAGATCCTCTTCCTCCAACAGTGCTTCGGCAAGCTCGCACAGACGGGTTTTCTTGCGGATATTCTTTGTCGTATGCGCACGGAATTCCTTGTTGTACTCCATCTTTTTATGGAAGTACGCATCGCGGACCGCCTTGAACCGTTCCCAAACCTCATCGGACTGCTCATTCGGCACATGGCCGATTTTGCGCCACTGACGCGACAGTTCCTCCATCTGGGCATCATACTGCTCCCAGTTCGTAGTGTCTTCCGCAACAGAGGCAACAATCTGCTCCATCTTTTCCAGAATCGCCAGCTTGCCTACCAGGTTTTCCTCCTCTTTCAGGGCTTTCTTTACCAGAAAAGCCACTTTCTTCTCATTGAACTCATTGGCCAGTTCCTGGAATTTCCTGGCCTGCTCTTCGACAACAGGTTCTTTCGGAAGGTCCTTGATCTCTTCCCACCGCGCGTTCAGGTTGCCGACCTGCTTGAATGCCTGCCATTTTTTCTTGTCGATGATCTCCTGGAACTGATCCAGTATCCGGACGCGTTTTTCGACATTTTCTTTTCTCCGCTCCCGACGCCTTTCCAGCCACTCCGCCTTTCTTTCCGACACCTTCTTCTGGGCGGATTCAAGCTTTTGCACCAAATGGTCATACCCCGGCTCTGACAACAGGGACTCCTCTTCATCCACTATCTGGTCCCATTTGAACCTGATATTGTCCAGTTCTGACTGCATGAGCTGCCAGTTCTTCTCCCCTGAAATCTCCCTTGCCTTGTCTGCAAGCGCGGCCAGTCCGGCCAGGGCCTCGGGATATGTTTCATCCTCTTCTTCGGCAGCCGGCTCCTCTCCGCTTTCACCTGCCTTACCGGCAGGCGGTCCTTCGCCGGCTTCACGGGTCGTTTCTTCCAGTCTCGCCGTGGTGTCTCCCGGGACCTGTGCTTCGGATCCGGCGCCGACAGCGGATTCTGATCCCGAAACAGGAACTTGCTCCTGCCCGCAATCGCGGATTACAGTATCGATCTTTCCCACCAGTGTTTCAAAATCACCCACAGCTTTGGATGAGACCACTTCCGTCCGTAGCTGCTCCATTTTTTCCCTGAGTTCCGGACCACGCTCCTCGGCCTTTACCGCCTCCAATTGCGCTTCTGCGTATTCTTGAAGATGGCCAAACATGGCTGAAAAATAACGAAGGGCCTCCTCGGCTTCGGCCGGATCCACCCTGGCAAGTTCTTTTCCCGGAAAAACAGCGTTGTCCTTCTGGAGGATGCGGCCGTCGGTCGTAATGGTTGAATATTCTTTTTCCATCAATATCAATGTGATACGGATTGCAACATCGCCAACTGGCACCGGTCGTGCTGATACTCTTTGCATTCCCGGCACGGAGGCAAGTACGGCCTCCGCTCAGTTTCAACGAAGACGTCGGGTAATTATGTAGCCTTGAAGAATACTAAAAAAAACAGGAATAGTAAATGTTCAGGAACCTGCAGACATTAAAGAATAATCAACAACCACTATTTCCGCATGGCCAGGTTGCCGATAATAATGCCAAGGCGTACAGGAACCCATCTACTGAGCAGATACGGAATCCGAAGAAGCGACCTGGGCAGTTTCAACGGGGCTTTTCTGCCAGTGCAAGCAACCCCCTGTTCGCAACGGATTCCGGATCCTGCATACTCCGGAATGTCGCCTTTTTGTCGTGCACACCCGCCACTTCCGCAAACTACGTATCAACCGGACCGGAACACAGGACACTGACAAGTACGCCCGTACCCTGGAGTTCCTTCCAAAGGCTCCAGCTGATATTGATCACAAACTGTTTGGTCGCGGAATAGACTGCGAAATAGGGTATCGGAAGGAACCCGCCCATGGAGGCTACATTGAGCACCCATCCCCGTCCACGGCGGATCATGCCCGGTACAAGCAGCCGGGTGAGGGTAACCAGGGATGCCATGTTCAACTGCATCATCTGCCGGTACATATCAGGGGATCCGTCTGTAAAAGCCCCGTTATATCCGAAACCCGCATTGTTGATCAATACATCGATCTCCAGATTTTGCTATTGAAGCTGTTCAAACAATTTTGCTGCCCCTTCCGCATCCGAAAGATCGGCGGAGATTATAGTTACCCTGGCGCCGTAATCCGCCTCCAGCTCCCTTGCCAGTGAATCGAGCCTGTTTTTACCGCGGGTCGTGATGACCAGTTAGGCTCCGGATGAAGCCAGTTGCCAGCAAAAAGCAATCCCGATCCCCGATGACGCCCCGGTGACCAGGATCACCCTGCTGTAATAATGCATGTTTATATTTTATTTATGGCCGTTATGCTCCGTTTTTATCCGGTTGAAAAAGATGAACATCGCGCTGCGGGAACGGAATGGAGATGCCTTCCCTGTCAAAACGCTCTTTGATGTCCTTGATCAAGGCAAAACGGGTCGGCCACAGATCGGAGGCCTTCGACCAGGGCCTGACATACAAATCGACCGAGCTGTCGCCCAGTTCCCCAACAGCCACCATCGGTTCGGGATCCTTCAGGACCCGCTCCTCGGCTTCGAGCGCCTCCCGGATTACTTTGATCGCCTTGTCGATATCATCGGTGTAACTGATACCGAGTACCATATCGATACGACGTGTCGGATTGGTGGAGAAATTGGAAATGTTTGCTCCCCAGATATTGGAATTCGGAATGACCATGTGGATGTTGTCGAAGGTATGCATTGTGGTAAAAAACAGGCCGATCTCTTCGACCACGCCCACAACTCCGCTTATGTTCACGGCATCATCCATCTTGAAGGGGCGGAACAGTATCAGCATCACCCCGGCCGAGAAATTGCTCAGAGTCCCCTGCAGTGCCAGGCCGACCGCCAAACCGGCTGCACCAAGGAGGACCAAAAGGCTTGTCGTCTTGACACCGAATTGGTTCAGCACGGCGATGACCACCGCAATCAGGATCAGCACCTTGACCGTCTTGGCAAAGATTGGTATCAACGTTTTGTCAAACTTTTCAGACTTTTCGCTAGCCTTTCTTACCCGCTTGCTAGCCCAGCCGGCCACCAGCCAGCCGAGAATCAGTATGACAAGGGCCCCTACAATGTTCATGCCATATGGAATAATCACCTCAGCGATGATCTCTTCAATGTTCTCGATATTTCCCATAAGGTTTCTGTTTTATGTGCCTGGATAGTAGTTACATGACAAGATTGCTTCCGGACGACAACCCGTTTTACGGCCGGACCTCCCTCCTGTGATACTGCTCAAATGTACACTTTTAATTCCATGATTTAATAAAAAATAGCAGACCGACGTGAATCAGCCTGCTATGTGAAAAATGGATCCCGGAGGGACCGACAGGTCCAACCATCTATTGAAGATGGCTGCGAAGCATCCAGGCTACTTTGGAGTGGTTGCGAATCCGTTCGGTAACCAAATCCAGAGAGGCCTCATCACCGGCTTCCTCGCATGCAGGAAGAGCCTTGCGGGCAGTGAGTATCACCGCTTCGTTCGCCTCCTGCAGCCTCTTGACCATGGTCTTGTCATCCGGCACTTCCTCTTCCTCCGTAATGGTGGTCATTTTCGTGAATTCCACGAACGATCCCGGGGCAAAATGCCCGATGGAGCGGATCTGCTCGGCAATGACGTCAATGGCTTCCGCCAACTCAGTGTACTGCTCTTCAAACATCTCGTGGAGCGACTGGAAATTCATTCCGGTTACATTCCAGTGATAGTTATGGGTCTTGAGATAGAGCATGTACGTGTCGGCCAGCAGATTGCCAAGCGCAGTGGCAATTTCATCACGTTGCTCATCGGAGATTCCGATATTGATATGTTTGTCCGTTTTTTCCAATAGTGTACTCATAATGTTCTCCTGTTTTTTTGACTTGCCGATTTTGAATTGCCGACAATAAATCGATTGATGTCAATAACACACAACGCTGCCTGAACTCAATTCGTTCTACCGTGGCTCCACTATGTCAACGCGTTCTTTGCCAGCGTTTCTTACAGCCAGTTCAACTGTTCCGATAATACACGATAAGCCGTTTAAAATCTTTCGGGATTTCCGCTTCCAGGCCGATGATCTCACCGGTGGAAGGATGATGGAACTCAAGCCGTGAGGCATGCAGCGCCTGCCTGTCGATCAGCTTCTCCTCCTGCTCGTCACTGGCATAATGACGGTCCCCGACTGTCGGGTGACCGATCTCCGTCAGCTGTACACGGATCTGGTTTTTGAGTCCGGTATCCAGAGCCACTTCCAGCAGGGAGGCATCCCTGAACTTCTCAACCACGCGGTACAGCAGCCGTGCCCTGGCACCTGAGGGGTCACCCTCGGGTACAATGACATTGCGGAATCCCTCCTTGACCCGTTTCATGTAATGCACCAATTCCCCTTCAGGCGGATCGGGGATTCCGCGCACGAGCGCCAGATAAATCCTGGCCGGTTCATGGTTGCGGAATTGCTCGATCAGCCGCGAACGGGCCCGCATACTCTTGGCAAACAGCACCACCCCGCTGGTATACCGGTCAATGCGATGCACGGTCTGAGCCTTTTTTTTCATGGGCTCCAGGTAGAGATCGAGCGCATCCTGAAGGTTGGCCGATTTCATCCCCGGTATCGGCACGGTGAGGATACCGGCCGGCTTGTTGACGGCAATGATCTGTTTGTCTTCGTAGAGGATCTCCGCCCGGTTGCGGGCATTCAGCACTACGTACTTTTTTTTCTTCTTCATGTTATGCTACCTACGATCCTGCGGGCGCTTCAAGCTGTTGGAGGAATTCCCGGCTTTCAGCATCGTTCGGGAATTTGGCGATACAGTTCAATAGTACCACCCGCGCCTCGTTGCGCTTTCCGAGATGCGCAAGCACCATCGCATGATTTCTCAGTATGGCCGGCGTTTCTCCGCCATGCCGGATGCTTTCACGGATGATTTGTTCCGCATCGCCGTATTTCCCCTGCGCCGTAAGCACGTCGAAAAGTTCATTCAGGATGCCTACATGGTCCGGCCAGGTCTTCAGGGCGGCCCGATACGAGGTTTCAGCCTGCTGCTGAAAACCCAGCATGCTGCACACCGATCCCATCATGAACCGGGCGAAGGCAAGATCGTCACCGGACGCCTGCTCAAGATGATCGACCAGTTCGTCACCGATACTCCTGAGCCGTTTCACACAGGCATGCGCTGCACAATCGTTACCCAGGTGATCCGCCTCTTCCAGGGCATCGGAAAGATCCACGATCTCCTCGGAAAGTTTCAGCAGTCTGGATTTCAGAGGCTCATCTCCACATTGTGCACGTTTCGAAGGATCTCCACCGCATTCCTGTCCTTGTTCTGCATGACCCGATGCTCGAGGTTGGTGATCAGGCTGGCACGGGCCTCTTCAAATGCTTCGATTTTGGCCTGATCGGACGATACCGTGCGCACAAGGATGTATATGTCATCGGCCCGGATCACGCTGTAAAGACCATCTTCATTGAACGCATGCGAACGAAGCTGCTCGTATTTTTCGAAGAGACGGGTAAACTCGCTGTTGTCGGCCGCCGTTTGGATGACTTCAACATCCTTTGAACTTTCGGCGCTCAGCGGCACATGGCACAAATAGAATAATTTTTCCTGATAAAGCATGAGTTGAGAACTTGGTTTGGCAGTGAACGATCAAATCCCTGTAAAATACGAATTATCGCAACAAAAAACGTACGGGCATCATGCCAGGCCATGCCTTACCGGCGCCATCCCTCCAGCCATCGAACCATGATCCCATACACCCGCTCGATATCCTGCAGATATACGGACTCGTTTTTTTGGTGGTATGGAAATATGGCGGGCTCCAGCGCCAGGGAAGGGATAGCTGCATCCGACTCCCGGTTCAATTCTGCTCCGTAATGCAGGTAGTCATTGGTGTTGTTGGAAAGCAACAGATCCGGATCTATTGACAGGAAGGCATCGCGTGCCTCGCTGGTCCGTTTGCGTTCGCGGTCCGAGGGTTCCTGCCCTGTGAACTCCCAGTGCCCGCTGTAGAGGGCCGCTCCGGGCTCCCCCTTGAACAGGGGGGTGGTATCGAGGGTGATAACAGCCGACGGCAGCAGCTTCTCACGGATCAGGTAGCGCGAGATCCGCTCGGCTCCGATGCCGTGATGAAGCCCTTTTCCCCCGTCCTTCAACAGTTCGGGATGGTTTTTCAGTCCGAAGCTTTCCTCCATCTCCGAAAAAAGGAGCATCAGCGGCGGGAAAGAGTGTTCGGCACGGGCATGCGCCAGGGCAATGCAAAGTCCAAGGCCCACGGCATTGTCCAGTTGGCCGGTCAGGCGGTCGTCTTCGCGGGCAAAGGGGAGTAACCTGGGTGGATGGGACCCGAAATGGTTGATCTTGTCCAGATGCGCTGTCAGCGCCACCGGCTGGCGCGCGCTGTCACCCGGTACCAGAAAAACCAGGTTGTTGTCGGGCACCATGCGGCATTCGGTCCCCGGAACAGCTTCCATGATATGCCGGATGTGATCGTGGATGCGTTCCTCAAAGGACGAGAACGACGGGATGACCGCGATGTCGCGGATCCGTTTTGCAAGTGTATCCCTTGGGTTTGTATCCATGGCGGGAAACTACAAAACCATTCTGAAAATTGCAGAGATAAACGATCAGGCAGTACATTCTGACGAAAAATGAAAATAGTCGGGCGGCTTCTGCGTTTCTATCGGTTACACAATGATTTGTTGCATATCTTCGCTACCGGATGTATTTTCAAAATCGAATGTTCTGACACGAAGAGGCCAGCAATGTGTGCCCTGAACGTATTCAATAATAATTTCAGCACCCAACAAAATGAATATAGACACCCGAAACAGGATCATCAGCGGCGTCCTTGCCGTTATCATTATTTTCCTCGCATGGCTGCTGTATGATTCCATTACAAGTCCGTACGAGAAAGTCGAAGAACAGCGTGAAGTTACCGAGCAGGTCAGGCACCGGTTAACGGTGGTACGGGACGTCCTTGTGGAGTATGAACGAAGGGAAGACGAATTTCCACAAACGCTGGATGACCTGGTGGAATGGCTCAAGACCAATGAGACCATGGTCGAACAGGGGGATTCCCTTTTTCAGTTCCAGGACCCCTACGAGTACAACCCCGACTCCCTGATCTATTCTCCGCGTTCCGGCAAACGGTTTAATTATGCCCTCAACGATACGCTCAGGCCCAATATATACCTGCTTGAGGATCCCGACACCGACGATGCCATCGGTTCCCTTGAGCGCACTACGCTGTTGAACGCAACCAACTGGAATTAATCCTGATGTCATGCCGGAGCCGGATGCGCGACTAGGTGTTGCCATTGATGACGACAAGCTGTTCTATGCCCTGTCTGCCTCGTCACATCCGGCAACTATTGAGCGGATAGGCCAGATCGACTTTCCTTTCGATCTGCTCGATTCGATCACGAAACGCGACCCTGACACGTTTCCCGGTCTGTGTCAGATATTGGCTAAAATGATCCGTGACGAACAGGTTGCCGAGGCCAGACTGCTTTTTCCACCGGCCCTGGAATGCTGGAGCATCGTGCCCAGGACCGTATCAGATCAGGAAGACGAGCGGGAAGCACATCTTGACATCCTGATGCAGGGAATAGATACCGACCGCATCATCACACAGTGGCACCCTGTCAGCAATCGGGACTTCAGAATGCTTTCCGTCCGGCGCATGGAACATCTGGAATCCTTTTCCCGCCTTCTGGACCGGCCGGTCAACGGCAACCTCTGCTCTGACTTCCAGCTTGGCGGCATCTGGATGAAGCTCACCAGCTACCGTGGATCTTTCATGACCATTTCCTCCCACAAGGGGGTGCTGGGCATCTCTTCGTATCTGCTCGGCAAGCTCCGTGCGGCAACCTATATCACCTACGACGAAATCTCCGACCTGCCCTATCTCTGGCTGCAGCACTCGGCACACCTGTCCTGGCTGCTGGGCATGCATGAACAGATCCTTGTTTACGGGGACCGCAGCGGCAGCATTTCCGATACGCTCGGTTCCTACTGGGACGAGGCCTCCGAGATCGTGATTTTGGACTCTCTGGACAAAATGCGGGTAACATCAGATGAGCAGACCTATAGTTTCCCGCTCGAACGGGCTTTCCCTGCCATCCTCCTTTCAGTACAATGACTGACCCATGCGGATCATCACCGGAACACTAAAAGGACGCAAGATATCCGTTCCCCCGCAGGTGGATATGCGCCCGACTTCCGACCGTGCCAAGGAAAGCATTTTCGCGATCATCGAAGTGCGCAAAGACCTCTCGGGATGCACCGTCCTTGACCTGTTCGCCGGGTCCGGCAACCTCGGCTTTGAAGCGGTTTCACGCGGAGCCGCAAGCGTGGTCTTTGTGGAACAATCCGAGGTGGCTGCGGATCACATCGGCAATACGGCCAGACAGTTCGGGGTGGAAAATCAGATCAGGACCGTGTCTGCACCGGTTGAAGCCTGGCTCCGCGGCGCACCCCGGCCTTTTGACCTTGTTTTTGCCGATCCGCCATACAACCATGAAGATCTGCCCGACCTGCCGGATATCATCCTGCACGGAGGCTGGCTCAAACCGGACGGCTGGTTCATCCTGGAACATGACAAAAGGCATCATTTCGGGGAACACCCGAACTGCGTATTCTCCAAACCGTACGGTCGCACTATTGTCAGCATTTTCCGGAAATCTCCGGAACCCGATGTGCCCTGACCGTAGCCGGGTCGATGAACCGGCACCTGCATCTTTCATCCAAATTCCGGATGTTACCGATGGCCGGTGCCGTCCCCGACAATCGGGATATTACCGGTTATTGGACTCCTGTATTTACAAAAAAATAACGAGGGTATTACTGTGGACGTAATTTATCCCGGTTCATTCGATCCTATTACGTTCGGGCATCTCGATGTCCTGGAACGGGCCACCAACCTGTTTGACCGTGTAATTATCACCATTGCGGTCAACACTCGAAAAAATGCCATCTTCACTCCCGACGAGCGCATCGCACTGATTCGGGAAAGCATCCACGAGCAGCCGTGGTCGAATAAAGTGGACATACGGAAATTTACCGGCCTGCTGGTGGATTTTGCCCACGAAAACAACGTCAAGACGCTGATACGGGGCGTTCGTCAGTTTTCCGATTATGAATACGAATTCCGGATGGCCCTGATGAACCGCAAGCTTGGCCGGGACATCGACACCATATTCCTGATGCCGAGTGAACATCTCACTTTCGTTTCCGGGTCACTGGTCCGCGAAATCGCCTACTGGGGCGGAGATGTCAGTCACTTTGTGCCGGAAAACGTGTCACGGGCCCTGCAAAAAAAATTTGGCTGATCGCCTTTGCCTTTGCCTTTGAAGTAGCAATTTGCTTAATTTTGTCACTTCATCCGTTTATTTATTCCGGATAGAGCAGGACTGTCTCCTCTCCTTACTATCATTTTAATCGGTTATAATTTTTTCGGTAATTGCCATGATCGCAAAACGCATTCAGGCCATTGCGCCTTCTGAAACCATGAAAATATCCGGTCGCGCCAAGGAACTTCAACGCGAAGGAAAATCGGTCATCTCCCTGAGCCAGGGCGAACCCGATTTCAAGACACCCAGGCATATTTGTGACGCCGCCGTACAGGCCATTCGCGACGGCCACCACGGCTATACCATGAACACCGGCAATCCCGAGCTGCGGGAGGCAATCTGTGCCAAGCTCCGGGATGAAAACGGACTCGAGTACAATCCGGACCAAATTATCCTGTCCAACGGGGCCAAACAATCCATCGGTTTCTCGCTGCTGGCCACCGTCGATCCCGGCGATGAGGTGATCATACCGGCTCCTTACTGGGTCTCGTATCCCGAGATGGTCAAACTGGCTGAAGGAAAGCCGGTGATCGTGTCTACCGCATTCGAAAACGATTACAAAATGACCCCCGATCAGCTGCGTGACGCGATCACTCCGAAAACCCGCATGCTGATCCTGTGCTCGCCATCCAATCCCACCGGAAGCTGCTACACAGCCGATGAGCTCACCGCCCTGGCTGAAGTCCTCCGGGAACATCCCGGCATCCTTGTCCTTTCCGACGAGATCTATGAATACATTGTCTTTGAGGGGGTCCATGTCGGCATCGCGCAGGTGGCACCGGATCTGATGGATCGGATTCTCGTAATCAACGGATTCTCTAAAGGTTTTGCCATGACCGGCTGGCGCCTGGGCTACCTTGCCGGTTCGGCCAGCGTGGTCAAAGCCGTGGCCAAGATACAAAGTCAGGAAACCTCCGGACCCTGCTCTATCTCCCAGAAAGCCGGTGAAGCGGCCTACACGAGTCCGCTCGACAGCGTCCGTGAAATGGTTGCCGCCTTCCGCAAACGGCGCGACTATCTGATTGATCAACTGAATCGCATCGAGGGGGTCAAGTGCTTCATGCCCGGCGGTGCTTTTTATGCCTTCCCCGACATCTCCGCCTACCTGAACTCCCAAACACCATCTGGCGGGAGGATCCGCAACAGCACCGATCTTTGCTTGTTCCTTCTGGAGGAACGCGGCCTGGCGGTAGTACCGGGAGATGCATTTGGTGAACCGGCCGGGATCCGCCTGTCCTACGCGGCATCCATGGAGCACCTGGAGGAGGCGGTCAAGAGGCTGGATGAAGGACTGAAAGCGCTGACAAAGCAGTAAACGTTTTCTTGATCCACGGCGTTTATTACTCCGTTCAACATCAATTGTCAACATATACTCATTTACGCATGCCAACCTATCTGTATAAAAGGGAAGATGGTACCACCTTTGAGATCACTCAGAAAATAACAGAAGAAGCGCTGAAAACCTGCCCGGAAACAGGACAGGCCGTAAAGCGTGTGATCACCGGTGGCGGGGGGGTGGTCTACAAGGGTAGCGGCTGGTACGTAACCGATTACAAAAACGGATCCGGCTCCGCAACATCAGGCAAAGACAGGGAAAAAGATACCGGCTCTGGCCATGGCAGCTCCGCCCATGGCAGACGGGAGGATAGCGGAACAACCGCCCAATCCGGCGAGTCCAGCCGGGCCTCCGGAAACGGACCGGCAAGCAACGGGTCTTCGGGCAAAAACCATGCAGGCGCCTGATCTGAAAACACTGGTTCCTAGCCCATGGAAAGTAAATAACCCAAATAGTATTCCGGACGAACGCTCACATGAACCATGTGGAAATCGGCAAGCTCGGTGAAGACCGGGCCGCGGCTTTTCTTTCAGACAAGGGCTTCCTCATTCTCGATCGCAATTATCGTTTCATGAGGGCCGAAGTCGATATCGTGGCAGCGACACAGCGTGAAATCGTCTTCGTGGAGGTCAAAACACGCCGGAACACTTCTTTCGGTGAACCGGAGGAGCGGGTGGATGAGAAAAAAAAACGTCAGTTGTTCAAAGTGGCCGAAGCCTGGCTTCACGAACGGAAAATGGAGGGTTCGCCGGTGCGATTCGATGTCATCTCCGTCTTCCGTCCGGAAAAAGAGGACGAAAGGATCACCCATTTTGAAGGCGCTTTCTGGTATTTATAGCATGCGGAACAACGATTGCCTTTTCTGAAGAGTTTTTTTGCCGTATCCGAAAATATTTTCAACATTCAGCAGATCCGGAATACCACTTCTTCCCCGGCATGCTCCATCTAGCCCGGAAAGTGCTTACTTGTGCCGAACGTACCTGGATTGGTCTGGAAGGGGTGCGCATTACCATAAAATGAAGTATTTTGGTTGATGCAACGTATTTAACCCATTCCGCATCAACTTCCGTACTGACCCCCAAACTCATGAACCCCGGATTTCTGAACCCACTGCGCTGGCGCCGGCCCTTCCTCTTATCGCTGCTGTTACTGATGCTTGTGGCCTGGTTCGGTTTCATTGACACCTACAGTGTCCGCACCCGGATCCTGCTCAACAAGGAAAAACAGGAACTGATCACAGATACCGAACGGCTTCAGGAGGAAACGGCCAAGCTGCAAAAGAAAATGGAAGATCTGCAAGCTGATCCCGGGCTTCTTGAAAGGCTTGCCCGCGAGGAATTCGGCATGCGAAAACCGGGGGAAACCATTTATCGGGTAATTGAGGAATAGTTCACCGGGATTCTCCAGGAACATTAATCCATCCGCAGTCACTGTTAACATAAATCGCTCCATGATCTCCATTGGAATAGACCTTGGCGGCACCAACATCAAGTCGGCTGTAATCGACCGTGAAAAAGGGATACTTTCGAAGTTCTCCGTCCCGACCCAGGCTGACGATGGTCCCCATGCCGTGCTGGACCGCATCGCCGAAGCGGTCGAAAACGCTGTTCGTGAAGCATCGGACAAGCCGATCGGCATCGGCATCGGCTCTCCCGGTATCATCTCACTGGACCGCACAACGGTTTCTCATCCGCCCAATCTGTCCGGGTGGGAAGTCATCAATGTGAACGAAGAGATCGAAAAGCGGACCGGAATGCAAGCCATCGTGGAAAATGATGCGAACCTGATGGCGCTTGGTTCCTCACGCTACGGTGCCGGCAAGAACATGGACAGCCTTATTATGCTGACCCTGGGAACCGGCGTCGGCGGCGGCATCATCTATCACCGGGAGCTGTACCGCGGCGTGACCGGCGGGGCGGCCGAACTGGGACATGTCATCATCGACTATGACGGACCGGAATCCAACAGTACCGCCAAAGGCGGCATTGAGGCCTATATCGGCCAGCGGTTCCTGGTCCGCAATGCCCTGCCACTGATCCGCAAACACCCCGATAATCCACTTGCCATCCGGTTCATGGATACACCGAAGGAGCTGGAGCCGATCCATCTGAGCGGCGAAGCCGATATCGGCAACGACCTGGCCATCCGTATCCTCGCCGATGCCGGGCGCATGCTGGGCTATGCTATTGTCAACTACATCCATGTACTTGATATCCGCAACATAATCGTCAGCGGCGGCGTTGCGAAAGCAGGTGAGTGGATCCTGGGACCTGCCCGCAAAACAGTCATGGAACGGCTGATGCCTCCCTTCCGCAAAGGGTTCGAAATCCGCTATGAACCGCTAGGCAATGATGCCGCGTTGCTCGGTGCAGGCAGCCTGGCATTTGAACATTTATAAGCACACCACTTGTAACTTATTCCCTTCGTGCCCGTTGCGCGTCTTTGTATCCTCACGTTCATGATTTTCGCCCCGGGGTTGCTTCTGGCGCTACCGGATGGGTATGCGGGGGACCGGGACCCCGGCCGGGTCGCAGGTGCTAAGATGCATGCCGACCTTGCCGACACCTACCGATCACCTCACCGAAAGGTGGAAAGTGCCCCGGATTCGATTCCTGCGCGCGAAATCGATCCAGACGCTATTTCCCCGCGGCAGGATGACACGCGCGCGGCCTCCCGGCAATTGCAGGATACCATTCCTGGTGATGTCAATCGGGCACCTCCCGATCGCCCCGACGCGGACAGGGTAGATCCCGGGCGCATGGGTGCCGGTGAAATGGAACCATCAGCCGAAGATGAAATCCGCTTCTCTTCACGTGATTCACTCATTTTTACAACGCGCGGCGAGCGCCGGGCCACACTGTACGGCAATGCCCGCGTAGGCAACCAGCAGGGTGAACTTGCGGCCGGAGAAATCCTGTTGAATCTTGATAAAAACGAAATGAGCGCTCAGGCGGGAGACCGGGCCGACACGCTGTCCGAACCGGTGTTGCAACGCGGTGAAGACCAGATCCGAAGCCATCGCATCGCCTACAACTACCGGACCGACAAGGGTAAGTTCGAGGTGGCGCGCATCACTATGGATCAGGGCAATGTCATCGGCACGCAGGTCAAGCGTACGACGCCTGATGTCGTTTTCGTGGAAGATGGGATATATTCCACCTGTGAACTGGATCATCCCCATTTTTATATCCGTGCCCGTCGCATGAAAGTGGTTGATGAGGACGAGATCTTTTTTACCCGGGCTCGTCTTTTTATCCTCGACATTCCTTACCCCCTGGTATTTCCTTTTGGCTATGTACCGTCACGGATATCCCGGAAGCAGTCCGGCATCCTTGAACCTACCTTTACCTACCAGGACCAGCAAACCCGGGGCCTCGGACTTCAAAATCTCGGGTGGTTCCAGTATTTCAACGATTACCTGACCGGACAGACCACGGTGGACATCTTCACTTCCGGAACCTATGCTGTGAGCACCCGGCTGAACTACCGTCGCACAGACCGGTACAGCGGCTCTATCGATTTGGGCTTTTCCCGTGACCAGGGGCTGGAATCCACCGATCCGGATTTTTTCTCCTCGGACCAGCGCAGGCTTGCCGTCACCCACAGCCAGACCCTCACACCCTTTTCCTCGCTGTCGGCGAATATTGAGCTCAGGACCTCTGATTATTACAACCGCAATTCCTACGAAATCGATGACCGGGCACAGGTGAGCACCTCCTCGCGTGTATCCTACAAATTCAATCATCCGGAAGGGGCCTACTCCTTTAATATTTCCAGTTCCGTGAATCAGAATTTTGCCACCGATGCCACCACACTCACCGGTCCGGCGATCAACTTTTCGCTCCGGAGGATCACCCCTTTCCAGAGACCGGGACCGGCACAAAGGGAAGCATGGTACGAAACCCTGAGCCTCCAGTACAGTGCCCGTATTGAATCCAGATACCAGTATCAGCCGTTGGAAGGCACCGAGATCGGATTTTTCGAGGCGTTGTTCAATCCTTCGCGGCACCAGAAGGCAACTGGTGAGATCCGCCATATCAATGCGGGCATGAGACAGGCGGCCAGCGCCGATATGCAACTGGTCAGTTCGACCGTGGCCAATATCGGTACAAACATAAGCTTCAATGAATACTGGTACCCCGAAACGGTGCGCCAGGAGTGGGATCCGGAACAGAACCAGGTGGTTACCCGCATGGAGCGCGGCTTTGAAGCCGGAAGGGATTTTCAGACCAGCCTCAGTCTCAACACTACACTGTACGGATTAAGTGAGGCCCGCCTGGGCCGGTTCGAGGGATTCAGGCATACCATGCGTCCGTCCGTCAGCGTCAGCTACCGGCCCGATTTCAGTGATGAATTGTGGGGATTTTACCGGGAAGTCCAGATCAACGAGGCCGGGGATACCCGCAAGTATTCAATATTCCAGGGCGGTATTGTTCAGGGCCCGGGGACCGGTGAGCAACGGGCCGTGAGTTTCAGTCTGAACAATGTACTGGAGACCAAGGAGGTTCGCAGGGACTCGACCGGGGAGCGAAGTGAGCGTGTGGTACGGCTTGTCGACCGGTTCAACCTGAGTACGAGCTACAACTTTGCCGCTGAGCGTTTCAATCTCTCCAACCTGTCGGCCTCCATTTCCTCCTCCTTCTTCCAGAACCTGAACCTGAATGCCAATGCTACCTTCAGTTTTTACGCAACCGATGACGACGGCAACCTGATCGACCGGTTTATCTGGAATGACAGCAACCGGTTGATGCGCCTTGTCAATTTCTCTTTTGCTGCGAGCACCCGCTTCAGCAGCGGTGGAAGAGATGGCCGCGGGAGATCCGATCAGCGACAATGGCATTACCCTGAGCACTATGACCCGCTGGACCAGTCCCACTTCCATCCTATCGACGATGCCATTTTCCGCGGACGGGTGGAACGGATCGATGTCCCATGGTCCATGAGCTTAAGTTTCAACTACCGGTGGCGCAAAGGTACCGGCACCACCGTCTCGCGATCGGCTGTCATCAATGCCCAGAGCATCCAGTTCCGTCTCACACAGGAATGGCAGGTCGGCACCTCGCTTGGATACGATTTCATCGAAAAAAAACTGACACCTTCCCGCTTCAACGTCACCAGAAACCTGCACTGCTGGGACCTGTCCTTCCAATGGAACCCGTTCGGTGATTTCAAATTTTTCATGTTCCGGCTTTCGGTACGCGATTCTCAGCTCCATGGACTGTTCCAGAAACTGCCGGGACTGAACAATCTCGAGCGCCAGTCCAGTACGCGGCCGCCATTCTGACCTGAAGTACACTTTCGACTGCAGGACTGTACCGCCTTTCCAACCCTGAAAGTGCCCGTTTGCCGGTGTAAGCCGTTCCCTCAATCCGCAAACCCTCTTTCAATCCATAAAACCGCTGTCACGGAGCATCCTTTCGGTGAGCCTGCCGCCAGATGTCCCGGATCTGTCCTCGTCCCCGGCAGCAGATCGCACCTCCTGCTGCGGCTCTTGCCCGGCGATCCTGCCTGCTCCCTGACCTGCATTCTGGCCTGAACCCGGGCCTGCGTCCTGCCGTCCTGTCTGCCGATTTTGCATGAACCGCAGGACATATTTACCCAGTATATCAAATTCCAGGTTGACCCGGTCTCCTTTTTTCCGGTTTTTGATGACGGTGTTGTCCCATGTGTAAGGTATGATGGCCACGGTAAAGCCGGTTCCTTGTTCACGAGCGATGGTCAGGCTGATACCGTCAATGGCAATACTTCCGCGCCCGACGACCAAATCGCACCATTCGGGGTCGTAACCGATGGTGCACAGCCAGTTGGTTCCCTCCTTGCGTACATCCATAACTTCACCGGTCGTATCCACATGCCCCTGGACGATGTGGCCGTCAATACGCTGAGCCAGTGACAGTGAACGTTCCAGGTTGACTTCCGAGCCCGGTTTCAGATCGCCGAGGGCCGTCTTGCGCAGCGTCTCCTCTACAACCTGCACGGAAACCGAGTGCCTGTCCTGCCGCACCACGGTCTGGCACACACCATTAACACAGAGGCTGTTGTCCACTTCGAGTTCAGCTGCCAGTTTGCAGGATATGGTAAGCTCCCTGCCGCCGCCAATGTCCCTGACGGATGTAATCTTTCCAAGCTCTTCTATGATTCCATTGAACATCGCTTGCCTCCCGATTGTTGTTACGGGTTTAGGGTAATGGGGTTTTACAGTACCAAATACATCTACAAATATCCGGTAAACAGCATGTCATCGCCAACGCGGGTCCACCCTGCCGAACGGAAACCGATGATGTCGCTCATCCGTTCGATGCCCAGTCCGATGATGCTGCGGGTACCACCGCCCAGCATTTGGGGGGCAATGAACAACTGCAGTTTGTCGACCAGATTGTCACGGATCATGGCTGAAGCCAGCTGGCTGCCCGATTCCACCAGTATGGAGCTGACCCCGAGTTCGCCGATCCTGGTAATGGCCTGCTCCAGGTTGCAGTGTCCGTTCAGTTCCGATACATGTACGGTCTGCCCGCGAAAATAGTCAGGCTGAAGCAGACCGAGTGCGGGATCGCCCGTCTGTTCCGCCACTTTTGGATTGCAGGTTACATGGATGGTCTTGTTTTCGTGGATATCGCTGAACAGATGGAGCTCCCTGGGAAGCGCGCCCGGTCCATCGATCACGATTCGACGGGGCTGGCGGCCGCTGACATGCCGGACGGTCAGCCTTGGATTGTCAAGCAACGCCGTGTTGCGGCCGACCATCACCGCATCGTATTCACTCCGCCACCTGTGCACCATTTCGCGTGCTTTCTCACCCGATATCCAGCGGGCGTCACCGTCGGGAGCCGCGATATAGCCGTCCAGTGTTTGGGCCACTTTCAGGATGACATACGGTTTCCCGAACCGCATGTTGAAAATAAAGACCTCGTTCAGTTTACGGGCATCCTCTTCGAGCACACCGGTGGTCACGGTGATCCCTTTGGATCGAAGATAGGCAATCCCATTTCCGTTGACACTGGGATTCGGGTCGGTCATGGCCACCACAACACGCTGCAGGGGGTATTTTGCCAGTTCGTGCGCACAGGGAGGCGTTTTCCCGTGATGCGAGCAGGGCTCCAGTGTGACGTAGACGGTTGCATCCAACAGATCGGAGGGATCTTTGACATCCCTGAGTGCATTGATTTCGGCATGGGGCTGCCCGTACCGCTCATGGTAACCCTGTCCGATCAGCACCCCTTCCGCGGAATAGATGACACATCCCACCAGCGGATTAGGCGCCACGTAGCCTTTTCCTTTTTCAGCGAGCCGAAGGGCCCGCCTCATGCGTTTTTTATCTTCCGCAGAAGCGTCAGGCATATTACATCGGCGGCTGCATCACGCGCTGCTGGGTCCGAAAGTCGCGGATGTCGGCATCGGCTTTGAGACGATCCACCCAGATTTCCCCAAAAGCCGTGTTTTTCTGCTGCTGGAGCTGGTCACGGATCTCACGGCGTTCGGCTGTGGACATCGAAGCAACATCGGCCATGCTTCGATTCTCAACCATCATCACGAATACCGCATTGTTCCCCGCAATGGCCTGCGACAGCTCCCCTTCCGGAAGCGAAAAAGCCGCACCAATGATTTTCGGCTCACGGCCGACTCCGGGTACCGTGGCGGCATTCAAGCGGACACGTTCGGCACTCTGGATCGATTTGCCCTGGGCTTCGGCAAGTTCCTCCAGCACGGTTACTCCGGCAAGCATTTCACTGACCCTCTGCTCCATCTGTTCCCGGCGCTTTTCTTCTCGTACAAGCGACTCTACCTGGGAACGCACTTCATCGAGCGGTCGTGCCCCTTCGGGTATTACCTCATCCACCCGGAATACAATGAATTTATCTTCTGTCTCGATCACGTCGGAGAGGTCACCCTGGCGCATTTGCCGAAGTTCATTGAGGATGACGCGGCTTTGACCGAGTCCGGCTATGAACGGATTGCCTTCGGTAGCCACGCCTTCCTGAACGGTATAGCCGCTCCGCTCGGCCTCAGTGGCAAAGCCGTCCGCTTCAGCAAAATACTGGAAATCCCCGGCTTCATCTGCCAGTCGCTGCACCGTCTCAAACGGGTCGGGCTCAATATCCTGACTCATATCGGCAAAGCGGATATCCCTGCTGGTCCGGTCGATTATCTGAAAGAGGTACAGACCGTCATCCCCGGAAATCGGTCCGATCACCGAGCCGGTGGATGCGGAAAAAATGGTGTTGGCCTGGGCTGCGGGCTTGTCATCACGTTCAAGATAGCCGAGATCACCTCCGCGGGCTGAAGACTGGTCGTGCGTCGAGTAGGATTGTGCCAGATCGGCAAAGGATTCCCCCTGTCGCACACGTTCAAGCAGCTCCTCCGCCCTTTGCTGCCCCGAATCGTCATCGGAAAGCTGGATCTGACGTGCGCGGACGTAGGTCTGATCCGAGGGACGCTCCTCGAGCAGCCTGATCATATGGACCCGGTTGTTGTGGATGTAGGGTTCGCTGACCTCATCCACTTCCAGTTCAAACGCTTTTAGATGTTCCGGACGCACCTCGGATGGTTTCAGGAAGTCTTCGAATTGATCCGTTTCGGAGAAATGATCGTTGAGAAAACGGGGCACATCGTCAGTCTGCCGGAACAGATCCCGGAGGTCTTCCAGATAGTTCAGGGCCCGGATCGTATCCGCAGCGGTCGGTGCAATGGAGAAAGTGACATAGGAAAACCGCCAAGTTTTGTTTCTCTGAAAGCGGTGTTCATTATTCCGGTAAAAGGATCGAATTTCGGAATCGCTGACTTCGATCTCATCCGAGGGGATCTCCGAATAGGGGAACCTCACATACTGGAAGCTGGCGCGGCTGTTCTGGCGCTTGTAGTGCTGCTGTATTTCAAAATCGCTTACGCGCATCGAGGCTTCGACAAACTGGTTCAGCTTTTGCTGCCGGCGTTGTTCACGAAGCTGCTGCTCGATCATGATCCAGATTTCTCGGTTCTCGGGTGCTTCGATGGCGTTCTGGAGCGCCACCCGGTCAATGGTACCGTCCTCCCGGGTAAACTGCTGGCGTATGAAGGGATCGGGATTCTCCCCCATCACCATGTCAATAAGCTCGGAATCGGTGACTCTTATGCCCATATCCTCCATTTTCTGTTGCAGAATCTTGTCGACCACGAGCTGTTCCCATGCCATTTCCTCGTACTGGGCGCGGAGTTCGGTATCAGGGCTGCCCCCCGACTGCTGGCGGTACTGCTCGGTGAACAAATTGATCCGTTGGTTGAACTCAGCCCAGGATACCGGTTCACGGTTTACTTCGCCCATATTCCTGGGCCCAGCCATCATGGCATCAAAGACCTGGGTATCTGCCAGTACCCAAAGCAGACCGAATGACAGGATCAGGATCCAGATAATGTATTTGGTTCCGGATCTAAGTTTTTGCATCAAACCCATAGAAAACCTCTGAAACGTGTATGTAGAAAGTAAGTCGAAAAATGGATGGAAAACGCCTTTAACAGCTTCGAAAGATACGGCAAATGCCGTGAATTACAAAGCTGTAAGGATAACGATAAGCGTACCGGTTTGGTGCAGAAAACCGTCGTATGTGAACCGGAATCAGAACATCTCAATCAGTTGCAAGTGTTTGAGGAAATGTCCCGGGTCCTCATCCAGCCTCCTGGAAATATTTTTCAGGTTCACGGCCATGCTGTCGAGGTTTTCATACAGGGACGGATCCTGGATAAGCCTTCCCACTGTCCCATCGCCCCGATTGATCTGTTGCATCATCTGGTTCAGCTCCGAGCTAACATCACCCAGTTCCCGGGTAACGGTGCCGAGTTCGCGGCTGGTTGTCTCCAGGTTGGCCAGTATTTGCTCCAGCTGGTCCTGGCTTCCGGCACTCAGGGTATCCAGATTGGCCATGATCTGCTTCAGGCTGGTGATGGATTCGTCGATATCCGAACTGCGTTGCCGCAGCAGACGGTCAATCTGCTGTGACGAGCTGCGCAGGGCCCCCAGGGATTCACGTATGTCCTCTTTTCCGCCATCCTTGAGCATCTCATCGATCTGCCCAAGCACTTCCGCCAGGCTTGCTGCCGATCTCTCGACATCCGGTTTGAGATCCTCGGCGAACTCCTGAACCTCTGCAAAAGTACCACGGTCGTACACCCCTTCAATATAGCCGCCGTCCGGGATCATTTCGTCCTTGCCGGAATGCTCGATACGAACGCGTTTTCCACCGATAAGGTCCGATGGCTCGATGTAGGCGCGTGATCCGACGGGAATATTTTCGGTGTAGGAAAGGTTCAGCACCACCTCGACGCTGTCCGGCCCGGCCAGATTCATGCGGTTCACAGAACCGATCTTGACTCCGGACATGTAGACCGATGTGCCGACACTCACCCCGTCAACCCTTTCAAAAACACTATAAAGCTGCAGGCTGGGCCGGAAAATAGGCACGTCCTGCATCAGCCTGAAGCCAATGACGGCAATGAGCATGGCTATTACGATGGTAAGGCCAATTTTTATCTCGTTATGGATCTTTTTCAAACCGGGCTCCGCATGGTTATATGGTGTATTCGCTTGCTTTGATGAACTCGTTCAATGACCGTTGATCGCTTTCACGCATCTCATCGACCGTGCCGTACCAACTGAGCTTCTGTTGATCCAGGAAAGCCACCCTGTCGGCCACACGGAGCACGCTGTGCATGTCATGAGTTACCACCACGGAAGTGATTTCCAAGGTCTCCGCCATGTTGATGATCAGATCGTTGATTTCATCCGAAGTTTGCGGATCCAGTCCGGATGTCGGTTCATCATACAGAAGATACTCCGGTTTCATGACAATTGCCCGTGCCAGTCCGACCCGTTTTTTCATCCCGCCGGAGAGTTCGGCCGGCGTCTTCTGACCGATATCGCCGAGATTGACCAGGGTCAGGGATTCCATGACTCGCTCATGGATCTCTTCCTCGTTATAATCACTGAAAAAACGCAGCGGAAAAGCCACGTTTTGGTAGGCCGTTATGGAATCGAACAGGGCGGCTCCCTGGAACAGTACGCCAAACTGCTGGCGCAGCTTGCGCAGTCGGGCATAACGCATCTCAAAAACATTCAAACCGTCGATAAGCACCTCGCCCGAATCCGGAAAAAGCAGCACGTTGAGATGTTTCATGAACACTGACTTGCCCGATCCCGATTTGCCGATGACGGCCAGGGTCTCCCCGTCTTCGATCGTCAGGGAGACATCCTCCCAAACCAGATTGGAGCCAAAGCTTTTGGTGAGGTTTTTGATTTCGATCATGACCGCAACGGCTAAAGTAGTAAAAAGGCAAGAACGAAGTCCGCCACGAGAATGTAGATACAGCTGAGAACGGCGGCCTGGGTGGTCGCCTGACCGACACCTTCGGCACCGCCCGTGGCGAAATAGCCTTTGTAACAGGAAATAGAGGTGATGATGTACCCGAAAACGAAGGCCTTGATGACCCCGAAACTCACATCGGCGGGTGAAAAGACCTGTCGCGCACCCAGCATGAAATCGGCCGGCGGAACGGCACCGGCCATGATGCCTGCCAGCAAGCCGCCTATCATTCCGGAAACAACGGCCGCTACATAGATCACCGGAAACATGAAGATCCCGGCAAGGACGCGCGGCATCACCAGGAAGGTGACCGAATTAAAGCCCATGGATTCCAGCGCATCGATCTGTTCACTCACCGCCATAGTGCCCAGCTCGGTGGCAATGCGTGCCCCGACCCTGCCGGCGAGGACCAGTGCACTGATCACCGCAGCCAGCTCGATGAGCAGGGATTGCGAGACAATCGACCCGATGGTAGTCGGAGGTATGAACCCTGCAACCAGCTGGTACGAGGTCTGGATTGTCATGACCGCGCCGGTAAAGAAACCGGCAAGCAAGATGATCGGAAGCGAATCGTATCCGGTCTTCACCATCTCCGAGATGATGTTCCTCCAGTACATACCGAACTCTGTAGAGGACCGGATTGCCTCATAGATCAATCTGCAGTAGCGTCCGACATCAACAAATAATTGCATGGAACAGCCGTTCTTTAAGGGATCAGATTGCCATTGGTACGTGCCAGAACCAAAAAAATTGAAATAAAGAAAGAAATTTATGCGCTTTGTGATATTTTGCAAAGACAAATTACGGAATTAATCATTTAATCTGACCGTGAAATCACATCTCATCCTCTGTCTTTTGATTGCATCCGGGTGGATCGGGCTGGTATCCACCGGCGCCGCAGCCCGATCGGGCACCGGATCCGTCTTTGGATTCCTTAATGTGCCGGGCTCGGCAAGGACGGCTGCACTCGGGGGCAACCATGTCTCCCTGCCCCACGGCGGCACCGCTCATTTTGAAATAAACCCCGGCTACCTGGATCCGGACAGTCACAAGGAGCTTACCCTGTCCTATCTTAATCACTTTTCGGATATATATCTTGGAGCGGCCGCTCTCGGCTGGCACCGGGATGGGCTTGGCACACTTGCCACCGGCATCCGATTCGTGAACTACGGTGATTTCACGCGCACCGACAGCGACGGTCTCGAACACGGCTCATTCGATGCCTATGATTTTGCCTGGAGCACCGCCTTTACCCGGACCCTGCTTCCGAATCTCCGCGCCGGAATCGGCACCCAGTTCATCATGAGCAGTTACGCCGGCTACCGCTCTTCAGCCCTTGCACTCTTTGGCGGAGCATTCTACAGCTTCAACAATGATCTCACCCAGGCCGGCATCGCGTTCCGCCAACTTGGAACACAGCTCACCCGTTTTGATGAAACCCGCGAAGAACTTCCCCTTACCCTGATGGCCGGCATCACACACCGGCTCCAGCACCTGCCGCTGCGTTTTTCCCTGGCCCTGCATTCCCTGGATCGCTGGAATCTTCCTGTCTTTGATGATGAATCGGATCCGGGTTTCACCGACAACCTGTTCCGGCACATGCGATTCGGAACCGAATTCCTGTTCTCGGAAAACTTTAACCTGCGCCTGGGGTACGACCACCTTCATAGCGAG
This sequence comes from Cyclonatronaceae bacterium, assembly GCA_046483675.1. Taxonomy (GTDB): domain Bacteria; phylum Bacteroidota; class Rhodothermia; order Balneolales; family Natronogracilivirgulaceae; genus SKNL01. Next base: position 51,705 of record JAWOCT010000091.1, read on the forward strand.
GAGCTCAAGACCGATAGTCGAATCGATCTTTCCGGAGCGTCCATCGGCCTGGGTATCGTGATCCGCGACATTCGTTTTGATATCAGCCGCACTTCCTACAGTGAAACCGGTGGCCTGATCCAGCTCAATATCGGTACCCGGCTGTGAGAGCTGCTTCCGCGCTCTCCGGACGTTCAGGCAACGCTCCTTCCCCCTTTCCAGCCATTTCCGCTCTACCGCTGCCTACTTCATCGTTTATTTTGTTATCTTCCCGCTTGGAAAAACGGGTGACCGGAATTTCCCGTGACATGCACCAATATCCTGACCTATGATCCGATATCTGACTGCTGGTGAATCACACGGACCTGAACTGATTGGTATTGTGGAGGGTCTCCCCGCCGGACTCCAACTATCCGAGGAGATGATTGCGAAACAACTTTCCCGCCGGCAGCAGGGTTATGGGCGGGGGGGGCGCATGGCTTTTGAAAAAGACAGGGCCGATATCGTCTCCGGTGTTCGCTTCGGCAAGACCATGGGACATCCTGTCGCCCTCAAGATGGTCAACCGGGCCTATGAAAAAGATGAAAGCAACTGGCCCCGGATCATGTCTCTGAATCCTGTTGATGGGGATGTCCCGCGGATTACCCTTCCGCGTCCCGGGCACGCCGACCTGGTCGGTGTGCAAAAATTCCGTTTTGACGATATACGTCCTGTCATCGAACGTTCAAGCGCACGCGAAACCGCCATGAGGGTGGCATGCTGCACTACAGCGAGACAGCTGCTTGCACATTTCGGGATCCAGATCGGTGGACATGTGATCCGGATCGGCGAGCAGGGCTATACCTCCTGGGAAGCCGTTCGGGAAACCACCGATCCCCTGCTTCCGAAAGGCGCAGGTCATATCGCCGATTCCGCCGATGCCTCGGAGGTGCGGTGTCTGGACCCCGCGCTGACCCGGCGGATGACCGATGAGATCAAAAAAAGGCGAAAAGAGGGCAGCTCGCTCGGCGGGATTTATGAAATCGTGGTCACCGGTCTGCCGGCCGGCCTCGGCAGCTATGTCCATTGGGATCGCAAGCTGGAAGGCCTCCTGGCCCAGGCTGTCATGAGCACCCAGGCCATGAAGGGCGTGGAAATCGGGCTCGGCTTCGAATCCGGAAAACGCCATGGGCACCAGGTGCACGATGAAATCACATGGGAAGAGGAGCGTTTTTCACGAACCGGCAACCGTGCAGGCGGTCTCGAGGGCGGCATAACCACCGGCATGCCCCTGATTATACGCGGAGTCATGAAGCCTATACCGACCATGCTCAAACCCCTTAAAACCGTTGATATGCTGACGAAAGAAATACTCGATACACGCTATGAACGTTCGGATGTATGCGCTCTACCGAGGGCTGTCGTGGTTGTGGAAAACGTGATCGCCCCGGTGCTGGCCAATGCGTTCCTGGAAAAATTCGGCGGCGATTCCGTCGAAGAAATTGCTGAGCGGTACCGGCCCGTCTGATCACGTGGTCGTATGCCGGCTATCTGGTCGTATGCCGGCTATGTGGTCGTATGCCGGCTATGTGGTCGCATGCCGGCTATTTATTGACACCTGATACGTTACCGAGTTGTTGTCCGTTAGGATGGACAAATGGAAATTATGATGAATGAAAACAGGGTAAAAAAACTGAGGCAGTTTCTGGATGCGGATCCTGATGACATTTTCTCCCGCTTCGCATTGGCACTGGAATATCTGAAAGCCCCGGATTATGACAGGGCCCTCGGCCATTTTGAATATATCCGTGATCATGACCCTGAGTATGTCGGGGTCTACTATCACCTTGGAAAACTTTACCAGGTGCTGGGCAAGCCCGAAAAAGCCCTGAAGACGTTTACAACCGGCATTGCGGCGGCGCGAAAAGTGAATGATCTTCATGCCGCATCCGAGCTGGAACAGGCCCTGGACGAACTTGACACCGACCAAGCGTAATCTTCCCATGCGCATACCTATCTTATTCGTTATCTGCCTGTTTGTCCTGTCGGCGGCAATGCTTCCGGCCGACCCGCCGACCCACATCGTTCGACAGGGCGAGACCCTGTTCAGCATCTCCCGCCAGTACGACGTTACGGTCGGACAACTGCGTGAGTGGAACGGGCTCAGCGGAAATGTGATCCAAACCGGTCAGGAACTCGTCGTTGGCCCCGGCGAGCGTGCGGAACGGGAAAGTCCCGCCGAAAGGTCACCTGAGCGCCGTGACACGGAGCGTGAAACGGAGCAGGGGTCCATCATCCACACAGTGGAAGCCGGCCAGACGCTCTTCCGCATCTCTCAAATCTACGGGGTGAGCGTCGAACAGATCCGGCGCTGGAACGATCTGCCGGACAACCTGATATCGATCGGTCAGGAACTCGAAATCCGCCGTCGGGAAGTAACCGACACCAATGCTCCCGACTCTCCGGCATCCATCGAATCCCGCACTCCTGTCGATCCTCCGTCAACCGACGACTCTCCGGCACCTTCCGATGCTCCCGCAGCGGATGAAAAAAACGAATTTGCTGACCCGGATGCCCCCTCCCATTACGAGGTAAGACCTGGTGATACCCTGTACCGCATTGCCTCACTGTTCAACATGACCGTCCAGGAACTGATGGATATCAATAACCTTGAAAACACACTGATCGAGGTGGGACAACAGCTGCGCATCCGAAGCCGGTCTGCCGCCCCTCCTTCGGTGACGGAAGAATGGGATGTTGAAAGCACTCCTCAAGGTCGGTTCGTCACCCATAACCTCGCCGAGTCGGACACCCTGCATCAGCTTCTGCAGCATCACAATATGGACATTCGCGAGTTCCGGGCACTCAATCAGGGGGTTTCAGCAAACGATCTTCGGCCGGGCGATGAGATCACTCTTCTCATTTCGGCAACTACCACGCGGCCGAACCCCTATCTTGCCGATACAAGGGACAGGAATGGATCCCGTATCAATGTCACCCGGTATCCCGACGAACGGGAACACAAAACCACCACCAGCGGCGACCTCTACAATCCGGATGCGTTGACAGCCGCCCATCCCAGCTTTTCACTTGGTTCGGTAATATTCGTCACCAATCCGGATAACGAGCACGGGATTTTTGTCCACATCAATGACCGGACAGCGGAAAACCGGCTTGTCCTCTCCCATGCCGCGTTCCGCGCACTCGGGTTTCATGGAGATACCCGTCCCGTTGCAGAGATAAAGGAAATCAATGAAGATTAACAAGAATTATTTTTATTCATTTAATTTATTGATTACGATTTCTTACATTTAAACTCTACGATATGTGCATGGGCCTCATGATGAACCTGATCTGACCGTGAAACCGGGCAAGCACACTCGTGATTTAATCAAACGTTTGATTCTTGATGGAAGAAATGACAAAGGAAGAGTTGCAGAAGCAGGAAGATTTCAATGACGAGATCCTGCCCCATCTGGATGCGCTCTTCAATTTTGCACTGAAACTGACTGCGAACAACGATGATGCCGAGGACCTGGTCCAGGATACCATCGTTAAGGCCTTCCGTTTTTTCAGCAGCTATGAAAAAGGCACGAATGCCAAAGGCTGGCTGTTTCGCATCCTCAAGAATTCCTATATCAACAACTATCGGAAGGTCTCCAAGCAGCCGCAGAAGGTGGACTATGACGAGATCGAGCCGTTCTATGAAAGTATTCGCAGCGAGCAATCGAATACTACGGACATGGAATCGAACATGTACGGGGAGATGATGGACGATGATGTCACCGGTGCCCTTTCACGCCTTCCAGAGGATTTCCGTACCGTGGTGCTGCTGTGCGATATCGAGGGGTTTTCCTACGAAGAGATTGCCAACATGCTTGATGTGCCCATTGGGACGATCCGCTCGCGGCTGCATCGGGGCAGAAACCTCCTGAAAGCGGAACTCATGGATTATGCCACTCGTCGTGGCTTTAACAGGGACTCGGACTGACATATTTCTTCAGGAACGCCGGTCCGTTTCTTGCCGGTTTTTTTCCTTTTTCCTGTCTCCGTTCATGGGTAATATCATGCGGAATGTCGTGCCTTCCCCCGGGACCGAACGCTGAACAAAGATCCTGCCATTGTGGTACTCTTCCACGATCCTCTTCGTAAGGCTAAGACCCAGGCCCCAGCCCCGTTTTTTCGTACTGTAACCGGGATTGAATATTTCCTTTTTGTGCTTTTTCTCAATCCCCTTGCCGGTATCGGTGACATCGATCACATACTGGCCGTTGTGCTCGTCGGCTTCGATATGCACACGGGCCGCACGGTTTTTAGTATCGATGGCATCCAGTGCGTTTTTCAGCAGGTTCTCGATAGCCCAGGCAAAGAGCTCGGGATTGATCGGGATCCGCTTCTCAGATCGCATATCCAGTGACAGGGTCACGTGTTTGCCGATCTGCGGCATTCTGCGCTCAAGGTACTCCATCACATGGCGTATGATGGGACCGGCCTTGTTCGGCTTGAGCTCCGGAATGGAACCGATCTTGTTGAACCGGTCGGCCACCGTCTGCATGCGCTGCAGGTCTTTTCCGATCTCGTGGGCTATCTGCAGGGTTTCCCGGTCGTTTATTTGCTCTTTGAGCAATGCCAGCCATCCGTACAGGCTGGAAAGCGGTGTGCCGAGCTGATGTGCCGCCTCACGCGCCATGCCAACCCAGAGGTTGGACTGCTCGGTGCGCTTGATACTGCTCAAACTAAGGTAGCCCAGCCCCAGGAACAGCCCCAGCAGACCGAATTGCACATAGGGGAAGAACTGAAGGGTGCGGATAATAGCGCTGTCACCGTAATAGACATACTGCACTTCCTCGGTCGTTTCCCCGCCCAGTTCGATGCGGATCGGGTCGTTGATGGAAGCATATTCGGTAATCAGCCGTTCGTCCAGCTCACGGTCTTCCGTATTGCGCGATGCCAGTATCTTGTTTTCCTCATCCACCACGACCGAAGGAATCTCAAACCGGTTTTTGATGATCAGCTCGGATGCGATGAAATCAAGCGAGGCGTTTGACAGATCCGACTCAGCGCGCTGCAGCGCCCGTATCCAGCGATTTTTTGTTATGTCATCCAGCCTGTCATGCGTGGACATCTCCACCATAATGGCCGAAAGTTCGTTGCGCGTGTCCCGGTAGAGCGGCTTGCTGTTGTATTCCATGGCCCGGGCCCACAATTCCACGCTGGAGTGCTCTTTTTCACGAATTTTTTGGACCAGATAGTGTGTATAGACAAATGAACCGATGGCGGTAACGACGAGCAGGAAGACAAGGATCCCTTTTATCCGGTTCGATGTGCTGTTGAAGAACATGGCTTTCGCGTTGGTAACGGTTTGGATGTACCGCGCCATCGGGTGCGATCGCACGGCGTCACGATTCAACCGGGATAACGAACCGGTACTTCAGGCTATTTCTCGGGTTATGCCGATGCTTTCCGTTTTTTGTAGATCGGCGGGGCGAAGGAAGCAATGGTGTCCCGGGTAATGATGCAGCGCTCGATATTTTTCATGGTCGGAAGGGTGAACATGATGTCCAGCATCGCACGCTCCATGATGGAGCGTAGTCCGCGGGCTCCGGTCTTTCGCTTCATTGCCTGTGAAACCACTTCCTGAAGGGCATCCTCTTCGAATTCCAGCTCAACACCTTCCATCCGGAACAGCTTCTTGTACTGCTTGATGATCGCGTTTTTGGGTTTCAGCAAAATATTGATCATGGCCTGTTCCGACAACTCCTCCAGACCCGATATGATCGGAAGCCGTCCTATGAGCTCGGGTATAAGCCCGTATTTCTGCAGGTCCTCCGGCTCGACATGCGTAAATATTTTGGGGTCATCCTTGTCGAACTTGTCCTGGTAGTCGGCCGTAAATCCCATGTTCGATGCGGAAAGCCGGCGTGAGATGATTTCATTCAGACCCTCAAACGCCCCTCCGCAGATGAAGAGGATGTTGCGGGTATCCACGGTAATGAAACTCTGCTCGGGGTGCTTGCGTCCGCCTTTTGGCGGCACATTGGCCGAGGTGCCTTCAAGGATCTTGAGCAGGGCCTGCTGCACGCCCTCACCCGACACATCGCGTGTAATGGAAGGGTTGTCGCTTTTGCGGGCGACCTTGTCCACCTCGTCGATGTAAACGATGCCCCGCTCGGCGCGCTCCACGTCGTAATCGGCGGCCTGGAGCAGACTCGACAAGATGCTCTCGACGTCCTCGCCGACGTAGCCCGCCTCGGTCAGTGCCGTGGCATCGGCAATGCAGAACGGCACATCGATGATACCGGCCAGCGTGCGTGCCAGCAACGTTTTGCCTGACCCGGTCGGACCCAGGAGCACGATGTTGCTCTTCTCTATCTCGGCGTCATCGTCCTCGAAAGCCGGACTCGCAATGCGCTTGTAGTGATTGTATACGGCCACCGACAACGTTTTCTTTGCCTCTTCCTGCTCGATCACATACTCATCCAGGTAGGCCTTGATTTCAATCGGTTTAAGGTCACTCTGGATGGCCTGGGGTTCTTTTTTTTCGGGTGCAAGGTCGTTCTTTACGATCCCGGATGCATCCGTGATGCACTGGTCGCAAATGTATACGTTGGGTCCGGCTACCATGCTTTTTACTTCATGGCTCGACCTTCCACAAAAAGAACACCGGATTTTCTTTTCCTGATCACTCATATTATGGGGTTTGGGCTGTCCAGGGTAATATACTACTTGGCAGGGCCGCGCTCAAGGACCTTGTCGACCAGACCATATTCAAGCGATTCCTGTGCATCCAACCATTTATTACGGTCCGAGTCACGGACGATGGTATCGGTATCCTTGCCGGTATGATAAGCCAGGATTTCGCTGAGTGTCCGCTTGATGCGGATGATCTCGCGGGCTTCAATCTCAATGTCGCTGGCCTGACCCTGAGTGCCGCCCAGCGGCTGATGGATCATGACCTTTGAGTGCGGAAGAAGGGTCCGCTTTCCTTTTGTGCCTCCGGCAAGCATTACGGCACCCATTGATGCCGCCATGCCCATGCAAATGGTGGATACATCGCAACGGACATGCTGCATGGTATCGTAGATGGCCATTCCGGATGATACCACGCCGCCGGGACTGTTGATGTACAGGTTGATGTCTTTTTCCGGATCGTCCGACTCCAGGAACAGCATCTGCGCCACGATGCTGCTGGCTACGGCGTCGTTAATGGGCGTTCCCAGGATGATGATCCGGTCTTTCAGGAGCCGGGAATAGATGTCAAAGGCCCGTTCGCCGCGATTGGTGGTCTCGATGACCATCGGTATGAGATTGCTCTGCGTCTGTTGCCCGGAAAAAGCGGCTTCGTCAAACGGGGGTTGCTTCAGTTGGTTCATGTATCACTCTTTTCGTTACGTTGTTCTTTCTTTTTTTCCTGATAGGCCTCTTTGTCGAGCTCGTTCAGGTTGACTCGCTCCAATATACGATCGAAAAGCTTGTCCGTACGGATATTCTGGCGGAGGTTTTCAAGCTGGTCGCCCGACTGGGCGTAGAAGTTTTTCACCATTTCCACAGGCAGTCCGTACCGGGCCGCTTCAGATGACAGTCGGGCATCGATATCCTCCTCGGTGATCTCGATGTCGTCAAACTGCTTGCCGAGTTCATCGACGATAAATGCCCACCGCGCCTCGCGTTCCGCATCGGGACGTATCGATTCGCGATATTCCTCCTCGTCGAAGTCCTCGGGCAGGGGCTGTCCCTGCTGCTGCTGTTTCATCCGATCGACATAGGCATCCTGAAACCGGCTCAGCAGAGCCCTGGGCACCTCGATATCCGGATGCGCCTCGATAAGCTTGTCCATGATATCCTGCTTCAGCATGTCGTTGGCCACCTGGTCATAGTAATTCTGGATCTGACTTTTGATACGGCTGCGGTAGTCCTCGACCGTGCTCACCTCTCCCTTGGTCGCCTCTTTTACGAATTCCTCGTTCAACTCGGGAACCTCCAGCTGCATCACCTTTTTCACCGTGAGCTTGAAGGTTTCGGCATCGTCGCCTTCGCCGAGTTTCACCGTGACCTCGTCACCCTGTTTGGCCCCAATGAGCGCCTCGCGGAACTCCATGTTCTCGTCATCGGACAGGTCCAGCTCCTTGTCGGTATCCTGCTCTTCGGTCCTGGGGTTGCCGTCCTTGTCCAGGGGGACCGCGTCCACCGTGACCCGGCTATTTTCGTCGATGGCCGCATCGGTTTCCTTCCAGGTACCACCGCGCTCCAGGGAGTGCCTGAGCTCCTCTTCGACCTCTTCATCCGTCACATCGTGCACCATCTTGTCCACGGTGAAGGAGGAGATGTCCTTGAGTTCGAATTCCGGCTTGACCCCGATCTCGATCTTGACTTCCAGTTCGCCATCCTCCCACTTCATATCCTCGAAACGGGGTTCGCCGACCGGACTGTATTTGGGAACCACTTCATCCTTGAACACTTCCTGGATGTATTTGTTGATCTCTTCGGACTCGATTTCCTTGCCGAAACGTTTTTTGACGATGGACACCGGCACCTGGCCGGGGCGAAAACCAGGCATGTTGATCTTTTTGCGGTATTCCCGGTAGGCCTTGTCAAAACGGGGGGCAAGTTCCTCTTTTGTCGCGGAAATGGTAAGAACCTTGTCTACATTGCTTTTGTCTTCTACAGCTATGTTCACGGAACTGAAATGTTAAGGGTTAAAAAAAATCCCGTCGGTGGCTTGCCGTCCGGGTGAACAGGACCTGTATGTTTCGGTCCGCACATTGGATTTCGTACGAGAGGGGGGACTCGAACCCCCACGCCTTTCGGCACTAGATCCTAAATCTAGCGTGTCTACCAATTTCACCACTCTCGCAGTGAAGTAACCGTGCAGTGAGCCAACCGTCAGGATCGCTCCTGCGCAGGACCGGAGCACAGGCACAGCACCTGCGTGGAAATTAGCCTTTAAATATACGCAAATTTACCTGTTTTTTCAACGATGGCGGGTTTGTGCGATTTTGACCTCCGGGCGTTTTTCTAATAGTTCACTAATGGTTATTTTCCATCAATCCCATACGTCTGGCGTCAGGCGTATGCCACATTGTGCCCTTTTTTAACACTTCCATCCAACCTTCCACACCAGGCGTTATGCCTGCCAGCAACCAGACTGATACGACCAAAATGTGTCACGTATGAATTCAAAGCATGTTTTTGTGTATATCACCGTATCCAGCCGCGATGAAGCGGAAACCATCAGCCAGGCCATCATACGCGAGCGACTGGTAGCCTGCACCAACATTATAGCCCCGATGTCCGCCCTGTTCTGGTGGGACGAAGCCGTACAGAAAGAGCAGGAGGTCGTGCTCGTGGCCAAGTCCACAGCCGCCGCTTTCGACCGGCTTGCAGACCGAGTCAAAGCCCTTCACAGTTACGAATGTCCCTGCATCATCGGCTTGCCCATCGCCATGGGCAGCCCGGACTACCTGGCCTGGATCGATGAGGAGGTCCGGCCCGATTCCAACCGCTGATCCACCCGATTCCAACCGCTAATTCACCCGAAATCCCGACTGCCGTGGCCGTCGTTAAAATCAACAAGAAAAAGCATATCTACTGGGCCGAGATCGACCGGCCAGAATCCAGCAATGCCATTGACTTCGAGGTCATGGACATGCTGGAAGATATTCTCGATGAAATCGAAAATAACGGAAAAACCCGCGTGCTGATCTTAAGCGGGGCCGGGCACCAGTATTTCGTATCCGGCCGGAACGTCAAGGCTTTTGCCAAACTCAAGACAGCAGAGGAGGGCCGGCAGATGGCCGAACGCATGGGGGCCATCCTCCACCGGCTTGAAACCGGACGTTACTGGACCCTGGCCTGCGTAAACGGGGAAGTTTATGGCGGAGGCTGTGAATTCCTGCTGGCATTCGATTTCTCCATCGCGAGCAAGACCGCCACTTTTGCTTTCACACAGGCTTCCTTCGGCTTGACTCCGGGCTGGGGCGGCATAACGCGCCTGGTGGAACGGGTCGGTCGCTCCCGCACACTGGAATGGCTGGGCAGCAACCAGATTCTCAGTTCCGAGGATGCCGTCAATACCGGACTTATCAACAAGCTCTCCATCACCTCCGAATTGCGAAGGAACACCTGGGAATGGGCCCTGGAGCTCTCCAGGGTGGAGCCGGATCTGATCGAGGAGCTGAAAAAGGGAACCCTCTACGCGGCAAGCCACGACAGGAAACAATCCCTGGAGCGGGAACTTGACCGTTTCGCCCATTTCTGGGGTTCGTCCCAGCATCACCAGAAGACAGCCGATTTCCTGAGACGTTCGAGAAAATAGGCGATCAGTCTCTTTCCTCGCATTCCCTGATCCGCATCTCCATTTCCCGGACGACCTCATCGACCGCTTTTTCCATGGGGCCGTCGTGCCAGGCGCCGGCTGCATTGAAATGACCGCCGCCATCAAAATTCCTGGCAACTTCGTTCAGGTCTACCAGCGATTTGCCTCTGAGGCTCATCTTGATCCGGCCATCACGCTCGTACATGAGCACCGATACGACCACACCCCGGATGCTCAAGGGATAGTTGACAAATCCTTCGAGATCATCCTGCGAACAACCGCTGTCATCCATCATGGACTCACTGACCTGCATCACCGCCACACGGCCCCCGCAGAACAGGCGGATCCCTTTCAGTGCCGTTCCTAACAAATAGTATTCCGCCAGTGATTTATCATCATAAATCCGGCTGTATATCTCGCTCGGCCGGATGCCCCCTTGCCTGATGATGCGTGCAATGGCAAAGTGGGTTTCGGCCGTGACCGTGTCAAAACGGAAGGAGCCGGTGTCGGTCAGTATGCCGGCGTAGAGTGCTTCGGCAACATCACCGGTGATCGCTTCCGGGTCGGTCTCCTCGAAAAGCCGGTAGACCAGATAGGCCGTGGAACTGGCCCCGCTGTCCCACAGCATCTCCCGGTAAAAGTCCTTCGGCGGGTCCAGGTGATGATCGATCAGGTAAACCGGTTTGCCGGTAGCATTGAAATAGCCCGACATGCTGCCGAAACGCCCGGGCTCGTTTCCGTCGATGAACAGGAATCCGTCGCACTGGTCGAGCACATCGGAAGCCGGCCGGCGTATTTTCTCCTGGTTTGGGAGCCAGTTCAGATTGGCCGGAACCGGATCGTCGTTGAACAGCAGCGGCTCGACCCCGCGACTTTTGAACCAGCCGAACAGGGCCAGCTGCGATCCGATGGCATCACCATCCGGGCCAATATGTGAAATGAGCCCCGGTTTTTCCAGTTTTGCCAAACCTTCGCCAAATTTCTTTATCATCTTGTGTATTTTTGTGTGCTGACAGAATAACCCTGACAGTATCACGCTTTCCGTGATTTTTTCAAAACGGGCGACCCAGTTCCTGAAAAAACGTTCTTATGCGTGTTTTGATACTTGCCAATGGATTGGAACCCTCTGCGGAGCTCCTCGGTTCCCTCCGGAGCCGGTGCGACCGGTTCCTCGCTGCCGACGGGGGTGGTAATGTCGCACTGCGGCTTGGATTCGAACCGGATGCGGTCATCGGGGACATGGACAGCTTCCGCCAGCCACACAACTTTGCCGGCGAAGTGCTCCGTGATCCCGACCAGGAGAGCAATGACCTTGAAAAGGCGCTGCAGCACGCCCGCTCGCTGGAGGCCGGCCGGGTGGATGTGCTTGGCGCCACGGGAAAACGGCTTGACCATGCGCTCAAGAACCTCTCGGTGATGCAGCAGTTTTCGCCCTTTTTCGACCATCTCCTTTTTTTCGACGACTTGCTCTGCTCGCGGATCCTTCCCCGCCTGTTTACCATCAGCCTTCCTGTAGGGCACCTGGTCTCCCTGTTCCCGCTTTCCGGCCGGGTGGACGGGATCGTCACCGAAGGACTCAAATATCCCCTTTGCGACGAGCCGCTTGAAAACGGCCGGCGCGACGGATCCTCCAACGAAACCACTGAGGAAATGATCCGCATCCGTCACCGCTCTGGCGCCCTGCTGTTCATGACCACACTCACCGATGCCCTTCTGCAATAACTAACGCTACCTGTATCCCGTGCACTGGATCGACGGCACCATTATCGCCTCCTACTTCCTGCTACTGATATTCCTCAGTTTCTACAAGCGGAAGAAACATGAATCGGAGGACAGCTTCCTTCTTTCCGGCCGTACCTTGTCACTTCCCGCGTTTGTGGCAACCCTTGTATCGACCTGGTACGGAGGCATCCTCGGGGTGGGGGAATACAGCTATCAGTTCGGGGTATCGCAGTGGGTACTGTTCGGGGTTCCCTACTACATTTTTGCCCTGCTCTTTGCCGTTTTCCTTGCGGGCCGCATCCGGCAGAACCGGGCCCTGACCATCCCCGAAGCCCTGTCCAACACCTACACGTCCCGGTCCGGCACCGTATCGGCCTTTATCATCTTTCTGCTGGTGAGTCCGGCCCCGTACATACTGATGCTCGGACTCCTGTTCCGGTTTTTTACCGGATCGGATGCACATATCCTGATCTTCGCATCCTTGACCGCCCTTTTTTCGGTCTTTTATGTGAGCATCTCCGGGTTCCGGGCGGTCATACGCACCGACGTGTTGCAGGTGATCCTGATGTACACCGGTTTTGCGGTGCTGCTGTATCTTGCCATGCGCTATGCGGGGTCTCCGTGGCAGGTTTGGGACCAGCTGCCCGATACCCACCAGGATCCGCTCGGAGGCCACGGCATACAGTATCTGCTCGTCTGGTTTTTTATCGCGCTTTGGACGTTCGTCGATCCCGCCTTTCACCAGCGCGCCGCGGCAGCCCGGACCCCGGCCACGGCCCGGAAGGGTGTCTTCTGGTCGGTTGGATTCTGGTTCCTTTTTGATTTTTTCACCGTTTCGGCCGGACTGTACGGCTTTCTGATCCTCGGGGATCTGGACAATCCCATACTGGTCTATCCCGAGCTGGGCGCCTATCTGCTGCCGGTCGGCCTGTCCGGACTCTTTTTCCTGACCCTGCTGGCTACGATCATGTCCACCCTAGACAGTTTCCTGTTCCTTTCGGGGCAGACCCTCGGCCGGGATTTGATCGCCCGTTACTGGTGGCCGGAAAAAAGCGTAGCCATCACCCGCTGGTGCATGCTTTTGTCCGTCGTGCTGGGCATCGCCCTTATCATCATCTATCCCAGTGTGATCGCCCTCTGGTATGTCATCGGATCGGTGCTGATACCGGGACTCCTCTTCCCTGTGCTCGGTATCTATCTTCCCTTCTTCAGGATAAAGGCACACTTTGCAGTCCCGGCACTCCTGATGCCCTGCCTGATATCGACCGCATGGCTCATATTGGGCACACTGACCACCGGTGACCTCTACAGCTATGCCTATCTGGGCCTGGAACCGTTTTATCCCGGACTGTTCACGGCCATCCTGATCTGGCTGGCCGGCAGGGAAGGCAGCCGTGTCATTCCACGTTCTTGAGCAGGTGGGACAAGTTCAGTTTGTGGATGGGTATCAGGTATTTGGACTCAAACGCATCCTTGTGGATACCGTATCTGCCGGTTCCGCGAAAGTCGACAATACAGAACCGGTCTACCACTTTCAGCACCTCGCCGATGCCGTAAAATTCCGGACAGGGGCCGTAGTAGACCAGATCCCCGCTGTTCAGATCGTTTTCAGCACGCCTGTGGTAGGGCAGGATGACCGGCAGGCGGTCAATGCGATATGGTAATCGTTTCAAGTCCATAGAAAATGAGGGCACAAGATACAAAAAATCATCTTTGCTGTTGAATCGAAATTTGGCGCCTGTTTTCATCGGCATGGCTGATCTGCACGACCCAGCAGGTTTCGGGCAACAGGGATGCGATTTTTTCCGGCCACTCGATCAGGCAGATGCCGTCGCCGTACAAATACTCCTCAATCCCGAATTCCAGGGCCTCCTCGGGCCGGTTCAGCCGATAGGCATCCACATGATACAAAGGGGTGGTACCGGGATGTTCATGGATGATGGCAAACGTCGGCGACTGCACTTCGTGTTCCGGTACTCCGAAAAAACGGGCCACGCCCTTGACAAAGTGTGTTTTCCCGGCACCCAAATCCCCCTTGAGCTGCACGATGTCGCCGGGCGACAGCATCGCACCCAAACCTTCTCCGGCTCGGAGGGTATCCTCAATCGACGTTGACAGAATACGGGCAAACCGCTTCAATGATTGTTCCACAGTCTCAATAACTCGTTCCGCCGGCTTTAGGCGTTGTGTGCGTATCCGGAACCTCCTTCGATGATCATTTGGGCTGGAGATGGACCAGTGGAAGGATCATTTCCTCCATCGAGGCGCCTCCGTGCTGGAAAGTATCCCGGTACTTGTTTTGGTATTTGTTGTAATTGGTTGGATAGACAAAATAGTAATCTTCCAGGGCAATGATGTAATTGGTGTTCATGTTGGCCCTTGGAAGGAAATAGTCCCCGGGTTTGTCGATGTAAATGGCGGCATTGTCGTCACAGCGCAGATGCCGGCCGAATTTGTATCTGAGACTGGTGGAGGTGTCCCGGTCTCCCAGCACCTTGGTATCGCGCATGGCGCGAATGGATCCATGATCGGTCGTGATGATGATGTTCACATCCTGTTGCGACAGCTTTTTGAGCATCTGGAACAGCGACGAATGGGCGAACCAGGTCCGCGTGAGCTCCCGGAAGGCCGGAACATCCGGTGCGATTTCCTTGAGGACCTGCGAATCGGACCGGGAGTGGACCAGGGTGTCTACAAAATTGATGACAAAGGCGCTGAAGGGAGACTGGGTGTAATTAAGGATCTTTTCCGATATGCGCCTGCCCTCCGCCGTCTGCAGTATCTTTTCATATTTTGGACGGATGCCGGTTTTTTTCCGTTCAAACTGGGCCGCAAGCAGCTCCGACTCGAACTGGTTCAGCGAGGTTTCGCTCTCATCACTTTGTGTCCAGAGATTTGGATAGTGCCGTTCGATCTGGGATGGATAGAGTCCGGCAAAAATAGCGTTTCTGGAATAGGGTGTGGCCGTAGGCAGGATGGAATAATAGAAGTCGGTACTGATCGTGAAGTAGGGTGCGAGCATCCGTTCAAACACCAGCCATTGGTCGTAACGCATACAATCGATCAGGAACAGCATGGTGCTTTTTCCGTTGTCCAGTCCGGGCATGACCACCTCTCCGATCAGGTCGGGAGAAAGCATCGGCCGGTCTTCACGGCTTGCCCGCAGCCAGTCATAGTACTCAGTGCGGATAAACTTGCCGAATTCGGCATTGGCGGTCTGAATCTGGTCCTGCAGCACCTGCTGGAGGCCTTCCTCGGATTGCTTCAATTCCATCTGCCAGTTGGTCAGCTTGCGGTAGATCTGGATCCAGTCGTTCCATTCCGGTTGCTCGTTGATCATCGTCGTGATCTCGTTGAAGCTGCGAAGGTACGACTGCGCCGACTTTTCATCCCGTATCCGCTGCCGGTCCAGAATGCGTTTGACGGTCGAAAGGATCTGGTTGGGATTCACCGGCTTAATGAGGAAGTCAGAGATCTTGCCGCCGATGGCATCTTCCATGATCTCCTCTTCTTCGCTCTTGGTGATCATGATGACGGGGATGCCCGGCTGGCTTTCCTTGAGCTCTGTCAGTGTCGCCAGTCCATCCATACCGGGCATCTGCTCGTCCAGGAAGATGATGTCGAATTTTTTCTGTCCGACCAGCGACAACGCATCTTCCCCGTTGGTGACGGGCGTCACTTCAAAGCCTTTGTTTTCCAGAAATATGATGTGGGGTCGGAGCTGATCGATCTCGTCATCGACCCAAAGGATGGAAATACTCATTCGGTTTCACGGTTTCGTTTTGTTGGTATCTTGTCCGGACCCCGGAATCCTGTCCGGCAAGGATGGCATCGCGTTCTGCGTTGCGGACCTGCTTATCGGTGCCGTATTCCTGATCCGCATGAACGATCCATCCCGGCTTTCCGATAGTTCTGAAGGCATCCTTTCTTCCAGCTTCCTAAAACGACAGGCCTCCCCGGCACGGCCCGATAGGCTAACGTAAAACAGGCTAAAGAAGTACCTGGCAAAAACACACAGCATGTTACAAAGTCACGGATATCCTACTGTTCCTGAGCTTCTTCGTTATCCTGTCCATTTCATTGTCACTGATCCGGTCCCGTGTACGGGGCGGAAATGCTGTCCGGATCGGTTTTCATTAATTGGCCGGGATTATTCTTTCTATCGGTCTCAGTGACCTGATTGCGGTCCGTGTCCGGATCATCCCTGGAAAGGGTAATGAACATCCGTATTTTACTCAATGTAACCGGTCCGATCCCCGATACGTTCAGCAAATCCTCCGGTTCTTCAAAAGGTCCGTTTTTCTTCCGGTAGTCCATAATCTTTCCGGCCGTAACAGGACCAATTCCCGATAGGCGAACAAGCTCATCGAGTCCGGCTGTTTGGATATTGACCAACAGACTGTCTTCTGCTTGCGCCGGTTTTGGTTTTTTATCCAGGGATGCGATTTGACCGTGATCGCGGGACTGCTCCGGATCTTCTTTCGGATAATATCTGGCCAGGAGCACAGCCCTATCCTGATTCTTAAGGCCTGCCAGTCGGTGGAACTCGGCGATGACCGGCTCGTAGTAGCTCTCGTCATAGATGCTGCGTTCCGGCCCGAACAGCTGGAATCCCGTCACGACAAGATACATGCAGATCAGGCCCAAAATCACGCGGCGCTCCCCTGCCGTAATCTGCAGCGATTCCATCCAGAAAAACCATTTACGTTGCCACATCTGCGCTTCTCCTGTCCGTGGATACCGGTAATGGACAGATCATTGCAATTCATTTATCTGCCCGCTCTTCCAACTGGACAATCGGCCTTGGCACTCCTTGCAACAGTGCAACAAAAGGGAGACAATAAGCGCGAAGCAACGTACAGGAGACAATGAGCGCGAAGCAATGCACTGGAGACAATGAGCGCGAAGCAACGGAAGCATCTGAACGAATGGAGAGCATCAGCCGGAAGACAACTAACGGGGAGGATTGGGAGGGAGACAGGAACCCCGGGTGGAGAAATGGGGTGGTGCTCCAGCGCCCGTACCGAAAGCGGCGGTTCGCATCATTTCTTGAAACGGAGCAGGTTCTCCTCGCCGACCGCCTCAATGGCACTGTTAAGAGCGTACATGCTTTCGAATAGCACGATCGGATGGCCCTCGATGTCAAATGTCACGTTGGTCGAATACGAGGATTTCAGTTTGGAAATGACCTTCTCATCATCGGGAAGCCAGCGGGCGGACATGTACGAGGTAGGGGTAAGTGTGATGTCGGCTTTGTATTCGGTTTTCATGCGATGCACGACCACATCGAACTGCAGGGCGCCTACCGTACCCAGCAAAAGTTCGTTGCCTACACCGTTTGGAAGTTCGAAAACATTGACCACACCTTCTTCGGACAACTGTTTGAGCCCTTCGCGCAGCTGTTTACGCTTGAACGGGTCTTTTGAGGAAGCCTTGCGGAAATGTTCAGGCGAGAAAAGCGGGATCACATCGAAGTTGACCGGTTCGCTGGCATGCAGGGTGCTGCCGATGCGGAAATCACCCGGATTGAAGAGGGCGACAATGTCTCCCGGATAGGCGACATCAAGCAGTTTCCGCTCTTCGCCCATGAGGCTGTGCGGCGTGGTCATGCGGAGTTTCCGGCCGTTCCCGGCCAGCTGCACTTCCATCCCGCGCTGGAACACACCCGATGTAACCCGCACGAATGCGGTGCAGTCTCGGTGGTCGGGGTTCATATTCGCCTGCAGTTTGAATATAAAACCCGAAAAATCCTTTTCCAGATCACGTACCTTTCCGTTTTCATCTGCATAGGGCTGCGGAGTGGGAGCTAGCTGAGAAAAATAGTGCAGAAAGAGGTCAAGTCCGAAGTTGTTCAAGGCCGAACCGAAGAACACCGGGGTTGCTTCGCCGGTGCGGTATTGCCCGGGATCCATATTGGCGTACTCGTCCCCGATAAGCTCGATCTCTTCGAGGTATTCTTGCATAGACTGTTCGCCAAGAGTGCTTTCACGCAACCCATCATCCAGCGAAAGCTGTTCGGCGTCGGCCATGAGCGCGCCATGCTTGTTCTTTTTGTAGAGGTGCATTTCCCGGCCTATCAAGTCGTAGACTCCCTGGAAATCGGTCGCATAACCCACCGGCCAGCTGGCCGGCACGGCGGATATGCCCAGCTTGCTTTCGATATTGCTGAGCACTTCCAGGGGCTCCATTCCTGGACGGTCGCATTTGTTCACAAAGGTGATGACCGGGATCTTGCGCAGGCGGCACACTTCAAACAGTTTTTCGGTCTGTTCCTCGACCCCTTTGGCAACGTCGATGACCATCAGGGCGCAGTCGGCCGCAATGAGCGTGCGGAAGGTATCCTCGGAAAAATCCTTGTGACCGGGTGTGTCCAGCAGGTTGTAACGGATGCCGTCTTTTTCGAAGCGGAGGACGGACGAGGTGACCGAGATGCCGCGTTCCTGCTCGATGGCCATCCAGTCCGATGCGGCATGCCGGGCCGCCTTGCGCTGCTTGATTGAACCGGCCTCGTGGATGGCGCCGCCATACAGCAACAGCTTCTCGGTAAGGGTGGTCTTACCGGCGTCGGGGTGGGAAATGATCGCGAACGTGCGTCGCGAGGCCACTTCCCGGGCTATGCCGTTGTTATGGATGGAATGCATATAAATTTTTTTATTTAACCATGTAAAATACGGAAAATAGTTGTAATGCGCACGGTTTTTCTGTTTCAGAAATTTATTTATTCTGAACAATATCAATTGAATTTTGAGGGGTAATGTCCCATATTCCGTCCATCGCAACACTGCCGGGTTGGTCAACGCCTTCCCGGCACCTTCCGCCACCCGGAATGTCACGGAAACCTGTCCGGATCCGGTAGCGGGCAGTCACCTTTTTACGATACCAATTTATTATTACAGGGCATGGTTTCGACACTCACTACCCTCGACTGGCTGCTGGTAGCCAGTTATTTCGTTTTATCTCTCAGCATTGCGCTTTATTTCTACCGCCGTGCCGGAAAAAATACCACCGAATTTTTCCTTTCAGGGCGAAATATGCCCTGGTGGATCATCGGTACCAGCATGGTCGCTACCACTTTTGCCGCTGACACCCCGCTGGCTGTCACTGAGATGGTTGCCGAAAACGGAATCGCCGGCAACTGGCTCTGGTGGAATTTCGTGATGGGCGGCATGCTCACCGTCTTCTTCTTCGCCCGCCTGTGGCGCCGCAGCGGCGTACTCACCGACGTGGAATTCATTGAACTGCGCTACAGCGGTCCGGAAGCAGCCTGGCTTCGCGGCATCAAGGCGGTCTACTTCGGACTCCTGATGAACTGCATCATCCTCGGCTGGGTGAGCCTGGCCATGGAATCGATCTTCAAAGTGCTGTTTCCCGGCATGACCCTGTTTGGACAGGAGTCGTTCTCCTTCATCGGCATCACCATCAGCGCCCCGCTGGCCCTGGTCGGATTCCTCATCATCTTCGTCGCCTTTTATTCGCTCATCTCCGGACTCTGGGGCGTGGCAGTGACCGACATCTTCCAGTTCGTGATCGCCCTCGGCGGAACCATAGTACTGGCCATATTCGCCGTGAACATCCCGGAAATCGGCGGCCTCTCCGGTCTCCAGGAAAAACTGCCGGCGGAAACATTCAACTTCCTGCCCACAGTTGGCCAGACGGCCGAAGGATTCGCCGTACTCACGCTCAGCGCCGGCGCCTTTGCCGCCTATTTCGGAGTGCAGTGGTGGTCGAGCTGGTATCCCGGCTCCGAACCCGGCGGAGGCGGCTACGTCGCCCAGCGTATTATGAGCGCCAAAGATGAGAAGCACTCGCTCTTTGCCACCCTCTGGTTCAACATCGCGCACTACTGCCTGCGCCCCTGGCCATGGATCATCGTGGCGCTGGTCTCGCTGGTGCTGTATCCCGATCTGACCGATTCGCGTGAGGGATTTGTTCTGGTGATGAGGGATGTGCTTCCACCAGGGCTACTCGGACTCCTTTTCGCCGCGTTTCTCGCTGCGTTCACCAGCACGTTCGCCGCGCATCTCAATTGGGGCACCTCATACCTGGTCAACGACTTCTGGCGGCGTTTCATCAAACCGGACGGCGACGAGCGCTACTACGTTGCCGTATCGCGCCTGGTAACGGCACTGCTCGCGATCACCGCCTTCATCGTCACCACCCAGCTCGACACCATCAAGCAGGCCTGGGGACTGGTGCTGACCGCATCCGGCGGACTCGGTCTGGTTCTCATTTTACGCTGGTACTGGTGGCGGATTAATGCCTGGAGTGAACTGGCGGCATCACTGACACCCATCTTCCTTGTGATCCTCGTGCTGCTGGGCGTGCAGGTGCCTGGAATCACCGACCCCTTCCCGCTGAATCTGTTCTATGTCGTTGCCATCACGACAGTGGTCTGGCTGGCTGTCACTTTCCTGACCAAGCCCACCGAAAGCAGAAAGTTGAGGGCATTCTACCGCCGCGTGCGTCCGGGCGGTCCCGGCTGGAAGCCGCTGAAGGCCGAAAACCCCGATGTCGAATCTGACGGATCACTGTGGCCTCTCCTGGGCAACTGGGCGGCCGGCGTTGTGCTGATCTACATGGCCCTGTTTGGATTCGGCCATTTTCTCTTCGGCAATTACGGCTACGCCCTGCTCTGCCTTGTCGTCGGCATTGGCGCCATAGGCGTACTATACTGGGATCTGAGCCGGCGCGGTTTCGACACCATTATTGAACAGGAGGAACCGGACACAACGGATTCGGAGTCTCCCTGATCGTATGCACGGCAGCCGGGCCCACCGGACAATCTGTCCCCGATTACAGCCTCAGCACCAAAATCCGTTACTCAGCACCGTAATCGGTCACGAAGCGGCAATCCGGAAAATGCGGCTGCAACGGATACGCAACCTGTTCTTGCTGCGCTCAAAAACGGCTGTTTTCCTTATTACGTATCTGGTTCAGGAACATCGTATATTGTCCGCTGAACAGAGTTACGGACACAGCCCGATGCCGTGCACACAGAAGAACCTACATTATCCGTCATTTGTGTTTTTCGCAACCGTAAGGAATGGGTAGAGCCGACACTCAAGGCACTCTACTCTATCCGGCGGATCCCCTGTGAATTCGTTTTCATTGACGATGCCTCGACCGACGGCACCACCGAGGCAGTGCGCTCCCTGATCGAGTATTTCCAGCATGACCAGACTTACTTCTTCGAGCAGGAAGCCCCGCGCGGCCGTGGCAACTCACTGAACAGCGCCCTTGAACAGGTACGCGGACGCATCCTCTGGATCCCCGAGAACCTGCACACGATCGATCAGGACTGGCTTTCCGAATCGATTGAAACCCTGATTTCCTCCCGGGCCTACGTGAGCATCGCCATGGAAGACCCCGTTCCCCGGTCACCCATGGACTGGCTTCACCTGCTGCAGAACGAACGGGTACCATACGACCGTAACTTCCTCTTCGATTATGGCAAGATGCGGTCTATCCGCAAGTTCACCGATCCCCACTGGTCCACGCGCCATGCCACGGAGTGGACGATACGGCTGATGTCCGATGCCGACCCCGTACACGCAAAGCCGTTCGCCAAAGGGGAAACCCGTCGAATGGAGATGGACGACCGCAGCAAAAAGGAATTTGTCCTGGCCTTGATGCGCATCCCCGAATTATCACTTTCCGGACAGGAAAAAGCTTTTCGTATGCTCCGCTCTTTTGGTCATACCGACACCGAAGAGGATGAGGGCAGCGCCGAGCCCCTCTACCAGGAAGCCCAGTCGCTCTACAAATCAGGCAATGGCGTCGCTGCACTGGAAACCTTGAACCGCATCCTGGCCGCTGAACCCGACCACAGGCGGGCCCGGTTGTTCAAGATCCAGATACTGGAAAAGATGCGCCGCTATGTGGAGGCCGCGGAGCTGAAACACGGCTACGACCTGTCCGGCGATGAGCCTGAGGCAAAAAGCGACCAGGAAGCTGCTGAAGGAGCGAAAACAGCAGAAAGAGCGGGAGAACAACCAGAACAGCAGGAACAGCCAGAGCAGCCAGAACAGCCAGAACAACCAGAGCAGGCGGAACAATCGGAGCAGCCAGGACAACCAGAGCAGGTGGAACAATCGGAACAGTCAGGACAACCGGATAGCGATCGTTCCAAAGAGTCGGAAAAGGAATCCGATTTTTATATCGATCTGGGCGACGACATTCCGGATGCAGAAAAACCGGATGCACCGCCGATGGCTGAAACAGAATCAGCCGGGCCACAAGAAGAAAAGGAAGGAAGAGAGAAGAAATCCCGGGAAGCAGTGAGTGAAGAACAAGAGAAAGAACAAAAGAAAGAGGAAGAGAAAGAAGAAGCAAGTGAGACAAATGAAGCAAGTGAGACAAGTGAAGAAAGTGAGGAAGCAGAGGAGGATCTCATCGACCTGACCGCCAAAGCTGACGAGGACGACGATACCGCGAAAACAGTCGCCACATCGCGTATTTTCGGGGAGGAGATCAACCATCAGCCTCAATTGACCGTTATCATCCCTACCGCGACCGTACAGCGTCCGGTCCTCGAAGACTGCCTCACCGCCGCCTTCCGGCAGACTTCACCCGAACGCACACGATTCATCATCGTGGACAATGCTTCGGTTGATGACACCGGCGATTACCTGAAAAGCCTGATGAGCAACCGTCCCATGCTCACGGTGCTCAGAAACGAGCAGAACCTCGGTTTTGCCGGCGCCGTTAATCAGGGGCTGTCCAAGGCCGGTGAGGGCATCGTGGTGGTCATGCATAACGATGTCATCCTGAAAAACCCGGTTCCGGCCCGCCTGGCCCATAAGCTTGAGAAAAATCCTGATATCGGGCTCATCGCTCCATGTACGGAGCAGAATACCTGGAACAGAGCCCAGCGAACGGACCGCAGTCAGGAACATACTGCTGCAAATACCCCCGATTCCCCTTTCACCGATACCGATACGGTCGACGGTTTTTTAATGGCTTTCAGAAACCGGCCCGGCCTGACCATGAACCGTGATTACGGCCTTGCTTTTTTTGATGATGCCGATTTCTGCTACCGGCTTCAGAAGAAAGGCTTCCGCATCGTCATCGACAACAAGGAGCAGGTCGTCCATCTCGGCGGCAAGACCACCGGCGATCTGGGCCTGAGCCTGTTCAGCAAGCAATACTGGAAAAACGCCTCCCTCTTCCACAAGGAGTGGGACATCGAACCGCGCTTCCCCTCTGACCAAACACATACCGATCCGTTGCGCCAGTTTGTGCTTCTCGGTCAGCTGATAAATCCGTTCTATCCGGAACAGCATCTGCTCGAATACTTCGAGCATCTCTTTACAAGCGAACAAAAGACGCGTATCCTCAAGACCGAATTTCCGCCGGAAGCCCTCAAGGCAATGATCCGGCTGTTGATGGCGACCAACCAGCGGGATGTCCTGCGCAGCCTTGAACAACAGCTCGATCCCCTTCCACCCGATACGCAACTCTATTACGAACTTGTCACCTTCTACTTTGACCGGACCATCTACTCCCGGTGCAAACGATACCTGGCCAGGCTGGAGGATATCGGGCTGCCGGTTGCACTGGAACTCTACCACCTGAAGATCGCCATCGGAGAGAAAGATTATGCTCGTGCCGCGGAGCTTCTCAAGGTGATGATGGACCGCATCCCCACCCATCCGGAAGTGCTGATCGCCGCCGCCAGCATCCACAGGAAAAACGGCAACCGGGAACAGTCGGAAAAATTCACAGCCCTGGCCCAGACCTTCGATCCATCCATACGTTCATGAATGCCCCGGTCACGCGAGTCTGAACATCCGAAAACCGGAAACGGTCAACCTCCCCTGCTCTGCATGATATAGCCCAGCAACCGGTGCAGTTCCTCTACGCGCCGTTTGTTTTTCTGCTCTTCGAAGCTGTAGATCAGGTTGCGCACCGATCGGGCCAATATCTCCCGCTCGGGCGCTTTTTCGAAGTGGGCAGGAAGCGGATCGATGCCGTGTTTCCGCAGAAAAAAAGAACACTGGTCTATGCTGACCACCCGTCCCAGGTTGAACGGATCGATGAGGGTGGATTCGGTGTCCGACTCGTATTTAAGAAGGAAATGTACGGGCATGTTCACTCCGTAAAAGGGCAGTTCGAGCCGGCGCGCCACAAACATTATGACCATACTCAGAGCGATCGGTATTCCGCGACGGCGCTGCAATACCTTGTGCAAAAACGAGTTATCCGGGTTCATATAATCGCTATGCGCTCCCTTGAAATACTCCTGCTCAAAGAAAAACGAGACAAAAATCCGCATCTGATCCCCGCTGGTGGTTGCAGCATCCACGGAAGGACCGATCCTGGCCGCCATGCGGTCCAGCTGCCGGCGGTAGAGCTCGGTACGGATCGTCGGGTTATCAAGCCGGCAAAGCAGGAGCTGCCCCTGTTCCAGCCTCTCCGGATCGGACACTCCGCCTTCCAGGAATTCGACAAACTCCTGCTCGAACGAGGCCTGGGTGAGATCGTGGATGACCTCGGTCAGCCGTGCGCGCAGCTCGGGATCATCCTCCCGCTCCCGGAACTCATCGAGCAGCGGTACGCTCGCCTCATCCAGTCCCGACAAGCGCTCCCTGACCTTCTCCTGGACAAATGGATCCGGATCATCCAGCAGGGCAAGCAGGGCCTTGACCTCGGAGCGGTCAATATTACCGCTGTGAATCCTTCCGTATGAAGAGGAAACCGTCATGTTTCAAAGTCGAATGCACGAGGTATGTGATGGCCTTTAACGTCTGTAAATGTGTCAACATACATGCACCCGGAATCGTTTAATATCATTTTGAGCTTAGCCCCACACCCGTTACCTTTGACATTCGCCTGTGTATCTTTGACATTCGCCCATGCATCCCTGGCGTTCGCCTGTGCTTTTTTGACATTCTCCTGTACATCGGATGCGATCCTGATGCAACCGACACCAACCGTCTGTAACTTGTCCGACCTGCTCAACCGAAAGCGATCTGCAATGAACGAGAGGGCTGCCGTTGGCAGTTTTTTGTTACCATGAAACTGTACGTACATTCCGAAACCGGACCGCTGGAAGCGGTGATTGTCCACACACCCGGCAGGGAAGTGACCCTGGTCAACCCGGAACATCGCGAGCAACTGCTCTTCGACGACATCATCTTCGAGGCCGACGCCCGCCAGGAGCATCTGGACATGACCGAGATCTTCCGGACGGCCATTCCCGATCCGACCCGGGTCTATGAGATTTCCGACCTGGCCAGGGAAACCCTCCAGATGGAACAGGCCCGCATTTTTTTCACCGACGAGCTTATCCGCTCCCTGCCCGGCACCAACATCCGGTTGCTTCGGGACCACTTGCTCGATCTTGATGCCGCCTCCCTGCTTGAATTCATCGTCACCGGCGAGTCGATCGACCTGCCCGACGTTACGCTGGATCCCGCGCCCAACCTGCTCTTCACCCGCGACCTGGCCGCACTCGTCAACGAGTGCATTATACTCTCCCGCGCCGCCAAAGCCGTCCGCGTGCGCGAATTCCTTCTGATGGAAACCATCGCGCGGTTCCATCCCCTGTTCGAATCCACCCGTGACAAAATCATCCATATCGGCGAGCAGGACAGTGTGGAAGGCGGCGACATCCTGGTGGCTTCGCCGGAGGTTGTGCTGGTAGGTATCAGCGAGCGCACCACATTCAGCGGCCTCATGAGCATCACCGAAAAGTTGCTGGACAACCGGGTGCGGCACGTGGTGGGCGTGGATATGCCCAAACAGCGGTCTTCCATGCACCTGGACACCATCTTCACCTTTGCCAGCCCGGACGAGTGCATCGTCTTCCCCCCTGCCATCACCGACCGGTCCCATAACATCACCGTTTTTTCCCGGGTGGATGGGCGCATTGCCGTGTCTCGTCGCGAATCGCTCAAAAGGACGCTTGAGGAGCTCCTCGACCGATCCTTGACCTTCATTAACTGCGGCGGGAAAAACCACACCAGCCAGGTGCGCGAGCAGTGGACCGACGGCGCCAATGTCTTTGCCCTGGCCCCCGGTGTCATCGTCGGGTACGAACGCAATATCGAGACGTTTCGGGAGCTGGCCCGGCATGGCTACGAGGTGATCGACCAGAAGACATTCATCCGGAGATGGCAGATATCCCCGTTCCGGCCCGAACCGGACATGAAACTCGCCATCACTTTCCAGGGCAATGAACTGTGCCGGGGCAGAGGCGGCGCACGCTGTATGACCCTGCCCATACAACGCCGGGAGGATGGCCAGTGACCCAGAAGCTGAACAAACGGATCTTGTTCCGGCACACCCTACTTTTTGTGCTGACCCTCATATCGGCCTCCCTGACCGGTGCGCTTTTTGTAGGTCATACATCCGGTATTCCCAACGACCTGACTCTGTTCTCTTCAGAAGGATTCCACTTCTTCATGGACATGGTGCTCTGGGAGGGGGTTCTCTTTGCCATCCTGTTGCTTGGTTTCCTTGCCGTGCACGAATTCGGCCACTATTTTGCCGCTGTCCGGCACCGCATCGACACCTCCCTTCCCTACTTCATCCCGTTTCCCATCTCTCCCATCGGCACACTCGGTGCGGTCATCCGGATCCGCAGCCAGATCCGGCATACACGGCACATGTTCGATGTCGGTGCGGCCGGTCCTCTTGCCGGCTTCATAACAGCCCTGTTCATCCTGTTTTACGGATTCGCCACCCTTCCAGAACCGGACTATATACAGAATTTTGCCGGACACGAACTGTTGAATGAATACATTGAAAGGCACGGAACCTTTCCCGACGAGCCGCTTTCGGATACCGGCAACCGGGAGCCGGACGTAATGGTCCTTGGCAACACCCTTCTCTTTTCCCTGCTGGCATCCCTTTTCGACAATGTCCCGCCGATGTGGGAGCTTTACCATTATCCTTTCCTGTTCGCCGGGTGGCTCGGGCTCTTCTTCACCGCGCTCAACCTGCTGCCGGTCGGTCAGCTCGACGGCGGCCACATCCTCTATACACTCATCGGTTACCGGCGCCACCGGCTCGCCGCACGCGGTTTTTTCCTGGTGGTGATGGTACTGGCGGGTCTGGGGGCCATTCCCCTCATCCAGACATTCCTGCAGGGGACCGATGTCCCGCTGACCCTTACATCCTGGCTCATATGGGCGCTGATCTCCCTGCTGCTCATTTCACGGGGATTCCGGCTGGAGGCGGCCTGGACCTTTGGCGGGTGGGTTTTCGTACTGGTGATGGATCTGCTTCTGCTCCTCGCTTTCGATCCCACCATTTTTTCAGGATTTACGATCTGGATCTTCTGGGCCCTGTTCATTGTTTTCCTGGTCAAAATAGAACACCCACCTGTTGCGTTCGAAGAACCACTGACGCCCGGCCGGAAGGTTCTCGGGTGGATATGCATGGTCCTTTTCTTTCTGTGCATCAGCCCGAATCCGATCTATTTCACCTGAGGCTCCCGTGTCGACCGCTCTGTCGCAACCATACCGGCATTCCGTGGCTCGCCCGGTTTCCGTTCAGCTTCGCAGCCGAGTTTATCCCATTGCGAAACAACTTCTTACACTCTACATACAACAACAGAAAGCCATGTACCGAACTTGCACCAACTTATTCCGTCATACATCTGTACCTTCAGCGGTAGCACCGGCTTACGGGGCATTAACCCTGCCGCGCGGGAGGATGTCTCAACTTATCCCTGCTATCCTGCTTGCACTTCCGCTTTTCTTTTTCGCCTGCAGCGGGGAGGATAGCCGGGAGCGGGAACAGGAACGGATCCAGCCAGAAGCCCGCGATCAGACCCAATATCCGGAACAGGCGCCTCAGGAACAGGCGCCTCAGGAACAGGCGCCCCAGGATCAGTCGCAGCCTGAACTTCCTGAGGAAACGCATTCCGGCAACCTGGAAGCGACTATAGAGCAGTTTTTAAGCGAGAAGCGGTATGAGGAGGCTCTCGGGATCCTCAGGGAATCCGATGGCGACACGGAGGAGCTGGAATCCCTCAAGGTTCGGACACACCTGGCCTATGCCAACTATCTGACCCACGAAGCGGATCATCTGGGTATGGGAGAACGGATGGCGGACGCCCTGAAGCATTTCCGGCGGGTCGTTGAATTGGACCCGGACAACAGCCAGGCGCAGACGCACATTGATCTGATCGAAGGCATCTACGAACAGATGGACCGTGATATCCCCGAAGGCATTGCTGAATAAACTACAGCATGAATAAAGTGCGACATTGCGTATTTTGCCATCAGGATACTGCGGTTATGATCCGGCGCAATGCAAATGCAATACAGACGCAATCCAACATGATGAACCACGAACACATCCGTCAGTAAGCAGTGAGTGTCTCGAAAAAACAGCAAAAACCAGGCACCCCTTCCATAACCAACCGGAAGGCAAGGCACGAGTTCACTATCGAAGATTCCTTCGAAGCGGGAATCGTATTGACCGGGACGGAGATCAAGTCTCTGCGGCAGGGCAATGCCAGTTTCGGGGATGCCTTTGCCTATCTGAAATCCGGGGAAGTCTGGCTGAAGGATTTCTACATCAAGCCCTTCGAGCACGGTTCGTACAACAACCATGATCCCCGCAGGGAGCGCAAGCTGCTACTCAACCGGGACGAGATCCGCAAGATCGACCGGGCGGTGTCACAAAAAGGGATTACGCTGGTCCCCCTGAAACTCTACTTCACGCGCGGGATGGCGAAACTGGAACTGGGATTGGCGAAAGGGAAGAAGAAGTACGACAAAAGGGCCAGCATTGCGGCCAAGGATGAAAAGCGTGACCGCGACCGGGAGCTGAAAAAAGCAAAGATGGGCGGATATTAAAAAAAATGGAGCAGGATTGCCTGTAAGCCGAATTCTGTAACCTATCCCGCCGAAACGGAACAGGCCGGTAACCATTTGTCTGGCCTCACCATTGCTGGTGAGATCAAGCGGCCTACCCGACAGTATCGTGGCGGACGACACACTGCCATACTTGGCCTTGCACCCCGCGGGGTTTACCTTGCCCCGTACTGTTGCCAGCACGGGCGGTGAGCTCTTACCTCACCTTTTCACCCTTACCCCGGATGAATCCGGAGCGGTCTGTTTTCTGTGGCACTATCCATGTTCCGCAAGCGGAACTCCCCGGGTTTCCCGGGGCGCGGTGTCCGCAGGTGTTCGGACTTTCCTCACTTGCTCCACGGCAGGCCGTGAAGTCAAGAGCGGTTACCCGGCAATCCTGTCCCATAACATAACGAACGGCCAACCGGTTACGTACTTTTGAAAATGTTCCGGCATTTTGCAACATCGTTTCCTGCCAGGGCGAAGCCTTCCCGCCCGGCGGTCACGATCCCGATGCCGGACCCTTGACAAGCGATCAACTGATGTTCAGCTGCTTGCGCGCTTCATCAAAGAAACTGGGGTCCACGACAATGCGGCCCGAGTTTTCATCGAAAATGATCTTGTTTTTTCGCCTGACCTCCACCTGCACCTGAGGCGGAAGCATCATGCCGAGGCTGGAACCTTTTTCCATGGCTACGACGGCCATGCCGTTGTTGAGTCCCTTACGAAGCCGCTCGTAACTGCGCAGGTAGCGGGAGTCCAGGTTCTTCACGGCTTCTTCCCGCTTTCGCAAAAGCTCTTCCTCTTCCTGCTTGGTGCTTTCGATCAGCTTGTCGAGATTGCTTTTTTTCTCATCGAGCATTTTGCGGGTCTCCTCCAGCTTGGCCTCGCTTTCCTCGACCAGCTTCTCCAACTCCTGTTTTTGCAGGGCGATCTCTTCCAGACGGGACTGGGCATTTTCCTTGATCTGCTTCTGGGTTTCGATCTCCTTGGTCAGGGCATCGTACTCGCGGTTGTTGCGCACCGAAAGCTGCTGTTCTTCGTATTTCTCCACGAGGTTATCCGCTTCGGAAATCTCCAGTTCAAGGTTGCTTTTCTCGACCTCGAGATCCTTGATTTCCGCTTTGGAACGCTTGATTCGGGCTTCCAGCCGGGTGATTTCGGTTTCAATGTCCAAAATTTCCTCCGGCAGGTCACCGCGCAGACGCTTCAGCTCGTCGATACGGTTGTCGATGTACTGCAGGTTGGTCAGGTTTTGAAGTACTTCTACCATATATGTGCTATCGCTGTTTACTTCATTTTAGGTTTTTGTGTAAAAACATACTGAACCGGATTGGTGTTCACCCGGATGGCGTTGACGTCAAGCCCCGGAAACCGGCCGCGCAATCGGTCGCGGAGCACCTTGTTGATGGGCACTTCGGTTTCATAATGGCCCGCATCCACCAGCAGGAACGAGGCGGTTCCGGTGAAAAAATCATGGTACTTTAGGTCGGCAGTCACAAAAGCGTCCGCACCCTTTCCCATCGCTTCCTCTGCCAGGAACGAGCCTGCACCTCCGCATACGGCCACCTTATTCACCTGCCCGGGAGAGCCGGAGTACCGGATGCCCCCGCTGCCAAGCCGTTCGCCGACCAGAGACAGAAATGCGGATGTAGACATGGCCCCGGGAAGCTCGCCGATGGCGCCGAATCCGGAAGCCGACCCATTGGAATAAACGGCATCGGTGTCGATAGAGGCATCCGTGGGACCGCCCGGTTTGAGAAACCGGATCTGCCGGAGACCAAGCCGTTCCGCCAGCACGAAAGAGACCCCGCCGGGGGCGGCGTCAAGATTCGTATGGGCGGCAATCAGGTGGATATCGTTTCGGATCAGCCGGTAGATGAGCGCACCGATGGCGTCCGAAGAGGTGATGCGGGACAGCTTGCGGAAAATGAGTGGATGATGCGCTACGACAAGGTCGGCACCCGATTCGATCGCCTCATTGACAACGTCCGGGGTAACGTCAAGGCAGGTAATAATTTTGCTGACTTTGTGGTCTTCGTTTCCGATCAGGAGTCCAACGTTATCATATTCGAGCTTGGTGCTTTGAGGTGCCCATTCTTCCAGAAACTCGAGGATATGACGGTTGGTGTAGTTCATATTCCCGAGGAGCAGCCCCCTGTCTGCTCGTGTGCTGTGCCGTCGTTGGCAGGATCGTATCTGTAAATGGTGTCTCTGTTTCGATACACGATAGTAGACGCTGTCAGCATTTTTTAGTCAGAAAAGAAAGGTAAAACTTTTTTTCATCAAATAAAAGTCTTGCGTTCCTTACCTTGTTCAGGTGAAAAACGTATCTTTGGGTAAAAACGTATGGTAACCCTCCCCGACCCGGGGTTGCCCGAATGTACTGAACCGGCCTGTTTATAGATCGTGATACAGAAAAACCTGAAACTGCTGAATGAAACCATGGCCGAGATCTGCGCCGAATGCGGACGCAGTCCGCAGGAGATCCGGCTGATTGCGGTAACAAAGACCCATCCCGAACAAGTCATCATGGAAGCATATGAGGCCGGGATCCGTGATTTCGGTGAGAACAAGGTGCAGGAGCTGGTCCCCAAGATGAATTCACTGCCCGATGACATCAGCTGGCACATGGTCGGGACCATCCAGACCAACAAAATCAAGGATCTGGTCGGACGGGTGGACTGGATCCATTCCATTTCCAAAACGAAATATCTCAAGGAACTGGAGAAAAGGGCAGCGCGGATCGACCGGATAATCCGCGTGCTCATACAGGTCAACATCAGCGGAGAGGACCAGAAAAGCGGGTGCGAACCGGAGCAGCTTCCGCAGATACTCGAGTATGCCGCGGGTCTAAATCATGTGACGGTGCACGGACTCATGGGCATGGCGGCGCTGAGCGCGGACCGTGACCAGATCCGCGGGCAGTTTCGCATGCTGCGCCGGTTGCGGGACGAGCACCGCCGTTACGAGACAGACACCATCCGGCTGGACGAGCTTTCCATGGGCATGAGCGGCGACTACGACATCGCCATCGAGGAAGGAGCGACCATGATCCGGTTGGGTACGGTTCTGTTCGGAAGCCGCGACTACAATAACTGATAACCGTGCAACCGCAAGTACACGTTCTCCGTATGACGTAGCTGTTGCCGGCAGCATTCACTGTGTGCCGGCGCCTTTTCAATCACCATTCCACTCACTGTTCCACATCTCTATCTATCCCATGATAATCCTGTTACAGACATCCACCGCAGAGGCGTTGATTGCCATTACGGCCATACTGGCCGTATTCGGACTGGGCGGACTGATCGTTCTCAAAATCATCCAGTTGATTCGCGATGCCGTCCTTGCCCGCCGGGCTCCCGCCCAGAGCGATGCCATCATGCGCAGGCTCCAGGAATACGAGCAACGGCACGAACAGCTCGTCAAGCGCGTCCAGAATCTTGAAACCATCATTGTGGATGCCGACCTTGGCAGTCCCGATGCCATCGGACCGGAGTCCGGGGACAGTGAAGACGACGAGCGTCCGCTCAGGAACAAGTTGCGGTAAAACGAAACTTCCGGGAATCGTTTATGAACCGGGTGCCGATGTAATGTCGGGTGCCGACAGCCTGCCGGCCACCGACAATCCACCGGTTTTCATTGATCCGATGCCTCCCTTAAAATGGCGAAAGCAGACCTGTACTGATTCGATTGGGTGTTGTATTGGTGCACACTCAGCCTTAAATTGAAATTTACATCCAATCGGGTCATACTATTATGAAACTGTCAGCACTGGAAATCAAGCAGCAGAGTTTTGCCAAGTCATTGCGCGGCTATGATATAGCCGAGGTGCAATCCTTCTTGAACGTAGTTTCCAATGAATGGGAGCACCTTTCCAACCGGTGCAGGGACCAGGAAAGGGAGATCCAGCGGCTTAGCGAAAAGCTGCAGCATTACCAGAAAGTGGAAGAAGCGCTCCATGAAACACTACAGGCTGCCAAAGAGTCGGCCGAACAACGGATCAACAGCTCCAAGCAGGAGGCGCAAAACCGCATTGCCAAAGCCGAGATTGAAGCCGAAAAAATCGTCCGGGACGCCCAGCAGAACCGCCAGTCCATCCGCCAGAGCCTCCAGCGTCTGCTGGAACGCCGCCAGGAGATCATCCGCGGGATGGAATCCTATCTGGAACTGGCCACCGAGTCCCTGGAAACCTTCCGGCGTGACGAAGGTGGTACCTTTTCCCTGCCCAAAGAGGCGCAAACTGAAACCACCGACAACAGGAACGGAGCCGGATCAGACGATAAAAAAGAGAAAAAAAAGAAAAATAAATCCACCTCACCTGTACCGGGAACAGAAGATATCGACGATTTGATCGATGACCTGGACGAGTAACCTATCAGCCGAGCATGCCTGAATTCGAAACCGTAGCGGAGTTCCGCAACAAGCGGAAAGAAGCCCTTGACTATTTACTTGAACAAACAAACCAAACGCCCGAATATCTGATCATCCTTGGAACCGGCCTGGGCAAACTGGCCGAGGAGATAGATGTGGTCGATACCGTTTCCTACGCCGACATTCCACACTTCCCGGTATCGACCGTGGAAAGTCACGCCGGACGCTTGCTGTTTGGCACGCTCAGCGGAAAATCGGTGGTTGCCATGCAGGGACGTTTCCATTATTACGAAGGATATACGATGCAGCAGATCGTGTTTCCGGTGCGGGTCGCCGCAGCCATGGGAGCCCAAACCCTGCTGGTCTCGAATGCATGCGGAGGCATGAACCCGCTCTATCGGCGGGGCGAGATCATGTGCATCACCGACCACATCAACCTGCTGGGGGACAACCCGCTCATCGGTCCCAACGATCCTTCGCTGGGTGTGCGATTTCCTGACATGAGCGAACCTTACTCCCCCGAACTGATCTACCTGGCCGAAAGGGTGGCACTGGAGAAGAACATAAAAATGCACCAGGGTGTGTACGCTTCCGTGGCCGGGCCGACCCTTGAAACACGCGCCGAATACCGTTACCTCCGGCTCATCGGCGCCGACGTCGTAGGCATGAGCACCATCCCGGAAGTGATCGCTGCCGTGCACATGGAAATGAAAGTGCTGGGTATCTCCGTCATTACCGATGAGTGTTTTCCGGATGCACTTGAACCGGTGAAAATGGAGGACATCCTGGAGGCAGCCGACCTGGCCGAACCCAAGATGACCGAGGTGATGAAGGGGGTACTCACCGAGCTCTGAGCCGGTGCACTGCCCCGCATACACCGGCTTCTGCACCGCGCTGCACGGATATCACTGATCTTTGCACCGCCTCGGCCGGCTGTACGGATCCTGCTGATTCACGTACTGCGTTGCCCGAAGGGCTGGCTTCCTGACAACACTACCTGAAGCGAATGGCACCAAACAAAAATACTGCCTTGTTTCCCGGCGTCCTGCCCCTGATTGTTGCCGAAATAAACCGGCGCCTTTTCTCGTTTCTTATGCGTATTTTCTTTCAGTAATGATGCCAAAGGATAACCTACATGTTCTCTTCTGAACACAATCACATTTGGGACGAATACCAGTGGGAATCTCACATTAACGAGATGGCCCGGAGGCACGAACATCTGCGCGAACTGATTGAGTCCGGCCCGTCCAAAAACCCACGCTGGCTGACCCATATCAAGGATTTTCCGACCAAGCTGGATGCGGTCGATGCCTTCATCGAAGAAGAACTGATGCTGGAAGAATCCTATTTCCCTATGGATGATGAGGATGCAGAAGAGGATCCCGAGGATGCGCTTTTCGGTTCGGGAGATTCGGAGGATTGGGATCCCGATGAGGATGGAGATCATGCCGGGAATCCCGGAGAGGGTGAGGACGCATTAAACGATGATGAAGAGGAGGACGACCTGGAAAGCCTGTTCGAGGATATCTTTGAAGAGGAAGCCGGTGAGGAGTCTATTTACGACTATGCATCCCTGGAAAATATTGCCATCTATACCGATGCGCGTGACCTGGCGGCCGACCTGCTCATTTTCAATGACAGCAAACCGCACTACATGAAACATCCGGGCTTCATCCACCTGGTATCGGAAACACTGCTCATCAGCACCAAGCTGGCTGCCGCCTACTCCATGGGCTTCGATGTCGAAGTACTGGGTGCCAATATCGCCTATTGCAAGAAAGCGTTGGAAAAATCCAACCAGACGCTGGCCAGGTTGCAGGGACTCAAAGAAAAACCACTTGGGCAGGTCGATTATTATGAACTGCACCGGCGGTTTTTTGAACTCCGGAACAACATCGCGGTACACATCCAGGAAACCCGCACCTTTTTCCAAAGCCAGATCTGATCCCACATCTGAACAGGTCACAATTCAGAACAGGTCACAATGAGGTCCGGCAAGATGCTCTTCTTTTGATCCGAACTCTGAAATGTATTTTCTTGCCCTCCTTTTTGAGCGTTATGGTACCCATTTGATACAACCCCGGTAAGTCTGCGTCCTGCGGATGCTCTTATTGCTGATACCACCCTCAAGCACTTTCCAGAATGAGGATCCGTTCGCATGTCAGCAGGTACTTCGATTCCATTCCATACCGGCGCCTACCCATTGCTGCGCGTTGCCTTGGTGTATGCCGCCGGAATCACGGCCGGAGGTCTGCTGTTCGCCGGTTCCGGTCCTGAACAGAGGGCAATCGGCACTACTGAAACGAGTGGTACAAGCGGTGTAAGCAGTACGGTCGTCACGAGTGGCAAGGGCGACTCATGCGGCACGTGCGGCACGCTCAACGGTCCCGCCCACGCAAGCGAAATCCCTGATCCCGTGTTTATCCGCGGGGATGATCTTTTCCTGTCCAGGGCTGCCGAAACAACTTTCTGGTGGCCGGAGGCATGGATATGGGGTATGGTTTCACTGGGCGTACTGTTCTGCCTGACCCTCCCGCTGTTGAGGCCGCGATTTCCTGCCCTTTACCCCTGGCAGCTGTATATGGTTCCCGCCGTTTACCTGTTGTGCATTACAGGATTCGGCACATTGCAGTACCTTCGTCATCAGCTCCCCGATGCCCCGGATGAATGGCTCCTGAGGCACTTTGAGCCGGAAACCTTGACTTTCCATGCCGCCGCAAGATCCGACCGCACCACACGTTCCGGAAACCGGATGCTGATCGTGGACGTGGACTCGGTGCAGATAGAGGGTTTGCCCACATGGAAACGCCGATTCCGAACCGAGGTCCTGCTCCGGGCCGATCGCTCTCCCCCGGGTGGACTTCCATCCACCGGTGCTTCTCTGCGCTTCCGCGGCGACCTGCAGCTCCCCCCGAAACCCCGCAACCCGAATCAGTTTGACTATGCCGCACACCTGGCGAGCAGGGGTATCCACACCCGGATTTTCGCAACCGATATCATAGGGCATATCCCGAATGACCGCCATTCGTTCTGGATCAGCAGGCAGATCCGGATGCGATCGTCAATCAGCCGACTCTATTCCTCTGGAAACGCTGGTCTGGCGCGGGCCATCATCCTCGGAGACCGTTCCGGCCTGGATCCCGACCTGCGCACCGGCTTTTCCCGGGCCGGACTGGCCCATCTTATGGCGGTATCGGGCATGCATGTCGGCTTCATCCTGCTTCCGGTATGGATTGTACTTCCCTGGTTCCGAAAAACCCGGGCCCTGCGGCTGGCGGGACTGGCTTTGGGCGGCAGTATTCTGTTTTTCTATGCCGGCGTCACCGGCTTTTCGGTCTCGGTCTCCCGCGCTTCCCTGATGGCCTTTTTCCTGATGCTGGCCCGGCTGTTCCACAAGCCCGGCACATCGATGAACATACTCGGTGCCGCTGCTTTCCTGCTATTGCTCCATGATCCGGCCATACTTTTCGATGTGGGATTTCAACTCTCTTTCCTGGCGGTCATCATTATCCTGACGACCCTCCCTGGCTCCCGTTATCTGCTTCCCCCGCAGCATCGCTACCGCAAGACCGGCGCATTGTTTCAGTTTATCATGGTAAGCGTACTGGTCCAGGGCGGCCTGTACCCTCTGCTCATCCACTATTTCAATGAATTTTCTATTGCCGGGCCGCTCAGCAATACCCTGGCCGTCCCCTTCGTACAGTTTATGTTCCTCTGGTCGTTCACCTGCCTCGGTATTTCCATTGTTCACGCCGATGCCGCAGCACTGCTGAATGCTCCATCCGATTTCATCCTGTCCACCCTCGCCTCCTATGTTACATGGGTCGGCTCGCATCCGGTTTCCTGGATCGAAGGCACGCTGCCCGGAAACTGGCTGTTCGGTGCGTGGTTTTTCGGGACCGCCCTTTTTGCCAGCCTGCGCATACCCGCCCTTCGTTACAAAATGGCGGCCGGCCTGCTGGCCTGCATGGTGCTGCTGCAATCTGGCCAACTTATCGAAAAATGGATGCCACCAGTTCTCAGGGTCACTTTTTTTGATGTGGGACAGGGAGACGCCGTCCTTATCGAAACACCGGGCGGACACCGCTTCCTCTACGATACCGGAGCGTGGTCACCCGGATTTGATTCGGCCACTCGGACCCTTGTCCCCGAGTTCAGGGCCATGGGCATACGCAAACTGGATGGAGTGATCCTGTCTCATCCGCATGCCGATCACATCGGTGGTGCCGCCAGCCTGCTGGATCATGTCATGGTCGATACCATTTATCAGTCACCGGCCACCTATGACTCCCGATTGTATCACCGCTACATGTCCCTGGCAACGGAAAAGGGGATTCCCGTACGTTTGCTGGAATCGGGGCATCTCATCGACACCGATCCGTCCATGCCCATGCTGGTTCTGGCCCCCTCCGAGGAGATACCTGCTCGTGACCCGAACAACATGTCCGTGGTGCTGATGGTCCTTTACGGTGATACACGCCTTCTACTTATGGGGGATGCGGAAAAAGAGACCGAAGCTCTACTGGTGGAGCGTTTCGGACCTGTTTTGAGGGCCGATCTGCTCAAAGTCGGGCATCATGCCAGCCGGACCAGCTCCACCGGCCCGTTCCTGGAACAGGTGGGGACAAAAAAAGCGGTTGCATCACTGGGCATGCGCAACCGCTATCAACATCCTCATCCCGAAGCGACATACCGGCTGAGAGCGGCAGGTACAACAACCCGCTTTACAAGTCTGGAAGGGGCGATAAAATATACAAGCAATGGCCATGTTTTTCGTTATGTCACGTGGTGATCCGGGACCGGACACAGCCCGCATGCGGAACCTTCTATCCATGCTTTGCTGTTTCCGGTTGGAATCTGGGTTGTCTTGCCAATATCCCCGGGGAACTCTTGAATGCGCTTTCATGCCGTGAGTCCATGGAACAATATCTTAAATTTATACTCTTTTTCGCGATCCTGTTTTCCGTTTTTGGATTCATACAGTGGTATGTAATCAGGTCCTATTTTGCCTGGCTGGCGAAGGTGGTTTCTGTTCATGCCTTTTATCGCTTCAGGGCGGCCGGACTCTCTTTCGTTGCCTTTGCCAACATCCTTTTCATACTCCGTTTCCCATCAACGGAATTTGGCTGGTATCAGGAGCCCTTGTTCCAGGCCCTTGTCATTTACCCCGGCGGAATTTTTTTCGGCGCTCTGGTGATAGCTTTTGTCCTCCTGCTTTTGGCACATGGAGGCTCTGCCGTTTTCTCCCTTGCCCGGCGGCTGCCGGCCTTTCTGCCCTCTGAAATGTCGTTCCAATGGCCGTTCCTCACTAAAGCACCCACCAACGGGATAAACAGAGGAACCACTCATGAAAACATCAGCGGAACCATCAACGGGACCACCAGAGAGACTACCCATGAAAACATCAGCGGAACCATCAACGGAACCACCAGAGAGACTACCCATGAAAACATCAGCGGAACCACCAGCAGGACCACCAGAGAGACTACGCATGATACCGGTAGCGGCTTCGGCATCGAAACCGGCAGCAGAACCGACCTTGAAACCGGTTCGGGTACATTGCCAGCGATCCCCAATGGCGAATCCGTTCTTGAAAGCAACCTGATTTCCCGCCGGCAATTTCTCCGATCCACGGGTACGGCCATGATAACCGCTCCGGTGGCATTTACCATCGGAGCCACTGCGGCCACGGCCCACGACTACCAGATCAACCGGTTCCGTCTCCACTACCCTGACCTGCCAAGCGGGTTGGACGGGTTCCGCATAGTCCAGTTGAGTGATATCCATTCCGGCATCTACATGACGGAAACACAGATGCGTGATATATTCCGGCTGGCCAATGAGCAGCATCCGGACCTTATCGCCATCACCGGTGATTTCGTTGATAATTCCATTTCCGAAATACCTGCCCTTCACCGAACCATAACCGACCTGAAAGCCGAATACGGTATCTTCGGATGCCTGGGCAACCATGACCACTACGCATCTGCCCCTATTGTGACATCCGCACTCCGTCAGCAGGGTGTGCAGATGCTCACCAATACGCATCGATCCCTCCGTGTCAACGGTGAGACACTGAGCCTGGCCGGAGTGGATGACCTACAATCCGGCAGACCGAATCATATCCGGATGGAACAGGCCCTGCGCAATCTGCCGGACAATGGCTTCCGCCTTCTGCTCTCACACAGGCCCGACCTGTTTGATAATGCCCGGGCGAACGGCATCCACCTGACCCTTGCCGGACATACCCACGGTGGTCAGATCGGAATGGATGTCATGGGTATTCCGCTTTATCCCATCCATCTGTTCCACGATTACGCAAAGGGCCTCTACGAAATAGGCCGGCAAAAGCTGTATGTCAACGTAGGGATAGGCATGGTGGGTGTGCCGGTAAGGATGGTCCGGCCGGAACTTTCCGTATTTGAACTGAGCAGAAGCGTCTGAGATATCCGGCGAAACACTGGTGGAGAGGGGGCAAATGACGGCGCGACAAACAGAATCCAGGGGATCATGAAACAGGCCTGTTTTACTTCTATAGGGAAATACTTTCCTTATTTCAGCAACATAAGCTTGTGGGAGTCGGCGCTGCCACCTGCCCGCATCCTGAGGATATAGATTCCGCTCGACAACTCACCTGCCCGGAACATAACATCCTGTGCCCCTGCCTGACGGGTTTCATCCATCAGGATTCCGACCCTTCGTCCCAGAATATCATAGATCTCAATCGTCACTCTGACCCCCTCTTCTACGCTGGATGGGACATTGAAGTGCACCAGCGTCTCATTGTTGAAGGGATTGGGGTAATTGTACAGCAGCTCAAATTGGTCAGATACAGGGACCTCCGGCGGAGCTTCCTCAACCGGTACACGACTGAGAATGCGGGCAGTCATCACCAGATTTTTGTTGTCATTGTCGTTGTCGTTGTCCTCACTGCCCAGCAGCCTGGACCAGCCCGACAGCTCCCCGGCCTGGTTGTACCCGGCCAGGATGGTGCGGACCGGATAATAGTTCGTATCGTCTTTTTCATCCGAGCCCTGGTCAAAGGTGAACAGCAGGCTCGCGTCTTCCGATTCATCCATTATCCTGAAAAAAACATGGTAGTTGCGGTCTGGTTCCATCTCGATGTCCGCATGGCTGAAATCAACCGAATTCGACCCCGGATTGAGATCTTCGAAATCGATATCCGTATAAGCGATCACATCGGATGGGACGTTGATGACATCCGCGCCGGTTCCCGAACTTAGCCGCGACTCCGTCACGTTGACCCTTAGCGTGCCGGATCCCTCGATCGCCTCACCGGTATGCCAGAGGGAAAAATCCACGCCCTGCAATACCCCTTCGATTGTTGGGCTCACCCTGACGGCCAGGCCCCTGAAAACCGTGTTCTCTGAATGGATGAGCGGAAAAGGCACATATCCTGCCACGGGATTGACCGAGTAGTTGATGTCCACCACCCTCACTTCGCTGGGTGTCCACTGTGCGGAATAGACGAACTGGCGGCTTCCGAAGTTGGTGCTTGATTCCACCAGGGTATTCACCGACACCAGCACGACCGAGCTGTACATCCCCTGCAGCATCAATTCCGACCCGTTCATCTCGATAATCTCCGGCCCGGCTCCGTTTTCTTCCTCAGCAATCACAAAATGGGAAATTTCCTGCGGACTGCCGAGGCTCAGGGACAGATCCTGCACATGCCTCCACTGGGTGTACTGAGCTCCTCCGTACTGCAGCGAAACCTGTTCATTACGGACCCATGGCCGCTCCTCCGCGTCGAAACGACGGCCCGGCGTGCTGGACCTGACACTTACGAACTGCGGCTGTGCGTAACCGTACCGGCCATCCTCCCAATCCGTGTCATTGACCCAGTTGGCCACATAAAAATCAGTCAGCACCTCACGGAACGTCAGACCGGTTCCGGAATGGTTGATGACGTTCTGATACTGGACCCAGGGATTGCCCGGACCGCTTTGCGTAAGCCGGCCGACCGATTCCTCACCGATGCGCTCATGGAGATAGCCGTGAAACAACTGGGCACGCTG
Source organism: Cyclonatronaceae bacterium (assembly GCA_046483675.1). Classification (GTDB taxonomy): domain Bacteria; phylum Bacteroidota; class Rhodothermia; order Balneolales; family Natronogracilivirgulaceae; genus SKNL01. The sequence continues at coordinate 92,921 of JAWOCT010000091.1, forward strand.
GTAATCCCTGAGCACTCGTTGCTCCCCGCGGCGCCACCGGAGAATTCCGTCGGCGCTCTGGCTCTCCACATTGCCGCTCACTTCATCCGGCTCGTTCAGGAAAATCATCGATCGAGCATCGAAACCGTTCCATACTTCGGCAACCTCCGACTGGCCTTCATCCATGAACGTGATCAGATTACCCCTTCCCGAATGAATCAGATGCTGGAATTCATGGGCAATCACACTCAGCGGCCGGTTGGGATCGGCAGGCCGGTCATCTTCGTAAATGCCGGGAAATGAATCAACATAGAGGATGGCGGCCTGGTTGCTGAAGCGGTTGGACGTGCGGGGCGAAAGGTCGGCAGGATTGAAGAAACCAGCCGTGAATCCACCCCCTTCGCCCGGATCCCAGTCGTCCCGTATATCCAGAACCAGTAGCTTCACCACGCCGGAGCCATCCGGATCGGGGACCAGATCAGGATTGCCCTGGGCAAAGAAATCGATGTTGTTGAGGATGATTCCCTGATCCGGGTTGACCGATTGCGACGGGGTCCGCTCTTCCAGGGATTCCATCATGGCATCGACAACGGAATCATCAATTTTCCCCGGCTGGTATTCTTCACGCTCCACCCAGATTTCCGACTGTTCGCCTGTGGCCCTGAGCTCAAACAGGATGCGGTCGTACACCGGATCGCCCGGTTCACTTTCTCCGATGTTGTACACCTGAAAAGACAGGGTGTCGCCTACTGCATGAGTGACGGCAATCTGCATCGCTTCCAGCTCCGCTGGTGATTCCCGTTTCATCCGGAGATAGGCTTCATACGGTTCGCGTATTTCCGGCAGGCTGTAGAGGTAGTCCGTAAAATGGATGACGTTATCCGCTCTGTCCTCATTTCCGGATGCGGTCCCAAGCGTCAAGGGAAAATCCAGCCTGTTGTTCCGACCGGTCAGAAGATCATGGGCGTGTCCGGTGTCCTGCGTGCGCATATGAGAAGACACCCGGGATTGCGTGGACACTTGTGTTTCTACATCCGCCTTCGCTGGTGCCTGTGCCTGGACGGCAACAACCGTGCCGATCAGCAGTAATACGATGATATGGATCGGATAATGCCTGCAGTTTTGTAAAGGGGCCATCTGTTTTGAGGCGGAAAAGGTGAATCTTTCGTATCAGGAATCGTGGGCATATCGTCCGGGTTGCCGGCCATGTTGCCGATAAGGTCAACGACCATTTACCGGTACCAAACAGGATACCTTCTGTAAACAAATAAATCAACCATCATAGTCACAACGTTCCCATGCGCTTCAGCGTATGAGCGTCATCCTCCCGGACCCGACCCGGATGCTTCCACCCGATTCCGGATCGGCCTGCATGCGGTAGATATACAGACCGCTGGCCATGCCTTGCATATCCAGCCTTAACTGATGCCGCCCCGGCTCCTTCATGCTTTCCTGCTTGGACTTGATCAGCCTGCCGTCCACACTGTAGATCGTAATCGTCACCCGTGAACGCTCCGGCAGTTCATAGGGGATGACCGTTTGGGGGTTGAATGGGTTGGGGTAGTTCTGCAAAAGCCGGAAACAGTCCGGGATGGGCGATCGCTCCTCTTCCGGTGGCACCGAAACTTCGGTCGGTTCAAACACCGCAATGAGCTGCAGGCTCCCCTCCGGAATCCAGCGAAACGACTTTTCACCGGGATCCGTCGCATTTTCCACCGATATTTCGTTGAAATCCAGCGGCAGCCCGTCCGCTCCGCGCCACTCCAGAAAGGTGTATCCATTGGCCGGCACCGCCGAAAGGGATACCGGTACATCCTGAAAATACGTTCCGGACCACTGGCTGTGATCATCGGGAACACCCGGCGTTTTCGGGTGGATGGGGATTCCGTCTATCTCTACGTATCCGCCCATCGCGTCCTCAACCTCCAACTCCAGACGAACGGTATCCGGTATTTCGAAATGGTGCATCAGGTGCAGGCGCAGCCAGGCCGGACGTTTCCGGGCGAATTCGGTCATTGCATCGATATGGCCTTCCCAGCCCGCGATGTCCCGGCCCGCACTGAACTCATAACGCCGCTGGTGCTCCGGGATTTCAGGCATGAACACTTCCCGGAACTCCGCAATGCGACCCGATACAAAACCCGGTTTGAACCGTGTGTTGAGATAGCCAGCCAACCGACTGATGAACTCCGTACGGAACATCCCGTTCTCGATCAGGCTGTTGAACAGTTCATTGACCCATGTCTGCGGCAGACGCGGGTTGCCCGTACCCGTGATCCACTCGATTGTATCGTGATCATACTGCGCCCACCAGGCGGTATCGTCCAGGTAAGGGAATGCGAACGAGGCATCCAGGTCAAAGATCATCCAGCGCCAGCGTCCGTCCGCACCAAACGGGGCTTCGGACCGGTATTCAGGTGTGCGTTTGCGCCAGTACCGCATATTGTTGTGCGGCCAGTCCGCGTTGGCGGCATACACGTGCAGCAGGTATAAATCGATATAGTTGTCCATGTCCATCCGGGTCTGCATATAAGCAAAATGCTCCGGATCCGACAGGTCGTTATCGCGGGCATAGCGACGCATTTCCAGATAGTGCTCACGATCGGCTGCCGTCCCCCGATTGATGGCTGCATCATCCACAAGTATGGCCACATCGTCGCGATGGATCCCGTAGTTCGTCTCCACATACCAGCCGTCCAGACGCTCGCGGATGTTGTGGATGCCCCAGTATTCTCCGTTGATAAACACGACGGCCGTGCGGTACGCCTGCTGGTCGATCCGGCGGTCGGTATAGAGCGACTGGATCATGGCATCCTTGAACATGGTGTGGAACCAGTCATCGCCCGAAGAGCGCAGTATCAGACGCTTCCAGGTGGTCAGCGGTTCATCCGACCCCGCCTTGCGCAACCCGGGGAACAGGGGCCAGCTGATATCGGGTTGCCTGTCGTATGCACTCCGGGCGTAGATACGCAGCGATTTTTGTGGATAGCGCCGCGTAGACCCACCATGGATCCGGATCCCGATATTTTGGGTAAACCCGTTCACAGGTGCGGATCCATTCACATTTCCGGATGCGGGTTCGCCCGTGGCGCCAGAGCGGTGAGGGCTGAACGGGTCGCTGTGAATGTCGAAGAAAGTGAGGTTGGCCGGACGCTCCCACTCCTCGCCCCTTTCGGCGTAGTTCCCACTCCGGACAATATCGTCCGGATCAAACGTGTCACCCGGAACCATGATCCCGGTCGAGTCGCTGAAAAAATGCTCCGGATCGGCCGAGATGGACACGACCGGTAAGGTGTAGCGGCCGGCCCCTTCCGGGTGGACGAACCACGTCCCTGCAACCGGTTCACTTACGCGGAATCCATCCCGTACGGCCACGGCCCGGACCACTTGCCCCTTGAATACCGGCTCCAGTGGCTCCTTCCAGAACTGGGGCCCTGTCGGGATAACAGCAAATTCATCGGGATCCTGGTCCCGGCTATCGATAGTAACAGATCCCTCATAGACCGGGTCCTCCGTAGTGGGCACCGATCCGTCCCGCGTGTAGTGGATGACGGCATCGTGGTGGCCGGCGTCCATCGTGAGTTCAAATGCCGAGGTGTAAAAACCCGGAGGATGAGAGAAACCGGGTGGATCGGCCTCACCCTGCCAGGGCGAAGCCCGGTTGGCGTCACCTGGCGTGGGTTCATCGAACAGGCGCCAGCTGTCTGAGCCGTCCGGGTAGCGGCCAAACGAGTAGTCGGTGCGGATGAGCGTGGGTCCGAGCCGGTCTATCACCGGTGAATCGGCGCCATCCGGAATGGTAAAGGAACTCAGGTGCACCTCCTCGCCCTCCGAACGGATACTGAAACCGGTATGCAACGGCGCGCCGGGCGTCCGGCGGTCCTTGCCCGAGGCCCAGATCAGCAGAAATCCGCCCGGGTCGATCCGCGTCCCCTCCGGAAAAACCCAGCGCCAGGGCCGGGAGGCATCATCCGACAGACCGAAACCGTGCAGGTCCACCGTATCGGCACCCGTATTGAAAAGCTCGATCCAGTCCTCGTAGTCCCCATCCTCATCGGCCACCGTGCTGTCATTGGATGCCTGGACCTCGTTGATGACGACGTCCGGGGCGGGTTGCGCGGCGCTGCCGGCCGCCGGGGCCGCTGTCATCGCTTTGGCCGTGGCTGCCCCCATGCCCGTGGCGAGCAGGAGAAAAAAAATGTGTTTCAATAAGGGCATAAGGAAAAAATCTGGGCAGTACACATCGCTGCGATTATCAGCGAAATGCTCAGCTTCCGTTTCCCAAGCATCGGATTCGGAGCGGACTGCACATCGGTGGCGCATCCCCTTCATGATACGCATTTATTCCGGCAACCGTCAGCGGTTCATCAGCCGCATGTCCACCACTTCGCCCGGACGCAGGTTCAACTCCTCGTTCAATCTCACGCGTACCGGCAGACCCGTGGTTTCAAAAGGTTGATTCGGAAACAGGGAGGTAAACTGTTCCACCGTTTCCATCTGCACCCCGACAGTGGCTATTTCCATGACCGCCTCCCTGCGTTCACGTCCCTGTTTTCGGACAAGCACCTGCATTCCCGGCTCGGGCTCCACGAAAAGCGGATGCCGTACATATCCCACGATATAGTCAGGCCGGGACGAATAGATTCGGATGATGGAATCACCCTGATCCACGTACTCGCCGTTAACCTTGTAAACCTCTGCCACCTGACCGGTTATAGGAGCACGCAGCACGACCGGCATCATCTCCGCTTCGATCCGTTCAATGGTGCGCTGGTGCACCTTTAATGCGGCAGCGAGCGGATCCTGATCGTCCCAACGTTCGGCAATCGCGTCCAGGTCAAAACGATCGAGCCGGGTCTGAAGCCCTTCCACCAGTTCTTCTATTACTTCAACCTCTTCCTGCAAAGCCAGATATTCCGAACGGGCGCGTTCGAAAAGCTCCTCTGCCGCGAGGCCCCGTTCATACATGCTCTTCAAGCGATCAAATTCTCTGCGCGCCTGTTGTTTCCGGATGCGGGCCATCCCAAGCCGCGCGCGGTTCTCCATCAGGTCCACCTGCATCGATTCGTAGTCGAGCAGGTTGCGCTCCTGGCCAACAAAAGGATCGCGGGAAAGACGTTCCAGTTCGATCTCTGCCAGCACCACGGCCAGTTCGGCTTCCATCACCTTCGGATCGGTCGTGACCAGACGGGCAATGGCATCTCCGGCTTGGACCGAATCGAACGGACTGACGGTAAGATCGGCCACGGATCCTGACTGTGTGCTGCCGACCAGGGCCTGCTTGCCGACCACATGACCAATCATGTTGGTGGCCTCCACACGGTCCTTCCACAGCCATACGACCAACCCGGCCACCAGCACAAAAATCAGGAAAGGAAACAGGCGGACACGGATCTCTCTCCAGCGTAAACTGGGCGGAACCGGTATTTTTTCGTTGTATTGGGACATAATGTTACTGCAGGGTAACTCTTGAAATACTCGTTATTGATACAATGGGTATATGAATGATACAATGTGTTTATGGTAGTGTAGTTGACGGCAGCCTGGCCAGTCTTTCGGCAGGTACCTCAGTGACACAGGCGCCCGGGCTGCTGCAGATCGATCCATCAGACTTCCGACTCCTCCTCCGCCTTCATGGTGGTTACACGGGAAATGGCCGTATTGGCCTGGAGCTCGTTAAGCAGGTCATGCACCCGGCCTGGATCACGGAGCAGCAATCGGTACGACAGGTCTGCGCCTTCCTCATCCTGCACCGAACGCTGACTGGCCATGTGGACCTTCAGCGCGTGACGGTTCAGCAGATTATGCAGGGCGGCTATCTCCCCGAGTGAATCCGACCAGTGCAGATTCAGGATCAGGTCATACCGCTGCCGGCTGCCGAACGACGTGTACCAGATGTAAAGCAGCACCGACGCCGCGATGACGGTGCCGATCACGGCTGTTGAGAATTTCTGGGTACCGCAGGCCATTCCGATGACGATAAGGCTCAGGATATACACCGTATCCAGTGTATCCCGGACGATATTGCGGAACCGGACGATGGCAAAGACCGCCATAAGGCTGAATGCCGTCACCAGGTTGTTGTCAAGGACCATCATCACCAGCGCCACGGTAATGGGGATAAGAATCAGGGACGCCACATAGGTCCGTGAATAGGACAATCCCGAATGGGTGTACATATAGATCCAGGCAAGCAGCTGTCCGCACAAAAACGCGAGCAGCAAGGCCATTAACAGTGCCGTGAAATCTGTGGGTAGGATTCCCACATCACCCAGGTAAATCCAGTCAGACATAAAAAACGTTTAAAAATATTATATATAGGCTCGCATAAATCGGTGTTCGCCCATATCGGTGACACCATCGACATATTTGGCGGCCGAACCGGTACGCAGTCCGAACACGCGCACCAGATCCATGAACCAGTTCGGGAACCGGTCGGTAAATTTCAGCTCCAGGATCACCTTTTTACCGAATACATGATGCGGATTCTGCAGCACGGGTGAAAAATCAGCCCTGTTCCGGCGCTCGCTTTGCACGTTGCGGTCGATGGTCACGCGGATCTTGTTCGATCCATCGGCGACCCAGGCCTCACGAAGGTAGGACACGTGGACCTTGGGCCGTGCCTGCAGGTGACTGACCAGGCGTGTAAAACTCTGCAGTGCATCCACCTGCTCCCCATCCTCCGGATAGAGCAGGTCGTTGGGCGAGGGGATGAAACCACGTGCCAGGTCGTAAGCGGCGCGGCGGTGAACGATGGCGCGCTTTTTGGCGATCACCCGGTCAATGCGGCGCTTGATCTCGAGGTATACCGGCCTGTCTTCCTCCTGCTCGTAAAAGCGGATGCGCAATTTGTAACGGTTGCGGTCGCCGTTAACCGTCTCCTGATACGTTCGCAGATCGGGAGAATCCAGATACAGACTGTGTACGGGATATGACAGATTCGGCTGGGTGACCCCGTATGAATCAAGGTCAAGGTAGGAGGATACAAAATCCCTTATGCCGAGAGCCACCTCTTCATTGATCACATACTTGTGCTCAAAGCGCTGTTTCTGGATGGTATCCATTAGTACACAGAATGCCGGAGTAGACGGTGATTAATTAATAAATGCAATTTCAACACCCCTGCCAGGGTTACCGGCTGGTTGTTACAGCCCGTATGCAATTACAACGCAAAATGATAACAAAAATTTAACACATTTTCAGGATTTGCTCATAATCCAGGCGGTTGCCCGTGCCATACTCTTTGTGAACATTTCCAGACGGAAATTGGTTATCTTGATACTTTTCCGGTATTGCGGAATAAGCGGATGAACACGATTCGGGACCTGTTTCCGTTTTCCTCAGTCAGAACACCACCGGAGTCAGAACACCACCGGCGGCATCATCCCCGGAAATCACAACACCAACAGATACTGATTTGATATGCGGCGCATCATTACACTGAGCATCATCGCACTGGTCATTGCGGGAGGCATCCGCCTGGCCACATACGCCGGCAACGGTTCCATCGATCCGGAGGACAAAAACCAGGTCCTCAGCAATGCGGTCATGACCACCCTGGACGGGACCGAGGTCACCTTGCAGGACTACACGGGCAAAACGGTGCTGATCGATATCTGGGAAACCTGGTGCACTCCCTGCCTGCGCAGCATGCCGACACTGCAGCAACTGGTTGAGGATTTCCCGGACGATTTCGTCGTGCTTGCCGTATCACCCGGGTATATGGACTCCCCGGAGCAGATACGCGAATTTATTGACAACCACGACTATGATTTTGAATTTCTGTTCGGGGAGGATCTGGCCCGTGACCTGAACGTGCAGAGCATCCCCTTCAAGGTGTATGTGGATCCCGAGGGACAATACATTGAATCTGTCATGGGCACCCAGGGACCGGAACAGGACTACGAAAAGACCCGCAAAATCATCCAGCAGAACATGTAAACGAATGCAATTCCATCATTAAATGCAATTCCATCATTAATTGAAAAAAGCGACAGAACCTATGAGTGTTGTTAAAGAAAAAAAACTCCCCTACAAAGTAGCCGACATATCCCTTCATGAATACGGACGCAAGGAGATCCGCCTGGCCGAGGCCGAGATGCCCGGACTGATGGCGCTCCGCGAGGAATTCGGTCCGCAGAAGCCGCTCAAGGGCGCGCGCATTGCCGGATGCCTGCACATGACCATCCAGACCGCCGTGCTCATCGAGACGCTGGTCGAGCTGGGCGCCGACGTGCAGTGGTCGTCCTGCAATATCTACTCCACGCAGGACCATGCCGCGGCCGCCATCGCCAAGACCGGCGTGCCTGTGTACGCCTGGAAAGGCATGACCGAGGAGGAGTACGAGTGGTGCATCGAGCAGACGCTGCTCTTCCCGGACGGCGAGCCGCTGAGCATGATCCTGGATGACGGCGGCGACCTGACCAACATGGTGCTCGATAAATACCCCGAGCTGGCAACCGGCCTCCGTGGCATCTCCGAGGAGACCACCACCGGCGTTTTGCGGCTCTACGACCGCATGCGTGCCGGCACTCTGCCCGTGCCGGCCATCAACGTCAATGACTCGGTGACCAAGTCCAAATTCGACAACAAATACGGCTGCAAGGAATCCTGTGTGGATGCGATCCGTCGCGCGACCGACGTGATGCTTGCCGGAAAAGTGGCCGTCGTGGCCGGATACGGTGATGTCGGCAAGGGATCTGCGGCTTCGCTGCGCGGCGCCGGCGCCCGGGTGATCATCACCGAAATCGATCCCATCTGTGCGCTTCAGGCCGCCATGGACGGCTTCGAGGTAAAGAAAATGGTGGATGCGGCCAAAGAGGCGGACATCGTCGTCACCGCGACCGGCAACCGCGACGTGGTCACTGCCGAGCACTTCCGCAACATGAAAGACAAGGCCATTGTCGGCAATATCGGTCACTTCGACCATGAAATCGACGTGAAATGGCTCAAGCAGAACTCCGAGGAAACGAACATCAAGCCGCAGGTGGACCTGTACCGGCTTGAGAACGGGCGCGAGGTCATTTTGCTGTCGCAAGGCCGACTGATGAACCTGGGCAACGCCACCGGTCACCCTAGCTTTGTGATGAGCAACAGCTTTACCAACCAGACCCTGGCGCAGATGGCACTCTGGCAGCGTCCCGATGACTTCGAAATCGGCGTGCATGTACTGCCAAAAGATCTGGACGAGAAAGTCGCGCGCCTGCACCTGAAAAAAATCGGCGCGGAGATCGACGAGCTGAACGACGATCAGGCCAACTACATCGGCGTGCCGAAAGAAGGTCCGTTCAAGACGGAAATGTACCGGTACTAGCAGGCGAAACCGGATTTACAAACTGTGAAATCATGCACGGTTAGCGTTTTTTTTCTGACTTGTGGATGTTACCACATAATTGTTATCACAGCAGTCTTGTTGACTGGTGAACAGCTCCGTTCTTGAGCAGTAACTGAAGTTTTTGGACAGAGTCGGAGGTTGAGACATCGCTCTCCGGTTTTTTACCACCCGGTTGGTACAACACCCGTCTTTGGCACTTATGATATTTCTCAATCGTTACTTACATTAAGAGTGTTGTAAGTACATAAATACACTGGAATGGCTATCAAGGACAAAATAAAACGTGAAATCGAGAAACTCCCTGATAATGAGCTGGAGAAACTCTACTTGTATCTTCACACCTTGAACAAGAAGAAGCAGCCCAAGCTCAAAATCCGATCTATGAAGCTCCAGGGGAAGCTTGACGACAAGGATATACGATCCGTTTCTTATGAATAAACTGCTCATAGACTCTAATGTCCTTGTTTATTCTATTGATGAGGATTCCCGTTATTTTGAACGAGCGCGCAAAGTAATCGAAAACACTGATAAAGTCCTTACCACTACCTCCAAAAACCTGTCCGAGTTTCTCTCTGTTGTTACCAAAACCAATGGCTACGGCCTGGAACCCACTGTTGCCTTGGATATTCTTGGTGAAATAATCCGTGGCATAGATGTGATTTACCCAAATCATGAATCCACCAAATTGTTTCTCAACCTTATTCAGCAGTATCAGCCAAAAGGACTTAGAATCCATGATTACGAAATCATCAGTATTGGCTTGGCATATGAGTGCAGTGAGTTTGCTACATTTAACACATAGGACTTCGTGTCAGTTAAAGAAATCACATTGTTGGATATTTAAAAAATACAGTTGACGGCCTGGTGCCGGGAGTACTGGTTTTATTCTATATATAAGCCTGCCATGTCTTTGATCCCTGAAACCCTGTCCACCCTGTCCGAACGTATCGAGGCCATCTGGCCCGACGCGGTGGAATGGCGGCGTCACCTGCACCGCCACCCCGAGGTCAGCTTCAAGGAGTTCGAAACCACCCGGTGGATCGTGGAGAAGCTGGAGCAGTGGGGCTACGAGGTGCACAAACCGTGTGAGACCGGCTGTGTCGCGCTGCTTGATGGCGGACAGCCAGCGAAAACGGCAGCCTCGAAGCCCACAACAACTCCGGATCAGACTTCATCGGAGCCGGAGTTTCAGGTGCAGTCGCAGCCAATGCACGAACCTGCCGTGATCGCCCTGCGGGCGGATATCGACGCCCTGCCCATCCAGGAGGAAGGCGAGGCTAAAAAGGAGTTCCTGTCGCAGAACGACGGCGTGGCCCATTGCTGCGGCCACGACCTCCACACCAGCAACCTGCTGGGTGTCGCGCGACTGCTTTCGGAGGAAAGGGCCAGGGTGCGCGGACGCGTGGTGCTCATCTTCCAGGCTGCCGAAGAGACGCTTCCCGGCGGCGCACGCTTGCTCATGGAATCGGGGCTGTTGCAGGAATTGAAGGTCGATGCCATTTACGGGTTGCACACCACTCCGTTCCTGGAGCCCGGAAAAATCACAGTGCGTGAGGGACGTCTGATGGCATCACCATCGGAATTCACCATTGAAATCACCGGCAAGGGCGGACATGCAGCCGCTCCCCATCTGGCAGTCGATCCCATCGTGACAGCCGCGCAGGTCGTGACGCAACTGCAGACCATTGTCAGCCGGAGCACTGATCCGCTGGAGGCGACCGTGGTTACCGTTGCCAAAATGCAGGCAGGCACCGCACGGAACATCATCCCGGAGAAGGCAACTCTGGAAGGGACCATCCGCACGTTTGATATCGAGAAAACCCGGGAGATTTTCGCGCGCATCCAACATATCAGTGAGCATGTGACGGCTGCTGCCGGGTGTTCGTCGCAGGCCGGACTCATCCCGGGATACCCGGCCGTCATCAATCATCCGGACACCACCAAAAGGCTTCGCAATGTGGCCGGTTCTGCGATGATCGAGCTCGATGCCCCGGTCATGGCCGGTGAGGATTTCGCCTTTTACCAGCAGGAACTCCCCGGGACGTTCTTCTTCCTGGGAAGCGGCAGCGACGAAGCCGACAGCCGCCACACCTGGCACCATCCACACTACAACGTGGACGAACGCTGCCTCAAAACGGGCATGGCGGTCATGGCGGGACTGGTCCCCGGAATGATGCCCGGCATAATGCCTTGAATGGTATCGGCTATTGTGAAGTGGTCCAAAAATGGTTATCGTGTTTAAACTGATAAAGCTCCTCTCAGTAATTACTTACATTGGCAGCAACAAGTGTGTCGTTCGGTTCATCTCCTAAAACTAAAGACGGATGATCATGAAGAACCTGCCCGCCTCGCTGATCCTGATCCTGACCCTGATCCTGATCCTGCCGCCCCTTCTCTTTTCCGGCAGCCTGTCCGCAAAATCATTCATGCCCGGCGAAGAAGCCATCGGCAAATGGAACCTGACCATCGAAATGGATGCCGGCAGCTACCCTGGCTGGCTTGAAATCTCGGGTTCCGGCTTACATGCGCTGACGGGATCCTATGTCGGCTATGAGGGCAGCGCACGTCCTGTTTCGCATATTGCATACGATGCGGAAACCGGAACCTATTCCTTCGCAATACCGCCCCAATGGAGAAATCACGGCGGTGATTTGAAATTTGCTTTCCAGTTGGATGGGGATATGCTGGAAGGAACGATAGACATAGGCGAAGAACGTCACAGCTGGACCGGAGTACGTGCACCAGATCTGGTACGGAAAACGCCACCGGTCTGGGGAGAACCCTACAGCCTGCTTGATGACGACATGTCACGCTGGATCATTACTGAAAACAACCGGTTCCGGATGGTGGATGGAATCCTGGTCAATGAGGATACCGGGGGAAACCTGATTTCCAAGGAGACTTTTGACGATTTCAAAATCCACGCCACTTTCCGCTACCCTGAAGGAAGCAACAGCGGTATCTACCTGCGTGGTCGTTATGAAATACAGATCATGGACACCTACGGCGAACCGCCTGGCAGCATGACCCTCGGCGGGATTTACGGCTTCATCGAACCCTCGGTCAGCGCCGAAAAAATGGCCGGCGAGTGGCAGACACTGGATGTGACCCTTGTCGGACGGCATGTCACCGTGGTGCTTAACGGCGTCGCCATCATCGTCAACCGTCCGATACCCGGAACAACGGGTGGAGCGCTGGACAGCCATGAAGGCCTGCCTGGTCCGATCATGATCCAGGGAGAACTTGGTCCGGTTGAATTCAAAAAACTGATCCTGACCCCTGAGATGAACCGCTGATGCCGGCACCATCCGCATCCAACCGGCAACCGCATCCACCCGGCAACCGCATCCAACCGGAAAATCACAAAAACTGCCAATCCGTAACCTGCAGGTATCGCCATGAAGCGCAAAACTTTTTTGACCAGGATGGGCCTGGCTACCACCGCACTGGCAGGATTGCCCTATATCAGTACACGGGCAAAAAGCAATGCAGAAACGCTGCACTATGAAAAACAAAGCGGGGCATCCGCGCCAAACGACCAGATTCAGATCGCGCTGATCGGAGCGGGTTGGATCGGGCAGGTGAACGGAGCGACCGCCGCTGAACTGCCGGGCATCAAACTGGTGGCCGCCTGCGACTTGTATCACAGCCGCCTGGAGCGTTGCAGGGAGCTCTGGGGCGATGAGATCTTCACCACCAGCGATTACCGCGAGATCCTTGCCCGGCCGGATGTGGATGCCGTGATCATATCCACAACAGACCACTGGCACGATATTCAGGCCATAGACGCCCTGAACGCCGGGAAGGCTGTTTTCCTGGAAAAACCGATGGTCCAGCATGTAAATCAGGCTTACGCGGTCATTGATGCCGAAAAAAAGACCGGAAATGTGCTGCAGGTCGGCAGCCAGCTCACCAGCGACATCCTCTATCTCAAGGCGCAGGAGATGGTTCGGGCCGGGGAAATCGGCAAGCTTATCCTCGTCGAGGGAAATTTTGACCGCTATTCGGCTCAGGGAGCCTGGCAGTATTCGATCCCGCCGGGCGTTACGGCCAGTGAGGTTAACTGGGACACCTACCTCCGGGATCTGCCATACCGTGAATTCGATCCCAAACAGTTTTTCCGCTGGCGAAACTACCGGGATTTCGGAACCGGCTCCTCGGGCGACCTGTTTGTGCACCTGCTCTCCGCAGTGCACCTGGTGACCGACTCGTACGGCCCTTCTACCATCATGGCCACCGGGGGGCTGCGGTACTGGGATGATGGAAGGGACGTGCCCGATGTGATGCTGGGCATGCTGGATTATCCGGAATCCGCATCCCATCCGGCATTCAACCTGGCCCTCAGGGTGAATTTCATTGATGGTTCAGGCGGTGGCGTTACCATCCGATTCGTGGGCAGCGAAGGTGAAATCGTGGTGGACTGGACCAATGTAACCCTTCGCAAGGCAACCATGGACAAGCGTCCGCCGGTGACCGTTGACGATTTCGGCGATCAAACCAGGGAAGCATTCCTGGAGTACCACCGAGAAAACTATCCCCCGCCGCCGCCAAGCGTGATCCCTCCTTCGGAATTCGTCTACCGGTCTCCGGAGGGATACGACTCCCGCAAGCACCACTTCGAGAATTTCTTTTCTTCGATCCGCCACGGTGATCCCGTCTATCAGAACGGGACGGTAGCGCTGCGTGCCGCCGCTCCCGCACTGCTCTCCAATGACAGCTACTACTCGCAGAAAATCATCCAGTGGGATCCTGTGGAAATGAAAATCCTGTGACGCCTTGATTTCAACTCTTGGTTTGCAACACAACTCGTGAGTTGAAGCACAACACATGAGTTGCATCATAACACATGAGTTGCAGCATAAAACATGAGCTACAGCGTAACACATGAGTTGCAGCATAGCACATAAGCTACAGCGTAATACATGAGTAAAAGCATATACGTGACAGACCTTCTTATTAACCCTTGATCCCGAATCCATGATCCCAAACCGTGTGACAGACCGATTCCGACTGACAACGGCCCTGCTGCTTTTCGCTTTGCTTTTCACCATATCCGGTGGCGGTCAAGCCGAATCCAGATCCGGATCAAAATCAAAATCTGAATCCGAATCCGAATCTGAATTTAAATCAAAATCTGAACTTGAATTCGAATCCAGGTCAGAAATCAAGTCTGAATCCAGGTCCGCATCCGAATCTGCCGGGAATGAGGGCTTTGTCTCCCTGTTCAACGGCGAGGATCTGACCGGGTGGATTGTTCCTGAAGGCGATGGCGGACACTGGCGTGTGGTTGACGGGGTCATCGATTACGATGCCCTCAGCGAGGCGCCTGATGACAAGAATCTGTGGAGTGAGGAAGAGTACGGGGATTTTGTGCTCCGGCTTGACTGGCGCATCAAGGAAACCCCATTTGTCAATCACAATGCGCGGATTATCCGTCCAGACGGCACCTATCAACGTGATGCCAGCGGTGAAATCATCCGTATCTCCGTTCCCGACTCCGACTCGGGGGTCTATCTGAGAGGCTCTTCAAAATCCCAGATCAACATCTGGAGCTGGCCTGTTGGATCCGGCGAGGTCTGGGGATACCGAACCGACCCCGATATGCCTCCGGAAGTGGCGGCCGGCGTGACGCCCAGCGTGTTTGCCGACAATCACATCGGGGAATGGAACACCTTTGAGATCACCATGGTGGGTGAGCGTTTGACAGTCGAACTCAACGGACAACTTGTGATTGAGGATGTGCCGCTTCCCGGGGTGGATGCACGCGGTCCGATCGCGCTGCAGCATCACGGGCGCCAGGAGGATGGGGAGTGGACAAGCTCTCCGTCGCTGGTTCAGTTCCGCAACATATCCATCCGCAAGCTGTAGGACATCCGGGCTTTCAGGTCAATACGCACCCTTAAGTCCATCCGCTGTTCCGCATGTTCCAAACAGATCTGCGGCAATATCGTCCAGCCCGGATATTGTAAAGTGGTCCAAAAACCCTTATATTTGGAGTCTCTCAGATTTTTGCGCACGTAGCTCAGCTGGATAGAGCGTCTGACTACGGATCAGAAGGTCGGGGGTTCGAATCCTCCCGTGCGTACGAAACCGTAAAGCCCTGTATTGCAATTAGTTAATGCGATGCAGGGCTTTTTTAATTATGCCATTTCTTTAGCGGGGGCCACCGGGTTGCCATCATCAATAATCTGTTTCTTTGCTAGCAGGTCAGGAGTTCTGAAGTTATGGACTGGTCTGTCTGCTGCAAGGCGGGTTGAGACTTCATTTAAGCCGAATCTGCAATCTCCTGGTATGACTCAGCAGCGAATCAAACTGCGAGGCAATTGCAATAAACAGCACTACCTGAATAATTACGGCAATATAGCGCAGTTCAAGACCGAAAAGAAAAACTTCGAACATCGGGATGATCATGGCTGCAGCCAGGCCGGACAGTGCGCCGACTATAAAGAAAAACCAGGAAATAAAAACGCTGCTTCTTATAGATCTTCGTTTTGCATCCTCTTGGATAATGCGGTTCAAAACAGCATCTTCCAGCCCGGGAAACGGCATCTCGAGCCGACTTCTACCGATTACTTTTTTAAATAACTTGTCTTCAACCTGTTTCATCTGTATAAAATTTTTTTTGTTTCAAGCGGTCAGATGTAATGTCCATGACGTTTTTAATCATGCTCATGTGTGTCGGGTTGCCGTCATGGCCATTTCATGCCAATAAATCTTCCTTTTTGATTCTGAATACAGATTGCAGCATTTCTTTGAAGCTGATTCTTGCCCGATGCAGAATAACCTTTACCTTCGACTGGGACCAGCCGGTAACTTCGGTAATTTCCTTCACGCTCAAGTCTTCAAGATAGAAAAGCCTGAGGGCGAGGGATTCCCCGGAATCCATACGTTTCAATACTTCATTAATATAGTATTCCCGGAATTCCTCGGTTTCGGGATCGTGCATTTTTGATACCGGAGACCAATCAGTCTCTTCCAGGGAAAGGATTTTCTTTTTCCGCTTTCTCAGATCCATGAATGCTTCATTCACTACAATCCGGTAAAACCATGTGGCGAAAGATGCCTTGCCCTTAAACGAATCGAGTTTCAGATACGCCTTCACAAACGCCCCCTGAACAACGTCAGCGGCATGGTGTTCATCCTTGACCACCGATATTGCCAGGGTAAACGCGGCGTCCTTCCAGTCGCTGATGATAAAACGGAACGCATCAAGGTCACCTTTTCTGACCCGTTTTATGTATTCTTCCGTCATTCTTTTTTTCGGGTTTCATCGTTCCCCAAAAAATGAGCGACAATCATCGACAAACCGGCAAAAAGCAGCGGTATCAGAGGCGGACCATAGGTAAATCCAAAACTGCGTATAGTAACATCCAGGAGTGAACCGATTGCAATTCCGGTAATCAACACCCCCATTTTCAGCCAGGGGAATGAAAATACTATCTTTGTGGCCGGTGGCAGTTCGGAGAGGTCTACTCCTTTTTCAATGAGCATTAGCCGCTCTTTTTCTTTGGACCTGTTGGAAAAAAACCAGGCAAGAAATAAGGCCAAAGCGGTAAATATCAGAAGGATTGATACAGTTACTTCAAACATAATCCATAATTTAGGTTGCGGTTAAGATACTCTTTGGATGATAAAAACAACCAAAAGGTTACAAAAAAATGGATCGGGTATTTCGAAGCCACTACATCAGCCATCGGCTTTATTTAAGCTTTCGCCTTTTGGATAAATAATGCCATTCGTTATTTAACATTTTGTCGTGCATCGTAAATGACAAGACCACCTATTTAAGGTTAGTAATCAAATATTTAAAGCTGGAAACCGGGTCAATCAGGGATAGTACAAAAGCTTTGATCCCAAGCACATTCAGCGCAAATGGAAGCTGGATGACAGCAAGGTGATCAACCTGTTATGCATGCCGGATCGCAGTGACGAACTTGTCGTTGGTGAAGGGCCGAGTAAGGACATTGCAAACTGTCCGGCTTAACGCAAGGTTAACTTTGTGCTTGTCAATACCACCGATGAATTGTTCGACATTGACTCGTAATAATCAACAAACCTGTTGATTTTGGGAGCGTCATAGTGAGCAAGATTTTGAGCCCAGCGATAAGCGATTGGCTGGTAATATAATCTGGCGGTTATTTTGAGCGGTCCCTCGGCATTGGCCAGATCCACA
>JAWOCT010000026.1:0-40618 GCA_046483675.1 Cyclonatronaceae bacterium
CGGTCACCGTCCGGGCTCCAGGCCGGCTGCCGGTCTGCGTCCTGCGAGGTAAACTGACGGAGGCTGGAGCCATCCATCGATGCCAGGTACAGGTTGGTGAAAGACCGGTTTTCTTCGATATCATAGCGGGTTACCGGAAAGACAATGTGCCTGCCATCGGGTGAGGCGTCACCGGAAGCCGGACGTTTCATGTTCCAAATATCTTCGGCGGTAAGGGCGCTTTTTTCGCTGTCCGCATCAACGGAGATTGCACCGGCCGTTCCGCCAGCCATGGCCGGTGTTGTCCATGTTCCGTTTGTTGCGAATACCAGCAGCAGCAAGGTGAGAAGGGCGTATCCACCCCTGAAAAGTCTGTAAAGCGGCCATTCGGGGGGCCGGTGCAGTCCAAGGCGAAGAGTGGGCGGGCACAGACAGGGGCGCGGAAGCAGGCGCTTGCGCCGTACTGTCCGCAGAACCAAAAGCGGTTCCAAAAAACGGCTCCGATGCGGTCGGTTCACGGAGGCGTGCCGATGGTTATATCGAGGGTTATGTGCGTGGTAGTTCATGATGATGGGACTTTGAGTTGAAAAGTATTTTTCACGTCAATCTATTGGGCGGGTCAATGGATTTGTCATGTCAGCGTATTGGCCGGTTCAGTGTATGGGCTGGTCAACGGATTGATCAGATCAACGGACTGGAGGAATTCACCCGAACCGGTCGGCCAGCCGGTTGATCATGTAACTGCTTTCGGTGAGGGCCTGCTCGGCGAAATCGCCAAAAAAATCCGTTATTTTGCGGAACTCGCGGACAAAACCTTCCCGGTCGTTGTTCATGACAAGAACGGCCAGTTTCTTGTGGTGTTCGAGGAACTCGATAAGCAGTGTACGCCGCTCGAAGGTCGAAAACACGATATCAGCATAGAGCTCGGCATCCTGGGCGAATATCCTTCCGGTCATCATCAGCTCCGCGCGATAGATCGGACTCGAAAAATCAGCCATGTCCTCGGGCTTGAGATCAAATTCGCGCATGAAGGATCCGTGGAGCAGGGCGACAAAGTGGCGCAATCCCTGGATCAGGTGCATGGCCCGGTCGTGATGCTCGGGATCCACGATTTTGATACGCAGGCCCCACAAGCGGAACTGTTCCAGAAGCCATTCGTAAGCCTCTTCGTGACGACCGTGGCAGACCATCATCAACTGCCGCGACACATTGGTCACATCCGGACCGTGCATCGGGTGCAATGCAACGACCGGACCGCTGTGGGCGTTCATCATGGCATCCAGGATGTGAGTCTTGTTGCTGGTGAAATCCGCCAGTATGGCGCCCGGCTCGAGATACGGGCCGATGCGTTCAATGGTTTCCTGTGTTACATTGATTGGGACGGTGACGATGACCAGGTCCTGCCCGCGTACGAGCTCTGCGACCCGATCCCAATCGTCCCGCTCCAGCACGGTCACCCGGTGCCCGGACAGTTCGGCGATGCGGCTGTAGAGCGATCCCATACCCCCGCGGCCACCCACCATGAGGATGTTCTTGCTGCCCTCTGAGGTCTGGGGAAAGGTCCTGCCCGACTGATAGGCGCGCGATGAGCTCATGATCATGCGCAGAAAATCTTCGGCCCAGTCGGAATCCAGGTCCCGCTTCCGGGCTTTTTCTCTGAAATCGGCTATTTTTTCATCCTCGCGATCCGGAACGAAGATGGGCAGTTTGTTTTGTATTTTGGTGGATATGACCTGCTTCACCGTGTCGTTACGCTCGCGGAGCAAGCGCAGGATTTCATCGTCGATTTCATCGATACGGTTTCGGAACGTATTCAGGCTTTGCTGGTTTTGATTCATCGGTTGTTTGTACGGTTTCGGCGGATTGTAACGTTTACATTTGACGCGCATTCGGATTACTTCCAGCGCACTCAAAGTCTTCGCCACGGGACTATTTGAAATTTTGCCGGGTGGCCGGTGTAATGAAACGCGATATTCCTTGTCTATTTGATATCGGCCTTGTCAAAGGAGACCGGATCGCATGTGACAGGCCGGTTCCAAAGCCACTGCGTGTACAGGTGTCGACCCGTGTACAGGTGTTACTCTGTTAACAATTATCACTCCGTTAACAGATGCCACACCGATAAGCAGGTGATACCCGTGCCGATGCTGATATAAAAAGTGAGATCCCCGGGCCGTGGCACTGCGAGGCGGTCCTGCCATCCTGCAATCAGGGTGTAAAATGTAATGATTTATTGAATAGAAAAAGAACGGATGTCCGATTTCAAACTTGTTTCTCCATTTAAACCGGCAGGTGACCAGCCGAAAGCTATCAAAGAGCTGCTGGAAGGGATCCGTAACGAGGACCGGTTCCAGACACTGCTGGGTATTACCGGATCCGGAAAAACACGTACCATGGCATCGGTGATCGAAAAAACGGGCATGCCAACCCTGGTCATGAGCCATAACAAAACCCTTGCAGCACAGCTCTACCGCGAACTCAGCGATTTTTTTCCGGAGAACTGCGTGGAGTTCTTCATCTCCTACTATGACTACTACCAGCCGGAAGCCTACATTACCGCCCAGGACAAGTACATCGAAAAAGACCTGTCCATCAACGACGAAATCCAGCGTCTCCGCCTGCGTGCCACCAGTTCGCTGTTGTCAGGACGCCGGGATGTCATCATCGTTTCCTCGGTCAGCTGCATCTACGGTATCGGCTCGCCCAGTGAATACGAACAGCTCATCATCCGGCTCAAAACAGGCGAGGAAATACCTAGGAACAAACTTCTGTATGATCTGGTCGACTTGCATTACAGCCGCAACGATCACCAGTTTGAAAGGGCCAAATTCCGCGTGCGGGGAGATGTGGTCGATCTCTATCCCGCCTATTCGGAACATGCCCTGCGTATATCGTTTTGGGGCGATGAGATCGAATCACTGACCCTGTTCGATCCCGGGACAGGTGAGCTGTTGGAGGAAGTAGACCAGTTTTTTGTCTATCCGGCGTCCCACTACGTGACAACCAAAGGCCGGCTGAAGACCGCCATCGACCAGATCCGCGACGAACTCGACCTCCGGCTGGACGTGCTTCGTTCCGAGGAAAAGTACCTGGAAGCGCAGCGACTGGAACAGCGGACCATGTTCGACATCGAAATGATGCAGGAAATCGGCTTCTGTCCGGGCATCGAGAATTACTCGCGCTATCTGGCCGGACGCAAACCGGGCGAGCGGCCCTACTGCCTGTTTGATTATTTTCCGAAGGATTTCCTTCTCGTCGTGGATGAATCCCACCAGACCGTGCCGCAGATCGGGGCCATGTATGGGGGAGACCGCTCGCGCAAGATCAACCTGGTCGAGCACGGGTTCCGGCTGCCTTCGGCCCTCGATAACCGGCCGCTAACGTTCCAAGAGTGGGAATCCATGATCAACCAGTGCATCTTTGTCAGTGCCACACCTTCCGATTATGAACTGGAAAAAAGCGAGGGTGCATTCGTGGAACAGATTATCCGTCCGACCGGACTCATGGAGCCGGAAATCGAGGTCAGGCCGCTGAAATATCAAATTGACGACATTGTAGGTGAAGTGCAGAAGGCGGTTAAAAAAAAACAGCGGGTATTGTGCCTGACGCTGACCAAGCGGATGAGCGAGGAACTTTCCCAATACCTCAAGGACCTGGGAACCAAGGCGGCCTACATGCACAGCGAGCTGGATGCCCTGGAGAGGGTGGAGGTGCTCTACCGCTATCGCCGCGGCGACTACGATGTGCTGGTGGGCATCAACCTGCTGCGTGAGGGGATTGATATCCCCGAACTTGGACTGGTCGCCATACTGGATGCGGACAAGGAGGGATTTCTCAGATCGGAAACATCTCTTTTCCAGATATCGGGCCGGGCGGCACGGAATGTCGAAGGGCGTGTGATCATGTATGCGGACAAGGTCACCGAGAGTATGCGCCGGGTCATCGATGAGACCGAACGACGGCGGAAAGTGCAGAAGGAATACAATGAGCGGCATGGTATTACGCCAGCCACCATTGCCAAGGAGCTGAAGCCGCTGGTGGATCCCGGCCTGATCGGAGCCAAATCCTTTGAAATTCAAACCGATGATAAAAGAACCGAAGCCCTTGAGCATATAAAAGTGGCCGACGACGGAATCCGCTACAAGGCCTCGCCGGCCATGAAAGAAGTTGTTTTCGAGAGCAAAGAGGCGTTTCTTGCCCATCTGAAGGAAGCCATGCAGACAGCTGCTAAAAACATGGAGTTCGAGGAAGCGGCGCGTATCCGCGACCAGATCGCCCAGGTGGAAAAAGACCTGGATTAATGGTGCAGGTTACACTTTTTGTTAACCCTGTCAGATTCGGATCCGTTTACGACGGGAAAGATTGGAGTAAAAACGCTGTAATGGAGGCATGGTCCTCCACGCGGAAAAACCGTATCTTGCCGCAACAGCAAAAAATCAGGGCATGCACCTCTTGCAAGGTCGCAGGAGCCTGCACCGTTAACCTGTAAGTACCTGATGGGAACCCTATCCTATATCAAAAATTTCCTGAAAGACCGACAGGTCGCCTCCATAACACCGACTTCTCGGTTCACTATTGAAAGGATCTGTCGATACATCGATTTTTCAAAAGATCTGCGGATCGTTGAATACGGTCCGGCCGATGGCGTTGTGACTAAGGTCCTGCTTGAAAAACTCTCCCCGGAATCGGAAGTCATCGCCATCGAAACCAACCGGGACTTCGTCCGGGAGCTCGAACAACTGGCTGATGACCGCCTGCATGTGTTCAACGAAAGCGCCGAGCAGGTGAATGATATCGTATCCTCCCGGGACTGGGATCATGTCGATTATATCATTTCGGGAATCCCCTTCTCTTTTTTGACGAAGGAAATGAGAAGGAAAATTCTCAGTGATTCAGCCGGGCTATTGGCAGAAAACGGATATTTTCTGGGTTATCAGACATCCACGCACCTTAAGCCGTTTCTTACCGAACAGTTTTCCGTAGTGGATACGGAGATGGAATACCGGAACATCCCGCCCATGTGTGTTTATATTGCGGGAAAGCAGATGACCTGACACCCCGAAAGAAAGACCGGCAGAAAAATTGCCTGACAGATCGGATGCGAAAATCCGGGTTTGGTCTCCAGGTTAGACGGCATGGCCAGGTGGCATGGATCGCATGCACATGTAATGGATTTCGGCGTAGATGTGCACTAGCCGGAAGGCGGGCACAAGTGGCAGGCACGCGCAAGTGGCAGGCGGGCACCAGTGGACGATAGGAACAAGGGGCGTGTAGAAAAGACGGGTAAGTGGACCGCGATGCCGGTTGAAGAGGATTCAGTCTCTAAAGAGCAACTTTCCGTATTTGCGTTTCCCTACCTTGAGGATATGCTCGGAACCGGAGCGGGGCGCGAAACGGTATCGCGGATCGGTGATCTTTTCCCCGTCCAGGGTGACTCCGCCCTGTGTGACCAGCCTGCGGGCTTCACTGCTGCTCGGCACAAAACCGGTTTCCCGGATCACATCCAAAAGACCGTGTTCCGTATCGGAGGAAAAAGTGAATTCCGGAAGCTCATCCGGCACGTCCTTCCTGATCACCGTTTTTTCAAAATGGCTTCGCGCGCGATCGGCAAGTTCCGGATCGTGGTACATCCGGGTGAGGGTCCAGGCCAGTTCGTGCTTCATGTTTCTCGGATCCTTTTCCGCCTGATTCCGGATTTCGGGCAGCCGGTCCTGGTCCACATCCGTCAGCAATTCAAAATAGGGGTAGATGAAGTCGTCGGGAATGGAAAGCGCCTTGCCGTATATTTCATCCGGATTTTCGTCGATACCAATGTAATTATCGTAGGATTTCGACATTTTCCGGGTGCCGTCGGTGCCTACCAGAAGGGGCATCATAAGGCAGATCTGCGGCGATTGTCCGAATTCCTTTTGCAGGTGACGGCCGACCAGCAGGTTGAATTTCTGGTCGATACCCCCGAGTTCAATGTCCGATTTCAGGTGGACGGAATCCTGGCCCTGCGCCAGCGGATAGAGGAATTCATGCAGAGAGATAGTGTCGTTGTTCTGATACCGCCTGGTAAAGTCGTCCCGCTCGAGCATCCGTGCCACGGTGTAGTGCGAGGCCAGCCGGATCACATCCTTGAAGCTCATGGGGGACAGCCATTCCGAATTATAAACAATCTCGGTCTTGTCAGGGTCGAGGATTTTGGATGCCTGCTCAAAATAGGAGCGGCCGTTGGCAATCACCTCGTCCCGGGAGAGCGCCGGACGGGTTTTATTGACCCCTGAGGGGTCGCCTATCATTGCGGTGAAGTCACCGATGATCAGGATGGTATGATGGCCGAGATCCTGGAACTGCCGCATCTTGCGCAGGATTACAGAGTGGCCGAGGTGCAGGTCGGGCCGGGTGGGATCACATCCAAGCTTAACCCGGAGTGGAACCCTCGTTTTGTATGAATGCTCCAGCTTCTGAACCAGTTCGTCCCGTGGAACGATCTCCACGGTGCCCCTTTCAATACTTTCAAGCTGTTGTTTTACGGTTGGAAACGACATTTCACTCATTGGTTGCATTGGGTATGGACAGATAACGCTCAACGGATTCCCGGTACGGTTTTACCCCTGGCAGGACCTTTGCCACGATATCATAGGAAGCCGGAGCTACCTTGAGAATCGGAGCATAGAGGAGCGATTCCTTTTTGAGAGCATTGCCGGGGAAGCCGAAACCAGCCAGAAAGATCAGCAGGATACTTACGATAAGGCTGCTTTTTGCAACACCGAAGAGGGAGCCGAACAACCGGTTGGGAATGCTGAGCAGCAACAGCTGGATGAGCTTGTCCAGAAACAGGATTACCACCTGTACAGCAATGAGGGCCAGGATGAAAAGCAGGGCGAATCCGATGTAGGGCAGGTAGATTTCGGAAATGTTCGTAACGGAACCGATTATCGTCCCGAACAGTTCGGCATACTGGAAAGCGACAAATCCTGCCAGTACAAGGCCTACAATCCGGAAGACTTCCCTTATCAGGCCATTTCGGAAGCCATTCCAGGCAAAAAACGCAATAAACAGAAGAATGATGGCATCCAGGTAGCTCATGCTGATTCCAGAAGGTCACGAACGACGCGGTTGACAAGGGCACCGTCCGCCTTGCCTTTGACTTTGGGCATGAGGGCTCCCATGACTTTGCCCATATCGGACGGGGAAGAGGCGCTTTTCTCCTTTATGATCTCGGAAGCCAGAGACCGTATCTCCTCCTCGGTCATCATTTCGGGCAGATAGGACTCGATCACCTTCAGTTCGTACTCTTCTGCTTCAGCGAGGTCGTTACGACCGGCTTCCTTGTATTGCGCAATGGAATCCTTGCGCTGCTTGGCCGCTTTCATCAGCACTTCCTGCACCTGCTGATCGGCCAGGGCCGCATCACCGCCCTTGCGTTCGCTGATCTCTTTCTCAAGGATCTTTGCCTTGAGGGATCTAAGCACCTGAAGGCGGGACGCATCCTTGTTGCGCATGGCATCCTTAAGGTCCTGTAATATATGTTCGTAGGTATTGCTCATCATGGTTTTACCATTTTAGGTGGAACGGGGGATCCGGACAGATCCGCGGAACAGGGCACGGGCTGCTTCAAATTAGTCAGTTTACCCAAACAAAAAAAGGTTATACATGGGGATGCATAACCTTTAATGTATCGTCTGACGCAGCATCAGGACTTGTTGCGTGCGATGAAATCCTTGACCTGTTCCTGTTCCATGGTCGATTCCTGAAAAACGACTTTTCCTTTTGAGGATTTCTTCGAAAGGATGACCTTGGCCATCTTTCTTTGAGAAGCCCTGGCAGCAATTACTGATTCCCCAAAAACCTGTTTCTTGGCCATAATACTGTACCTTATTTGATCTCTTTATGGAGCGTATGTTTTCTGAGCTTAGCGTTGTATTTCTTCAGTTCCAGACGGCTTGTCGTCGTTCTTCTGTTTTTTGTGGTGACATAGCGGGAGGTGCCCGGTGCCTCCGTGCACTCCAGAATCACCTGGATACGATTGCCTTTTGCCTTCGCCATAACCGGTATTAAATATTTTTGTTAAGGGTGCCTTTTTCACGGGCCTCTTTCAGTACTGCGCTGATGCCCTTGCGGTTGATGGTGCGCACCGTCTTGGCGGTTACCCGCAGCGTTATCCACCGGTCTTCTTCCGGGATGTAAAAGCGCCGCTTCTGAAGGTTGAGCTTGAAGAGGTGCTTTGTCTTGTTGTTCGATTTCGATGACCGGTACCCGTTCAGGGCTTTGGTTCCGAATATATCGTCTCGCAGTGACATGATGCTGTTTCTATAAAAGGGTGTTGTTTACAGACAGACTGCAAATATAAAGCTAATCAACAATAATTACAAACTGCATTATGCACAAAAAACATGTCCGGAGCTTTGGGGGCGCTCTTGTCCGGCACGCATGAAATTCAGCCAGGAAGCGTTATAAATAAAAAGTCACCATCGGGTATTAGTTGTTTTGAAAAGATGCGATTAAGGCCTATTTTCAGTAATCAAATTGGAAGAAAAAAGTGGTAGTCCTTCCCCGCTGGTACGAACCCCATTAAGACACACAAAACGTTCAAAATGAGCAAAGATATTACCCCGCAGTACAAAGCCTCCAATATCCAGGTACTTGAAGGTCTTGAAGCGGTCAGGAAACGGCCGTCCATGTATATAGGCGACACCGGCCAACGCGGACTGCACCACCTTATCAACGAGGTGGTGGACAACTCCATCGACGAGGCCCTTGGTGGGTATTGCGATTACATCGGACTCACGATCAACAGCGACAATTCCATTACCATTGAAGACAACGGGCGCGGCATCCCGGTTGATATGCACGAGAAGTTTGGAATGCCGGCGGTCGAGCTGGTGCTCACCAAGCTTCATGCTGGTGGCAAGTTCGACAAGGACTCATACAAGGTATCCGGCGGCCTGCACGGGGTTGGTGTCAGCTGTGTGAATGCCCTTTCCAGCCATTTTGATGTGGAGATCCACCGTGACGGGGAGGTCCATGTCATGGGGTTTGAATACGGCAAGACTGTCAAACCACTCAAAAAGACCGGGACCACCGACAAGAACGGAACCATCATCACCTTCAGCCCGGATGATACCATCTTTACCCAAATCAAGGAATTCAGATTTGAGATCATCGCCGAGCGGATGAGGGAGCTGGCCTTCCTTAATCCAGACGTCACAATCAAGCTGGTGGACATGCGCGAGGAAGAGCCTCTGGAAGAGATCTTCCACTTCAAGGGCGGGATCATCGATTTTGTGCGGTATCTGGATGAAGGTCGTGATCCACTCGTGCCAGAAATCCTGTATTTCTCTGGTGAAATTGAGAATGTGCCGGTGGAAGTGGCCATGCAGTACACCAGCTCCTATTCTGAAAACGTCCATTCCTACGTTAACAACATCAATACGCATGAAGGCGGGACCCACATTTCCGGTTTTCGAAGGGCGCTTACCCGGGCCCTGAAGACCTACGGAGAGCGAAACCGTTTGATAAAAGGGAAATTGACCATTAGCGGCGAGGATTTTCGGGAAGGACTCACCGCCGTGATCAGCATCAAAGTCCAGGAACCGCAATTCGAGGGTCAGACCAAGACCAAACTGGGCAACTCTGAAGTGCAGAGTGCAGTAGAAGTGGTTGTTTATGAAAAACTTAACGAATACCTGGAGCAGAATCCCAAGGTGGCTCGTGCGGTCATCGACAAAGTGATGAAAGCGGCCGAGGCCCGCGAAGCTGCTCGCAAAGCGCGTCAGCTTGTCCAGAGGAAGAGCGCCATGGCCGGGATGGGCCTGCCGGGCAAGCTGGCTGATTGTTCCATCAATGATCCGGCACACTGCGAGATCTACCTTGTGGAGGGTGATTCCGCTGGCGGATCGGCTAAAACGGGCAGAAACCGGAGCTTCCAGGCAATCCTGCCGCTGAGAGGAAAAATATTGAACGTGGAAAAAGCCCGCGTTGGCAAAATCCTCGAAAACAACGAAATAAGGGCGATGATCACGGCCCTCGGGGTCGGGGTGGGATTCATCGAGGACTTCGATATTACCAACCTCCGGTACCACAAAATCATCATCATGACCGATGCCGACGTCGACGGATCCCACATCCGCACACTGCTGCTGACCTTTTTCTATCGGTATATGCAGCCTCTGATCGAGGGTGGACACGTCTACATTGCTACGCCGCCGCTGTACAAGATCACCCAGGGCAGCAAGATGGAATACGCCTGGGATGATGACAGCAGGGACAAAATCCTGAAGTCCATGAAGAAAGGCACCCGCAAAATAGATGTTTCCCGATACAAGGGCCTGGGTGAAATGAATCCGGACCAGCTCTGGGAAACCACCATGAATCCGGAAACCCGCACCCTCCAGCAGGTCACCATTGAGAGTGCCGCGGCCGCCGACAAGCTGTTTACCGTTCTGATGGGAGACATGGTGGAGCCGCGGCGGGCCTTCATTGAAAGAAATTCCAAATACGCAAATCTCGATATCTAACGATACCCTTTTCAGATGTCTGACAAGATCATAAAAATCAATCTCGAAGACGAGATGAAGTCATCCTACATCGATTATTCGATGTCGGTCATTGTATCACGCGCCCTTCCGGATGTCCGTGACGGACTGAAGCCGGTACATCGTCGTGTCCTCTACGGCATGAGCGAACTCGGCATGCTCCACAACAGGGCCTACAAGAAAAGCGCCCGTATCGTGGGTGAAGTGCTTGGTAAATACCACCCTCACGGTGATTCGGCGGTGTATGATACGATCGTGCGGATGGCGCAGGATTTCTCCATGCGGTATACGCTGGTCGACGGGCAGGGTAACTTCGGATCGGTCGACGGTGATTCCGCAGCGGCGATGCGATATACCGAAGTGAGGATGGAGCGCCTTGCGGAAGAGATCCTGTCGGACATCAACAAGAACACCGTCGACTTCCAGCCCAACTTCGACGATACCCTTACCGAGCCGATGGTGATGCCTTCGATGGTCCCCAACCTCCTGATCAACGGAGCGTCCGGTATTGCCGTGGGTATGGCAACCAATATG
Organism: Cyclonatronaceae bacterium; assembly: GCA_046483675.1. Classification (GTDB taxonomy): domain Bacteria; phylum Bacteroidota; class Rhodothermia; order Balneolales; family Natronogracilivirgulaceae; genus SKNL01. The sequence continues at coordinate 11,037 of JAWOCT010000026.1, forward strand.
CCGCCCCACAACATGACCGAGGTTGTGAATGGCATCAAGGCCTATATCCGGGATCCTGAAATTGAAATAGCGGATCTGATGAAGCATATCACCGCTCCGGATTTTCCGACCGGTGGCATTATCTACGGATATGAAGGTGTAAAGGAGGCCTATGAGACCGGACGTGGACGGGTAGTGATCCGCGCCCTGGCTTCTGTGGAAGAGTTGCGCGGCAACCGCGAACAGATTGTCGTAACGGAAATACCTTACCAGGTCAACAAGGCCACCCTCATTGAAAAGATCGCCTACCTCGTGCAGACCGAGAAGATCACGGATATCACCGATGTCCGGGATGAATCGGACCGTGAGGGCATGCGCATCGTGATCATGCTCAAGCGGGGTGCCGTACCCAGTGTGGTGCTGAACCAGCTGTACAAGTACACTCAGATGCAGCACACGTTTGGCATCATTAACCTGGCGCTCGTCAAGGGCCGGCCGAAAGTGATGAACCTGAAAAAGATCATCAGGCACTTTGTCGATCACCGCATCGAAGTCATCATCCGGCGCACATTGTACGATCTGGATCAGGCCGAGGCGCGTGCACACATCCTGGAAGGTCTCAAAATCGGTGTGGACAACCTGGACGAGGTCATACAGACTATTCGCTCGTCAAGCAACGTACCGGTGGCCAATGAACGATTGAGGAGACTGTTCGGACTCAGCGATCTTCAGGCTAAAGCCATACTGGACATGAGGTTGCAGAAACTGACCGCGCTTGAGCGTGACAAGATCGAACTGGAATACAAGGATATTCTGGAGCAGATCCGGGAATACCGCAGGATACTGACCAGCAGGGAGGTACAAAATCAGATCATCATCAGTGAACTGGAAGAGCTGAACCACAGGTACGGTGATGAGCGACGCACCCAGATCGTTCATTCAGCGGAAGATTTCAATATTGAGGATATGATCGCCGATGAAGATGTGGTCGTGACCATATCCAACAAAGGGTATATCAAACGCACACCGGTCAGCGGATATCGCCGCCAGAAGCGAGGCGGTTCCGGAATGAGAGGAGCGGCGACCAAGGATGACGAATACGTGGAGCATCTGTTTGTCGCCACGAATCACAATTACATCCTGTTCTTTACGGAGAACGGCAAATGCTACTGGCTGAAGGTTTACGAAATACCCGAAGGCACACGGTTGAGCCGTGGCCGGGCGATCGTGAATCTCATTGAGATAGAAAAGGATGACGGGGTGCGTGCGTTTGTACCCGTCAAGACCCTTGACGACGAGAAATACACCCGTAATCACAACATCATCATGGCCACGGAAAAAGGCATTGTCAAGAAAACCAGCCTGGAAGCCTACAGCCGCCCCAGAAGGAACGGCATACTGGCCATCAGCGTGGATGATGATGACAACCTGCTCAGTGCCAGCCTCACCGACGGTAAAAGCACCATCCTGCTCGGAGCAAAGAACGGACGGGCCATCCGGTTCAAGGAGACGGATGTCCGCCTGATGGGCAGGAACACGCGTGGCGTCCGAGGTATTAACCTGTCGGAAAAGCAGGACCAGGTCGTGGATATGGTCGTCATCAAAAACACGAACGATGCCACTGTTCTTGCACTCTCAGAACAGGGCTATGGCAAGCGGAGCCTGGTCGAAGACTACCGGCAGCAGACCCGCGGGGGTAAAGGCGTCATCACCCTGAAGATTACGCCGAAAACAGGCAAACTCATTGCGCTGAAAGAGGTTAGCGATAATGACGACCTCATGATCATTACCGAGAAAGGCAAGATCATCCGCATGCACAGCAAGGATATTCGGTCCATGGGACGCAATACACAGGGTGTTCGGATGATGCGGCTTGGCAGCGAAGACCGCATTTCGGGCATTACCCGGGTGGTCAGTGAAGAAGACACCGAAACCGTCAAGAAAGTAGGTGATAACGGAGAAGAAGTCGATCTGACGAAAAACGGAAACGGACCCGGCAGCAACCAGGGCAACGTGAAGCCCGAGGACGGTCCTGAAGACAAGACGAATGACGGATCCGGTCAATCATCGGGTCAGCTGGGATTTGATGAAGATCTGTAACGGACGGCTTTGCGGCATTGAAAAACTTGATGTATGAGAATGAGCGGTACGGCACCAGGCCACACACCGTTATGCGCTCCTCTCTTGTCTTCAGCAGGCTCCTTCCAAACACAATGATTTACAAATAACTAATCCTGCATATCGAGCAGGTCCTTCAAAAGCTGTTTCCGTCTGCGTATGAGCTCTCTTGGCCCCCGGATTTTGACATCCTTTCCGAAACGGAGCAACCATTCGTTGATGAAATCAAGGTCATCGATAAGAAAGGAAATTTCCCGTTTTCCATCTTGAAGTGATCTGCCGGTGATTTTACCCGGAAGTTCGGTGAGCAGGGAAAAAGCCTTCTCTTCTGCAATGGTTATATCTACGGGTATGCTTTTCTCGGCCCGGCTGTACAGGATATCATCGAGATCTGCATCAAGACCGCGGTCAACGGTCCGGTCTTCCGCTACGATGTCGTGCATCCTCGATAAAACGAAATTGCGGAGGGCCTTTCGGTCATGACAGTATCCAATGACATTCCAGTGGTCAGTGAAATGGACGAGCAGGTACGGATCGATGGTTCTGCGGGTTATCGTTTTTTCCCGGTCCTGGTAGGTGAAGGATACCGATTTATGCTCAACGAACGCCGCGCATATCGTAAACCAGTCGCCCCCGGTTTCCCGTTTATCTACATTTTTTATATAGGGTGATACGACGGTCCTTTGTTCCAGTACGTTCATCTGCCTTTGCAGGGATGCCGGTACAGCACTCCGGATTTTCATGGAAACACTCTCTGCATCCCGCACCATTTCCTGGTCTACCTGTGACTTCACGAAAGAGAGTCCCATCATGATCACGGAAAGCTCACGGAAGCTGAACATGATGGGTGGGATCAGACCGTCACGCAGCACACCATAACCATCTTCTGGATAGTGGGTTACCGGGACACCCAGCTCCTGGATCACTTTCAGGTCTCGAAACACCGTACGCTTGCTGATCCCGAATTGTTCAATGAGCGTGTGTGTCGTCACTTTTTTGCCGGACTGGAGCATGTAGAGGATTCGGAGCCGGCGTTCGTTGCTGTTCATGAGTACAGCGGAATTAGTGTTTTTTGTGGATAAGGACGATGTATTTATCTTCGAAAAATGTCTGCGAAGCCCCTTGCAGGCTCCGGATGGTAAAACGGAAGGTATCATACAGATCAGCCCGAATCTCAGAAAAGACATCATGACCCTTGAGCATCGCGATTTCCAACCAATTTTCATCATTAAGTGCGGCAAGAAGCACTTCGACAGGAAAGGCGTGCTTGGAAACGATCCTTGATCCGTCCGGCACGACCAAATCTTCCACCCGGGAGGACCGGACGTTTACATTGGAAAGGCCAAGTGTGCGTACAATGTCTTTTACTGCGAGGATTTTTTTCCCGACTCTGTCCACCAGCAGGAATTCTTTGTCCGGACATGCAATGGCCATGGGCAGCCCTGGGAGGCCGCCGCCAGTACCGGCATCAATGACAAATCGGTATTTATCGGGTGTGCTGGTTTCTGAAACCAGCAACAGGCTGTGTATAATATGAAGCTTCAGAAGTTCCGGATCTGTTTTGCGGCTGAACAGATTAACGGACCGGTTCCACTCCATCCACTTGTCGACCAGCCGGGAGAAGGTGACGGCATGCTGCTCCATTATGGATTCTGTCCGGGCAAATGTTTCACGTGAAACATCAGTAATAAGCGGTGAGGATTCCGGATGCGGCGACATAGGTTTGCAGCTTGGGAAAATGGGAAGAGGAATGTTTCACGTGAAACATTCCTCGTATTATTTGTTCAAATATACCATCAAAACCGCAATATCGCTTGCAGAAACACCGCTGATTCGGCTGGCCTGACCTATGGTTTCGGGTTGCACCTTCATTAATTTTTGACGGCCTTCGGAGGAAAGGCTTTTCAGTTTGAGGTAGTTGATCTTTCCGGGTATCCTGAGGTTATCCTTTTCCTGGATACGGCGCACCATTTCATGTTCTTTTTCGATGTATCCTTCGTATTTCAGTTGAATTTCAACCTGCTCCAAAACTTTTTCATCCTGTGTGATGGCATGCACACTGGCCCGTAAATCGGGGTCATGTGGAAGAAGTTCCGGCAGGGATAGGTGTGGACGTATAATCAACTTGGGTATCTTGATGGATTGCCGCAAGGGGGATTCGCCGCGTGATTCCAAATACGGATTAAACAATTCGGGGCGGGCACTGTACCCGGAAAGATATGTTTTCAGAGACGCTATGGCGGCCTGTTTGGCATCAATACGGGCTTTGCGCGCGTCTGATGCCAGACCCAGGCTGTGTCCGAGAGGGGTGAGCCTGAGGTCGGCGTTGTCTTGCCGCAGCAGGATACGGTGTTCGGCACGGGATGTAAACATCCGATACGGCTCTTCCGTGCCCTTGTTTACCAGGTCGTCAATAAGCACCCCGATATACGCTTCTGACCGCTGGAGCACCGTTTCTTCTTCACCGCGAAGTTTTTTTGCGGCATTGATACCGGCCATAAGTCCCTGGCTGGCAGCCTCTTCGTATCCGGTTGTTCCGTTTATCTGACCGGCAAAATAGAGGCCTCCTACCATTTTGGTCTCAAGACTCCGCTTGATCTGGTGGGGTGGGAAATAATCATATTCAATGGCATACCCCGGTCGTATCATGATGACATCTTCAAACCCCGGGATGGTTCGCAACGCCAGATATTGCGTGTCTTCCGGCAAGCTGGTGGAGAAACCGTTCAGGTACATTTCATAGGTGTTCCGTCCTTCCGGTTCCAAAAAAAGCTGATGGCGGTCCCGTTCCGCAAAACGGTGTATTTTGTCTTCGATGGACGGGCAATAGCGCGGACCGATAGAAGTTATGCGTCCATTGAACATGGGACTACGGTCAAATCCCGTGCGCAACACCCGGTGCACCTCGGGTGTAGTGTAAGCGATCCAGCAAGTCAGCTGTTCATCAAGGGTGGGCAGGCGGTCGGTCAGGAAGGAGAAGGGCACAGGTTTTTGGTCACCATACTGCACTTCCAGTTTGTCGTAGTTGACTGTCCTGCCATCAAGCCGGGGTGGTGTCCCCGTTTTCAGCCGACCGGTCTCAAAGCCGAGTTTGACAAGGGAGGCCGTAATCCCGACCGAAGCTCTTTCACCTGAACGACCGCCACCAAAGTTCTTTTCACCGATATGGATCAGACCGTTGAGAAAGGTGCCGTTGGTAAGGATAACGGCGCGTGCATGGATAATCTGGCCGCTTTGTGTTCTAATGCCGGCAATGCGGTTGCTTTTCATCACCAGATCGACCACACTGTCCTGTCGCAGATGCAACAATGGAATAGTCTCCAGCTCCTCGCGTACATGCTGGGCATACAGCATCCGGTCGCTTTGCGCCCGCGGACTCCACATCGCCGGCCCTTTGCTCAGATTGAGCATGCGGAACTGAATACCCGAAGAATCTGCCACCTGGCCCATGATGCCGCCCAAAGCGTCGATTTCGCGTACAAGCTGACCCTTTGCCACACCACCGATGGCCGGATTGCACGACATCTGGGCTATTGCATTTAAATTCATAGATATCAACAAGGTACGGCAACCCATCCGGGCCGAAGCCGCCGCTGCTTCACTGCCGGCGTGTCCCCCGCCGACAACAATGACATCGTATTCAGGGTGCAGATTCTTCATGGTAGCTGGGATAATTAGAAAAGCCGGGACATGTGTTTGCTCTGTGTTTTTCGAAGCAGGCCAAACCGGTCCGCACGCTGATCTGTAGCATTGCAAGGGATTCCGGAATGATAAGAGACCGGAAACAAAAAAAGCGTAACCAATTGAAATACAATTGACTACGCTTTAGCGATCCGGATGGGACTCGAACCCACGACCTCCTGCGTGACAGGCAGGCGTTCTAACCAACTGAACTACCGGACCAAGGATTACAAATATAAGCAGATTCTGCTTAATTAGTCAACAATCAATCGGAAAAATGTCAAATGCCGGACGGGATAAATAAACGCATCAAACGCACATTCAGTATCTCCGGACCGCAAGGATAATCGTTCATCAAATCCGGTTTCCGGAAATTCGGGATCAGAGCAGCTCCGAGACCGCATTCCTGATCACATCGTCCATCGGATTTACACGCGTGCGGAAACGGCGAAGCAGCTGACCATCGCGGTCAATAAGAAATTTTTCGAAATTCCAGTTGATACTACCGGAAAAATCGCGGTTTTCATGTTGCGTGAGATAGGAAAACAGTGGATGCTGATCGGATCCGGCAACCTCCACCTTGGAAAACATCGGAAAGGAGATGTTGTAGTTCATATCGCAGAATGTGCGTATTTCCTCGTCACTGCCCGGTTCCTGGTTGCCAAAATTGTTGGCAGGAAAACCCAGTATCACAAATTCTTTTTCCCTGTATGTCTCATAAAGCTGCTGAAGATCTGAGTACTGTTTGGTGAAGCCGCACTTTGAAGCCGTATTCACGATCATGATCACTTTGCCCTTGTATGCATCCAGGGAGACTTCCTCACCCGTTATGTCCGTTACAGTATGATCGTAGAATGAAGTTTGTGTATCCTTTGTTTCCATAGTCAAAATTGAGGCGAACAGCAGCGCTATTATCGTTATCATATGCTATTTTATACTGTTAAAAGTCAACTCATTTAAAAGCCGTGAACCATTGAAAAAGTTCCCCGTATCCCGAAAAGATAAAAAGTCCTTCAGATTATTCTCTTTTTGGATTGTCATGTGCAGCCTGTTGGGCATCATGTTGATCCTGCCGAATGTCGCACAAGCTCAAATGTTTTCTGTGGAGAAACCGGAGAGGAGCCTGCGCCCGGCCACACGTTCGATAACAGCCGGACCGGCGTTATTGTCCATACGTTTTCGTCAGGAAGAAGATTCCCGGGCAGGTCTGTATGATTTTTCGGACATCGTATATCAAATGCGCCTGCAGCTTCCGGGAGTGGAGGTCTATGGCGGCTTTCGCAACGGAGCAGGCGAAGCCGACTCGCTGAACTACCTTAACCTTGGGGCCAACATAGCCGGGGCGCTGCCCCTTGCGGGTAATCAGCGGGCTGCCCTGAATCTGCCATTGTGGCTGTCCACGGATTACACCCGCATCAGGGAAACTGGCGGACAGCAGTCGGAATCCGATCAGTTTCGTGAGAGTTCGGCCTCAATTGGCCTTGGAGCCGGAGCTTTCCTGCGTCCATTGGATAATATGAGGATACGCGCTGAATTCGTACCTCAGATAGGCTTCACCGTAAGTTCCTTTGGCAGGGACTCGGGCCAGCTGTCCACGCTCAATGGCCGTATCCGGCTGCATGTCGACAATGTGATCGAACGGTTCGGGATTTCCGTGACCTACAACTACCGATGGAGAAGGTATGCAGGGTCCGATGACCGGTTTAACTACGACATGGAAGGGCATCATCTGGGTCTGGGGATTTCTTTCTGAAACCGTATACATGGAATATCCTGGGCCAGCACCTATATCCTTTATTTCATCGGACCGCGTGATCGTTTACGGCCCTTTCCGAAAATCCTGCTATTTTCTGAGCGTTGGCAAGGCATAATTTCAAAGTCATGAAATGGCCATGACCGTAGCCCGGTCACACATGAGCATGATTAAAAACGTCATGGACATTCTATGTGACCTTAGAAATCCAAAATTTTAAACAGATGAAAACAGAACGATTCCTGTCCGAACTTGAAAAAATCGTCGAGGATCTCGGTTACACGCTGCGCCGAGAAAAAGGAAACTTTCGCGGAGGTTTCTGTGTGCTGGAAGGTGACCGGATCGTAATGATAAACAAGATGTTCCCGGCCGAATTCCATGTCGGCCAGATTGTACGCTTTCTGGGAGATCAGGACCTGGAAGACAGATACATCAAACCGGCAGTCAGGAAAGAGCTGGACATGTGGTTTGAACGCATTAATAATGAGAATAAAACTACCCGATGAAACTGACTTTTTTAGGTACCGGGACATCCATGGGAGTGCCGGTCGCGGGAGGATTTGGTCCGAAGCATACCAGTAACGATCCCAGGAACAACCGCTATCGTTGCGCTGCATGGATCCGTACCCCTCAACGTTCGCTGGTCATAGACGCTGGTCCCGAGTTCCGTTTGCAGACATTGCGTGCGGGGATCACCCGTATAGATGCGCTCCTGTTGACCCATGAGCATACCGACCATGTCGCCGGTCTGGACGACCTCAGGGCCTACAACTACGCCCAGAAAGCACCGATTCCCGTTTATACAAACAAGAGGACCGAGGAATCCATCCGCCGCCGGTTCTCTTACATGTTTCTGCCTGACAAGACGCCGGGATCCGTGGATCTGGATTTCAAACCGTTTGATGCACCTGTCATCGAAGGGGATTGCCGGATCACTCCGTTGCCGGTCCGCCATGGAAGCATGGAAGTAATGGGGTTCCGGGTCAACGATATTTCCTACATTACGGATGTAAACCACATCCCGGATGATACGGCCGAGGCCATTCGGGGATCCAGGGTGCTGGTAATGAGCGGCCTCCGGTGGTCACCACCGCATCCTACCCACTTTACCATACCTGAAGCCATAGCGGTATCGGACAAACTGGATGTACAGCAAACCTATCTGATCCACATGTCGCCGTATGTCGATCACGGAGAGGTCTCCCGCAAGCTCCCCGATCGGGTGAAGCTGGCCTTCGATCAACTTGAGGTTACAGTCCGGTAAGAGAAAGAGGGAGCCAGACCGCCGGCCGGAGCGGGGTTTGCGCCGTAAGACGGAACAAAAGCTGAAACAGGAGCTGGAGGCGCATACGGCAACGGAGCTGATTTCGTCCTATCGGTATATCCGCAAGTCACCGGTGTCCAGATGTTCGTATACCTCCTTGACATGCTGGGAATTGTCCAGTTTACAGATCAGCAGGGCGTCCTCGGTCTCGATCACGCCGATTCCCTGCAGTCCGACCAGGCTAACAAGCTTACGGGTTTCGGATTCCACATAACAATTCTGTGAGCGCACCGTGATGGCCCGTTCGGCTTGAAGGATGTTGCCGTCATCATCGGCCCCCTCGCTTTGCAGTTCATAGACGGCCATCCAGCTGCCCAGATCGCTCCAGGCAAAATGAGAGGGAATGACGATGACCTTGCCGGATTTTTCCATGATGCCATAATCGATGGATACGGAGAAACAGGCAGTATAAACTTCCCGGAGGATTTCGGGCCGGACTTTTCCATTATGCTGCCTGAGGTCATCTGCAAACAGCCCGACCTGGTGATGAAGGACGGGCAGGTGCTCCTCGATTTCCTGCAGGATGTCATCGGTATTCCAGATGAACATACCGCTGTTCCATAGAAAATCACCCGATTGGAGGAACTTGAGGGCGGTCTGGACGTCGGGTTTCTCGGCAAAGGTTTTCACCGGATAGGCTACTTTATCATCTCGGCCGATCTGCTTTTCGTCGTTGTACTGAATGTAGCCGTAGCCGGTTTCCGGTCGTGTGGGTGTGATGCCGATGGTGGCAAGCCGGCCTTCCTTTTCCACCAGTTGAACGCACGTATCCAGGTCTTTCAAAAAGGCTTCATCGTTACGGATGTAGTGGTCGGAGGGAAGGACCACCATGGTAGATCCCGGATCGCGATGATGCAACAGTGCCGAGGCAAAAGCAATGCACGGTGCGGTGTTCTTAGCCACCGGTTCGCCAATGATGTTTTCTGCCGGAATGTCCGGCACCTGTTGCCTGACCAGATCGACATAATCGGCATTGGTGCTTACGAGGATCCGCTCGGGCGGTATCATGGGTCGGATGCGATCGATGGTCGATTGCAAAAGGGTTTTCTCTTCAAAAAAACTGAGAAATTGCTTGGGTTGCGCCACGCGGCTTTTGGGCCAGAAACGGGATCCGATGCCACCGGCCATGATCAGAGCATACGCCATGGTAAAATCCGGACAGGTTGGTTCAGGTTTTGGTGAAAGTCTGGCAATTTACCAAAATCTGCAGCTAAGCTGAAACCAGATCTGAATGGTGATCGGCACTTTTGAGTGTGAAACGGAATACGGAACCCTGATCCGGTGTGCTTTCGATCTGCAGTTGTTCGTTATGTGACTCCAGGATGTGCTTGACGATGGACAGACCGAGCCCGGTACCGCCCTGTTCTCGTGACCGGGACTTGTCCACACGGAAAAACCGCTCAGTAACCCTTTTCATGTCATCCGGATCGATACCGATGCCCGTGTCCCTGACGGAAACGACTATCTTTTTCTGAGCCTCCGAATCAAACCGGGTGCTCAGGTACACCTTGCCTTCAGGTTTGTTGTATTTGATAGCGTTTTCGATCAGGTTTACCAGTACCTGCCGTATCTGGTTGCGGTCGGCCAAAGCAAAAGCATTGGTTTCCTTTTCCTGGAAAATGATTCGGACATGCCGCTGCTCGGCCTTGTACTGCAGGGAGTCGACAACATCGTGGATAATGTTGTTCAGGGGAATGACCGTAAACTCGGGTTTCAGTTCGCCGGTTTCCAGGCGGGAAATCTCCATCAGGTCTTTTGTGAGAAAAATCAGACGGTTGACATTCTTCATCGCCTTTCCAAGGAAAAGCTGGTTAACTTCCGGATCCTCCAGGGCCCCGTCCAGCAACGTTTCCAGATACCCCTGAACCGAAAAAATGGGCGTTTTGAGCTCATGGGATATGTCACCGATGAACTCCTTGCGGTAGCTGTCCGTCTCATCCATCTTCTTGAACTCCCGGGCAATGGTCTGTTTGCTCCATTCTGCCCTGATGCGCAATTCATCAAGTTCATCACCTTTTCCGCCGCCGGAAAATGGAGGAGCGCTGGTTATTCGAACGGGGGTGCGCTCAACAAGGTGGCGGATATGCACTACTCGTTTTTTCAGAAGGACGAGTGCCTGCACATAGATAAGCCCGAAAAGGACCAGTCCGGCGGCGATACCGTACAAAAACACCAAATAGGAAAGACCGATCAGCCAGAGTGATAGCATCGAGACAACCACAGCACCAACAGCGGCCGGGGCCAGCGCCAGTCGCACTCCGACAAAAAACCAGGGGCTTTTCTCCGGGGCGTTCATGTTCTTCGGAATCGGTATCCCACTCCCTTTACGGTCTCGATGTAGTCGTCCCCAAGTTTTTCCCTGATCTTGCGTACGTGCACATCGACAGTACGGTCGATCACATAGACATTGGAACCCCAGATCTCATTGAGCAAAACCTGCCGGCTGAGGACTTTGCCGACATGACTGGCAAGCAGGAAGAGTACCTCGAACTCCTTGCGGGGCAATCGAATCTCGCGATCGTTCTTGAGGACCACGTATCGATCCCTGTCGATTTCCAGATCTGCCAGGTGAATGCTTTTCTGCAGGCTTGTGGTGTTTTCCCTGACGCGGCGAAGTACCGCCTTGATGCGCGACATGAGCTTGGAGATACTTATCGGTTTGGTCAGGTAGTCGTCAGCGCCTTCATCGAGGCTCCGGACTTCTGTCTTTTCGTCGCTTCGGGCGGTGAGAAAAATGATCGGGATATCCTTGAGAGTCGAATCCTGCCGGATGGCAAGACAGACCTGGTGACCGTCCATTTTGGGCATCATGATATCCAGCAGGATGAGGTCCGGCCGGTGTTTTTTTGCCAACTGGATACCATTGTGACCATTGTCGGTCTTGACGACGTCGTATCCCTGCTTGATCAGATTGTATTCAACCAGATCCAGGATGTCATGTTCGTCATCAACAACAAGAATCAGTGGATTGGACAATTAGGGTCGGAATAGTGGTACGGGTTGTCAAGAACAAGTTACAAACACGTTCAAATGAATAAAAATGACGGGCATTAAGAAATTGTTACCAATCAAAGATGCTTGAGCGCCTTTTTTAACAGTTCGGAAACGTTTTCCGGGCCTTCGCCGTCTCCCACTGCCGCCTGTACGGCTTTCCGGGCCTGGGCGCTTTGATACCCAAGCGCCTCCAGTGCGGACAGGGTCTCGGAGCGGACGGACCCGGCATCTGGCGGGGATTCATCCGGTCCGGCAATATCCCCGAGTTTGTCCCGCAGCTCCAAGACAATGCGTTCGGCCGACTTTTTCCCGATGCCCGGACTCTTTGCCAGCAGGCCGGAGTCCTGATCCACAATGGCCCTTATAATGTGGCGCGGCGGCATGGATGAAAGCAGGGCCAGGGCCAGGCGCGGACCGATGCTTTTCACGGTGATCAGCATCTCGAAGAGATTGCGTTCACCGGTGGAAGCAAAACCGAACAGTTGCTGATCGCTGTCCGATATGTGATGGTGGATGTGGAGGGTACAGGACTCCCCGGCGGCGGGAATGCGATCCAGCGTGTGGTTGGAGATACGGACCAGGTAGCCGACGCCTCCCACATCCAGTACCACCGAACCCTGTTGCTTGCTGTGGATATGGCCCCGGAGATAAGCGATCATGGCAAAGTGAATTTGGCAAAGTGAATTTGATGTTACCGGCGCACGCGTCCGGGATTGTTTTTGACAAAAGAACTCCACGTGTTTTTCCGCTGACGGGAGGGCTTGTCCGTTTCAGGGGTGGATACCGGGTCGGCCAGCTTCTGGAAATGACACCATGCCACAGCCAGTGCATCGGTAGCATCATCGGGCAGGGCCGCCTCCGGTAACTGTACCAGCTTTCGCAGCATGAAGGCGACCTGGTCCTTGCGCGCGTTGCCTGATCCGGAAATAGCTTTTTTTACCGCCTTGGGATAGTATTCAAAAAGAGGGATTTCGCTGTGCAGTACGGCCATCATAAGGGCCGCCTGCGCCCTTCCCAGTTTGAGCATCGCGGAAGGATCCTTTCCATAGACCGGGGTTTCAATGGCACAGCTATCGGGATGGTATGTTTCAATCAGCGAGCCCGTTTCTACGTACAGGATGCGCAGCCTGTCAAAGGGATCACTGGTGTCGGTGAGACGAATCACATCGCAGAACAGGGCTTCGAATTGCCGGTCGCGGTGCTCCAGCACCGCAAAACCGGTGACCCTGGAACCGGGGTCAATGCCAAGGATCCGTGTTATCATAGGGCTGCTCGGGGTTGCTCGGATACGTGCTGAAAACGGGTCGGGGCCGGAGTATCGGACGGGTTGACCGCTGCCCGGGACTACCCCCACCGTTGCTATTTTCCGGTCGAATGCAATTCGGCCAGGTCAAGGATCAATTCCTCGCTGATGCCGTTAGTGGAAAACCCCCCGTCGTGATAGAGGTTTTGCATGGTGACCTTGCGGGTCAGATCCGAAAAAAGCGATACACAGTAGTCCGCGCAGTCGTCCGCACTGGGATTGCCGAGCGGCGACAGTTTGTCCGCGAACTCGTACATGGCATCAAATCCGCCGATGCCCGATCCGGCCGAGGTTTTAGTCGGGCCCTGCGAGACGGTGTTGACCCGTATACCCCTGCTTCCTAACCGACTTCCAAAGTTACGGGAAATGCTCTCCAGCAATGCTTTGGCATCGTTCATATCAGAGTATTTCGAGAATATGCGCTGAGCTCCGATATAGGATAGTGCAACAATGCTGGCACCGTCGTTGAGTGCTTCCTTCTCCACACAGGTCTGAAGCACCTTGTGCAGGGAAATGGCGGATATCTCAAGGGTCTGCTGCAGGAGTTTGTAATTGAGTTTGGTGTAATCGTTGCCTTTCCGGATGTTGGGTGACATGCCGACGGCATGCAGGATAAAGTCGAGTTTGCCATTCTTTTCCAGGGAGGCATCGATCAGGTCCTGTACCTGTTTGTAATCGGATACATCACAGGGGATGACGGCAGCGGCGCCGGTTTCCTCCGCCAGCTTGTCCAGCGCGCCGAACCGCAGTGCGATGGGGGCATTGGTCAGCGTAAAGGAGGCCCCTTCCCTCTGGCAGGCCAGTGCCACATGCCAGGCAATGCTGCGCTCGTCCAGGGCACCAAAAATCAACCCTTTTTTACCTTTCAGGAGATTGTAACTGTGTTTCTGGGTCATACGTTGCTCATGTTTACGGTCGATACAGGTTTTAGTGGTCCTAAAGTAGCTAAAATGGCAACCCGTAACAAACTCTTGATTCCAGTCAGGTTCCCGGACGTATGGATAGATGCAAAATGCAATTGATTCTGGTATCTGTTTTGCCTATTTTTCCTGACTTTGCAAATCAATTGACAGGATCGGTGGATAGTGCCGGTCCGATCAGATCCATTCCTTCTATCATGTTTGAAAATCTTTCCACCAAGCTGGAATCGGCATTCAAGTCGGTTAAGGGTCAGGCGCGTTTAAGTGACATCAATGTCGCTGAAACGGTGAGAGAGATACGTCGTGCACTCCTGGATGCGGATGTCAACTACGAAGTGGCCCGCTCCATAACCGCAGCGGTCAAGGAACGGGCGCTGGGACAGGGAGTGATTGCCAGTGTTACGCCGGGCCAACAGTTCACCAAGATAGTCTATGATGAGCTTGTACGGGCCCTGGGGGAACAGAAAGAAGAAATTACATATAGCCAGGTCCCGCCAACTGTGATCCTTATTGCCGGGCTTCAGGGCTCGGGTAAGACCACCTTCACGGCCAAGCTGGCCAAAATGCTCAAGGAGCAGGGTAAGTCGCCGATGCTTGCCGCAGCAGACGTTTATCGTCCGGCAGCAGTGGATCAGCTGAAAACGCTGGCCGGACAGATAGAGATCCCGGTCTACTCCATCGAGGAACAGGATGCCGTCCGTGTTGCCAGGGAGGCGGTCGCGGAAGCCAAAAAACAGGCGAGGGACGTGCTCATCATCGATACGGCCGGACGGATGCATGTGGATAGCCGGATGATGGACGAAGTTTCACAGATCCGCCAGACGGTCAAACCGTCGGAAACCCTGTTTGTTGTGGACGCCATGACGGGTCAGGATGCCGTTAACACGGCCAGGCAGTTCAATGACCAGATCGATTTCGACGGTGTGGTGCTGACCAAGCTGGATGGCGATACCCGGGGCGGAGCAGCCATATCGATCCGTACCGTGGTGGACAAGCCGATCAAGTTTATAAGCACCGGCGAGGGCATGGATACCATCTCCCCGTTTTACCCCGACCGGATGGCCCAGCGTATTTTGGGCATGGGTGACGTGGTGTCGCTGGTCGAAAAGGCCCAGCAGCAGTATGACGAAGTGCAGGCAAGAAAGCTTCAGTCCAAAATATCTTCCAATACGTTCAATCTGGAAGATTTCTACGGACAGTTGCAGCAGATAAAGAAAATGGGATCCATGCGTGATCTCGTAGGCATGATCCCCGGCATGAGCAAGCAGCTGGGTGATGCCGAGATAGATGATGACACCATGAAGCCCGTGGAGGCCATCATCAATTCCATGACCATCGAAGAACGGCGCAAACCGGAACTGATCAACGGAAGCCGCCGCAAACGCATCGCAAAAGGTTCAGGAACATCGGTTCGCGAGGTCAACGATCTTCTGAAGCAGTTTACCCAGATGAAGAAAATGATGAAGACCATGACCAAGATGAACCGCATGGGAAGGGCCATGGAGGGGTTGAAAAACCTGACCGGACAACAAAAATTTCATTAGGAACAAACGACAAACCTGTTTAGGAGCAGAGAACATTGGTTAGACTAAGATTACAACGACACGGAAGAAAAAAACTTCCCTATTACCATATCGTCGCTGCCGATATCCGCACCAAGCGTGATGGACGCATCATCGAAGACTTGGGAAGATTCAACCCCACCCAGGAGCCGTCCCTGCGGCATCTCGAGACGGAACGGGTGGTCTACTGGCTGAAGAACGGGGCCCAACCAACCGATACGGTCCGTTCCATCCTTAAAAGAGAAGGGATTTTCTATCGCCTCCATCTTGAGCGATGGGGCAAATCCGAGGATGAGATCGATTCGACCATTTCGGCCTGGAAAGAAGAACGCGGCAAGAAGAAAAAAGCCCCTTCCACAAAGGCTGAAAAGATGAAAGTGCAACTCAAGGCCGAAGAGGAGCAGTACAAGAAAGATCAGGAGGCCAAAGCAAAAGCTGAAGCGGAAAAGGCCCTGGTCGAAGCCGAAGAGACCAAGGCGGAGGAAGCCCGCAAGGAGGAAGAAAAGGCGGCTGAAGCTGAAGGGGCCAAGGAGGCCGATACCGGTGAAAAACCGGCTGAAGAGACAACGGAAGCGGCGAAAAAGGCCGAGCCTGCCCCCGAAAAGAAAGAATCCGGAGAAAAGGCCGAATCCGCCACGGAAAAGGAAGTAACCAAAGAGGCAACCACCCCGGAAAAGGAAGTAGCGGCGAAAGAAAAGAAAGCGGACAAGGATCAGAAAGCCGGGAAAGATCAGGAAGCAGGGAAAGCCGCGAAGAAGGAAAAGGATGAAAAAGCCAAAGTAGAAGAGGAAAAGTCCGCCCAGGCAGAAAAGGCCGAAGCAGAAGAAAAAACCGGTGAAGATAAGAAGAAGGATGCCGGTAAAGAGGCCTCAAAAGAAGAAAAGAAGTAGGACCCTGACGGGGATTTTCTGAGGTTTTGCCATGGCAGATGAAACAGACCCGGGGCTGTATCCGCTTGGGGTTATTGCCAAAGCCCAGGGAACCCGCGGTGGATTTTTAATGGAAATCAATGATCCGGCTGCAGCAAAAGATCCGCCGGATCTGCTGTACATCCGTTATCCGGAAACGCAATGGGTGCCGTACCGTATTGAGGAAATGCGGCCCCATCAGACCCGGAGAGGAAATGTGTTCTTTGTCAGACTGGAAGGAATCACCACCCGCACGGAAGCCGAGCAGCTTCGGAACCATGATGTCATGACCGACAAAACGCAACCCGGCACGCAGTCCGCACCCGATGATGTAATAGGATGCAGGGTAATCCGGAAAGATGGTTCGCTCATGGGGCAGGTTGCCGATCTCATGGAAACACCGGCATACTCCATCCTGGTCGTGCAGGCCGAAAAAAACATCGTCCTGATCCCATGGATCGATCAATTCGTAACAGGGGTCAACGTTGAGGACGGCGAAGTCAGGACGCGCAACACGGAAGACCTGGAATCACTGGATTAAACCATGAGAATCGACATCATATCCGCTGTGCCGGAACTGCTTTCAGGACCCCTTGACCACAGTATAGTGGGCCGGGCGCGCAAGGCGAACAAGGTGCACATTGAGGTTCATGACCTGCGCAGCTATACGACCGACAAGCATGGAAAGGTCGATGACTATCCCTTCGGCGGAGGGGCCGGACTCGTGCTCACGCCACAGCCGATATTCGACTGCATCGAAAGCCTCAAAAAGGACCGGACGTATGATGAGGTCATTTTCCCGACGCCGGACGCGCCGGTGCTGGATCAGCCGATGGTCAACAAGATGTCGATGAAAGAAAATATCATCATACTCTGCGGTCACTACAAAGGTATAGATCAGCGTATCCGGGATGAACTCGTGACGTGCGAAATAAGCATTGGCGACTATGTGCTTTCGGGCGGCGAGCTGCCCGCCATGGTGCTTACGGACAGCATGGTGCGACTGCTTCCCGGTGTAATCGGCGATGCGGAAAGTGCGCTGGATGATTCATTTCAGGATGGTTTGTTGTCGGCTCCGGTATATACGCGCCCGGCCAGTTTCAGGGGGCTTAAAGTCCCGGATGTCCTGGTCTCCGGAAATCATGAGCGCATCCGTTCATGGAAGGAGAAAAAATCCCTGGAACAAACCAGGGAAATGCGACCGGATCTCTATCGTTTTTTTATCAATAAAAAGTAACAAATCGGGTATCACAAAATGGAAAAGCTTACTCTTATCGAACAGACCCAGACCAGGGACGACCTTCCTGAATTTCAATCAGGAGATACGGTCAACGTTCACTACCGCGTACGGGAAGGTGACAAAGAGCGCATTCAGCAGTACGAAGGTGTCGTGATCGGCAGAAAAGGCCGTGGTGCCAACCAGACCTTTACCGTTCGGAAAATTTCCAATAATGTCGGTGTAGAGCGTATTTTTCCGCTTTATTCCCCGTTTATCGCGAAGATAGCGGTCAAAAAGCGTGGTAAAGTACGCCGTGCCAAGCTGTTCTATCTGCGTGCCCTTCGCGGTAAAGCAGCTCGCCTCAGGGAGAAGTAAACCGCCATGTGAACCGGCCGGAACCGGTATGGATAAGGCACAGCGTTTCACCCGGGGATCCGATTGACTCCGGGAATCCGACGGATCCCGTGGATCGGTTTGTCGGCTTATTTGCTACCGCCTGCAAGCCTTTTGGCCACCGGCAGTGGTTACCGATAGAGAATTTCCACTTTTTCCGTGGGTTCCTGGGTTGAATTGCGGATGGCGATCTGCTGGGCGACGCGTTTCGACAATTCGGTGAATGCTTTTGCCGATGGTGAGGTGGCATCTCCAACGACTATTGGTTTGCCTGAATCGCCCCCTTCACGCAATAGCTGTTCTATGGGGATTTCACCAAGAAAAGGAACGCCCAGTTTTTCAGCCAGGTTTTTTGCACCATCCTTTCCGAATATGTGGTATTTACGGTCCGGCAGATCGGGAGGAGTGAAATAAGCCATATTTTCGACAATACCCAGTACGGGGACTTTGACCTTGCCAAACATGGCCACCCCTTTCCGTGCGTCATCAAGAGCTACGTCCTGGGGAGTAGATACGATCACCGATGCCGTCAGGGGTACCGACTGGACGATGGTCAGCTGGATATCCCCGGTACCCGGAGGAAGGTCAAGGATCAGATAATCCAGTTCGCCCCAATCCGTTTCGCTCAAAAACTGCTTTACGGCACTTGAAACCATGGGTCCTCGCCAGACCACGGCTTCATCAGGTTTAACCAGGAAACCCATCGAGAGCAGTTTCACCCCGTACTTTTCCAGCGGGATAAGCTTGCGCTGGGTGCTGATGTTCGGCCGCTCATGGATATCAAACATGGTGGGAATGCTGGGCCCGTATATATCGGTGTCCACCAACCCTACGTTGGCTCCCGTTTTGGCCAGTGCAACGGCCAGATTAACCGAAACCGTCGATTTGCCAACGCCGCCTTTGCCGGATGCGACAGCAATGATATTTTTAACGCCTTTCAGCAGGTTCTGATCACCCTGGCCCTCCGTGCGGCTTCCAGTCACCTTTGAACTCATATTCGGAGTCACTTCCGCTTCTTCATCCACCAGATGGGTAATGGCATTGATGCAGGCCCGCTCGATCTCGGCTTTCATGGGACAGGCAGGAGTGGTCAGATTGACCGTAAAGGATATTTTTTTCCCGTCGATTTGGATATCCTCGATCATATTGAGGGAAACCAGGTCCCGGCCCAGGTCAGGATCGATGACATTTCTCAGGGCATCAAGGACATCTTCTTTGGTAATGGCCATAGGTCAGCTCGTTTTTTTAAATGTAATAAATATAACGTGCAACGCAGAAATGTTCCCTGTCTTGCTGTGAACAAGAAAGAATCGTGAAATATTCCCGAAAGAACAAAAATATCTCCGGTTGTTGTCTGAAATCAAATACCCCAAATACGCTGCGATATTTGTATCTTTAGGATTCAACCAAATTCAATGACTATGCTGAAAAGAACACCACTTTTTGAAGTTCACAGATCTTTTCGGGCGAAACTGGTCGATTTTTCCGGCTATGAAATGCCCATTCAATACAAGGGAATACGCGAAGAGCATCTTGCCGTTCGCAACCGCGCCGGTATCTTCGATGTCTCCCACATGGGGGAAGTGCTCATACGGGGCGCGCGCGCGCAGGAGGTGGTGCAGGAACTCACGGTGAACGATGTTTCCAGGTTGAAGGCTGGAAAATCCCAATACAGTGTCATGTGCCGGGAAAGCGGCGGGATCGTCGACGACCTGCTGGTCTACTGCCTCTCGGAAGAAGAATACATGCTGGTCATCAATGCATCCAATATCGAAAAGGATGTCAACTGGATCCGGGAAGTGAACGACGGTCGTGCCGAAGTGAGTGATATTTCGGAGGAAATTGCTCTTATTGCTGTTCAGGGGCCGGAATCGCCCAGGATCATGGAAAAACTGACACGGAACAAGCCGAGCGATATTCCCATGTTCGAGTTCCGCTCCATGCAGGTTTCAGAATATGATAACATCCTGGTATCGGCCACCGGATACACGGGGGAACAGGGGTTTGAACTCTATTGCAATATCCGGCATGTGAATGTCTGCGATCTGTGGGAAACCATCATGGTCGCAGGAGATGAACATGGCATCGCTCCAAGCGGACTCGGGGCCCGTGACACACTGCGACTTGAAGCGGGGCTGGCACTATACGGCAATGACCTCACCGAGGACCATACGCCCCTGGAAGCCGGTCTGGGTTGGCTGGTGAAATGGGACAAGGGTAATTTCATCGGCAAGGATGCCCTGCTTGA
This sequence comes from Cyclonatronaceae bacterium, assembly GCA_046483675.1. GTDB lineage: Bacteria > Bacteroidota > Rhodothermia > Balneolales > Natronogracilivirgulaceae > SKNL01. The sequence continues at coordinate 31,439 of JAWOCT010000026.1, forward strand.
ACAGAAGAAAAAAGGACTTGCCCGGAAACTGTGCGGAATGGTAATGCAGGAGAAGAAGCGCATTCCCAGGAATGGTCAAGAGGTGACCGACAGCAACGAGGAGCCGCTGGGATACGTCACCAGCGGCGGTCATTCGTTCATGATGGAAAAAGGGATCGCGATGGGCTACGTTCCCCCTGAACAGGCCCGCCCCGGAAACACGGTAATGATCCGTATAAGGGAAAAACTGCATCCGGCAGAAACAATCCGGCTGCCATTTTATAAGAGAAATACATGAAGAAAGAGATCGACGTATTTGCATCATCCATTTCGTTTACGGAGCAGGACGTGCGGGACAAGACCGTTGTGGTCATTGATGTGCTCCGGGCCTGTTCCACCATCCAGACCGCTCTGGAAAACGGGGCAAACGGGATCATACCGGTAGCTGAAAACGATGACGCGTCGCGGTACATGAGAGTGCTCGACACCACCGCCGTGCTGCTTTGCGGCGAAAAAGGCGGGCAGAAGATCCAGGGTTACAGACTGGGCAACTCGCCGCTGGAATTCACCAGGGAGACGGTCAAAAACAAAACAATCATATTCAAGACATCTAACGGCACCCGTGCCATCACGCGAAGCCTAAGCGCGGGAAACCTTTTTATTGCCAGCTTTCTGAATCTGTCGGCGGTCGTGGAGACCCTGGCAGCAAAGGATCCCGCTGAGGTACTCCTTGTCTGCTCGGGCTGGAACAGCCGTTTGTCCATTGAGGATATGCTGTGCGCTGGTGCCATCACGCACCGGCTTTTTGGCGGCACGTTGCCGGCGGATGCCTATGACGGTGTCAAAATGGCCTTCGGCCTGTACGAGATGTATGGTAACGACATTCCCGGCCTGGTCCATTTGTCCAACCATGCCAAGCGTCTGCGGGATATGGGTTTTGAGGAGGATGTTGCCTACTGCGGACAGGTCGATCTGTACGATTCCGTACCCGGCATAAAAGACGGGCTGATATCGATCAGATAAATGAAAAAAAAAGCTAAAAAAACCGACGCCGAGCCCCTGTTCTCCTTTGAACGTAAAATGGAGATGCTCGGCATTGTCATCATGGCCATAGCAGCCACGCTGGCCGTGAGTATCATAACGTACCGCAGCGAGGATTACGCCATTATCCAAAGCGTCGATTTCCGCACGCTGATGGATTTCGGACAGGGTCCTGCACTGCGCATACAAAACGGGCTGGGTCCGCTGGGCGCCTATCTGTCGCATTTTTTTGTGCAGGTGCTGTTCGGATATTTTTCACTGATCCTGGTGCTGGTAACCCTGCTTTATGGATGGAACATATTCCGGCACCACGATCTCAGGCGCATCCACCTGAAGTCGTTCTATGCGGCCTTTGTCATGATCCTGGCCGCCTCTATCATGGGCTGGCTGCACAACGAATTCGAGCTGGTTTCGGCGGCGTGGGCCGGTTCCACAGGCATGGCCGTGGCCCATATACTTCGGGCGCTGACCGGTCAGTACGGTCCCGTGATCATTCTGGGCAGTCTCAGCCTCATAGCCCTGATCCTGCTTACCAACAGGGATATACAGTCCGCCATCGACAACGTGAAAGCAGCCCGAACCGGATTTGCCAGCCTTTTTAAACGCAGGATGAAAAAACCGGAGAGGGGCAAAGCAGAACCGGAAGAATCTGACTTTGCCACCGGCGAAGACGCTTCGGGCAGACCCGGCACCCGGGACGGAGGCCGGCAGGTTGAGGGAGAAGACACTGGGCCGAAGAGGATTAGTGATGAAGAGAAGAAAAAGCGCTGGGAGCAAATGGTCCTCTATTCCAACCAGAGAGAGGAAGAACGCAGGAAGGGAGAACGTCACGAGACCGTAGAAGGGCAGAAAGACAGGGCTGTTCTGGACAAGAAAGGGATGGAAGAAAAGGACAGGAACGGTGACCGGGACTTTTCCGGAACGGCCGAACAGAACCAGGATGCAACCAGTGGGGCGGACACCATTCCCGTCGGCGACAAGGATCTGGATATCACCGTTTACAGGGGCACCCCGGAAGAGGAAGCGGGCAAGCGGAAACTGGAAGATGAGCGCAAGAAACAGATGGAAAAGCCGCTCATCAAGTACAAGTTCCCGACACTGGACCTGCTGGACAAAGCCCCTGATGCAGGCAGTGAGGTTAATTACGAGGAGATCAACCGCAACAAGATGATCATCCTCGACAAACTGAACCGTCACGGGATCGAGATTACGGGCATCGAGGCGATCGTAGGGCCTACCGTAACCCTGTATGAGCTTCAGCCGGCGCCGGAAGTCAAGATCAGCCGGATCGAAAGCTATGCCAATGACCTGAAAATGGCAATGGCCACCAAAGGATTGCGGATTATCGCACCAATTCCCGGAAAATCGGCTGTGGGCATTGAAGTGCCGAACAAAAATCCTGAAATCGTCTATATCCGGTCGCTGATCAACACCCGGAAATTTGCGGAGACCAAGATGTCCTTGCCGGTGGCATTTGGCCGCACCATCGAGAATGAAGTATTCATGGTGGATCTGGCCAAGCTGCCCCACCTGTTGATGGCCGGGGCGACCGGATCGGGCAAGACCGTGGGCATCAACACCATCATAACCTGTCTGCTATACAAGTGTCATCCGGACGATCTCAAGTTTGTGATGGTGGATCCCAAAAAAATCGAGCTTTCGTTGTTCCGCAATATCCAGAACCACTATCTGGCCACAATTCCCAATGCCTCGGAGCCCATCATTACGGATACCTCCGAGGTGCTTCAGACACTGAACAGCGTGTGCAAGGAGATGGATCAGCGGTACGAACAGCTTAAAATGGCCCAGGTGAGGGATATCCGTTCCTATAATGTCAAGTTCAAGCAGGGTGTGCTGGAGGAAGAACTGGGACACCGTTACATGCCGTATATCGTGGTTGTTATTGATGAACTGGCGGACCTGATGATGACGGCAGGCAAGCAGATAGAAGAGCCTATTGCCAGGCTGGCGCAACTTGCGCGCGCCGTCGGCATCCACCTGGTCGTGGCAACCCAGCGGCCATCGGTCAATGTGATCACCGGTACGATCAAGGCCAACTTCCCTGCCCGGATCGCCTACCAGGTAGCCTCAAAAATCGATTCCCGGACCATTCTGGATACCATGGGCGCCGACCAGCTCGTTGGCAGGGGAGACATGCTGTACAATGGCGGCGGTGTGAGCATGATCCGCCTCCAGAATGCCTTTGTCTCAGCGGAAGAAGTCGAACGGATCAATGCCTTCATCGGAAAACAGACCGGTTACGCCCACCCTTACTATCTGCCTGAAATCGAAGACCAGAGCGGCGAGGGCGGGGTATACGACAAGAGCGAGCGGGACGAGAAATTCGAAGAAGCGGCCCGGCTTATGGTCCTGCACAAGCAGGGATCGGTCTCGTTGCTTCAACGCAGGCTCAAACTCGGATACAACCGTGCCGGTCGCCTTATCGACCAGCTCTACGCCGCAGGCATTGTGGGTCCCTACCAGGGCAGCACCGCGCGTGAAGTGTTGGTGGAAACAGAAGAAGAATTGGAGGAAATGTTGCGTGAACTGGATGAATGAACCCTTTTCCGGATGGTGCCGACCAGGATGGTGCCGATCCGTCTGGACCATGACCGGCCTACTTGTGTGGGCTGTGTTTGCTTTCATTGCGATGCCATCCGCTTTCGCGTGTCCGACGGCAGCGGCAAAAGCCGGAGCAATGCCAACGGCCGCGCATGCGGGCGGGACCCTAAATGAAACGGAAATAGAGACCGGCCTCGATCGCGTCCGTACCCAATTTGAAGAGGGAAAAGTACTTCATGCGCAGATAACCCATGAGCTGACCGATGCCTATACGGGCGAGACCCAGGTGGTCGAGGGACGGCTCTGGATATCCCGGGAGAAGTACAAGATAATTGCCGACCATCAATCTATTCTGGTGGACGGTGAGACATCCATGGTCTATAACCAGCTGCAGAACAAGCTGATCATCAGCGAATACGAACCGGAGGAGGATGACTTCGCCCCATCCCGTTTTTTTTCGGAAGGTGATGACCTGTTTCAGGTCGTGGATATTACCGATGAGGGAGAAGCCACCTGCTTCCTCCTGCGCCCCGACGATCCGTTCGAACTGTTCACAGAAGTTTCCATCTATCTGAAAGACGATCTGACACCGATCAGGATCGATGCAACGGATCAGATGGATAATACCCTGAGCACACGCTTTACCGACGCATGGTATATGGAGGATGCAGAATCGGTCTTCGTCCTGGACTACCCGGATGATGCCGAGATCATTGATCTTCGTAAATGAACGGGCATGCACAGTAACTATTTACGATTTATTGCAAGTGTGCTCATCGCGGCCGTTTTCCTGTGGTTGGCGCTGAAGGATATCTCCTTTCAGGATCTGCGGCTGACGATGAACAATCTCACCTATTACTGGCTGCTGCCCTACCTGCTGGTTTCGCTCTTCAGCCATTACCTGAGGGCGGAGCGCTGGAGGCAGCTCATTGAACAGGAAGGGGTCAGGACCCGCCGCATGACCTTGTTCAGCGGTGTGATGATCGGCTACATGGTAAACTATGCGGTGCCCAGGCTCGGCGAGGTATCACGCTCCATTTTTGTGGGCAACAAGGAACATATCAGTCGTAGCCGGCTTGTGGGCACCGTTGTGCTCGAAAGGGCGCTGGATCTACTGGTAATGCTGGTCCTGGCGATAATTGTGCTAGTTTATCTGCTGGCCGATTTTCGTGTGATCGTATCCCTGCTGGGATCCAGAACGGTACAGGGGCTGCAGTCCATGCTTACCCTGGACGGCGCACTGACCCTGGCCCTGTTGGGTCTCGCAGCGCTCGCCATACTATACCTGTCCTACCGCCTTCTGGTCTTTTTCAGCCAGCACTTGCCCGTCCTTGACAAGATGCGAAGTCTGGTGGCCGATTCATCCAAAAAATTCCTGCAGGGCATCCTGAGCATCAGGCACGTCAAGAATTGGCCCCTGTTCATCCTTCTCACAGCCGCCATATGGTCCTGCTATGTCCTGATGACCTATATCCCCTTCACGGCATTTGACATGCACACCGCGTACGGCCTTGGCATGCGAGAAGCCCTGGTCATCACCGTGGTTTCTGCGCTTGGAGTCTCTTTGCCCTCACCGGGTGGTATAGGTACCTACCACTGGTTTGTAAGCCGATCCCTGCTGTTGCTGTTTGCTGTGCCGGAAACCGTGGGCGTGGCCTACGCAATTGTTACACATTTGGTAATGATGATTATTATTTTAGTAGCAACGCCCTTGCTCCTGTTGATAAACAAAACCGTGTGGAATCCTGGCCGGACATGGGATTAGCCCATCCGCTGCACTGAAAAGATGGCGAAATGCCCCAAAACTACAGACGCTTATCGAAAAGAAAACGTTTATCTCCTGACCCCCGAAACCATTGCTGATAAAACGAATGAATTCCATCAGGTCCTTTTTGCCGATCCTCATTATCCTGTTTGTCCTGCCGCTTCTGACTGCTCATCCGGCAAGGGCGCAGCAGCAGGATGCGGCCGCCTCATCGCTGCTGCCGGAGATCGATCCGCAGGATATCGAAATCCGGGGTGATTTTGAGCCGCGTTTTGCCGGTCTGGCCCGGCAGCCGGTACGGGGATTCAGTCCGCGTCCTGCTGTTTTCCGTGTGGATCCCGACCGGATGCCTTTCATGGAGACCGATGAGGAGATTGTGGCGGCCATTCCGATCAGTGATCTGGAACCGGCTTTGAGACCCGAAAAAAACTTCATCCGTCTTGCTAAAAGGGGACGCTTGTATGCCTACGGCGGCTACGGGACCTATCAAAGCCCGGAACTGCGCGTCTTTGCGGAGACTCCTTTCCGGGAAAGGGAAAGTCTTGCCTTTCAGTTCGGCCATCAGTCATCGGCTGGTGACCGTGACTTCAGCTCAATCCGCGACATGAGCGGAAATCTCCAGTGGACCCGCTCCTTCGCCAGAAGCCGTCTGGGTGTTGGGGTTAGCGGGGTTTCTTCGTTCAACTACTCAAGGTTTCCCGATGCCCTGACCGGGGTGGATGATCCCGACCGGATATCTTTCAACAGTATTGGAGTTAAAGTGCGCTGGCAGCAGCTGACGAATGCCTACCGCGGATGGCAATCCGAAATGGCCGTCGACCGCTACACCGACCGTATCGGCAGCTATCCCGATCAGGAGGATGCGACAGGCGAAACACGGTACAGGGTCCTTCTCAACCGGTTTTGGGAAGGAACCATGATGGAACAGATATTTGGCCTTCAGTTCGAATCCACCGGTGCCTTTTACGATACCGGTTTGGATGGGACGCAGTACTGGTTGAACAATAGTCTGGGAGCACGTTACCGGGATACATTCAGCAACTTCCATCAGGTCGAGGCCTGGCTTCGGTTCTACCAGCTGTACGATCCCGAAAACGACTTCGACCTCTACCTTTATCCGGACGTGCTCTACCGATTCAACGGCACAGGCCGTTTTTCGGTGCAGCTGCGCCTGCGTGGGTTTGTCAACGACCCCTCGCTGGAAAACATCCACCGGCAGAACCGGTTTGCACTCAAAGACGGCGGGGAACTTGAGCACGAACGCGGCTTGCATATCAACCTGCAAACCGGGATGGACATCTGGAACCGCGTTGAAGTGTTCGCCGGACTTGATTACATGCAGTACTACAACAAGGGCTATTTTATCACGTGGGAGGATGCATCAAGGCCATTTTACGATTACCGTTTCGTCGATGAGGCCATCCATGTGGAGTGGTACGCAGGAATTTCACGGGTTTTCCGCTCCTGGCGAACGTCGGTATCTGCCAGGGTCGGTTTGCATCATACGGGTGCCGACAATGATGTCATTCCATCGGGAGAAATTCCGTATGTTCCGGGATGGAAAGGATCCATGATGGTGACCACCCGCCCGATTTCCAGACTTGAACTGGCCGGGTGGATGGATTTCGCCGGAAACCGGAAAACGGCAGCGGGCCAAACGATCGACGGCTTCATGCAGATGGGGAGCCGTGTCGATCTCAGGCTTCATTCCCGTTTCGGCATTTATTTCAAGGCACTGAACATCCTGGATCAGGAGTATCAAGTCTGGCAGGATTACAGCGAACGCCCCCTTCAGATATTTGGAGGATTAACCTTGCATTGGTGATGATTATGGCAGACAAACAGATAGAACAGGAAATCGCTGCACTCATCTCTGGACAGCTGAAAATACACGGGCAGGTCCACATCGACGGGTTGGGTACTTTTTTGGTAAGGCATAAAAAGCAGGAGCAGCAGCAGGAAAAAAACGGTCGTATCGTGATGAAGCCGCCGGCTGACATCATTGAATTTACACCGGAAGATTGAGGTTGCAAGACATGCTCCTGACACGCATGGCGCAACTTTCTTCAGCAATAGTTCACCCATTTCATGCCTCTGAACGTTTGGCGGGCAGAAATGTCCCTAAGGATCACGGAAATAAATTGTGAGAGATACGGATGAAACTAAATCATGAAGAACTGGTAGGAATGCTTGCCCGGGTGCTGGATACCGATGAAGGTGCAGCGTCACAGGCGCTTGCTGCATGGGTTGAATATGTGATTCGGGAAACGGAAGAAAAGGGATCCTGTCATGTCAACGTCCTGGGTACATTCCACCTGGAGGATGGAAAACTTGCATTCCGTCCCGATGCAAAACTCGCTCTGGAAGTTAACCACAAGTTTGCCGGTATGAGCGCGATCGAGGTCTCGCCACCATCTTCATCTACCCGCATGCCGGATGAGCAAGAGGAAACGGACGAGCCTGAAGAGCAAGAGGAAACGGACGAGCAGGTGGACCCCGAGAGGAAACAGGAATCCGGGGAAGTACCAGCTGTACCGGATGACACGCAAGAGGAGGATGCGTTCGGCCTGGAAGATGCAGGGAATGAAAGCGATGAACGGAAACGCAGGTCCGGGGAAGATCAAAAATTAGAATATGAACCTGAGGAAGAACCCGAACCGAAACCGGAAGAGGAACCCGTAGAGGAACCCGAAGAGGAGCCGGAAGAAGAACCAGAGCCGGTTGCAGCAACAGGGTCAGAAAGGCAGGAGGACCAGGTAGATAAGGCTGCAGAATTTGAAGAAGCAATGGAAGATTCAGCAGAAGCAGCAGAAGAAGAGGCAGAAACCGAAACAGCGGCGGATCCGGACGCGCGTTACAAGCCGACTGAAGATTACCGTGTGGCCGTATCCCAGCGGATAAAACCCGGTGGTGGTGGACGGAGGAAGCGGGACTGGAGCAGGGATAAAATGATATGGCTGTTGCCGATAGCAGCCCTGATCATTGCAGGGATTCTGCTTTTTTTCCATTTTGATGGCCAGCGGCTTGACAGGGAGCACGACGATGACCTATCAGCTTTTCAGGAGCAAATGCCGGCACCGGCATCCGTACCAGCACCAGACGAAGCGGATGATGAAGAGGCAGTCCATGAATTTGTTCCTTCTCCCGAACCCGTAGAGGATGTGACACCGGATGAAACACCCGATCCTTCCGCCCGCTTGAGTACGGAACCCGTGGAAGATGCAGCCGCCGACCCTGCAGGTGCTGCCCTTGAAGACGACATCTTCCCGTACGGTCTCATGGGGCCGGAAGACGAAGTGCTCATAGGCGCCTACACCATTGTCCTGCACTCACTGCGGAACGAAAGAAAATCCGAGATCGAAAAACAGCGCCTCGAAGACCAGGGCTACAAGGCAACCCAATGGTCTGCCGAACTCCCAAGCGGTAATACCACCTGGCGTGTTGGCGTTGGCCAGTTCAAATCGGTTTCCGATGCAGAAGATGCGGTGGAGGAGCTTCCGGAACCCTTTCGAAGCAATAATTTTATTATCAGAATTCGTTAACACCTGTTTGGCATTGCATGCACCTTTGACAACAAACGCCAGACAACAAACGCCAGGCAGCAAATTCCAGGCAACATATGCCTGGCAATAATCGCACCTTAAAGCACAAACCCTAAACTCAACGGCATTACATGACACCGGTTTTCGCGTATTTGTCCGCAATCCTGCTTCAGAACGGAATGGCGGAAGACACACTTCAGCCCATGATGGCTCCCCCTGACCAGATATCCTGGTTCCAAATGCTGGCTGAGGGCGGATTTGTGATGATCCCCATCACCCTGCTCTCACTGC